>JAEYOV010000051.1 GCA_023411395.1 Bacillota bacterium
GGCGACCATATCGACATGGAAATCATGCTCATCACCCCCATCGCCATCGAGCAGGGCCTGCGCTTCGCCATTCGCGAAGGCGGCCGTACCGTGGGCTCCGGCGTCGTGGTCAGCGTGATCGAATGACCGGCTGATCTGCGGGGGAATCCGTATACGGATTCCCCCTTTTCCTTTTTCGAAAGAGCGCGGGGAGGAAAGCCATATGGAACGCGACCGGCAGCGCATGGCCCGCAGGCAAAAGCTCAAGGCTGCTTTGGGCAAAGCGCTCGTTTTTGTCATCGTCCTGGGGCTGGCCGTGCTGGTGTTTGCCATTGCCGGCACTACCCGCTAAGGGTTCTTCCGGGACACAATATATGGGGTTTGGCGCATGACCGTATTCCATCCCTTGCGCAGTTCCTGTTTTCTCCCCCTTGCGGGGCTTTTTTCAGACGCAACTTTGACACACACGGACGCGTGGATATGCATGGTTTCAAAAAACAAGCCGGATCAACGGGAATCGGGCGTAGCAGAATAAAAAAGTGCACTGGAATACTGCGGACGAGACGGCAGACGGAAAATATGGACACACCCGGAGCAGTGGATAGTGGAAAAGCAGCGCACAGGCGCAAATGCTTGCTTTTCCGGGGTAAACTTTACGAAAAACGCAAAAAAAATGTTTGTGGAACTTACGTAAAACTATTGCAAAAAAAAACAACGTGCTTTATAATGATATAGTTGTCTGTCCAAGGGATGAAGTGGTAAGTTGCCGCCAGGCCAGGCGGGTAATTATCATGGACCAGCCCGTTAATCGGGCGGCGGACTTAAGGCGCGTGCTTGCGTGCCGCCTTATGGCACACCCGGCAGCGTGTACTTGAGAACGATCAAGGAGGGTATTCAATGGCCAGCCAGAAAATCCGTATCAAGCTCAAGGCGTACGAGCATCACCTCATCGACCAGTCTGCCGAGCGGATCGTGGACACCGCCAAGCGGACCGGCGCTCGTGTGTCCGGCCCCATCCCCCTTCCCACGGAGAAGGAAATCGTCACCATTCTGCGCGCGCCCCACAAGTACAAGGACAGCCGCGAGCAGTTCGAAAAGCGCACACACAAGCGCCTGATCGACATCCACAACCCCAACCCCCGCACCGTGGACGCCATGATGAAGCTCGATCTTCCTGCTGGTGTCGAAATCGAAATCAAGCTGTAAGACCAAAGAGCAGGAGGTGTAAGATACATGAAAAAAGCCATCGTAGGCAAAAAGCTCGGCATGACTCAGGTGTTTACCAAAGACGGACGCCTGGTGCCGGTTACCGTGATCGAAGCAGGCCCCTGCACTGTCGTGCAGAAAAAGACCGTTGAAAAAGACGGGTACGAGGCCATTCAGGTAGGGTTTGACGCTTTGGCGGAAAACCGCGCCAGGAAGCTTCTCAACAAGCCCGAAGCCGGCCACTTCAAAAAGGCCGGAGCAGCTCCCTGCCGCACCCTGCGGGAACTGCGCCTGGAAGATTCCGCTTCCTATAACGTCGGCCAGGAACTGAAGGCTGATGTGTTTGCAGCCGGAGACAAGATCGATGTGGTCGGCACCAGCAAGGGCCATGGTTTTACCGGCGCCATTTACCGCTGGAACCAGCATACCGGCCCCATGGCCCACGGCTCCAAGTATCACCGCGGCGTAGGCTCCATGAGCGCAAACACCCATCCCGCCCACGTGTTCAAGAATAAAAAAATGCCCGGCCATTATGGCGTGGAGCGCGTAACCATTCAAAATCTGGAAATCGTTCAGGTGGACGCGGAGCGCAATCTCCTTTTGGTCAAGGGCGCTGTGCCCGGCCCCAAGGGGACCGTGCTCCTGGTCCGCAATACGGTCAAGGCCTGAGCCTGCATGAAGGAGGAATGTCATTATGCCCAAGACTGCTCTTTATAACATGGAAGGCGCGGCCATCGGCGAAATCGAACTCAGCGACGACATTTTTGCCGCCGAGATCCATGAACCTGCCATGCACCTGGTGGTCCGCTCCATTCTGGCCAATAAGCGCCAGGGCACGCAAAGCGCCCTGACCCGCGGTGAAGTCCGCGGCGGCGGTCGGAAAATCTACCGTCAGAAGGGCACCGGCAATGCCCGCCACCATGGCAACCGCGCTCCACAGTTTCGCCACGGCGGCGTGGTCTTTGCTCCCAAGCCCCGCGACTATGTGGTGAACGTCAACCGCAAGGTTCGCCGCCTGGCCTTCAAAAGCGCTTTGACCGCCAAATTCAACGCCGGTGAAATCACCGTTGTGGATTCTATCGCTCTCCCCGAAGCCAAAACCAAGCTGATGGCCGCCATGCTTGCCAAGCTGGGCGTTCAGAAGACCGCGCTCATGGTGCTTCCCGCTCCGGACGAAACCGTGGTCCGCGCGGCCCGCAATATCGCGAACCTTACAACCGCGTACGTCAACACCCTGAACGTGTACGACATCCTGCGCGCCGGCAAGATTATCTTCACCAAGGAAGCGACCAAGAGCGTGGAGGAGGTGTACGCGCAATGAAGGATCCCCATGACATCATCCTGCGCCCGGTGCTGACCGAAAAAGCGTACGATGGCATCGGCGAAAAGCGCTATGTGTTCGAAGTGGCCATGACCGCCAACAAGACAGAAATCAAGCAGGCGCTGGAAGCCATTTTCAAGGACGACGGCATCCAGGTGGACAAGGTGAATACCCTGCGCACCCTGGGCAAAATCAAGCGGCAGGGCAAATATTCCGGCCGCACCCCCGAGATCAAGAAGGCCTATGTAACGCTCAAGAAAGAGTCGAAACCCATCCAATTCTTTGAGGGCATGGCCCAGTAAAGCAGGGAGGACAAGAACAATGGCTATCCGTCTTTATAAGCCGACTTCGCCCGCCCGGCGCTTTATGTCGGTTCTAACGTTTGAGGAGATCACTAGGAAGACTCCCGAAAAGTCCTTGGTGGAATACCTCAAAAAGAACGCCGGCCGCAACAAGCAGGGCAAGATCACCGTCCGTCACCAGGGCGGCGGAAACAAGATCAAGTACCGCATCATCGATTTCAAGCGCAACAAGCTGGACATCCCCGCCAAGGTGGCCTCCATCGAATACGATCCCAACCGCTCAGCCTTCATCGCCCTTTTGAACTATGCCGACGGCGAGAAGCGCTACATCCTGGCCCCCCAGGGTTTGAGCGTTGGCGACAAGGTGGTCAGCGGCGAAACTGCCGACATCAAGCCCGGCAACACGCTGCCTCTTTCCAACATCCCCGTGGGTACGCTGATTCATAACATTGAGATCAGGCCCGGCCGCGGCGGCCAGCTCGTCCGCTCCGCCGGCATGAGCGCGCAGCTCATGGCCAAGGAGGGCGCTTACGCCCAGGTCCGGCTCCCCTCCGGCGAAGTCCGCCGCCTGCCCATGAATGCCAAGGCTACCATCGGCACCGTGGACAACAGTGATCACGAAAACATCCGGATCGGCAAAGCCGGCCGCAAGCGCCACATGGGCATCCGGCCCACCGTCCGCGGCGTGGTTATGAACCCGGTTGACCATCCCCACGGCGGCGGCGAGGGCAAATCTCCTGTCGGCATGCCCGCTCCCGTGACTCCCTGGGGCAAGGTCGCTCTGGGGCTGAAGACCCGCAAGCACAAGAAGTATTCCAACAAGATGATCGTCAAGCGCGCGGGCAGCAAGTGACCGCTTTAGCCAGTAGGAAGGAGGCAACCCATCATGAGCCGTTCCGTTAAAAAGGGACCTTTCGTAAATGAAGCGCTGCTCAAGCGCGTTACCGAAATGAATACCTCCGGGAAAAAGAGCGTGCTGAAAACCTGGTCCAGGGCTTCCACCATCTTTCCGGATTTCGTGGGCCACACCATCGCCGTGCATGACGGCCGCAAGCATGTGCCCGTCTATGTCACCGAGGACATGGTAGGCCACAAGCTCGGCGAATTCGCCCCCACGCGGACCTTCCGGGGCCACGCCGGCGAAAAGGCCACCGCCCGCAAGTAAGACGGAAGGAGTGACAAGCTATGGCAACCAGATCCAAGGAAAAGGCCGCGGCCCGCAAGGCCAATGCCGATAAGCGGCCCCGCGCTCATGCCAGGTATATCCGCATCTCCTCCCGCAAGGTCAAAATCGTCATCGATCTGATCCGCGGGAAAAAGGTGGACGAAGCCCTGGCCATCCTGATGTATACCCCCAAGGCAGCTTCCCCCGTGGTAGCAAAGGTGTTAAGTAGCGCCATCGCCAACGCGGTGAACAACAAGGAGATGGACCGCAGCTCTCTGTATGTTGCCGAGATTTGCGCCAACCCGGGCCCCACGCTCAAGCGTTTTGTGGCCCGCAGCCGCGGCAGCGCCGCCCCCATGCTCAAACGCACCAGCCATATCAGCGTGGTGCTGGACCAAAAGTAATCCGAGGGAGGTTTTTCCATGGGCCAGAAGGTAAATCCGCACGGCGCTCGCGTCGGTGTGATCTTTGACTGGAGCACCCGCTGGTACGCCGGCAAAAAGGATTTCGCGAACAACCTCATTGAGGATTACAAGCTCCGCGAAATGCTGAAGGGTAAATATTATGCCACCGGTATCAGCCGGATCGATATCGAACGCAGCGCCAGCCGCCTGACGGTGAACATTTTTACTGCCAAGCCCGGCATGATCATCGGCCGCGGCGGTGCCGGCATCGAGTCTTTGAAAAAGGACATCGAGCAGTTCCTGGGGCATCCCGCCAATTTGAACGTGCTGGAGATCAAGCAGCCTGACCTGGACGCCCAATTGATGGCTGAAAACATTGCACAGCAGCTTGAAAAGCGCATCAGCTTCCGCCGTGCCATGAAGCAGGCGCTGCAACGGGCCATGAAGAGCGGCGCCAAAGGGATCAAGACCTGCGTCAGCGGCCGCCTGGGTGGCGCGGACATCGCCCGCACCGAGCACTACCACGAGGGGTCCATCCCCCTGCAGACGCTTCGGGCCAACATTGACTATGGTTTTGCCGAGGCCAAGACCACTTACGGCCGCCTGGGCGTGAAGGTTTGGATCTACAAGGGCCAAATCCTGCCCAAGGCCAAGAAATCCCCGGCCGCTGCCCGGACCGAAGGAGGCAAGTAATCCATGTTGATGCCCAAACGTGTAAAGCGCCGCCGCGTCTTCCGCGGCCGCATGAAGGGAAAGGCCAGCCGCGGCAATTTCCTGGCCTACGGCGAATTTGGCCTTGTGGCCATGGAGCCCGTATGGGTCACCAGCCAGCAGATTGAGGCAGCCCGTATCGCCCTGACCCGCTACACAAAGCGCGGCGGCCAGGTATGGATCAAGATTTTTCCCGACAAGCCCGTAACGGAAAAGCCCGCCGAAACCCGCATGGGTTCCGGTAAAGGTTCTCCCGAATACTGGGTGGCCGTTGTAAAACCCGGCCGCGTCCTCTTTGAAATCGCCGGCGTGCCCGAAAACGATGCCCGGGAAGCGCTGCGCCTGGCCAGCCACAAGCTGCCACTCAAAACCAAGATCCTCGTGCGTGGGGAGCAAAATACGCAAGCGGGTGGTGAAAGCAAATGAAGGCCAGCGAATTCGCCGCTATGAACACCGTTCAATTGAACGATAGGATCAAGGAATTGAAAAGCGAGCTGTTCACCCTTCGTTTCCAGCTTGCCACCGGTCAGTTGGAGAACACCATGCAGATCGTTTCCGTGAAGCGGGACATCGCCCGTGCGAAGACCGTTTTGCGTGCTCTCGACCAGAAGCAGGCGTAACAAGACGTGAAAGGAGGCAGCCGTTTCCATGTCTGAACAAAGAGGAATCCGCAAGGAACGCATCGGCGTCGTGGTCAGCGACAAGATGGACAAGACCATTGTCGTTTCGATAAAAACCCGCGTCCGCCATCCGCTGTATGGGAAAATCATGAACCAGACCAGCAAGCTCAAAGCCCATGACGAGAAGAACGAATGCGGTGTCGGCGATACCGTGCGCGTGATGGAAACCCGCCCGCTGAGCCACGACAAACGCTGGCGCCTGGTGGAGATCATCGAAAAGGCGAAGTGAGCCGTCGTAAAGGAGGAAAACCCCTATGATCCAGCCGCAGACGCGACTGAAGGTGGCCGACAATTCCGGCGCCAAGGAAATCATGTGCATCCGTGTCCTGGGCGGCTCCTTCCGCCGGGATGGATCCATTGGCGATATCATCGTGGCCAGCGTGAAGACGGCCACACCCGGTGGCACCGTCAAAAAAGGCGATGTGGTCAAGGCTGTTGTGGTGCGCATGCGCAAGCAGAAGCGCCGCCCCGACGGCAGTTACATCCGCTTTGATGATAACGCAGCCGTCATCATCAACGAACAAAAAATGCCCCGCGGGACCCGTATCTTCGGGCCTGTCGCCCGGGAACTGCGCGAGAAGGATTTCATGAAGATCGTCTCGCTGGCCCCGGAAGTACTGTAAGGAGGTGTGACGATTATGCATATCCGCTCCAAAGACCAGGTCGTTGTCATCTCCGGTGACGATAAGGGCAAAAAGGGCAAGATCCTCACCGCCTATCCCAAGACCGGCAAGGTTATCGTGGAAGGCGTGGCCGTTGTCACAAAGCATCAGAAGCCCCGCAGGCAGGGCCAGCCCGGCGGCATCATCCACAAGGAAAGCGCCATCAACGCTTCCAATGTGATGCTCATCTGCCCCAAGTGCGGCGCCGCTACCAGAATTGGCCGCATGGCTGATGTGGTGGAGAAGGAAAACGGCGAAAAGGTAAAGAAAATGGTCCGCGTCTGCAAAAAGTGCAAGGCGAAGATCGACTGATAAAGGGAGAGGAAGCGGCAAATGGCTACTAGAATGCATGAAAAATACCTGGCCGAAGCTGTGCCTGCCCTGAAGCAGAAATTCGGCTACAAAAATGTGATGGAGATCCCCAAGCTTTCGAAGGTCGTCATCAATATGGGTTTGGGCGACTGCAAGGATAACGCGAAGGCGTTGGAAGGCGCTGTGGCGGAGCTGACCGCCATCGCCGGCCAGAAGGCTCAAATCACCAAGGCCCGCAAGAGCATCGCCAACTTCAAGGTGCGCGAGGGCATGAACATCGGCGCAAAGGTCACCATCCGGGGCGTCCGGATGGAAGAGTTCATCGATAAATTGATGAATGTGGCACTTCCCCGCGTGCGTGACTTCCGCGGCGTATCCGTAAAGGCTTTCGACGGCCGCGGCAACTATGCCCTGGGCATCCGCGAACAGCTCCTGTTTCCTGAAATCGACTACGACAAGGTGGAAAAGGTACGGGGTATGGAAATCATCTTCGTGACCACCGCCAAGACGGACGAGGAATGCATGGAACTGCTTCGGCTCCTGGGCATGCCGTTCGCACAGTAAGGGAAGGAGGAAAACACAAAGTGGCTAAGACCAGCATGATTCTCAAACAACAAAGGCCAGCGAAATTCTCCACCCGCGCCTACACCCGTTGCCGCCTGTGCGGCCGGCCCCACTCGGTGCTCCGCAAGTACGGCGTGTGCCGCATCTGCTTCAGAGAATTGGCCTATGCCGGCCAGATCCCCGGTGTCCGCAAGGCCAGCTGGTAAGCGGGGAAGAACGGAAGGAGGTTCCACTATGGTTGTGAATGATCCCATTGCCGATATGCTGACCCGCATCCGCAATGCGCAAATCGCCAAGCACGACGCCGTGACGTTGCCCGCAAGCAACCTCAAGAAGTCCATTGCCAAGATTCTGCTGGCGGAAGGATATGTGAAATCCATCGATTTTCAGGATGAAGGCCCCGCGGGGAACATCAAAATTGTTTTGAAGTACGTCAACGGCAAGCAGCAGCCCGTTATCGCAGGTTTGAAGCGTATCAGCCGTCCGGGCCTGCGCGTGTATGCCCGCTGCGAAGAACTGCCCAAGGTGCTGGGCGGCCTCGGAATCGCCATCATCAGCACCTCGAAGGGCCTGATGACCGACAAGGAAGCCCGCAGGAACTTAGTGGGCGGCGAAGTGCTGGCCTATATCTGGTAAACCGACTGTCTATGGAGGTGCGATTATGTCTCGAATCGGAAAGCTTCCGATCACCGTCCCCAAGGGCGTGACGGTCACGGTTTCCCAGGACAACACCGTTACGGTGAAAGGCCCCAAGGGAGAATTGTCCCAGTGGGTGAACCGGGATATTACCGTGCAGCAGGAAGGGAACGTACTGACCCTTCAACGTCCTACTGATTCCAAGCCCCACAAGGCGCTTCACGGGCTGTACCGCAGTTTGGTCAACAACATGGTGGTTGGCGTTACCGACGGCTTCAGCAAGACTTTGGAACTGGTGGGCACCGGTTACCGCGCTGCGGCGGAAGGCAAAAAGCTGACGCTGAACGTGGGCTATTCCCATCCCGTGGTCTTTGATGCCCCGGCCAACATTACCTTTGAGACCCCTGCCCCCACCAAGGTAATCGTCAAGGGCATCGACAAACAGCAGGTGGGCAGCTTTGCCGCCGACATCCGCGCCGTGCGTGAGCCCGAACCGTACCTTGGCAAGGGCATCAAGTACGATACCGAGCGGATCCGCCGCAAGGAAGGCAAGACCGGCAAGAAGTAAGAAAGGGAGTGAACGCACATGTTCAAAAAGCGTGACCGCAACGAGATCCGCGTGATCCGCCACGCGCGCGTACGCAAAAAGATCAGCGGCACCCCGGATATGCCGCGTCTTTGTGTATACCGCAGCCTGAACCATATTTATGTTCAGATCATTGATGACAGCAAGGGAGTAACCCTTGTATCCGCTTCCACCGTGGACCCCAACCTGAAGGGGCAATTGGCGGAAGCCAGCAAGAAGGGCGCTTCGAAACTCGTCGGCAAGCTCGTGGCCGAGCGTGCCCTCCAGGCCGGCATCAAGCAGGTGGTCTTCGACCGGGGCGGCTATGTGTATACCGGTCGTGTCGCGGAATTGGCTGCCGGCGCCCGGGAAGCCGGGCTGGATTTCTGATTAGAAGGAGGACACTATCATGCAACGCTTCGAACAGGTCAGCGAATTCAAAGAAAAGCTGGTGGCTGTCAACCGCGTCGTGAAGGTCGTAAAGGGCGGCCGCAACTTCCGCTTTTCTGCGCTGGTTGTGGTGGGCGATGAAAAAGGCCGCGTAGGCGCCGGCATGGGCAAGGCCGCGGAAATTCCCGAGGCCATCCGCAAAGCGGTGGAAGATGCCAAAAAGCATCTGGTAACCGTGCCCATGAAAGGCACCACCATTCCCCACGAGGCGGTAGGCTACTATGGTACCGGCAAGGTCGTTCTCCTTCCCGCGCAGGAAGGCGCCGGCATCATCGCCGGCGGCGGAGCCCGCGCCGTGCTGGAGATGGCGGGTGTCAAGGATATCCGGACCAAGTCTTTTGGCACCAGCAATCCCATCAACATGGTGAAGGCCACCCTGGAGGGGCTCAGAACCCTCCGCTCCGCCGAACAGGTGGCGCGGCTTCGCGGCAAGACCGTAGAAGAACTGCTGGGCTGAGGAGGACACGACAATGAAGTTGAAAGTTACATTGATCAAATCTCCCATCTCCAGCCTGCAAAAGCACATTGACACCGTGAAAGCCTTGGGCTTGCGCAAGGTAGGCCAAAGTGTCATCAGGGAGGATAATCCCTGCGTCCGCGGGCAGATCTTCCGGGTGAAGCACATGGTCACCGTGGAAGAAATCAGCGAGTAAGGAGGGAGAACCCATGAAACTGCACGAGTTGAAGCCTGCTCCGGGTTCCACCACCGCGCCCAAGCGACTGGGCCGCGGCACGGGTTCCGGTTTGGGCAAAACCTCCGGCAAGGGCCATAAAGGTGCCCGTGCCCGCTCCGGCGGCGGCAAGGGCCCCGGCTTTGAAGGCGGCCAGATGCCTCTGGTTCGCCGCGTTCCCAAGCGCGGCTTTACCAATATTTTCGGCAAGGAATACGCAACTGTAAACGTGGAGCGCCTGGACATTTTCGAAGATGGAGCTGTGGTTACTGTTGAGTCCCTCATGAGCGCCGGCATCATCAAGAAGACACTGGACGGCGTGAAGATTCTGGGCGGCGGCGAGCTGACCCGGAAGCTTATCGTGAAGGCGGACAAGTTCACGGAATCTGCCAAAGAAAAGATCGAGGCTCTCGGCGGGAAAGCCGAGGTGATCTGACCATGTGGGAAACCCTTCGCAATGCCTGGCGGGTGGAAGACCTGCGCAAGAAGATCCTGTATACGCTTGGCATGCTGCTTCTTTTCCGGCTGGTGGGCGTCATTCCCGCCCCGGGAGTGAACATTGCCGCCGTGCAGGAAGCGCTAAAGTCGGGCGGCGCCCAGCTCCCTCTGCTGGACCTGATGAACATGATGACTGGTGGCAATCTGTCCCAGATGTCCATTATGGCTATGGGCATTACACCGTACATCAACTCTTCGATTATCATGCAATTGCTTACCATTGCCATCCCGGCGCTGGAGCGGATGCAGAAGGAAGGCGAAGAGGGCCGTAAGAAGATCGCCCAGATCACCCGCTATGTCACCGTAGGCTTGGCAGTGGTTCAGGCCATCGGCCTGGTGGCAGGTCTTGGCTATATCAAGGCCGGCTGGTTCAATTATGCGATGGTCGGTATCAGCATGGCCGGCGGCACGGCCCTGGCCATGTGGATTGGCGAACGCATCACCGAAAAAGGCATCGGCAACGGTATTTCCCTTTTGATCTTTGCCGGTATCGTGAACAACCTGTTCAACGGGTTCATCGTAGAAGGCATCAGCAGGGCTTCCACCGTAACCGCCTGGATGACGCTGTTGGTCATCATACTGGCGGCGCTGGTGATGATCACTCTGGTCACGTTTGTGGACATGGGTGAGCGCCGTGTTCCCGTTCAGTATGCCAAGCGCGTGGTGGGCCGCAAGATGTACGGCGGCCAGAGCACCCACATCCCCATGAAGGTGAACTCCACGGGCGTGCTGCCCTTGATCTTCGCTTATTCCTTCATGGCATTCCCCGGCACCATCATCCAATTGCTCGGCGGCACCGAAAGCGGCATCTATATTTGGTGGAGCAGGTACATGGGCAGCACCAGCTGGGCTTACCTGACCGTCACCGCGCTGCTGATCATTGCCTTTACGTACTTCTATACCTCCATCAGCTTCAATCCCCAGGACATCAGCAAGAATGTGCAGCAGCAGGGCGGCCTGATCCCCGGCATCCGTTCGGGCAAGGCCACGGTGGACTTTTTGAAGCGCACAAGCTCCCGCCTGACGCTCTTCGGTGCTTTGTTCCTGGCCATTCTGGCCACGCTCCCCTCTGTTCTGACTGTGAATTTGCAGGCGCGGGTACCCTTTGCGGCATCTTCCCTGCTGATCGCCGTCAGCGTGGCACTGGAAACCACCCGTCAGATGGAGAGTCAGCTCACGATGCGGCATTACAAGGGTTTCCTATAAGAACCGTCCGGCTTATGCCATGCCCCGGGATGTGAAGCTGCGGCTTGCCCGGGGCGGCATGGGCTGGACATTCCCTGCATAGGTTACAAGAAGCGGCCATCCGGCGGAAAGGAAGGAATACACGTGAATATCATCTTTCTTGGTCCTCCGGGAGCCGGCAAGGGCACCCAGGCGCAGCGGATATGCGTGAAATTGGGGATTCCCCAAATTTCCACCGGTGATATTCTCCGCCGGGCCATCCGCGAAGGAACGGAAACAGGCCGCAAGGCCAAGTCCTTCATCGACGCCGGACAGCTCGTTCCCGATGACGTGGTCATCGCCATCGTGGAGGAGAGGCTTGCGGAGAAGGATTGCCAAAGGGGGTATATCCTGGACGGGTTTCCCCGCACCGTTCCACAGGCCGAAGCACTCAAAGCCATTGCCCGCATTGATATTGTGCTTAATCTGGATGTGCCGGACGAAGACTTGATCTCCCGCCTGTCAGGGCGGCGGGTTTGCCCAAAGTGCGGCGCCACCTACCACTTGAGTCACCTTGATGGGAAGACGGCTTGCGCCGCCTGCGGCGAAAGCCTCATCCAGCGGGACGACGACAAAGCTGAGACGGTAAGAAACCGTCTGGCGGTCTATCACCGGCAAACCGCGCCGCTGGTAGAATATTACCGGCAGGCGGGGCTTTTGAAAACCGTCAGCGGTACCCTGGGGATGGAGGAGACAAATGAGGCCATCCTTCAGGTTTTAGGGGTCGAATCATGATATATCTCAAAAATCCTGAGCAGATAGGCTATATGCGCGAGGCAGGCGCCATCCTGTATGAAGTCTTGCAAAAGCTTCGGGATGCTATCAAACCGGGTGTCACAACGGCTGCCTTGGATGTGTATGCCGAGCAGCTTATCCGCAAGAATAAAGCCGTTCCGTCCTTCCTCCATTATCACGGCTATCCGGCCACGCTGTGCACCAGCGTGGATCACCAGGTGGTTCACGGCATCCCCGGCGAGGATGTGGTGCTGAAGGAAGGCTCCATCATCAGCGTCGATTGCGGGCTGGTGCTGAATGGCTGGCAGGCGGACAGCGCTTTTACCATGGGGGTGGGGGAAATCTCCGCCCAGGCCGCGTCCTTGATTGAGACAACCGAGCAGTGCTTCTGGAAGGGAATCAAGCAAGCCGTGGCGGGAAACCGCCTGGGGGACATCGGCAGCGCCGTGCAGACCTGGGCGGAAGCGCATGGGTATTCCGTCATCCGGGATTTGACGGGCCACGGCATCGGCCGGGCCATGCATGAGGAGCCCAGCGTGTTCAACTTTGGTGAGGCCGGTCACGGCATACGCTTGCGCAAGGGCATGACGCTGGCCATAGAGCCCATGATCGCCGCGGGCGGGTGGCCGGTGGAGGAATCTGAAAACGGCTGGACTTTCTCCACAAAGGACAAAAGCCTGGCCGCACATTATGAGCACACCATCGCCATCACCGACGGGCTGCCTGAAATATTAACTCTTCCCGGGTTTACCTGGAAGGAGGACGACGCGTGAAGCCCATTCCCTTTGAAGTTGGGCGCGTGGTTCAGTCCACGCAAGGGCGGGACCGCGGCCGGCTGTTCATTGTGATATCCGTGGTGGACGGTGAATTCGTGCTGATGGCGGACGGGGATTTGCGTAAGGTCGATCACTTAAAGCGCAAGAAGATCAAACACCTGCACGCCAAGCCTGTCTTCTTTCCGGAAGTTGCCGCAAGGCTTGGCACGAACGTTGCCGTTACCGACAGTGAACTCCGAAAGGCTTTAAAAAAAGCGGCGACGCAAGAACTGCCCACATGCAAGGAGGGTTGCGGACTTGTCCAAGAATGATGTCATTGAAATGGAAGGCCACGTGATTGAGGCGCTTCCCAACGCTATGTTCCAGGTGGAGCTGCCCAATGGCCATCGCATCATGGCCCATATCTCGGGCAAAATGCGCATGAACTTCATTCGCATCTATCCTGGTGACAAGGTCACCATCGAGCTTTCTCCCTACGACCTCACCAGAGGCCGCATCACCTGGCGCAGCAAGGGCTGAGCCTGCCATATTGTCAATTTCCCGCCCGCCGGGCGGATGCAAGGAGGATTTCCCCATGAAAGTCAGGCCTTCCGTCAAACCCATTTGCGAAAACTGCAAGATCATCAAGCGCAAAGGCCGCGTGATGGTTATTTGTGAAAACCCCAAGCATAAGCAAAAGCAAGGCTGACCAGGGGCTCTGCCCCTGGACCCCGGCAAAGGGATACAACCCCTTTGCAAACCCCATTTTGGGGTAGGGTGCAGGCATAGGCATCAGATATAAACCGGGATTCCAAAGGGATGTATCCCTTTGGCGGGGTCTTAGGGGCGGAGCCCCTAAAAGAGATGGTCTAAGCTTTGTGGGCGGCTGCATAGGGGGCGACCTCTGTGATCCACGGGCTTTTACCGATAGATCGCGACCAGTCTGTCCGGGCACTTTTATGTCCGGCGAAGAAGGCCCGTCCTTTTCAGGCGGAGCCGAACCAACATTTGGAGGTGTGTTTCACACATGGCACGCATTCAGGGCGTTGACCTGCCCAGAGAAAAGCGGGTGGAAGTTGGCCTGACCTATATTTTCGGAATCGGTTTGCCCACTTCCCAGCAGATTCTCAGAGAGACCGGCATCAGTCCCGATACCCGCGTCAAGGATCTCTCCGAACAGGAAGTGTCCAAGCTGCGCGAATATATCGAGCATCACGTGAAGACGGAAGGCGACCTTCGGCGCGAAGTGTCCTTGAACATCAAGCGCCTGGTGGAGATCGGCTGCTACCGTGGCGTACGCCACCGGCGCGGCCTGCCCGTCCGCGGCCAGAACACCAAGCAGAACGCCCGCACCCGCAAGGGCCCCAAGAAGCAGGTTGCCGGCAAGAAGAAGGCTGCGACCAAGTAATGCCCGCATACACGCGAAAATAACAACTGCCCCTTGGGGCACGGAGGGATGAATCCATGGCACCTAGGCAAAAGGTAAAGAAGGTAACGCGCAAACGCCGTGAGCGCAAACTGGTGGAGCGCGGCGCCGCCCATATCCGCTCCTCCTTCAACAACACCATCGTCACCATCACCGACACCAACGGCAACGCCCTCTCCTGGGCTTCTTCCGGGGGTTTAGGTTTCCGCGGCAGCAAAAAGTCCACGCCCTTTGCCGCCCAGATGGCCGCCGAAACGGCTGCCAAAGCGGCGATGGAATACGGCCTGAAGACTGTTGAAGTTTATGTCAAGGGTCCCGGCTCCGGGCGCGAGGCCGCCATCCGTTCCCTTCAGGCCGCCGGCCTGGAAGTGAACATGATCAAGGATGTAACGCCCATTCCCCACAACGGCTGCCGTCCGCCCAAACGCAGAAGGGTATAAGGAGGAGGTAAGGACCTATGGCGAGAAATACAGAACCCATCGCAAAGCGCTGCAGGGCACTTGATATCTCCCCTGCCATGATGGGCTATTCCAACAAGAAATCCACCAGGAATCCCGGCAAGGACAAGCGCCGCAAGGTAAGCGAATATGCGACGCAGTTAAAAGAAAAGCAAAAGGTGCGCTTTGTGTACGGCGTGTTGGAGCGGCAGTTCCGCAACTACTATGAAAAGGCCGTGAACATGAAGGGCGTCACCGGCGAAAACCTGCTCCAGCTTCTGGAGCGCCGCCTGGATAACGTGGTGTTCCGCCTTGGCATGGGCAACACCCGCCGCCATGCCCGTCAATTGGTAACCCATGGCCACATTCAGGTGAACGGGCAGCGCGTGGATATCCCCTCCTACCTGGTGAGTGTGAACGAAGTGATCACCATCAAGGAAAAGAGCAGGGGTTCCGAACACTTCAAGGCCCTTCGGGAAGGCAGCAAGTCCATCGTTCCCAAGTGGCTTTCCTTCAACGCCGCCGAGCTGACCGGCACCGTTACCGCCCTCCCCACCCGCGAGGATATCGACCTGCCGCTGCAGGAGAACATGATCGTCGAGTTCTACTCCCGTTAATGGCAGTGAGATTACCTCGACCGACGGTTCCATCAAGGAGGGTACACCATGATTGAAAAATTCGAACCGGCGCGCATTGAATACGTGGAAACGGGCGACAGCAACCGTTACGGCAAGTTCGTTGTAGAACCCCTGGAGCGCGGCTTTGGCCAAACGCTGGGCAATGCGCTCCGCCGCGTGCTCCTTTCTTCCCTCCCCGGCGTTGCGGTGTCCTCTGTGCACATTGATGGCGTGCAGCATGAGTTTTCCACCGTGCCCGGCGTGAAAGAGGATGTCACGGAGCTGATTTTGAACTTTAAGGAGCTGGTGGCCAAGCTGTACAGCGACCAGCCCAAGCAGATCTTTATCGACATGCACGGCCCTTGCGAGGTAACGGCGGCGGACATCCGGGTGGATGACGAGGTGGAAATCGTCAACCCCGAACTGCACATTGCCACCCTCAATGAAGGCGCGCACCTTCAAATACAGATCATGCTGGACAAAGGCCGCGGCTATGTGTCCGCCGACAAGAACAAGGTGGGCAACATGCCCATTGGCGTCATCCCCGTGGACTCCGTGTTCACCCCCATCAAAAAGGTGAACTACACGGTGGAGGATACCCGTGTGGGCCAGATCACCGACTATGACAAGCTGACGCTGGAAGTATGGACCAACGGCAGCGTGATGCCGGATGAGGCCATCAGCATGTCGGCCAAAATTTTGAGCGAGCACCTTTCCCTGTTTGTGGGGCTCACCGATCATGTGATGCCGGTGAACTTCAACCTGCCCGAGGACGACAAGAAGGAAAAAGTGCTGGAGATGACCATCGAGGAGCTGGACCTGTCCGTCCGCGCCTACAACTGCCTGAAGCGCGCCGGCATCAACAGCGTGGCCGAGCTGGTGCAGCGCAACCAGGAGGACATGATGAAGGTGCGCAATCTGGGCAGAAAGAGCTTGGAAGAAGTGGAACAGAAGCTGGCTGCTCTAGGCCTCGGTCTGCGGCCCAACGAAGATTAACCGGTTACACGGGGCATTTTTCGCCCATTCCGTAAAGGAGGAAACACCTCATGGCAACGCAACGTAAACTGGGCCGCACCGCCGATCAGCGCAAGGCACTGCTCCGCAATCAAGTGACCAACCTGATCTGGCACGGCCGTATTGAAACGACTTTGGCCAAGGCTAAGGAAGTTCGCAGTGCCGCCGAGCGGCTCATCACCCTGGCCATCCGCGAGTGTGAAAACAATGTGGAGGCCACCAAGGAATTCCACAACGAAAAAGGCCAATTGGTGAATATCACCGTACAGAACGACGCGCCCTCCAAGCTCCACGCCCGCCGCCTGATGATGGCGTACCTGTATGATTTGCAGGAGCAGAAGAAGGGCGACGAGAGCAAGGCCGACTTCAGGGAGCGCACGAAGGATAACAAGCATCCCGTGGTAGAAAAGCTCTTCCGGGAAATCGGTCCCAAGTTCAAGACCCGCAATGCGGAAAAAGGCTGCGTCGGCGGCTACACCCGCATCTACCGCCTTGGACCCCGCCGCGGCGACGCCGCCGAAATGGTGATTCTGGAGATTCTTTGATAGGTTCGAAAAAATGACGCGGATGCGTCATTTTTTCGATTTTGCACATTTCGCCTGTGGTCTTTATGCATCGGCCTACGCTATGCTTGGCCGATGAAGCCCACGGCCGGCGAAATGTGTAAGGAAAGCCGGCTCCGCCGGCAACCCGCCCAGCCGGCAAAGCCGGCAGAGACGATTACAGGCGAGAGGGCTTCGCCCCCTCATCGCTCCCCCAAGGTAGTATTGGCTGATATTATGAAGCGCCCGGCAAATGCGTTAAATTGCATCTGCCGGGCACTTTTTATCCTGCGCTTATTCCTCTGAAAACTCCTGGTCTTTCGTTTTCATCATCTCCACAAACAAATCCGTAAGCGCCGGGTCAAATTGTTTACCCTTGTCATGAAGGATATCAGCCAGAGCATCTTCAGGGCTCATGGGCTGTATGTTTTCCGCACCGCTGCGCCTGCGCTCATAGCTCTCGGCCAGCGCGATGATCCGGGAGGCCCTGGGGATTTCCTCTCCCTTCAGACCTTTGGGATATCCGGAGCCGTCCCAGCGTTCCTGGTGGGCCAGCACAATTTGAGCCAGATCAGGCATGTCGTCAAAGGCGTTGAGAATACGGTAGCCGACTACAGGATGACGCTTGATTTCATTCCACTCGTGGGTGGAAAGGTTATAATGGTTCTCCAGAAGCCTGTTGTCCAGAACCACCTTGCCAATATCGTGCAGGAAACCTGCGTCCTTTAACTGCTTCACTTCATCTTCCGTCATGTTCAGCCGCTTGCCCATGGCGGAGCATAGCCGGCTTACGCGGTTGGCATGCTCCTTTTCCCGGGGGCTCAAGTCATGAAGCATTTGCACAATGGCGTTCAATGTGCCTTTCATCACCTCACTGTGTTCCATGACTTTGTTAAGGTACATTTCTTCCTCGGCCTTGTTGACTGCCTCAAGGATATTGTCCTCCGCTCCCAGCTTGACGGCGGCGCCCATGGAGATGCTGCCTTTGACGGCTTTGATCCGTTCCTTGGCAAATTCCTCCCGTATCCTTAAAACGATTTGCCTGGTTTCCGTAAGGCCCGTTTTAGGCAGAAGCAGGGCAAACTCGTCTCCGCCCCAGCGGGCGATAATGTCGTCAGCGCGGCATATTTTGCGCAGTACGAACGCCAGCCTCTTGAGCAGCATGTCACCATATGTATGGCCAAAGACGTCGTTTGTGAGTTTCAGGTTGTTCACATCACCGATGATGATGGAGACAGGCAGGTTCCGCTGGGTATCCAGCCTGCGCATCTCCTCCTCAAAAAACCGGCGGTTGTACAAACCGGTCAGCGCATCATGAAAGCTCAGGTATTCAATCTCCTGCTGCTGCTCTTTCTTTTCCGTCACGTTCCTGAACACGAGCACCACGCCGATGACTGCGCCTGTTTCATCCTTGATGGGGGCGGCGCTGTCCTCCAGGTAATACCGCCTGCCATCCCTGGAAGTCAAAACGGCATGGTTCTCCATCTCCTGAACGGCCTGCGTTTTCAGCGCGTCCTCAATGGGGTCATTGATAGTTGCCTCCGCCTTCTCGTGGGACAAAGCAAATACAGCCTTATAGGGCAGCCCAGCGGCGTCCTCCTGGGACCAGCCCAGCAGTTCCTCCGCAACAGGATTGAGCATTTCAATTTTGCCATCCTTATCAACCACCATGACGCCGTCGCCAATGGAAAGCAGCGTCTGCTGGTATTTGTTGCGCTCCAGGGAAAGCTTTTCCTGGGCCTCCCTTCTGATGACGGCATTCCATACGCCGCCCATCAAAAGAATTGTTTGATACACATCATCATCGTCGTACTCGCCGGGCTTATTGGCCATGCCGATTACCGCCATGATCTGCCCGTCGATGATCACGGGCACCGACATGAACCTTTTCAAAGGGACATGGCCTTCCGGATAGCCCTTCTTCATGGCGTCCGGCTTTTCAAAATCATTGATAACGATGGGCTTGCGCTGCCGGACCACCTCGCCCCAGAGACCTGTTTCGTCCAGATGATTGCCATTTTGATTCCCTTTGATGGAGCAGAACGCCATGACGCCTTTGGTCCAGGAATTCAGTGTGAAGCGGCGCACCGATTCATCATACAGATAGATGTAGCCATGCTGGCTCTCCGTCAGCTTCAGCGCCTCGTGCAGCACATAATCCAGTTGCTCCTGCCTGGTATCGAAGCTGCGGGAAAGCATATCCGACATGATTTTGTGGCGGTACAATGCTTTTTCCTGCTTCTTTTCATTTCTCCTGGCAGTGGTGATATCGGTGATATAGGCGCCCACGCCAAGGCCGCCGCTGGGCAGCGGCACCGGAAACTTCAATGTTCTGTAGACCTTGCCGTCCCATTCCACTTCATCGGTGACTACCGTATTGTCCTCCAGCGCCTTCAGATCGGTCTCCCTGCGCCGTTTTGCGAATTCCTCTTCCGACAAGTCAAAATCGGTGAGGCCGGTCATTTGATCTTCCTTGCGGTGATAAAAAGCCTCCATGGCCCGGTTGGCAAACACGTATTTCAGGTTTTCATCCTTCAGGTAAATCAGGCTGTCATTCGCATCGATAAACGTTTTGTGCAGCTTTTGCGAATCTTCGATCGTATCCTTGGCGCTTTTGATTTTCCGCTTGCTCCGCAATAGAGCGGCAGACAGTGCCAGCAGCGCGGCAATGGTGATGCCGCCTGCGATAAAAATGAATAATACCAGCCGGTCCTGCTTTTGCGCAAGCAACGTGCTTTCCGTGATATCATGAATGACGGAAAAGAGCAAGCTTCTTCCTTCCTGCTCCACGGGATAGGAAAATACCTCTACCGTTTTGACTTCGCCGCCATTCAGCCGGTGCCGGAAGACAAAGTAGTTTCTTTGCTCCGTTTCGGCTGCCTGCATTTCCTTTGCGGTTTCTTCGGGGGGCAGCGTATTGATTTGCGTTATTTGCATGGACAAAAGCTGATCCGGAGGATATCCGTAAAATGCGACGGCCGCATTGTTGGCATATACGATGCTGCCCGTCTCGGGGTCTATGAGCAGCATTACTGCGCCATGCTGGTCCAGCATGTATTGACCTGCGATAGCCAGCTCCTCGCCGCCGGCACTGCCGGTATATGGCCAGAGCAAGGCAAAGCAGAGAATGGCAAAAAGCACCCATACTCTTCTCATGAGAATCTCTCCCGTTTACAGCATAGAACAAGCTGGCATGCTTTTAGCGCATGCAGTGGGCGAATATTTCCACGATGGCGGGGTCAAACTGCGTTCCGGAATTGTTCATGATTTCATCCATCGCTTCCGCTTTGCTTCGCTTTTGTCTGTAGACACGCTCTTCCGTCATGGCGTCATAAGCGTCCGCAACGGCAAGGATCCGGGACAGAAGCGGGATTTCCTCCCCCTTGAGGCCCTTGGGATATCCCGCGCCGTCCCAGCGCTCATGATGCGTCAGAATATATTCCGCTATGGATGACAGTTCCGGCAGGGAAATGGCAATCCGGTACCCTATTTCCGGATGCTTTTTCATGATGACCCACTCTTCTTCGCTCAGTTTGCCCGGTTTATTTAATATCCGGTCATCAATGCCGATCTTGCCTATGTCATGCAGCATGGCAAACAGCTGCAGATCATCCATACTCTTTTGCGGAAGCGCCAGATGGCTTCCTATCATGCGGGACAGCGTCACCAGGCGCTGGGCATGCTCCTCCGTCTCCTGGCTCCTGGCGTTCATCGTGGCCATGATGGAGGTCAGGATGGCGTTGTGGTAGCTTTTTTGGTCCAGGATCTTGTTTTTGTATAGATTCTCCTCCGCTTCCCTTTCCACATCATCCATGCTTTTCTCCGGCACGTCTTTGGTTCCGCAGCCCAGGGAAAGGCTGATACGTACAGACTCGCCCAGGCTTGAGAAGTTGGCTCCCTCGCAGGCGCGCTTCATCTGCTGGATCAGGCGGTAGGATTCCTCCTGGCCCGTATGCTTAAGAAGGATGCCAAATTCGTCGCCCCCGGTTCTGGCCAGGATATCTCCTTCCCGGCAGCAGTGCTGCAAAATCAATGCAACCTGCGCGATCACCCGGTCAACCTGTTCATAGCCAAAAGCGTTATTCAGCATACGGATTCCATTGATGTCCGCAATGATGACGGATAACGGCAGGTATTCCTCCGAATCTACCTGGTGCCTTGCTTCCTCAAAATATTTTCTGGAATACAGACCGGTCAGGAAATCATGGTCGTTCATGTGCTGAATTTGCGCCATCTGACGCTTGGATTCCGTGATATCGATGACGATTCCTTCCAGGGCTTCCACATCCCCCAGCGCGTTATAAATGCCCTGGCCTACTTCCAAAACCCACTTTCGCTCCCCGGAGGCTGTCATGATTTCATATTCATACCGGAAGGGGGACCTCAGGGCAAGCAGGCGGTCCCACTCTTTTCTTATAAGGTCGCGGTATTCCCTGCGGATCAGATCGTTGTAGGAAAGGTCTTTGTTGTTTACAAGGCTTTCCGGCGGGTATCCCGTTAAGGCATGGCAACCTTCGGATACGAACAGCATCGTCCAGTCCGCGTCATTGAGGCAGCGGTAAGCCATGCCCGGCAGGTGGGACAGGAGCACGGACTTGCTCCTCTCGCTTTCCCGCAGCGCTTCCTGTACCTGCTTGCGCTCCTGAATATCGTACAGGATGCATAGGTGCTTATGTGTCCGGATGTCGCTCATGTGAAGGCGTGCCACCACGACTTGAACCCAGACGCTGGAGCCATCCGGCCTGATAAAGCGCTTTTCCATGGTGTAGCCTTCGGATTGGCCCGCCTTGAACTGGTGGAAAAGCGCCAGTTCCTCTTTCAGGTCGTCCGCATGGGTGATATCCGTCCAGCTCAGGGCTGCCAGTTCGCTTTGCGTCCAGCCCAGAATTTTTACGAACATGGTGTTCACGCTGGACGGCTCATGGTAATTGGTGAGGATGGCAATACCGAAAGGCGCCTGCTCAAACACCGTGCGGAACAGCATCTCGCTGTCATCCAGTTTGCGGATCAATAATTCCCGCTCCCTGCTTCTTTTGTACATGCGGTACAAAACGATAAGCAGCAAGAACATAAGCCCGATCAGCGCCACGGCATTTGCCACATGCTCGGCTGCGGAAGCGGTCCATTTTCCCGCATCATAATCCATCCCCAGGACGGCGATGATCCTGTCCGAAGCGGGGTCCTTCACGGGAACGAGTGCGCTGACCCAGGTGCCCCAGCGGTCGGTGGCGGGTTGAGTGACAATGGCTATGCCGTCTTCAAATAGCCTCCGGTCCACCTCGGTGGCTTCTTCGTACAGCTGGCCGGGAGGGGAGTAACCTTCGGATTCGGGAGGCTCGGAATCCGCCATGAAATAGATATTGCCGTCTATCTGCGTGTACA
The DNA here is from genome assembly GCA_023411395.1 of Bacillota bacterium. GTDB lineage: Bacteria > Bacillota > Clostridia > Christensenellales > Aristaeellaceae > JAEWAH01. The sequence continues at coordinate 22,259 of JAEYOV010000051.1, forward strand.
GGTACGCAAAAACGGTGTCAGGATTGTGCGCCTTAAGCTGTATGAGGCTGTCTTTCAAATGGAGGTATGCTTCCTTTTGAAGGTCGCTCTCATTTACATCCAGCGCTTTGATGGCTTCCGCCGGCAAAAAGGCCTGCGCTGATTGTGCCAGCTTCAGAGTCCGGTCCCTCAACTGCCCGATCTGGGATATACTCGTATAGGCAATGTAGGCGGCCCCGCACAGAAAGAGCATAAAGACAAGCAACACCATAAAGCCTTGGCGAAGAGGCCGGTGAGCCCCAGACGATTTTTCCTTTTGCATCATTGTGGCCCATTCCCCCCCGGAACATGTGAGAAGCACGCCTCTGCCGCCCGGCAGATGGTTATCCGTATATATTCCCCATCATATGATGTTTTCCTTCATTTTTTGCTCACTTTCGCCTGGACGGCAGAAGTCCTATCCAATTTTGCACATTATGGCTTTGCTCCTGCGGCCCGGGGGCAGACAATGCGGCAGCGGTTGCAATTGCACACCGCATATCCCCTTAAGTTGGTGCCATACGCGTACGGGCGGCAAAGGTCCTGCCGGACGGTAACGCCATCCAACGCTTTTTGCGGGCAGGCGTCCAGACATTTGCGGCAGCCGGGAATGCAGATATCCTCCGCAGCCGGGTCGCTTTCGATGGCAAGATCGGTGAGCAGCGCGCCCAGGTTCATCCGGTTGCCCAAGGCGCGGTTCATGACCAGCGTGTTTTTGCCCATGCAGCCGATGCCGGCAAGCTGTGCCGCATGACGCATGGACAGGATGCCCCGCCCATGAAGACGTTCCGGCTCCCAATGCTCATAGGGGCTGTCACAGGGGATGGGAACGCACGCTGCGCCCAGCGCCTCGATTTGCTTGCACGCTTTGAGCGTGATGCGGTCGATTTCCGCCAGAGACGTATTGTTCCCGTGGTTGTATACGATCCGCGGGCCACATTGATACAGGGAGCGGGGCAGGGCCAGTGCAAATACCACCACCGATTCGCAGGCGCCAAAAATATCCCGCGGATGAAATCCCGCCGGCGCATTTGCAAATGCTTCCGCCGCTGCGATGCCGCACATATCGGCCCCAAGGTTCAGCAAAATCTCTTTGATACGGTTTTTCAAACGCTCATCCTCCCTTAAAAAAATGGGCCTGCCCCATGATACCATGGGGCAGGCCGGATGGAAAGAAAAAACTGCGGCGGTATATGTTACCTCCCGGAAATGGCGGTGTTCGGCATTTCGCCTTCCACCGGGCTTCCGTCGCCGGAAAGAACGGTGAACGCGCCATGAAGTGCGGCTGTAAAGAGCGCTTCTCCGTTTACCGTCAGCGCGTAGCTTACCTCCCGGCAAAGGCCGGGCGCGCAAAGAAGGATGGTTTGAAAATCGTTCGCCGGAACGCAGGACAAAACCGTTTCGCCGCCATCGGCTGTCATGGCGATCCGGCTTCCGCCTTTGATGGGCGTTGAAAAGCAGACCATCAGGGCGGGCGGGCTGGAATCAAAGCCGGACATCCGGACCATATTGACGCCTCCCGATACATGAAGGGTACCTCCCGAAACGGTGAGAGCGCCGTCCAAATCCAAGGTGCTTTTGCTGCTGCCAAATGAGCTGCCAACGGTGAGCGTACCGCCTTCCAGAGTCACGTTTCCGCTGGTGTCGATTCCGTTTCCCAAGGCTTTGATCGTAACATCGCCCCCCGTGATGCGGATGAGGGTGCCATCTGGCGCCACAAGGTCCTCAAGGCCGTCCCCGCCGCTGCCGGAGGTGTTGAAGCCGTCGTTTGCGGCGTCCACATCCATTATGCCCCCCGATATGAAAATGGCGGCGGATTCGATGCCCTCATAGCATTTTGTCACGGTCAGCGATCCTCCGGCGATGGTAACGGATCTGTCGGCGCGGATAGCGTCATCCCCGGTGTTGATTTTGAAGCTGCCGTCCATAAGGGTGACGCTGCCCTTGGCGTTGATGGCGTCATCGGCGCAGTACAGCGCAACGGTGCCGCCGGACAGGACAATGTCGCCCCCCGCCTTCATCCCTTTGCCGGCCGCGTCGGCGGAAGAGCCGCCCGTGCCCCGGTTTTCAAGTGCCTCTTCTCCAGAATCGGCGGTAACGCCGCCGGTGTACAGCGTATAGTCGCCGCCGGATATGGTGAGGCTGGATTCCGCCTGGATGCCGTCCTTTAGGCTGGTCAAATGGCAGGTGCCTCCCGTGAGCAGGATGCGTCCCTTTTCGGGATCGTCGCCATTATTGGCTTGCAGCGCGTCGCCCATGGCGGTTACGGTAATATCGCCGCCGGAGATTGTAAGCGTATCCCGGCCCCGGATCCCCACACCGGCCGCCGTTACCGAAAGGATGCCGCCCTCAATCAGCAGGTCATCCTTGGCTACGATGCCATGCATAAAGCTGGCGGTTACGGCAAGGGAGCCCCGGCCATTGATGATGAGGCTGTCCTGCACATACAGGGCAGCGTCCGGCTCTTCTCCCGGATAAGTGTAGGCGCCGCCGTCGGACAGCGCGTTCTGCGTGTCCTTCGCCAATGTGAGGATGACTTTTCCGGCCTTTATGGCATACAGAGGGGCGCTGTCCGGGCAGTGGATGGATACGCCGTTGAATATAAGGCGCACCACATCCTTTTTGCCGGCATCAATGCATACCTGGCCACCCGACCATGTCCCGGCAAGAACATACGTCCCGGCTTTGTCAATGGTCAGGATGCCGTTTGAAAGCATGGCCCCGTCTCCCCGGACATCCACAGTATCCCTTTCAAAGAGGATGCGGACGGCAGTCTCCTCATCCCACGATTCCGCCGTATCAGGAATTGCCGAAGCATCCTGGGCCAAAGCGGGGGCGGCAAGAAAAAGCAGAATGGAAAGGACGGCAAACAGGAACAATTTGGAATACCGGGTCGACTTCATGTACGAACCTCCTTGGCAAAATAATTCCCGCCATCCCTATAGGCCATGAGAAAAACAACCGGACCCATGCTGGCAGGAATATTCCATTATTTAGGGACATTCTCTCTCGTTCTCATGAAAGTTTTGTGAACGCCCGGTGTCTTGATTGTAAAACATTGGCACAACCTGATGCTTACACAAAACTTACCCCTTTATACCATGTGCCAGCATACAGGAATATGGACAAAATGGCAACAAGAGGAAACGAAAATGTCATTTTGGCTGTTTGAAAACCTCCGGCGCATGGCTTAATGCACAAAGGGAAAACTACCTTCCATGTCCGGGGGAATTCCGGGCAGAGTGTCCGTGCAGCCGCTGCACGGCGAAACGGGGGGAACAGAATGTGAAGGATTGGCCACCGGATGTGAAGGAAAAAATCAGCCAATGGATGGAGGCCACCGAGCGGCTGCGCCTGGCGGAATACATTGAATACATTGACAACAAAAAGCGCATGCTGCTGATTCATTTTATAGGCGGGCTGGCCCGCGGGCTGGGCATGGCGGTGGGCTTCACCGTTCTGGGGGCCATCGTCATACTGATCCTGCAGGATCTGGCCGCCCGGAACCTGCCTGTGATCGGTGATTTTCTGGCCAAAATCGTGACCATGGTGCAGGACAACCTGAAATAGATGACAGGGAAAAATGCCCATGATATAATGTGTTTAGCAACCCGCGCACGGGTTGCGGGCCGGCGGGCCGTGTACGGAACCGGCACACCGGCAAACAAGATATAATGTGTTTAGCAACCCGCGCACGGGTTGCGGGCCGGCGGGCCGTGTTCGGAACCTAAACGCCGGCAAGCAAGCTATCATGGGCAAAAAGGATGGGAGTTGCGTTATGCTGTTTTTGCTGCCCGTAGGCATATTTCTGGTGGACAGGCTGGCAAAGGTCCTGGCGCAGCGGTTTTTGTCTGCCCAGTCCGGGGGCATCCTGCTGTGGCCCGGCGTGGTGCGCTTGTTCTATACGGAAAATACGGGCATGGCCTTTGGCTTCCTGTCCGGGCAGCGGTGGCTTTTGGTGGCATTGAGCCTGGCAGCGGTGATTGGCGTGGCCGTTTCCCTGCGCCCCTACCGGCTGGGGCTGTGGGCAAAGCTCTCGCTGATGGCCATACTGGGCGGCATGCTGGGCAACCTTGCGGACAGGGTGTTCCTGGGCTATGTGGTGGATATGATCGACTTGACATTCATACGGTTCGCTGTGTTCAACGTGGCGGATATGTTCATCAGCTTCGGGGCGGTCTTTCTATGCATCAGTCTGCTTTTCAGGCCTGATGACTGGCGGGGGAAGGGGGAGAAAGCGCAAGCTTCATGACGGAACAAAAGATAACCTGCCTGGCCGATGGCCGGGAGCGGCTGGATGTGCTGCTAAGCGGGGCGGGAACGCTGACCAGGTCCCGGGTGGAAAAGCTGATTCGGGAGGGGAAAGCCACCGTGGAGGGCCGGGCGGAATTAAAGCCCGGCATGAAGCCCCGGGCGGGCGCCGCCTTGACCCTGCTGATACCCGGGGACAAGCCGCCGGAGGCGGTGGCCCAGGATATTCCGCTTCGCATCTTGTATGAGGATGATGACCTGGCGGTGGTGGAAAAGCCCTGCGGCATGGTTGTGCATCCCGCGGCGGGCAATGAAGACGGCACGCTGGTAAACGCGCTTTTGCACCACTTGAAAAATCTTTCCGGCATCGGCGGGGTGACGCGGCCCGGCATCGTCCACCGGCTGGACAAGGATACCTCCGGACTTTTGCTGGTGGCCAAGCATGACGCGGCCCATGTGGCGCTTTCCCGCCAACTGAAAGACAGGGAAATGGAGAAGCATTACCTGGCCGTGGTCGAAGGCGTAATGAGGGAGCCTTCGGGCATAGTGAACGCGCCCATTGCCCGCAGCAAAGCTAACCGCAAGCGCATGGCCATTGATCCAGCAGGGAGGCCAGCGGTAACGGAGTGGCGGATGGTGGAGGAATTAAGGAACGGTTCGCTGCTTAACGTGCATCTGATCACCGGGCGGACCCACCAAATCCGGGTGCATATGGCGTCCTTGAACCATCCAGTGGCGGGGGATCCCATTTACGGGTTCAAACATGGCCTTGCGGCGCCCCGGCTGATGCTGCATGCCTGGTCTCTTGCCTTCACCCACCCCATGTCGGGGGAGCGGATGCAGTTTGAAGCGCCTGTACCGGAAGTTTTTACAGCCGCGCTTAATAAATGGAAAAAATGATGACAAATGAAGCATTTGCCTGCCGCATAGTCCGGCAGGCATTTTTTTGCAATGCCTTCCCGGCGCATTACAAGTGTGCGCCAGGGAAAAATATGTTCGAACCGTCCGCTTTGAATTTAGAATGGCTGGAGGGAACAACGGGGTGACTGGTATCCAGGGGTTGATCGGCCTGCCGGTGATCCGCGGGGGAAAGACCGTGGGGCTGCTGGAACAAGCAGTCTTGGAGGAAAGTGGTAAGAAACTGCGCGGAATTATCGTCAGAGAGGGAATTGGTGGAGCCAAGTGGGTCGAACGGGAGAATATTCAAACCGTTGGTGGAGTTTCCGTGCTGATATCCGGGGAACTGAAAAGGCCGCCCAAGGAGGCTGGTTTCCGCCTGGGACGCGTGCAGGATACTTCCGGCCTCCGCCTGGGCACGGTGACGGATGCGCTGATCAACCCCGAGACGCTGGAGGTGGAGGCACTGGAAATTTCCAACGGCCCCTTGGATGACCTGCTCCATGGCCGGTGGCTGGCCAACGATTTCGTGCTGCGTCAGCCTCAGGATAACGGGAAGCCTGGCCGGAAAAAGGAAAGGATGCTTCCCTGGGTCATGGTGCCCGCCATGGACAGGCAGTTCGTGAAAGCGGATAAAAGGAAGGGAGATGAACGGAAAAGATGAGTCTGGGAAAAATAGCCGTGACCGGTGCGCTGGGCTTTGCCATTGGCGCCGGACTGATGATGATGCCTAATGGCAACAAGTGGCGCAAAGCCGTGCTCAAAGAGGCCGAAAACCTGCGCCGCGCCGCAAGAAACTGGTAAATAAAACTTGCAGGGGACGCTGTCCCCTGCACCCTTGCCCAAGGGACAATGTCCCTTGGGAATCCCTTTCTAGGGGGAATTATTTATGACTACTTTCGAGGGGGAAAAGCGTAAGCCTGCCGGCGCGGACCAGCGGCTGTTAAAGGGGCTGGGGATCGCGCTTTTGTTTATCATCCTGATCCTTTGGCGCGTATTGTGGGCGCTTGTGATGCAGGTGGCTCTGGGGGCACTGGTGATGGCGGCGGCGCTGCCCATCTGCCGCCGGCTGGAAAAAAAACTGCCCCGCACCGTGGCCGCCTCCCTGTCGCTGCTGCTTTTGAGCGGTATGGCGGCGGCCTTTGTGCTGCTCCTTGTGCCGCTTTTGTGGCGCCAAGGCGGACAATTGGCTGCCATGCTGCCGGATATACTCAACCAACTGCGCGGAAAGCTGGAATCGGTGCAGGCCTGGCTTATAAGCCAGGGGATACCCATGGACGGTTCGCAGAAAATGGTGCTGGACAAGATTCAGGAGATGGCAGGAACGGCGCTGCCCGCACTGATGGCGTGGGCGGGAAATTGGGCCGGCAGCCTTTCGAAGGTCTTTTTGGCGCCGGTGTTCGCGTTTTATTTTCTGCGTGACCGGGAGGATTTGGGCCAGCGGCTGTCTTTATGGGTGCCGCTGAAGTACAGGCGCAAGGCGGTGGCGGTGACAAGGGAGATGCGCAGGGAGATCAGTGGCTTCTGGCGGGGACAACTGATGATTTCGGGCGTCATCGCGGGACTTACGGCGCTGGGGCTTTTGATCGTGGGCGTGCCTGCCTGGCTGCTTTTGGGGCTGCTCATGGGCGTTCTGGAGATGATTCCTTACGTTGGGCCTTTTTTGGGCGCCATACCGGTATTCCTCTTTTCCCTGCCCCTGGGCTGGGGAAGGGTGGCCTGGGCCATCGCCGTGGTGGTATTGGTGCAGCAATTGGAAGGCGGCATGATCTCCCCCCATTTGATGTCCGGGGCTACCAGGCTGCATCCTGTAACGGTGCTGCTGTCCATATCCGCCGGCGGATTGGTGGGCGGTGTGGCGGGCATGCTACTGGCGGTGCCGGTGGTGGTTTCCCTTCGCGGCGGCATAAGAATGCTGCGCAGGGAGAATGCTCAGGCATAAAAGTGTGGTTTTGAGGCGAAAAAATGAAGAAATTGGCAATGTCTCGTTGAAAAAGCGTCTCCCCTGTTGTATAATGGATTCAGGTCAGGGAAGGGAGGGAGACCAATGCCCGACGCATTCGAAACCACAAAACTGCCCCCGCTTACGGACAGCGGAAATCAGGCCAGCGAGATCCTGCGGTATGTTTACCGTGCGCTGCAGGCAAAGGGCTACGATCCCATCACCCAGATCGTAGGCTACCTGATCTCTGGGGATCCTACTTATATCACCAGTCATAATCAGGCCCGCAGCATGATCTGCCGTGTGGAGCGGGACGAGTTGCTGGAAGAAGTGGTCCGGTTTTACCTTTCCGGGCAAGGGGCCAACTAGGAAACGGAAAGCGGGTATCGTAAGATTATAGAAGGCATCCGATGGCGCCCAAAGTGCCACGCACCGGTTGATCCCGGCAGTCCCCTGGGCGGCTGAAGGAGGCCTTCCATTATTATTGGGATATGGGGGATCAAATGGACGAACGGGTGCTTGCGCTGGATGTGGGGGATGTGCGCATCGGCATTGCGGTAAGCGATTCTAAAAGGCTCATTGCCCAGCCCGTATCTGTCTTGCGGCGTGTGGGTTATGGCCCGGATGTGCGCCATATCCTATCGCTTTGCCAGGAGTATGACACGCATTTGGTACTGTGCGGCCTGCCCAAGAACATGGATGGCAGCGAGGGCGGCCAGGCGCAAAAGGTCCGCGCCTTTGGCTTGGAGCTTCAAAAGGCCGGGCTCACCGTCTATTACCAGGATGAGCGGCTCACCACGGTCACAGCGGAAAAGGTTCTTATAGACGGCGGCATGCGCAGGGAAGGCCGCCGGGAGACGGTGGATAAGGTGGCCGCGGCGGTGATCCTTCAGCAATGGCTCGACAGCGGCACAATGCCTGTCGATAGAAATCTGAGAAACGAGGACAAAACCATGGAAAGCGACAACAACATGATTGAACTGGTGGATGAACAGGGCAAAGCCGTTGAGTTTGAGCACCTGATGACCGTTGAGCATGAGGGTAGCTATTATATCGTCCTGATGGCAGCCCAGGAGGACGAGGACAATGAGGAAGGCGAAGTCGTTATCCTCAAAATGGAGAAGGACGAAAAGGGCGAAGACTGCTATGTGACCATTGATGATGACACTGTGCTTCAGGCGGTATTTGACAAATTCGTAGCCGCTGTCGAGGAAGAGGATGACGCAATCCCCGAAGACGGCGAGGATGAAGAAGAAGATGACAAATAATCCCCAGGCAGATTTTGATCCCGATGCGCTCCGTGACGCGCTGGTGGAATTGACCGCTCCCGACGGTACCGTCTACCGTTTCCGCTACGGTGCCGTGCTGCCTTACGCGGATCAGGAATACGTGGTGCTGGTGGAGCTTGAGAACGACGAGAACGGCGAGGAACAGCTTCTCATCACACGTTTGACCGATACGGAGGAAGGCGGCCTTTCCTTTGAGGTCGTCACGGAGGATGACATCATCCAGGCGATCTTGGAAAAATACACGGCGCAGCTTGTCCATGATGCCATGGATGGGGCGGATGGCGGATGCTGCTGCGGTCATGAACATGATCATACGGATGGCTGCTGTGGAGATTGCGGCTGTTCCCATTAAGAACGTTTTGGCCTGGCCGGCGGATAGGCAGCGCATATCCGCCGGCTTGCATTTTCATTTACAAAAGACTGCTCATGCTTAGGAGGGAAAGCATATGCCTCATCTTTACGGCAGCAGGATCATGCTCCGGGAATACCGCAAGGAGGATCTGCCCCATATCACGGCCTGGGTGAACGATGCGGAGACCATCAAATATTTATCCGGCGTCTTCACATGGCCCCAAACGGTGAGAAACAGCGAGGAATTTCTGGAGATGCGGTTATCCGGCGGCAGGCGCGAGGCCGGGTTCGTGATCGCCGACCGGGAAACGCAGGATTACATCGGCCAGGCCGACTTGATGGATATCAACTGGATTGACCGCTGCGCCACCGTGGGCATCGTTATTGGCAACAAGAAGAATCGTGGCTGCGGCGTTGGCACGGAGGCGCTTGCTCTTTTGTGCGATTATGCCTTTATGCAATTGGGGCTTCAAAGGGTCCAGCTGGATGTATACAGCGGAAACAGCCGCGGTATTGCCTGCTATGAACGGGCCGGGTTTGTCAAGGAAGGCGTCAAGCGCCGCGCCAGGTACTGCGGCGGGGTGTTTATGGATGTCATCCTCATGAGTGTGCTTCGGGAGGAATGGGAAGCAAGGCGCAAGGAATAAGGCATGCGTAAATGAAGCAGGATAATGCCGATGATCGTTACAGAATGCCAAAGACCTGCGGAGCTTGGCATGGAGGACCCGTCTTTGGCGGGTCTGGGCATGGGCAACTCATTGCCCGTGCCGCACCCAGTGCCTCATTGAGGAGGCGATGGGCGCAAAGTAACTGGAAGAGGCATGAAGAATGTATCAGGGAGAATTGGTGCGCCTTAGGGCCTTTGAACGGGGGGACGTGGAAACCCACTGGGCTTTCATGAACGATTACAATACCGTGCGGGGTATGTCTTCCGGCATCCTGTACCCCTCCTCCCGGGAGGACGAAGCAAGGTATCTGGAACAGCAGACAAGTTTTACCCGGGGAGAATACCAGTTTGCCATAGAAACACTGGAGGGAAAGCTCATCGGCCGGTGCGGGTTTACCAGGGTGGACTGGAAAAACCGCGTGGCGGAGATCGGCATCATGATCGGGGAGGCGGAATACAGGGGCCGCGGTTATGGTTCCGACGCCTTGCGGCTTTTGATCCGCTTTGCCTTCGAGGAGTTGAACCTGCACAAGCTGAAGCTGTCCGTGTTCACCTTCAACCAGCAGGCGGTAGCTTGTTATGAAAAGTGCGGCTTTGTGAGGGAGGGGCTGTTCAAAAGCGAGCTTTGGCGGGAGGGCGCCTATCACGATGTGGTGGTGCTGGGCTTGTGCAACAAGTCTTGAACACCCCCCTTTTCCGCAAAGCATACCATGAACCATCGCCCAAGTGTTTGGGAGATGGTTTTTTCATAAGCAATGATTGACTTATTTGGGCCCCTTCGCTACAATAACCTGTATGGCGCAAGGGGCGCGTCTTTCTTTATGGAGGGTGAAGGAATGGGGATCAAAGTGGCGAAGTTTGGCGGCAGCTCCCTTGCGGATGCGCGCCAGTTTGAAAAAGTCCGGGCCATTGTGACCATGGATCCGGAGCGGGCCTATGTGGTGCCCAGCGCACCTGGACGCCGCTTCGACGGGGATGACAAGGTGACAGATCTTTTATACCGCTGTCAGCGGCTTCATACGCTGGGAAAAGATTATCAGGAAGTGTTTGATCTCATTGCCGCCAGGTTTTTGGATATCGCCGAGGAATTGGGCCTTTCGGTGGACCTTCGCGGCGAGCTGGATGAAATCAATGAAGCGATTTCAAGCGGGGCCACGGCGGATTATGCCGCCAGCCGCGGTGAATATTTGAACGGACTATTATTGGCCGATTATCTGGATATGGAATTTATCGATGCCGCTCAGGTGATTTTTTTCCGGGCGGATGGCACCTTTGACAGTGAAAAGACACAGGAAGTGCTCTCAGCACGCCTCCAGGAGACGCCCAGGGCTGTGATCCCCGGCTTTTATGGGGCCACGCCCGACGGGAGGGTCCATACCTTCTCCCGGGGCGGCAGCGATATCTCCGGGGCGATTGTGGCCAGGGCCGCCTGTGCGGAGGTCTATGAAAACTGGACGGACGTGTCCGGTTTCCTCATGGCGGACCCCAGGGTGGTGCCGGGGGCGAGGCAGATTGAAAGCATCACCTATCAGGAACTGCGGGAACTGTCTTACATGGGCGCCACCGTGCTCCATGAAGATTCCGTGTTCCCGGTGCACAGGGCCGGCATTCCCACCAATATCCGCAACACCAACTGTCCCGATCATCCCGGCACCTTCATCCGCTTTGGCGCGGTGGAAAGGGAAAACCCGAACGTCATCACCGGCATTGCGGGGAAGAAGGGTTTTTCCATCATCTCCGTGGAAAAGGCCATGATGAATACCGAGGTGGGCTTTGCCCGCCGTGTTTTGCAGGCCATGGAGGAGCAGCACCTTTCCTTTGAGCATATGCCCACCGGCATTGATACGCTGTGCGTGGTGGTGAACCGGGAAACGCTGGCCGGCTGCCGTGACGCGGTGGTCAACCGCATCATTGAGCTTGCCGAGCCTGATACCATTACCATCAATGATAACCTGGCGGTGATTGCCACCGTGGGCCGCGGCATGGTGCACAACTGCGGCACCGCCGCCAGGCTTTTTGGCGCCATGAGCCGTGCCGGGATCAACGTGCGCATGATTGACCAGGGATCCAGCGAGCTGTCCATCATTGTGGGCGTAGACGACACCGATTTCGAGCAGACCATCCGGGCTGTTTATCACGAATTTATCCGCGACTAGCAGCGCATTCAAAAAAATGACGAGTCATTTTTTTGATCCTGCACTTTTCGCCTGCGGGTTTTACGCACCGGCCTGCGCTTTGCTTGGCCGGTGCAAACCCACGGTCGGCGAAAAGTGTAAGGAAAGCTTGCTGCGCAAGCGCCCCGCCCGCCCGGCAAAGC
>JAEYOV010000042.1 GCA_023411395.1 Bacillota bacterium
GGGCGGTGTCCTAGGCCACTAGACCACGGAGGCATAAAAAATGGCTGGGGAACTAGGATTCGAACCTAGACAATACGAGTCAGAGTCGTAGGTGCTACCGTTACACAATTCCCCAACAGCAATCAAACGATTGCGAAAGCCATTATAAAAGAAACAGATTACTTTGTCAAGCGATTTTTTGCCTGGCTTTGCGGCATTGCGGCTTCCACAGTTCACATTTTATTCACAACATTGATGCATTCCTTTGTTATAATAAGCCCGTAAAGCTTGAATTTTGTTTATGAGGAGCGTCCATGTTAAAACTGGAAGGCATCAGCAAGCGCTATGGTCCTGTTTACGCTCTGAAGGATGTGAGCTTTTCCGCGCCCCGGGGCCAGGTGTTGGGGCTGCTGGGGCAAAACGGGGCCGGAAAGACCACGGCGCTGAACATACTGACGGGATACCTATCCGCCACCCGGGGAGCCGTTTTAATCGGCGGATATGATATTTTGCAAAATCCCAGGGAAGCCAAGCGGCTGATGGGCTATCTGCCGGAGCAGCCGCCGCTGTATGACGAGATGACGGTGGAAAGCTATCTGCGCTTTTGCTGCCGGCTGAAGGAAGTGGACAGGCCTGCCATTCCCGGCCATGTGGCGGATATATTGCAGACGGCGGGGCTTGATAAAGTCGCCGGGAGAAAGCTTGGCAACCTGTCAAAAGGCTTCCGCCAGCGGGCGGGAATCGCCCAGGCGCTGTGCGGCGCGCCGGAGGTTTTGGTGCTGGATGAGCCGACTGTGGGTCTGGACCCCAGGCAGGTGACGGAAATCCGCGCACTGATCAAAAAGCTCGGGGAAAAGCATACGGTGATCTTTTCCTCCCACATGCTTCATGAAATTCAATCCCTGTGCCAGCGGGTAGTGATCCTTCATGGGGGACGTGTGATCCGGGAAGCGGACATGGAGGAGCTTACAGGCACGGCAAGGGATACGGTGCGGCTGAAAGTATCCATCCGGCTAAAGGAAAGGCTGCTGCTGCCGGCTCTTAGCAGCCTGGATTGCGTACAGCGCATGGTGGTGCTGCCGACCCCGGATGCGGAGAATACGGAAGCCATTCTTGAATGCTACCGGAATATGCAGCCCGAAATGAGGCTGTTTACGCTGCTGTGCGGATTGCAGGCGCCGCTTTTGCGCCTGACGCCGATGGTTGATACCCTGGAGGAAGCGTTCCTGCAGGCCATCAGCGGGGCGGAAGTCCCGGAGAAAAAGGATTGAAAAGATGATCGCCATTTGGAAACGGGAGCTGCAAAGCTATTTTTCCACGCCGGTGGGCTATGTGTTCACAGGTGTTTTTCTGGCATTGGCGGGGCTGATGTTTTATCTGCAGAACATTAGCGCCATGGATGGCAATGTGCTGTATCTTTTGAGCCAGATCACGTTTTTGTGGCTGTTTCTTTCCCCGGTCCTGACGATGCGCCTGCTTGCGGAAGAGCGGCGTCAAAAGACCGACCAGTTGCTTTTGACATCCCCCGTGTCGCTGTGGGGCGTGGTGGCCGGCAAATATTTTGCCGCCGCCGCGGTGCTCTTTGCCACGGTATTTTTGTCACTGGCGTATGTGCTTGTGATTGCGATGTATGGCAAGGTCTACCTGGGGGAACTGATGGTGGGCTACCTGGGCTTCATCCTGCAGGGATGCTCCTTCCTGGCGCTGGATCTGTATATCTCCGGTTGCACGCGCAGCCAGGTGACAGCGGCCATTGCCGCCTTTGGCGTCAACCTGGCGCTTTGGGTGCTTGACATTCTGGCCACGGCTGTCACGCTGCCAGTGGTGACGCCGGCTTTTCGCTTTTTGAGCCTGTATAACAGGTATGAGCCTTTCCTGCTGGGGCAATTGTCCTACGCAAGTATCCTGTACTACGTGTCCTTCTGCACCGTCTTTCTGTTTTTGACGGTTCGTACGCTGGACGCGCGGCGCTGGCGGGAGGGCTGAATATGAAGAAGCGTTTTTGGTTTCATCCCAAATGGCGCTACGGAGGTTATGCCTTTGCGGTAACGGCCATCGTTATCGCCGTGGCAGTGCTTGTAAACCTGGGCCTTGGCGAACTCGAGCAAAAAAACGCCTGGCGGAAGGATTTTTCCTTCAACAATTTCACCACACACAGCGAAACCACAAGGGCCGTGCTTCAATCCCTGCCGTATCCCGTGCATGTTTACGTGCTGTATACGCCGGGCGGGGAAGATTTGGCGCTGTTGGAGGTTTTGAACCGTTACCAGGCAGGCAGCTCCCTTGTAACCTACGAGATGCTGGAACTGAACAAAAACCCCGGCCTGCTGGCGAAGTTCCAGGGAGATGCGGAAAACGCCATTTCGGCCAACAGCGTGATTGTATCCTGTGAAACAACGGGCCGCTACAAGATTCTATCTTCCGACAGTTTTTCCACTGTGGGTTACAGTATTGAAAAAGGCGAATACGCAGTGGAGCTTGTTTATGAAAAGCGGATCACCGAATCGCTTTTGTACGTCATCCGGGAAGAGATACCGGAAATCATGCTGCTGACCGGCCACAGCGAGCTGGAAGGGGACACCGTGGCGCCGTTTGTACAGGCGCTGACAAGCAACAATTATGAAGTGCGTTCCGTCAACCTGCGCAGCGGGGAAACGCTTACGCCAGGCGCGCTTTTAATGATCCTCTCCCCCAGGAAGGACCTTGCGCAGGAGGAATTGGCGGCCATCACCGCCTTTTCAAAGGAGGGAGGCGCCCTGTTCATTACCTGCGATTATACCGATGACTTATCCGGTATGAACAATTATCTGTCGCTTTTGCGCTCCTTCGGCATGATGCCGCGGGAGGGCGTGGTGGTGGCCTCGACAGAGGAGCCGGATACGTATTTTGGCGATATGCCTATTTTCCTGACGCCTTACGTATTGCCCGGCGAAGCCACCGATACGCTTCGGGCAGCCGGTATGGTTGACTTGATCCTGGCAGGTTCCCGTGCCTTTGAAACGCCGGCGGAGGCCGTCAGCGGCCTTGATGTGGCGTCAATACTGGCCAGTGGGTACAAATCATATCTGCGGGATATCTTTGGGGAGAACAGCAGCATCGGACAGCAGGACAGCGACCCTGTCGGCCCGTTTCCCCTGGCGCTCATGGCCGCCCGCATCCAGGAAGACGGGACGCTGTCCCGGGCGTTTATCCTGGGAAACAGCCTGTTGCTTACCGGCAGCGATTTTTATGGGATTTCATATAATCTGGAATTTGCGCTGCACCTGTGTGAGTACCTGCTGAATCAAAAAACCATTTCCCTGGACATTATCTCCAAGCCCTACATGCGGCCGGGACTGAAGGAAGCCGGCAAAGTAACTGGCGGCGCGGTGGCCATGGCGCTGCCATTGCTGATCCTCGCGCTTTCGCTGGTTGTTCTGCTGCCAAGGCGTCACCGCTAAAATCCGGGAGGTTTCATGGAAAAGCCTTTGAAGAAGCAACGGCATCCGGCCCATCCCCGGCGGGTTCTTTCCCTTGTGTTGCTGGCTGTGGCTCTTGCTGCCGGGAGTGTCTTCTTTTACGCGGCGTCCAATAGCGCCGGAAAGATTCCTCAGGTGCCCGATGCCTTCACCTACCGCACGCTTTCCGTAAGGGGAGCGGAGGAAGTGACCCGTATTGCCGTTACCTTGCGGGAAGGGGACGGCTATGTGCTGCTCGCGGAAAACGGCCGCCTGTCCGTTTCGGGCTGGCCGGAATTTGTGATGGACGGGGGCCAGGAGAAAGCGCTGCTTGACGCCTGCACCATTTTAGCCGTAGAGGATACTGTATCGGAATCAGGGGAGGAATGGGAGCCTCACAAGGCGGATTTCGGCCTGAATCCCCCCGCCGTCACGGTAGAGGTTGCATATACGGACGGCGGCACAGCCACCTTTTCCCTGGGTGCAAAGGCACCCCACAGAAATTGGTACTACTATACGCTGGAAGGCAATCCCGGGCTGTACCTGGCTTCGGCGGATCTGATCGATTTGTTCGGGCAGGATTTAACCGCATTCCACCATGTAGACCAGCCTGTGATCCACCGCCAGCGCATCGACAGGGTCACCATCCAAAATGGCTCCGGCAAGGTGGAAGCCGCCTGGGAGCTCAAAACGGATATCACAGATCCGGACGCTCTCTCCGCCTGGCGGATGACCGAGCCCTATGCGTATCCCTGCGACACGTCCGCCATGGAAACGCTGGTGTCCGCCATGGAAAAGCTGTACCTGGCCCGATTCGTATCCAGGGCTACGGAAGAAGCAAAGGCGCAATACGGCTTTGTGCCGCCCAGGCGCATGATCACGGTGCATCAGGCGACGGGGGAAATCGCTTCCATCGGCGATTCCGGCACGTATGAGATCACGCCCTATCCTGAAAGTACCCTGGTTTTGACGATCGGAACTGCCGGGGACGACTATGTGGATTACGTTGAGGCAGACGGCACCATCTACCTGGTCAGCAGCATTTCGCAGCCGCTGCTAAACAGCCTGGTACCGGAAAAGACGCTGCTGCTCCAGCCTGCCGCCATCCCCCTTGACACGATCCAATCCGTTGCGGTGGAAAAGGATGGAGTCCGCCGTGAATATGTGCTGCGGCGGGTGGAACAATTGCTGCCCAACAATGAGCTGGCCACGGACGAGCAGGGCAATGTGCTTTTTGACACATTTGTGGACTTGGGCGGCAAGGAGGCAAGCATTTCTGATTTTGAAGCGGCCATCACAGCGCTGCAGGCTGTTACCGTTTCCGGACGGCTGCCGGAGAATTTTTCCTCCGGCGAAAATCCTTTTGTCAGGCTGGTTTTTACGCTTATGGATGGCCGGACGCGAACGCTGGAATCCGTTCCCTTTGATGCGCTGCACGACGCGCTGGGGGTGGATGGCACATTTTTATATTATCTTCCCAAAGGAGCTTTGGAAAAAGGCCTGTAGGGAAAGGAGCAAAGCCGCTGCCCAAGAATCGGACGGCGGCTTCTTGCGTGCGCGGGACGGCCTGTATGGCCGCCAAACTTGACATATCCCAAAAATCTGGTATGGTAGAAATAAGAATTGGATCATAAGAACCTTTTCTTTGCCCCATATCAACCGGGGCATGTTGGCTGTATCACTTTTTGGACAATGGCAATGATATAGTTGCCGGGAAAGGAGGAAACCATGCGTACAGGTGTTATTGGTACATCCCGCAAGGAAAACGAAAAGAGGGTAGCAATCCACCCCGGACAATTGGAATCGATTGCGCCAAACCTAAGATCATGCCTGTTTTTTGAAGAGGGGTACGGTCTGCCCTTTGGCGTATCCAACGAAAAGCTGAAGGAGCTCACAGGGAACGATCCGCTTCCCCGTAAAACACTCTTGGAAACATCCGACGCGGTGATCCTGCCCAAACCCGTGCTTTCGGATTTTCAGCAAATGCGGGAGAACATGACCGTCTGGGGTTGGATTCATAGCGTACAGCAACAGGACGTAACCCAGGTGGCCATTGAAAAAAGAATGACGCTCTTCGCCTGGGAGAACATGAATTTTCAGGGCAGGCGGGGCCAGGTGCATATCTTTCAAAAGAACAATGAGCTGGCCGGGTACTGCGGCGTACAGCATGCCTTGTCCCTGCGGGGGATTGACGGCAATTATGGCCCCCGCCGCAAAGCCATTGTATTCAGCTTTGGTTCGGTGAGCCGAGGCGCCATCACCGCGCTGAAAAGCCATGGCATCCATGATATTACCGTACTCACCCGACGGTCGCCGCACCTGATAGCCAATCAGGTGCCAGGCACTCGATATTTGCGCTTTTACCTGAGCCCCGATAACCGTCCGCTGGTGGAAGATGAACCGGGTCATGCCATTCCCTTGATCAAACTGCTGTCACAAGCTGATATACTGGTAAACGGAGTTTTGCAATCGCCGCTGAATCCGGTTACGTTCATAGGGGAAAAGGATGTTCAGGCGTTTGGTAAAGAGTGCCTGGTCATTGACATCAGTTGTGACCAGGGCATGGGATTCCACTTCGCCCAACCTACCAGCTTTGTGCAGCCATTGTATCAGGTGGGAAATCTGCTGTATTATTCAGTGGATCATACGCCTTCGCTTTTGTGGGACAGCGCCTCCTGGGAAATTTCCGCTTCGTTGCTGCCATACCTGGCCGACTTTTTGGAGAAGCGGGACAATCCAGTGCTGATAGCGGCGATGGACATGAAAAACGGTGTCATACTGAACAAGGAAATCCTGTCGTATCAGCACCGGGCGCTGGCGTATCCCCATGCAGCCGGCCTGGTGCCCATAGGCAAAATGGCCAGGCGCATTGGCATCGTCCCTAAGCACATCCTGTTTCAAAACGCCGGCATGGCGGGGAAGGATAACTGACACGTTTTATTGCTCGGGTTGGCAGGCAGGGCAAAAATAGATGTTCCCGCCCAGGTAGGCCTGGCGGACAAGCGCACCGCCGCATAGGGGGCAGGGCTTGTCCAGCGTGTTTTTCGACAGCCGGCAGGGGTAGCCGCCGGGCTGGCCGTACAGGTCTTTTTCCGTGTCGCGGCCGCCCAGATCCGTCATCTCCCGCAAGGTTTCCGTAACCGCGGAGAACAGCCGGGCTTTTTGCTCCTGCTTAAGAACCGACAGCTTCCTCTTGGGATGGATTCGCGCATTGAACAGAATATCCTGCAAGACACCGTTGCCAAGGCCCGGTATCCGCTGCTCCGTGGCCAAAAAGGCCTTGACGCTGAGGGCCGGCTTTGTTTCGGCCAGCATCCGCTCAAAATAGGCCTCATCAAAAGCGCCGCTCAGCGGGGAAGGCTTTACTTTGGCAACCTGGTAGTAGGGGTTGTCATACGTTCCCGCTTTGAATGCCTGCATACCCCCGTACATCTGCACGGTGCAGATGAGGGCCGAACCATCCGACAGTTCCAAAAAAAGCTGGTGCTTGTCGGGGCGCTTTGATCCTATGGGATACAGCCGCATATTGATCCCATCGTTTATCACAAGGCGCGTATCCCCGGCGAATATTTCCACCTGCCCGCCGAAAGCCTGTGCGTCATCGATTGTTTTTCCGTTCAGAAGGCTGCCGTATCCGGCGGGATCGCCATGGTAGAAGGCAAATCCATGGGGCGCTGCGTTGGCGATTGCATTTTTGATGGTTTTTCCCGCAACAGCTTGCCGCAATTGGCGGGCCAGCGCTTGGCTTTCCGGAAGCTCCAGCATATGTTCCCCTCCCAATGTATCTATTTTTTCCAGTATATCACAGGCAGGCATAAAAGTACAAAAAAACCCCGCCTCGTTAAAAGCGGGGTTCTTGTGCATACGAATGGATGCGGGGGAATTACCAGACGGAATTACCGGCGTGCCGCGAAGCACTCGCTGCAATAAACGGGACGGTCGTTCTTGGGAACAAAGGGAACTTGGGTCACTGCGCCGCAGTTGGCGCAAACCGCCTCATGCATTTCACGAGGGGCCCCGGCAGCGGGACGGCTGGCCTTGCGTTGCGAACGGCAAGCCTTGCAGCGTGTGGGCTCGTTCTGGAAACCTTTTTCGGCGTAGAATTCCTGCTCGCCTGCGGTAAACACGAACTCAGCACCACAGTCTTTGCAAACCAGCGTTTTGTCTTCGTACATGATCTGGTAACCCCCTGAATTTTCTGATTCTTGGCTGTATGCTCGGCTGACCTGGTCTTTGACCCCACACCCGCCGGCTGGAAGGTATTGCTACTAGCGGCTATGCGCCCTCACGCACTCCTCTCGGCGTTTCCGCCGGCCGGACTTACAACTAGACCGCGCCATGATCGCCGGTGCTTTGACCGGTTTACGTGGACCGCTTCGCCCGCGGCTGGCTTCGGTTTTCAACCACAGACCCGAAATACAACCATGCCTATTATATAGCGTATATTCCGAAAAAACAAGAATAATTTTGCAGGAGCGCACATTTCAGGCTGTATTTATGAAGTTTTTTCCACTTTTACGCATTTTCGACCTGTTTCAGGTACTTATCCATCCAGGAAGTGATCTCGGTGAGGCGGCGGATACGGCTTTTCGGCTTGCCAGAGCGGGACAATTCGTGGTCTTCCCCGTGAAATATACACAGCCTTGAGGGCACACCATGATGGCGAAGCGCGTAGAACATTTGGATGCCTTCCGCCACGGGGCAGCGGTAATCATTGTCGCTGTGAAGGACCAGGGTGGGCGTTTTAACTCTGTCGGCGTACTTCAAAGGCGACTGCCGCCACATCTGCTCTACATCCTTCCAGCAGGAGGATGCCATCTGGTCTTCGCCAAAGACGTCGCCGATATCCGACATGTTGGAAAATGAAATCCAGCTGGCAATGCTCCGCTGGGTGGCGGCGCTTTTGAAGCGGTCGGTGTGGCCAATGATCCAGTTGGTCATGAATCCGCCGTAGCTGCCGCCTGTGACGCCCATACGCTTTTCATCGAGAAAGTCAAAAGTCTTCAAGGCCCTGTCCACAAAGGCCATGATATCCCTGTAATCCGTTTCGCCGTAGCAGCCCCGGATATCGGCAAAACCGTTCCCGCCGCCGTCGGACCCGGTGGGATTGCAGAAGATCACCGCGTAGCCGTTCTGCGCCCAATACTGCATTTCGTGGAACAGCACCGTGCCATACACCGTTTTGGGGCCGCCGTGGATATCCAGGATCACCGGCGCTTTCAGCCCCGGCGCAAGGCCGATGGGCGGGATCATAAAGCCGGTGATGATATCCCCGTTTTCGCTGGGAAAGGTGATTTCCCGGGGTGCGGACAACCGGTATTCTGCCAGAGGCTTGTTAAGCTCCGTCAGTTGCGTTTCCATTCCTTCCGCATTGATTTCATAGGCCTCCATGCCGCATAATCCCCGCATGCACAGGGCGAACAGCCTGTTATCCCCCACGGCGCATACCGCCACCAGGCCGCTTTCCCGGGTGATCTGCCGGATTCCCTTTCCCTCCTCAAAAAGGCAAACCTGCGCGTCATGGCCGCAAGTGGCGATGAAGGCGAAGCCGTCCAGCCAGGGATACAGCTTGCGGGGATCGCTGCCCATCTTCATATCGCTGCCCACGCTGTTGCCAAAGGAGAGTTTGCCACCGTCATCTATCAATCGCGCCTGACCATCCGCAAGGGAAAGGGTGAAGAAGGCGGCATTTTCATTGACGCCGTATTTTCCGCACAGGCCCGCCGCCACAGCGATTTCATTTTCCGAAAGGAAGGCCGCCGCCATGTGACCGGCATTTTCATGTACCTTCAATTCTTTTGTTTTGAGTGTATCAAGATCCAGCAGCATCAACTGGTCAAACAGCGGCGCCGCATCGGTATATGTGCTGGATACGTACAGCGCCTGCTTTTTTTCAGGAGACAAGCTTAGAAGCCGGGCCTGTGTAAACTCACCCGTGAGGGGCGTGATATTCCCCTTGTCATACATGTACAGGCGGCTGCGCCGTTTGCTGACCATGCCCTCGCCATTTGCCCAGAAAGGGAGCTCATCCATCACATCGCAGCTTTCCCGGTCTTCCTTTAGCCTGGCAACTGCCTTTTCCAGATCGCCGCCGCATTCCCTTTTCGCTTCCTCCAGCGCATGGTCATACAGCGCCGTGAACAGGAACCGGTCCTTGGTGATGAACTCAAACTCCCCCGCCGCGTGTGAAAGGCGCAGAAACTCCCTGGCCTCGCCGCCCGCAGCGGGCAGGAATTGGAGTACGGTCAAGGGCTCGCCTTTCTTCAACCTCTCCTTATCCTTTTCCGTGCGCAGGGCGGGAAAGACGATGCCGTCCTCCACCGGATAGTACGCGGCCACATCCTTTGAGGTTGTAAGCTGCATCACTTTGCCGTCCTTGAGCATATAAAGATCGCTTAGGTTCTTGTTTTCGTTCAGGTCCGCCTGCTTCATAAGAAAATGCAGGGTGCCTGACGCCCACTTTAATTGACAGGGGTATTTCGCTTTGGTGAAAAAATCCAGTCCGACCTGTTCCATCGCTTGCCTCCTTGGGTTTTTTATCCATTATAGCAGTTCTATCCGGGGATGCAAGCAAGATGGACGGGGTGAAGCGCTTGTTGCGGGCTGCGCCCTGCTTCTTCCATCCATCCATCCATGCGCGGTGTGGATGGCTTAGTCTAACTGAGCGGGAGGTTTTCAAAAAAGTCGTCTTTCAAAACATCCGGTCCGACGTCGGAATGATACAGCCCAAACAGGCTGTTATCGTATTTCTTCACATTTTCCATGGTATATACGCCCTTTTGCTGGGAAATGTGCATCCTGAAGGCTTCATCCGCCAGCTCGATGGCCGTCCGGCCGGAAAAGGCGGAAAGAGGCCGCCGCCAATCCATGGCAATCTGATTTTCCGGATACAGATGCAGATATAATTTTGAAATTTGCCATGCACCATGTTCCAGGATGCTTTGCGTGTCATACCCGTGATCCCGGGTCAAAAGAAGGCACTTTTTGCTTACGTCTGCCGCTACCCGGTGGGCGGCATGGCCATACTCACCCTTCACATCATGGGTGACAAGT
Source organism: Bacillota bacterium (assembly GCA_023411395.1). GTDB lineage: Bacteria > Bacillota > Clostridia > Christensenellales > Aristaeellaceae > JAEWAH01. The sequence continues at coordinate 10,470 of JAEYOV010000042.1, forward strand.
ACGTCCGGTTTGTATTGCCGGATCAGCCGTGTTATTCTTGTCTTGATTTGCCCTTCGTTCCAAAGCTCGTAAGCCTTTTTCAGTGACAGCAGATAATTGCCCTTCAGCGTGCCTATTTCCGGGTAATCCTGGACGCCGCAATGCCATAAGCCATCCAGCAATTCACTTTTTCGCATGGAATGCGTATTGACCAGGTATGTAACAATCACCTTTTTCCTGAGCTCGCCGGCATAATAGGGAATGGTACCTCCCATGAACAGATACTCATCGTCCGGATGGGCCACGATCACCATCAGATCCGCTTTCCCTTTCATTCTATGCCATACCTGCACCCAGCCAGGCAGCGTGCCTTCCCCCAAAAGGCGGATTTCGGAAATGGCCAGCGGCTGTTTCGGTTTATCCGGATTGGAGAAAACGCGTAATTGGGTCAGGCCGGGGAGCGGGACAAAATGGTGATAGAAAACATCTTCAGGCGTATAGATGGTCTCCCACTTGCCGTCCGCATTTTGCTTTTGAATCTCCCAATCGGTCAATACGCCGCCAAAGCAGAGATACAGGCCGTAGCATGCCATGTCCTCAGGCAGCGCCATTTCCACCCAGCTCTTTCTTGTGCCTTGCCAGACGGTGCTGTATCGAACATCGGTCAGCCGGGGGATTTGGTCCCGGTGGCAGGAAACGCGGAAAGTGCAGGCTGCGGTAAGCTCCGGCGCAATAGTTTCTGTGGCGTATGCACTTGCTGATAAAAAAAAACAAAGAAGCAGTGTAACCCAAGCAATTTGTATCCGCATACATTCTCTTCCTTATACGGTTTTGTATACGGTATGAAGTGCTTGTGGAGATTATACTTTTCAAGCAAGCTGCAAGAGGAATCACGAAAAGTCAGGGGCGTATTTTTTTTGATAAAAAAATCGGGAATAGATGGCTGGATGCGGCGGGTATGTGTGCAAATGGATGAACCTGCTCCGTTTAAGGTAAATGGAAAGATTTTGATGCAAATTCAGCCTAAACCTGATATACTATATCGTGGCTGAAAATGCCGATCTACAAAAGGGGGTTTTACCTTGTCCTCCGACCCAATATGGGGCCATCTGCTCTTGCAGTTGGCGCTCATTGCCGTCAATGCTTTTTTTGCCGCCACAGAAATCGCGGTGATCTCCCTGAACGAAAACAAGATCCGCCACCAGGCCGAGGAGGGAGACATAAAAGCCAAGCAGCTTCTGCGCCTTGTACAGGCGCCCAGCGGCTTTTTATCCACCATCCAGGTGGGTATCACCCTGGCGGGATTCCTGGGCAGCGCCTTTGCCGCCGGAAACTTTGCCTCCAGGCTGGTGAATTGGCTGGTGGATGGCCTTCATGTCACCATTTTGCCCCGGGATACGCTAAATACGCTGAGCGTGATTCTCATCACGCTGATTTTATCTTATTTTACGCTGGTGCTGGGGGAGTTGACGCCCAAGCGCGTCGCCATGCAAAGGCCGGAGAAGGTGGCGAGGCTGACATGCGGGGTCATCTCCTTCCTGGCCCGATTCACCAAACCCATCATTTTGTTCCTGTCCGCGTCCACCAACGGCGTACTGCGCTTGATGGGCATCAATCCCCATCAGGAAGGCAACAACGTCACCGAGGAAGAGATCCGCATGATGGTGGACATCGGCGAGGAAAAGGGCGCCATTGAAACCAACGAGCGGGAAATGATCGAGAACATTTTCGAGTTCAACAATTCCTCCGCCGAGGATGTGATGATTCACCGCACCGACGTGGCCTCCATCTGGATACAGGACCCGCCGGAGACCATCATCAAAACCATTCTGGATACGGGGCTCAGCCGTTTCCCCGTTTATGAGGAAGACATCGACGATGTGATCGGTATCCTGTACACCAGGGATTACCTGCTCAACGAGCATGCCGATCCCCCCAAGCCCATGCGGGAGCTTTTGCGGGAAGCGTATTTCGTGCCGGAAACGGTGCAGGCCGATGTGCTGTTCCGGGAAATGCAGCGCAGGAAAACGCACATGGCCATTGTGGTGGACGAGTATGGCGGCATGAGCGGCATCGTGACACTGGAGGACCTGCTGGAAGAGATCGTTGGCAGCATTTACGACGAGTTCGACCCCGCCGCCAGGCAGGAGATCACGCCCATTGGCGAAAACCAGTGGCGGGTGGCGGGCACCGTGGATCTGGAAACGCTGGCCGAGGTGCTTGAGATCACGCTTCCTTTGGAGGAGGAATACGATACTCTGGGCGGGCTGATCTTCAACCAGCTCACCACCATCCCCCAGGACGGCAGCCATCCCGAGGTGGAAGTTTGCGGCCTTCGCATTTATGTGGAGGAGCTTTTGGACCACCGGGTGGAAACGGCCATCATTACAAAAATCATGTCCCCGGAAGAAACAAAGGAGGAATAGGGCACAAGGCCCTAGCCATACGCATGAAACGCATCAAAGTCGCCGCAGCCATTTTCCGCCGGAACGGGCGGATTTTTCTATGCCGCCGGGGGGAAGGCGGCTCCTGCGCCTTTTTGTGGGAATTCCCCGGCGGAAAGCTGGAAGAAGGGGAGACGCCGGAAGACTGCCTCAAACGGGAGTGCCGGGAGGAATTGAAGGTTGAAATTGAAATTGACGGCCTGTATGACCGGTTCGATTTTGATTATCCCGGCAAACCCATCCGATTTCATTTTTTCGATGCCCGCATCATATCGGGTGAGCCGGAACTGACGGAGCACCGGGAGGCCAGATGGCTTTGGCCGCGGGAGCTTACGCAATACGATGCCTGTCCCGCGGACAGGGAGCTGATTGAAAAGCTTTCAGGAGAACTGCCCTTCACCCACTACATATGGGATTTTGACGGCACGCTGTTTGACAGCTACCCTCAAATCGCCGCGGCCATCCGGGACGCTTTTGGAGGCCTTAACTGTATTATAACCTATGAAGAAGCCTATGCCTTGACCAAAGTATCGGTAGGCCATGCCCTTCAGACCCTGAAGGAGCGGTTTGCACTGAACCTGACAGAGGAAGAACTGAAAACCCGTTTCAGAGAGTTTACAAAGGCGGACCCCAGCGTGGGTTCCCCCCGTCCGTATGCGGGCATTCCCGAATTGCTGGAAACCATTGTCCTAAGGGGCGGGAAAAACTATCTGTTTACGCACCGGGGCCCCTCTGCCCTGAAATACCTGGAAGCCTGTTCCCTTCAGCATTTGTTTGCCGGCTGTATCACCGGCGCGGACGGCTTTGCGCCCAAGCCCGCCCCCGACGCGGTACTGGCGCTGATTTCGCGCTTCCATATGAAAAAAGGTCGCGTGGTAATGGTAGGCGACCGGGACATCGATATCCTGGCCGGCCAAAACGCGGGCGCGGCAGGATGCTTTTTTGACCCGGATCATTTCTATGGCGATTATCCCATCGAACTGATGGCCCATTCTGTGGAGGAATTAAAGGCGCTGCTGCTGGGTTATGATCCCATTGCAGGGAATGGATGAAATAAGAAAGAGGGAAGTTTGACGCAGGGCCGCAAATAAGCAAGGGGTGGTTTGCGATCATGAATACCAAAGAGTTCATGCGGTTTTTGAAAAGCCGCCGCGGCAGCCTGACCGCCGCCTATTTTGTCGCGCTTGCAGCCTTCGGTTTCATGCTCACAAACCATACCGTTTCCATTGATGAGGAATTGTGGCTTGTGAAAACAAGCCCTGAGCTGTTCTGGGTGAGACAGGGCCGGTTTGGAATCGCCCTGCTGAATCTTATTTTGAGCCCCACCGGGGACTACTCGCCCTTCCTGTGGGACTTTCTGGCCGTCTCCCTCTGGTTCTTTTCGGGCGTACTCTCCTACTATATTCTTTTTGAGCAAAGCGGCGTCCTGAAAAGGAACGGCACCGCCGCGCTGATCTATTGCGCCTATTTCCCCACCGTCCCCCTTGTGGCCGGGGAGATCCTCGCCTTCTCCATGTTCAACCTGCAGGTGGCGCTGGGCATGAACATGGTTATGCTGGCATTCGCCTTCTTCCTTGACTGGGCTTTGCGGGGCAGAAAAACAGGCCTGCTGTGGGCGGCGCTGCTGTTGACCTTTGCCGCTTCCATCTATCAGGCCTTTCTTTGCGTGTTTGCCACCATGACGGCTGCCCATATGCTTTTGTCCGTTTCCAATGAGGAAGCCAAACCCGGCAGGGTACTGGGGAAGGCCGCCGCCGTATGCGCCGCCAGCGTGCTTTTGTATTTTCTGATCATTTTGCTGCTGTCCATCCTTGCGCCCCAAAGCAGCTATCTTGCCGATTCCTATCTTGGCTGGCGGGACCCGCGGGGCGTTCCCTACGCCCTGATGGCAACAGTGGCCAATGTGGTGCGCTACTTCCTGGGGCTAACCATCAATGGGCTTTACGTGTACGGCGGCCTGGAAATTGGCGCTGCCACCTGCTGCCTGGTTGGTTTTGCCCTGATTCGGATCATCAAAGGGAAGGGCTTTGTAAAGAAAGCGCGCTACCTGGTCCTGACCGGCCTTTTGATTGCCGCCCCGTTTGCCCTGTACCTCCTGCTGGGCACCCACAATACCTCCGGCCGCATGCTGCTGGGCATGCCCATCGTACAGGGCCTGGGCATCGTGATGCTCCTTGAGGAACTGAACAACAGGCGCGTCCGGTTCGCGGCGCTCTTGCTCTGTGGCCTCATGCTTTTCCTGAACGCCAGGAACATGAACACGCTGTACTATTACGGGAGCGTCGCATACCGCCACGATGTCCTGACCGCCGGCCAGATCCTGGACGATATCCGGGAAGCGGGCGCCGATTACCATCAAAAGACCGTTGTCTTCGTTGGTAAATACGAGATGGACGGCGTTAAAAGAGTCTCCTCGGGAACCATCGGGCAATCCTTCTTTTCCTGGGATGACGGCAGCAATAATCGCATCGCGAATTTCTACAATACGCTGGGATATGCCTTCACACGCCCGACCCGCGCGCAATGCCGCCGTGCCGCGGAGCTTGCAAGGGACATGGATGTCTGGCCTGCCAAAGGCGGCATCCTGGAAACGGATGATCTGATTGTCGTATCCCTGTCGGAGCCGACGGAAATGTGGTACAGCGAAAACACAAAATGAATGAACAAAACCGCTGGTTCGGCTATTTCTTTTCCGCCGGGGGAATCATGGTGAGGGAGATCCGGTTCTTGTCCTTTTCCACGGAGGCGACCCAGACCTTGACGATATCCCCCACCTTCACGGCTTCGCCGGGATGATTCACCCTGCGCCGGCTTAATTGGGAAATATGGACCAGCCCGTCCCGGTGGACGCCGATGTCCACAAAGGCCCCGAAATCGGCCACGTTGCGTACCGTTCCCATCAGCTCCATGCCCGGCTTCAAATCCTCCAGGGTGAGCACATCGCTTCGCAAAAGGGGCGGAGGCAGCTCATCCCGGGGGTCGCGGCCGGGCTTTTCCAGTTCCTTCACGATGTCGCGGAGTGTGGGCAGGCCGATACCCAATTGTTTGGCTGCTTTATCCGCGCCAAGCTCCTCCACCTTTTTGGCGATGTTACCGGGAGCGGTACGCACCGTAAGGCCCGCAAGCTTCAAAAGCGCTTCCGCCGCCTCGTAAGATTCGGGATGGACGCCGGTGTTTTCCAATGGGTTCTTGCCGCCGGGAATGCGCAAAAAGCCGGCGCACTGCTCAAAGGCCTTGGGACCCAGCTTGGGCACTTTTTTAAGCCCCGCCCGGGTGGGAAAAGGCCCGTTTTCTTCCCGGTAGGCAACGATGTTTTGCGCCACGGTGCCGTTGATACCGGCAATGTGGCTGAGTAGTGACGGGCTGGCGGTGTTCACATCCACCCCCACGGCGTTGACGCAGTCTTCCACCACGCCCGATAGCGCCGCGTCCAGCTCCGCTTCCTTCAGGTCGTGCTGGTACTGGCCCACCCCGATGGACTTGGGGTCGATCTTCACCAGCTCCGCCAGCGGGTCCTGCAATCGCCGGGCAATGGATACGGCGCTGCGCAGCGATACGTCGAACTGGGGGAATTCCTTGGCGGCCAGAGGCGAGGCAGAATAGACGGAGGCCCCCGCCTCGGAAACCACCATGTAGGCTAGGTTTTCCCCCGGCATGTCGTGAAGCACAGAAACAAAGAATTCTTCCGTCTCCCGGGAGGCGGTTCCGTTACCGATGGCCGCCACCTGGATGCGGTACTTGCGAATGAGCTTTTTCACCGTGTCCTTCGCCTGCTCCACCCGGCCGTGGCTGGGCAGGGGAAAGATCACGGCTGTATCCAGCACCCGGCCTGTTTCATCCACCACCGCCGTTTTGCAGCCGGTGCGGATGCCGGGGTCCAGCCCGATGGCAGCCTTGCCCCGAACGGGGGGCTGCATCAACAGCGGCTTCAAATTCTGGGCAAACACCCGTACCGCGGCTTCCTGGGCACGGTCGGTCAGGTAGCCGCGAAGCTCGTTTTCCAGGGAAGGGGCAATCAGCCGCCGGTAGCTGTCCTCCGCCGCCATTTGCACATACTGGGTGGTGATGCTGCCGTGCCGCACGAAGGGACGGGCCACTTCCGCAATGGCATCTATCTCTTCCACCGCAAGGGAAACCTTCAAAAAGCCCTCCGCCTCGCCCCGGTTCATGGCCAGCACCCGGTGGGAGGGCATCAGGCGCAGCGGCTCCTGGTAATCGTAGTACATGCGGTATACGGAGTCCTCCTCCTTGGCCGCCTTCACCATAACCTGGCAGGTGCGCCGGTACAGCTCCTTCAATTTGGTCCGGATTCCGGCGTCGTTTGAAAAATCTTCAGCCAGGATGTCCATGGCGCCGGCGATGGCCGCCTCCGTGTCGGGAACACCTTTTTCTTCCGATACGTAAGGTACGGCCAGATCGTCCGCTTTGCCTGCCTTAACGGCCTGCACAAGAAGTATATTGGCCAGCGGCTCCAGACCCCGTTCCCTGGCCACGGTGGCCCTGGTGCGGCGCTTGGGCCTGAAGGGGCGGTAGATGTCCTCCAGTGCTCCCGTGGTTTCCGCCGCACCGACGGCCTTTTGCAATTCCTCCGTCAAAACGCCCTGCTTTTCCAGGGAAGATAGTATCTCCTCCCGCCGCTTTTGCAGCGCGCGAAGCTGGGTAAGCCGCAGGGAAATATCCCGCAATACCTGGTCGTTCAGCTCCCCGTGCTGCTCCTTGCGGTAGCGGGCGATAAAAGGCAGCGTATTTCCTTCATCCAGCAGGCGGATCACCGCCTCCGCCTGCCAGAGCTGAATATGAAATTCCGTAGACAAAGTGTTTGCGAATGTCATTTGAATCCTTCAATCCTTTCGCTGCGCCCAAGCACAAAGAAGTGTAAAACTCCTCCGCTCATAAGGCTACCCTTTATTGTAGCCTGAAAAGGCAGTGAATTTCAAGCCTTATTCATTTTGTAGCTTACATGCCATTTTTTATAATGAATCGAAGTTTTTGAGGGATGGGTGCGGGAAGGGAGATTTTTTCAAAAAGCTCCCTTCCCGCGAACCTTATGCATCAAATCCGTTGCGCCGGGCACTTCGCTATGGTAAGATAGACCGTACAATATTTCCAGCGCCCAAAGGAGAATGGCCCATGGATATGAAAGCCCGCATTGCCGCATTGATCGAGGCCGGCATGGAAGCCGCCTGGCCCGGTATGGAAAACCTGCCCGGCCGGGAGGAGATCGAAGGATTTTTGGAAATCCCCCCGGAACGGGAGATGGGCGACTACGCCTTTCCCTGCTTCCGCCTGGCGAAAGTTTTAAGGGCCGCGCCGCCCATGATCGCCTCCCGGCTGCAAGGCGCCATCGTCGCGCCCCAGGTGGCCCGCCTTGACTGCGTGGGCGGGTATCTGAATTTCTTTCTGAACCGGGAGAACTTTGCAAGAGAAACACTGCAAACCGTGCTTGACGCCGGGGAAAAATGGGGCGCGTCCCAGGAGGGCGCGGGCAAAACCATCTGCCTGGATTATTCCTCCATCAACATCGCCAAGCGGTTTCATATAGGCCACCTTAGTACCACCATGATCGGCCACAGCCTGAAACGGATTTTTGATTTCCTGGGTTACAAAACCGTGGGCATCAATCACCTGGGCGACTGGGGCACGCAGTTTGGCAAAATGATTGCCGCCTACAAGCATTGGGGTTCCGAGGAAATGGTGGCTGAAGGCGGCGTGCAGGCGCTGGTGGATTTGTATGTGCGCTTCCATGAAGAAGCAGAAAAGAATCCCGCTTTAGAGGATGAAGGCCGGGCCTGGTTCAAAAAGATCGAGGACGGCGACGAAGAAGTTCTCGCCATCTTCAATTGGTTCAAGGACATGACCCTTAAAGACAGCCAGAAGGTGTACGACTTACTGGGCGTCTCCTTTGACTATTACACCGGAGAAAGCTTCTACAGCGACAAGATGGACCGGGTGGTCAGGGAATTGAGGGATAAGAACCTGCTCACATTGAGCGAGGGCGCCTCCATCGTCGATTTGGAGGAATACAAGATGCCTCCTTGCCTGATTTTGAAGCGGGATGGGGCCACGCTTTACCCCACGAGGGACATCGCCGCGGCGCTGTACCGGTACGATACCTTCCATTTTGACAAATGTTTGTATGTTGTGGCTTATCAGCAGGACCTGCATTTCCGCCAGTGGATGAAGGTTGTGGAGTTGATGGGCTACCCCTGGGCCAAGGACCTCATTCACGTGCCCTTTGGCATGGTTTCCTTCGAGGGCCAGGCGCTGGCCACAAGGAAAGGCCATGTGGTCTATCTGGAAGAGCTGCTGGAACGCGCCCAGGAAAAGGCCATGGCCATCATTGAGGAAAAGAGCCCGCACCTTATAAATAAGGCCGATGTGGCCCGGCAGGTGGGCATCGGCGCGGTGATCTACGCCGATCTTCAAAACAACCGCATCAAGGACATCGACTTCTGGTGGGACAGGGCGCTGAATTTTGACGGCGAAACGGGGCCGTATGTGCAGTATACCCATGCAAGGTGCTGTTCCCTGCTTCGCAAGGCGGAAGAAGTACCGTTGCCTGAACCTGACTACGAAGCGCTTACCGACGACGAGGCCCAGGAAATTCTGCGCCAGCTCTCCCGCTTCCCGGAGACGGTGAAGGAAGCCGCGCTGCGTTACGAGCCTTCCATTCTGACCAGGGCTGTTACCGACCTGTGCCAGGCCTACAACAAGTTCTATTACGAGCACCGCATCCTGGACGATGGCGACGGCCTGGCCGCCGCCCGGGTGAAGCTGACGGAAGCGGTCAAAAATGTGGTGAAGCAGGGGCTGTACCTCATCGGCATGGAAGCCCCGGAACGGATGTAGATATTCGGGTGGAAAAAGCGATTTGCCATGCCTTCTCCTTGAGGAGAAGGTGGCACGAAGTGCCGGATGAGGTGTTAAGCCAAAAAATCATACCAGAAATAGCACCCTCTCCTTACACCTCATCAGTCGCCTCCGGCGACAGCTTCCCCTCAAAGGGGAAGCCATAACTGTCGCGATTGGTTGACCGAACACTTTCCGAGAAACGAAAATCAGTGCTTTGAAAAAAACTCTTTCTGCCAACCCAAAATGAAAAAGCCCCGCCCATGGCAACAGGCAAAATTTCGAATCCTCACCCGCGCATATTCCGCATTTCGCGGGGTATGCTAGCATTGGGGCGGATGATCTGTAAGGATCATTTCGAACCGGCGCATGAAGGCCTTTCGTTCCTTTTTTTCAATGTAGAGCGTGGAATTGGAAAGCGCCTGTGTGGATGTGAGAGAGAAAAAGAAGCTGTGCATGTGCCCGTTCGATTGCGGCAAGCAACCCTTTCCTTTTTTATAGGTGGTTTGCTTTACCCCGCAGGCCCTGAAAGGATATTCCGTAATGGAGTATCCTTTCTTACTTTCGAGAAAATGGCGATGCCCTTTTCTCGGGTATGCACTTTTCTCCTGTAGTCCTGCGCATCGTCCTGCGCTTCGCTTGGCCGATATTCCGTTTTCAAATGGCAAAGCCATTTGAAAGCTCCAGGCTCGGGCAGTTGCCAGCCAAGGCGCTCGCCGCCACCCCGTTATGAAACTGCCCTGTATTTTTCCGTGAATGCGTGTCAGATCAACTTTCCGGAGATTGCGGTTTTATGCCGTCATTCAAGTACGCATCAATTTCCATTATCAGCGTCTGAAGTAACGCTGCAAAAAGCGCCTGGTATCTTGGCACCTCCTCTTTATCGTGTGCCTGAAGCGCTTTTTGCAGCTGTGCGGCGGCTTCCTGCACCCGCCTGGCGCCAATGCTGCCGGAGATGCCCTTGATTTTGTGCACGATCTGCACGGCCTGGTCATCATTCCCGGCCTTGATTTGTTCTGCCAGCGACGACACAATGCAAGCATTTTCCTCTTTGTATTCCCTAAGCACCATGCGGTAGACTTCCTCGCTGCCTCCAATTCTGCGCAGGCCGTCGCCAATATCCAGCACAGGGCCGGCGGTATCCCGTGCTTCGGCCATGGGTACTGTGGCAGAAGCATTCCTGCCCCTGAGCAATTCCAGTATAGTGATGATTAATTGGTCGGGCTCAAACGGCTTGCTGACGTAATGGTAAATCCCGTGGCGCCTGCACTTTTCCTTCACATCGGCTACGGCATCCGCTGTCATGGCGACAATGGGAATCTCTTTGTCGGTTTTGCGGATGATGTCGCTGGCGGCATACCCGTCCATCACAGGCATGTGTATGTCCATGAGAATCAAATCCAGGTTTTTTTTATTTTCAGCAAAAAAGGTACAGGCTTCCTGGCCGTTTTCAGCCTTGGACACCCGGAGTCCCGCCTGCTCCAGTATGGTCTTTGCGATAAACTGATTTGTTTTGTTATCCTCCACCAGCAGGATATGGTAGGGAAACGCGGCTGTAAGCGATGCCTGCGCCGCCTGCTTCGCATCTGCCTGGGGAGGCTTGACGCCGAACATTTCAATGATGCCGTTATACAAAACGGAAGGAATCACCGGCTTTGCAACGGCAAGGTCAATGCCCGCGGCCTCCGCCTCTTCAAACAGATCCTCCCTGGCCATGGGCACAAGAAGCATGCATTTTAACGGCTGCCCTGCAAAGGACGGTTTTCTTGCCTTGCCTGCGAATAGGATGCCGCCCTCCCCAGGTGTCATATGGTCTACCACCAGCAGATTGTAAGGCAACCCTTCCTCCAGGGCTGCTTCCCGCAGTTTTTGCATGGCCTCCTCCTGGGAGGCGGTGTGGTCCGCTGCAATGCCAAAGGACTGCAGTGCCTCCAAAAGCGTAACGGCGCCGTCGCTCCTGTCCAACACCAGCGCGCGTATGCCGGCAAAGCAGTTGACTCCCATCTTCTGATCACAGGTTTGCTCTTTGGCCGCGTCCGTCTTCAGCGGAAGCCGCACCGTAAAGACCGAGCCTTCGTTCAAAACGCTGTGAACCTCAATCTCTCCGCCCAACATGTCGGTAAGGCTTTTGACGATGGACAGCCCCAGGCCTGTACCCCCAAAACGGCGGCTGATGCTGGAATCGCCCTGGTCAAAGGGAACGAACAGCCGCTTGACCTGCTCCTCATGCATGCCGATGCCCGTATCCCTTACGGCAAACTCCGTCATGGGCGGGCTGTTCTCCTGGAGCACGGTACGGACAGAAAGCGTGACCGACCCCTGATCCGTGAATTTCACGGCATTGCTCAAAAGGTTGGTCAGAATCTGTTCGATTCTGGCCGGATCACCAAGAAAACCGGAAGGCATCTCCGGCGCCTTGTCCATGATCAGCTCGATACCCTTCTCCTGCACCCGGATGGAGAGTATATTCATGATCCGCTGGAGAACCCTGTCCAGCTCAAAAGAAATGTTCTCAATCTCCACTTTCCCGGCTTCGATTTTGGAAAAGTCGAGAATATCGTTGATGACGCCCAGCATATTCCTGGCGGCCTGATTCAGCTTCTCCAGGTAAATGCTCTGGGTTGGCGTTACACCGGCCTTTTTGATCAGATAGGACATGCCCGTAATCGCGCTCAGCGGCGTTCTGATTTCATGGGACATTCTGGCCAGAAAAAGGGATTTGGTCTGGTTGGCCTGCTCCGCCTCCTCTTTGGCGGCCTTCAACTCCTCCTGTGTTTTTTTCCGCATGACGATTTCGCGCCGCAGCCGCATGATCCAAAAAAGGGATACGGCAAGAACCAGTGCAATGACCGAGCCGACAATCACGGCGATGCGGATGACCCCCGAATAATCGGCATCCGTTTGAACACCGATCCACTTGTTGTTGATGGCTATTTTTTCTTCGTTGCCAATGCTGCGCAGTGCCTTGTTGAGAATGGAAACAAGCTCCGGCCAGTCATCACGGACGGCAAAATGCAACCCCTGCGGGCTTTGCGTGGGAATGGTGATGTATTTCAGATTTGCGATGCCATTGGTCCTGGCAAGGTAGCTGGAAGTGGTAAGGTTGCCGATAAAAGCCTGCTCCCTGCCTTGGGAAACGGCCTGGAGCGCTTGCGGCACCGTATCATACAAGTTCAAGGAAATCGCCTCGAAGGATTGCAGGTAACCGTGATGGGAGCTGTGCGCCTGTACCGCCACATGCTTTCCGCCAAGGTCTTCAAAGGATTTGATGGTACGGTTGTCCTCATGGACAAAGATGACGCGCTGAAAGGTGTAGTAGGAATCCGAGAAGAGAAAATACTTTTCCCGTTCCGGCGTTTTTGCCACACAGGGCAGCACATCCAGTTCCCTTTCCACCGCCTTCTCGTGAGCTTCCGACCAGGTGATGTCCTGCGCGGGAACCATTGCAAGGCCGGTTTGCTTACTGATCAGCCCGATATAGTCTGCGGCGATGCCCTTGTACTCCCCGTCCGTATCTATGAACTCATAGGGGATGAACGTGGGGTCAATGCCAAGCCTGATCACCGGGTGCGCATCGATGAATTCCTTTTCCGCCTCCGTAAGGCTGATGCCGCCCCCCAAGGCCGGAAGGGGAAAAAGGAGAGAGCAAACAAACCAGGCTGCCGCCATGCCAAGGATACGGCTCTTTGTCTTCATGGCACTCAACCTCATGGCTGCTGCTGAACAAACGTATCGGCAATTTTTTTGATATCCGCCTCAATCTCAAAAAATGCATCCGTAATCTCCGGATCAAAATGCTTTCCTCTGTCTTTTTCAATCATGGACAAGGCCTCCTCATGGGAATATGCCTCCTTATAAACACGCTGGCTGACCAACGCGTCGTATACGTCAATAAGGGCCATCAGCCTGCCTGCCAGAGGGATATCCTTGCCCGCAAGGCCTTTGGGATAACCCGAGCCGTCGTATTTTTCGTGATGCGACGCGGCGATTTCCATGGCCGTGCGAATAAAAGAAAGGCCGCTGCCGTTGCAGTTCCTGGAGCATAGCGCATCCACACCATAGACCACATGCTTTTTCATGATTTCAAACTCTTCCGGGGTCAGCCTGCCGGGCTTGAGCAGGATGTTGTCGGGGATGCCTACTTTCCCGATGTCATGCAGCGGCGCTGTTGAGAACAATTCCTGTATATACGCGTCTGTCAATATGTTCCCGTACGGCTCTTTTGTACGCAAATGTTCGCAGAGGGCCTTCATCATCCACTGGGTCCGCCTGGTGTGGTTGCTGGATTCCACATTGCGCACTTCCAGCAGGCTCACCAGCGCCTGGATGGTTATATCCCTGGTCTGGTTCAGTTCCCGCGTACGCTCCTGCACCGCGTTTTCCAGCGCGATATTATGCTGCTCCAGTGATTTGCGGGCATTTACCAAATTGCTGTGAACCGCGATCCTCTTTAAAAGGGAAGGCAGATTCAAGGGCTTTCTGATATAGTCTACAGCCCCCAATTCAAGCCCCTTGATCTCGTTGTCGATTTCATCATAATTTGTCAGAATGAGTGTTGCGATTTTTTTGTATTCAGGATTGAGTCCCATGGCCTCCAGCACTTGAAACCCGTTCATACGCGGCATGTTCAGATCCAGGATCATGATGCCGATGTCCGGATTTTTCTCAAGCTGCTCCATGGCCTCCACGCCGTCATAGGCGATCATCGGATTGTATTCCCTGAGCATATTCTTCAAGAGCATAACATCCGCTTTTGAATCATCCACAATCAACAGCTTCATGCGTATCAAGCCTTTCTGCCGCGTTTCAATCCTGCGGCCCGTTCAGCATTTTGTTGCCTTCAGCCTCCAGCATGTTGAGAAATTCATTCACAGGCAATTCGCCGCGCATGACACGGCTCAATCCAGGCTCGTAGATTTGACTTTTCACTTCCTGCCACTCGGGAACAGGGACGTCGATGCTGGGGCTTTCAAATCCCCTGATAAACGCCAGGTACTCCGGGCGGCTGTAAAAAATTGCGCTGTCCGCCATATCCATGCGGATGGGTGTGCGGAAGGGATAATGCGTATCATGCTCAGGACTGTATTCCCCTTTCATGATCTGCTCCTGGGCATCATATGAAATCAGATGGCGCATCAACCGGAAAGCTTCTTCTTTCGTCTTTTCATCCATGGCGGAAGAGATTGCAAGCATCATGGGCCCCACCTCGGCGCATAGGCCAATGTCCTTCAGCGCGATCACACCCACCTCAAACGGGGAGCCGTTTTTTTGTATGTCCGTAACTCCCCATATGCCCTGAATTTCAAATGCCACCTCCTGTTTTAAAAATCGTTCCATCACCTCAATGCCCGTATCTTCCCGCCAGGTGGGTTGCGCATGGGAACCCAGAACATCCCTGTAGAAAACCAGGGCATCCCGGGCCTTGCTGCTGTTGGCCGCCACATTCTTGCCGTCTTCACTGACCAGGCTTGCGCCAAAACCGTACACGAACTGGTTGACCATCCAGGATACGTCGTTGCTGTCCGCCCCCACCAGGCCTATGCCGCAGGCATCCGTTGCCGCCTCTACCTTTTTCATGGCTTCCACCAGCGCATCGAGGCTTGTGATGGATGTGGGATCCACCCCGGCCTTGTCCAGCAGTGCCTTGTTATAGAGCAGGCCCATGGAATGGCCCAGCCAAGGCACGCCGTATACCGCGGATTCATATGTGCCCAGCTCCCATATCTGTGGAAAAAACAGGGCGTTGGCATCTGCAAAGTGTTCGGTCAGGTCCGCCAATGATCCCTTCATGCCAAAATACCTGACAAATCTGTAAGGAAGTACAAAGACCGTTTGCGTATCGCTTTTAAGGAGGCTTCCGATGGTTTGGATGTCTTCATCCCCGTTTTCCACAATAACTTTTCTGCCCGGATTCTCTTTTTGGTTGTACGTCTCCGTTATTCTTGAAACCGCTTCACCGCGGCCTGAATATCCTTTCCATGGAATGCGTAGCCCCAACACATGATTGGATGCATTATCGCTCCCTGTTGACGCAAAAAAAGCGGATAATTGTTGAAAGGCAAGAAAAACCCCGGCGGCCGCCATCAAAAGGAGGATGCCGATCACAAGCTTTTTCCGTGTCATCTGTTATATCCCCTTCCCCTTTTGGACATCGGCATTAAATTTGCGCATCAAACGAATAAGGATTTATTCCATTATACGACCAAATACGATCTAAATCAATAAAAGTCATTATACTTACAAATATGCGAGTGTTTGGAGAATGGGCGAATGGGAAATGGCGGGTTTGCCGTCATCCTTATGCGTTCATCACAGTACTTGTAAATTGGCATCATTGTGTGTATAATGAAGCGGATGCTCTGTGTCACAGACTTGGGGATGTATTGAATGTCCTGAATAAGGCGGGCAATGCATCCCTAGCCCGGTTTGGGGGAGCAAGCAACCCAAGGAGGTGACCTGGCTTTTGGCCAGCGGTATGGCGGACACAGAAAGAATGCTGATTACCGGCGGAACGCCGCTAACAGGGGAAACCAGGATAAGCGGCGGGAAAAACACATCGGTGGCGGTGATCCCTGCGATCCTGTTATGCAGCGAGCCCTGCACCATCGAAAATCTGCCGGACATTGAGGATGTGAACGCCCTTATCGCCATCCTCCGTTCATTGGGCGCCCGGGTAACGTATGAGCCGGGCAAGTTTATGACGGTGGATCCAAGGCCCGCAGAGGGTATTCACGTTTCCTACCAGCACACCCAGCGGCTTCGTGCCAGCTATTATCTGCTGGGGGCTTTGTTGGGCCGCTGCCGCAAGGCGGAGGTGGCCTACCCCGGCGGATGCGATCTGGGCAGCCGGCCCATCGACCAACATTTGAAGGGGTTAGGCGCTCTTGGCGCGGAAATTGAGGAGAAGGGCGGCATGGTCTACGCCCAATGCCAGAAGCTTGTGGGCGCGGACGTGTTCTTTGATTTGGTAACGGTGGGCGGCACCATCAACATCATGCTGGCCGCCGTGAAGGCATCGGGCACCACGCTCATCTACAACGCGGCCAAGGAACCGCATATCGTGGACTTGGCCAACTTTTTGAACAGCATGGGCGCCAACATCAAGGGCGCCGGCACGGACATCATCCGCATCCGGGGGGTGGAAAAGCTCCACGGCTGCACCTATACCGTGATCCCCGACCAGATCGAGACCGGTACGCTGATGATTGCCGCCGCCGCCACACGGGGCGACGTTACAATCCACGGCTGTATTCCCACCCATATGGAGGCGCTGGCCGCAAAGCTGATGGAGATGGGCGTGCGCGTTACCGACAGCGACGATGCCATCCGGGTGCGCACCATCAGCCCCCACCGGGCGGTGAATTTCAAAACGCAGGTGTATCCCGGTTTTCCCACAGACCTGCAGCAGCCCATGTCGGCACTGCTCACCACCGCTCACGGCACCAGTATTGTGACAGAAACCATTTACGAGCAGCGCTTTAAGCATTTGGATGAGATCCGGCGCATGGGCGCCAGGGTGCGCGTGGTGGACCGCACGGCGCTCATTGAGGGCGTACCCCAGCTTTTTGGCGCACCGGTAGTCGCCACCGACCTCCGGGCCGGCGCGGCGCTGGTAGTGGCCGGGCTGATGGCAAAAGGCATCACGGAAATTTATGAACCCGGTCATATTGACCGGGGGTATGAGCATATTGAGCAAAAGCTGTGTGCCCTTGGGGCCAACATCCGCCGGGATAAAATATAATGTTCCGGGGACTTGAGGGAGGTGACGGCTTACGACAAGCGCCTTTGAACTGCTGGGCCTGAAAAGCGATGCGGATGCCCAGCAGGTGCGCTCTGCTTACCGTTCAAAAGTCAAGAGCTGCCATCCGGACCAGTTCACCGACCAGGAGGAACAAAAAAAGGCCCAGGATCAATTGATCGCGCTGAACCTGGCTTACGAGGAAGCACTGCGCCTGGCCTCGGAAAAGCGGGTGGGGTTTAACCTCATTTCCCAGGAGGAGGCTAAACACTTCGCCATCAAGCTGATGGAGCAGGGCAATTTGGAAAGCGCGCTTCGGCAATTATGCCGGGCAGAGTCAAAGGATGGCGACTGGTTTTATCTGCAAGGGCAGATCCTGATGGGCATGCGCCAGTATGAAACGGCGCACCAAAGCTACCGTGAGGCGGTGCGGCGGGAACCCAACAACCTGCGCTACCGCCAGGGCGCGCTGGATGCGGCGCTGGCCATCAAGCGCCATAAGCAACTGCACCACCGCGTGGCGGAATGGTTCAAAGACCTCGTAAGAAAATAAGGCATGCCTTTCGAACAGGAAAGACATGCTTTTTTTATGTATCCTGGTTTTTTGTGTTTTGCTCCTCTTTATCCCGGGAACCGGCGCGTATCATTCTTAAAAAAGCCTCCCGCTCCTTTTTCAGTTCCGCTAGCAGATCGTAAAAGCGCCAGTCCCGGTTTTGGGGCGTGAGCACGGCCTTCAGGCTGGATGCTCCCGCCCCTGCCTCCCTCAGAAGGGAAAGGGCCTCCCTCAACCGCTGTTCGGAAAACCCGCAAAACATCATGGCGCTCAGGGTGTAAGGCTCCACCATCGGCGGGGCGTTCTCCGCCGCGTCCAGCCCGGCCAGCACGCCAACAGGCAGGCCCAGTTCCTGGGGCTGGACTTCCCGCAATGGGATGCCCGCTTCCCGTAACACAGTCTGGATCAGGTCCCCCTCCTTGAGGGAGGCGGAAAGCCCGTACAGCAGCACCAGTTCCTTTGGTTCCATGGCAACCTACGCTTTCTTTTTGAAAATCACCAGTTTGCTGGCAACGTAGTTGAATATCACCACCAGCACGTTCATTAAAAGCTTGGCCATAAAATCATCCATGCGCAGCACACGCACGAACAGGGACATGCCTGCCACGTCGAACAGCACCAAGGACAGGACCCGAGCGCCGAAGAAGGAGGAAATTTCCCGGGCCAGCGCCCCGCGGGAGAGATGCCTGCTTTGAAAAACGAACAGCTTATTGCCCGCATACGCGAAGGAAACCGCCACGATCCACGAAAGGACACTGGCGACCTGGAACCAGTAGATGGGCAGCCCAATGACTTTCTCCGCCACAAGAACGTCCGGGGCAACCGCCGCCGTCAGAAGATAATAGGCAACCAGATTTACCAGGGTGGTCAGCACGCCGAATACCAGGTACAGTATGATTTCCCGCCTGCGGGCCTTGTCATTCAGCAATGTTCTGATTTTTTCCATGTCTTATCGATTATTCCCCTTCCCCCGTATCTCCCCTGGCATAACCTGCGGACAAGAGGCTCGCCATGGGCAGGGTACGGGGATTTTTTTGCCTGGCCGAAGTATAGGTAAACTCCTCAAACGAATAACGGATGATGGTGATGTTTTGCTGCACCATGGCACCATCCAGAAGCAGGATGGCCCTGATGCGCCGGCCATAAGCCATGGAGTAGCGCAGGAATTCTTCCATGCTCATCCCTCCCCGCCGGATTCCCGGTATTTCGGGGGAACCAGATAAATGGAGATGCCGCCGTAAGCGCTGGTGTAACACAGGGGAAACAGTGTTTCCAGCCCGATATAGTCCAGATCAAAGTTGCTGCTGGAGCGCTCATGGCTGGAGATAAAGATATATTCCACCCGGTATTTGTACAGCACATCCAGATTGTTTTCAGGGTCTTCATAAAAGCGTACAATGTCATAATTTCTTTCCGTGGTATCAAAACCGTGGTAATACAGCCACAGCCCGGGGCCGCAGACAATGGTCCGCCCGGCCAGGGAACTGACAGGGTTCAGGTGCTGTTCATACCCGGTGAGGAACACGGCGTGGGCGGGCGTTTCCTCCTCGATGTACGCGGCGGCTTCAATATCCTCCTTGGAAAAGGACTGATAGTCGCTGACGGCCTCCCGGGCAATGGTCAGCCCGGCACTCAGGAAGAGAACAACAGCGGAAAAGGCGGCCAGCAGATACCGGCCCCGCAAGCCTTTCAGCCGGTCAAACAGCGTCACGGCGTAATCCGCCGCCAGGATGGCGCCGATCATGTACCAGATATAGAACAGCTTGTTGTTATCGTATTCGTTGGGCTGGAAGCGGATGAATTCCGCCGCCAGAAAGATCATGAAGGCTCCGGCGGCCAAAAAGCGGTGCCGGGGATTTTTTTCCAGCAACGCGCACAGGAGCAATATCACCGGGACGCCGATATTTTTCAGGTAGAACCACAGGTAAAAATCGATCATGCCCCCGCCGCCCGGATTATTGACCCAATTGAACTGGAAATTCAAAAAATGATTGCTGCCCGAGGCTTGCGTGAACGTCCATGCAAATAGCTGCGGCGCGGCCAGCAAAACCGCGGCGGCTCCATATACAAGCCAGGGGAGAAAGCTTTGCTTCTCCTTATTTTGGGGCGTACTCAGGAAAGAATAGAGCAGGAATCCGGCGCTTAAAAGCCCCAGCGCCAGGAAGGAATGGGTATGGATCAGGGGCAGGCCCCCGGCCCACACACCCAGCAGGGCCAAATGGCGCATATTCGCGCCGCTTTCCCGCCTGGAGGGAGCAAAGGCGGTGTATAGCAGGTAGATGCAGGGCAGCACCATGGCCCAGCCACCCAGGAGTGTACGCTGGGGGATCATGAGATCGGCAATCACGTTGCTCCAGCGCAGGTTGTAGGGGTCGGGCTGGTTGGTGGGCGTTTTATAGTAGCCTTCCATGACCTCAAACAACCGCTCCTTTAAGTCCCCCGCCGCCCGGTCGAAGGTGTACAAAAAGCCCAGCCCGCCATTTAAAAAAAACAGCAGCGCAGCCAGGATCACCGCCCGGCGGCCGCCCGCCATCTCCCTAGCTATCAGCAAATATCCCGCAAAGCACAGCGCCATCATCAGCGTTCCCGGCACGGCCAGGGACAATTGCAGGGAAAAGCCGAACATGTACAGCGTGGTGGAAAGGCTGTCCATCAAAAAGGGATAGGACAGGCGCTCTCCCGGTAATATGCTGTAATCCGGCGGAAAGGAGGCATCCCGGAGGCTGGTGAGGATGGCTGTGTGCAGCGGCAGATCGCCGTAGGTGCTCTGGCCCACGTGGTAGCTTCCGTCCGCCGCCGGGCGCAGGTTATGGGTATATTGCAGGTAACCGCCAAGTAAGGTCAGCGGCAGGGCAACAAACAGCAGAATGTTGAGGAAGGTGGCTTCCTCCGCATCCCATGGCCGAAGGGAATGCTTTTTGTCCCGTATCAGATAGGCGCCAGCGGTAAGGAGGCCAAGGGGAATCAGCGTCACATAATGGCCCGCCCGGCTGAATTTCAGGAAAAAGGCCATGAGGGCCGGCAGCCACATGAGCAGAAAGAGCCCCAGGGAAAGCCCCAGCCACCAGCGGGTAAGGGGCTTATGGGATGGCAAAAGGTAACGAATGATAATCATGCCGCATAAAAGATATAACAATAAAAACGCGGCAGCCTCCATTCCCCCACCTCCCAAAACATATATATCTTCCCTTATTATGAAGTTTTTGGGTAGGGCGCGGGGAGGGGTTTTTTTCAAAAAACCCTTCCCCGCAGGCCCTTCTAAAACTTCATCTGCACAAACTCTTTCATAAGCTTCAGCGCGCCGTCCATGTCGCGCAAATCGATGGTTTCGCAGGCGCTGTGGACATAGCGGCAGGGGATGGAAACGGTGCCCACCGGCACGCCGCCCCGCGCCCGCTGGATGGCCCCGGCGTCGGTCCCCCCGTAAGGAAGTACTTCCCGCTGGGCAGAAACGCCGGCCTTCTGTGCGGCCGCAAAGAGGGCATCCCGCACCATGGGGCTGGAGATGCTGGCGTGGTCCATGATCTTCACAGCGGGGCCCTGACCGAGCTTGAGCGCGGGAAGCTTCGTCTCGGGGGTATCGCCCCAGAGCGTCACATCGATGGCCACGCCGAGGTCGGGTTCCTGGGCGAAGGCGGCCGTCTGCGCGCCGCGGCAGCCCACCTCCTCCTGGGTGGAGAAGACGGCGATGATGGTGTTTTCGGTTTCCCTGACGGATTGCAAAAGGGATACCAATAAAGCGCAGGCGCAGCGGTCATCCATGGCGGGGGCGGCTACCCGGTGCCGGCCCAGGCGGAACGTTTCCCCGGCATACACAGCGGCGTCGCCGATGTTGACCATGGTCAATGCATCCTCCCGGCTTTCGGCGCCGATGTCGATGAACAGATGCTTCATGGCCTGGGTTTCGCCCTCCGGCACAGGCTGGCTGACCAATACGCCCTGCACGCCATTTAAAAAGGCGACCTGGCGGGCCAGGGAAACCTTGAGGTTGATGCCGCCCAGGGGCATGACCCGAAGGAAGCCTTCCTTTTCAATATCGGCGACGATGAAGCCGATATGGTCCATGTGGGCGCTGACCATGATGCGCTTTCCGCCGGGTCTGCCTTCCTTCACGGCGATCAGGTTGCCCATCACATCGGTATGGACGGAGGATACATGGGGCGCGATGAGGGGCCTGAGCACATCCGCCACGGCATGTTCCGCGCCGGTGGGGCCGACGGGTGCCAGGAGTTTTTCCAAAAGTTCAAACATAAGCATTCTCTCCTTCCGGCGTTCACAAAACGGGATGCTTCAAAAAGTCATGAGCCAGGCGGTATTGACCAAACACATCGCTTTCCTTCACCACGGAGGAAGGGCTGTGGATATAGCGGCAGGGCACGCTCAAAACACAGGTGGCTACGCCTGCCCTGGATTTTTGAATGGGACCGCTGTCGTTGCCTCCGGAAACACTGCGCTTGATTTGATATGGGATGCTGTTTTCCCTGGCGGTACGCAAAACAGCCTCATACAGGGGCCGGTTCACCAGGGAAGCGTTGTCCATGAAGCTGACGGCCACGCCATCCCCGGCGCGGCAAACCTGCATTACTTCCGGCACATCGCCCAGATCGTTGCAGGTGGTGCCCTCCAGGATCAGCGCCATGTCCGGGGCGGCGTGAAACGCACCGCCCGCGGCGCCGCGGCAGCCAACCTCCTCCTCGGTGGTGAACAGGCACGTGACATCGCCGGGATAGGTATCTTCCAGCACCCGCAAAAGGTTCAGGCAGCCTACCCGGTCGTCCAGCGCCCTGGCGCAGACAAAGCCGTCGCCAAAGCTTGCATAAGGCGTATCGAAGGTGATGTAGCTTCCCGCCGGGCAGTCTGAAAGCGCGTCGTCCTTATTCTTTGCGCCTATGTCTACATAGATGCTGTCGTAGCTTAAAACCTTCTTGCGGTCCTCCTGCGACTGTAAATGGATGGCCATGGCGCCGATAACGCCGGGGATTAACTTGTCCCCCACCAGCACCCGCTTGCTGATAACGACCCGGGGGTCCACACCGCCCACGGGCTGGATGCGCAGAAGCCCCTCGTCCGTAGCGGAAGTAACGATGAAGCCCACCTCGTCCATGTGGGCGGCCAGAAGGGTATGGGGCATGTTCTTTTCCGTGCCCTTTTTAAAGGCAGCCACGTTGCCCATGCGGTCGATGGTCACAGAGTCACACAGCGGGCGGCAGGCTTCCATAAGCGCCTTGCGGATTTCCTGCTCGTTTCCGCTGACGGCCCGGATCAGGCAGAGCGTTTTCAAATCCATAGGTCATCCTCCCAGCCGGCGTCCAGTTCTGCAAGGAAATGGGCCAGCAGCCGGCCTCCTTCCGAAAGTACGCCAAGATCAATGGTTTCCACGGTGGTGTGCATGTATTTGAGGGGCAGCTCCAGCAAAACGGAGGGCACGCCCGAACGGCTGATTTGCAGCTCGTCGCAGTCGGTGGAGGTGCTTCTGGCATCCACCTCGGTCTGCAGGGCCACGTTATGTTTTTTCGCCGTGTCCATCAGCCGTTTCATAAGCTTGGGCTGCAGGTAAGGCCCTATGGCGGTGACCATGCTGCCGATGTCGCTGGTGGTGTCCGGACGGCTGCCGGGGATCGTGGCATGGCATACGTCCAGGGCAATGGCCAGGTCCGGTTCCAGATCGAAGGCCGCGGCCCTTGCGCCCCGGCTGCCTACCTCCTCCTGGGTGGTGGCTACAAAATATACGTCGGCGCCGTGCTGCATCTTCTTCAATTGCTCCGCCGCCAAAAGCATGATGCCGACACAAGCCCGGTCGTCCATGGTCTTGCAGGCGAGCCTGTTGTTTTTAAGCAGTGTGGCGGGGGTATTGAAGGTAATGTGGTCCCCGATTTGCGTAAGTTCACGCACCTTTTCCGGGGGCAGGCCCACATCCACAAACAAATCCTCCCGGAGGTAGTTCTTTTTGCGCTCTTCCGGGGTGAGCAGATGGGGGGGCTTGGCGCCGATGGTTCCAAACAGCTTTTCCTTCCCATGGACCCACACCTGGCCGCCGGGCAGGATGCGGGGATCCACACCGCCCACATTGCCCATGCGCAGGCAGCCGTCGTCCTCGATTTTGACTACCATCAGGCCGATTTCATCCATGTGGGCAGCCAGCATCACCTTGGGCCCCAAACCCTTTTTATGGGCGATGACGTTGTACATGCAGTCGATGAAAACCTCGTCGCAATAAGGCTCGAACTGCGCTTTTACATATTCCGCCACCGCCTGCTCGTTGCCGGAAAGGCCGGGCAGCGCCGATACTTCGGCAAGGAAGGCCTGAATATCCATACGTTCCTCCTTGTTCATCGCGCTCATCAGCACGGATGGACATAGTATAGCATGATGCGGAGAATTTCTCAAATATATCCATTCATCGCAAGAATGCCCTGTGCAAAATGAAATGCTTCCGTTTTTACGGCAGGAATACGCCCTTTGCTGCAAGAATAAAATAAGGATACCGCGTTTTTTGGCCTTCTTATTATTTTGCAATCGTCGGGAGCGTGAGCGCGCTATGTCCCAGGGACCTCAAAGGCTTAAGCAGCTGGCCGGGGAAAGCGAATACAACGCCGGCAGCCTTTTGTATCAGCGGGGCGGCGTTCGTCCCCTGTCCGCCGGCCCGGAATCGCTGCGCTTTGTGGTGGCGGGAACGCCGCGCCGGGAAGTGGTATTGCGCGCCGACGCCCCGGCTCAGTGCTCGTGTGAAACCCAGGAGCGGCTGGGCGCCTGCCGTCATGTGGTGGCCGCCACGCTGATGGCCCGGGAAACGGGCGCCTGGAAGGACATTGAACGGCGCAAGGCTGTGCTCGGCGGGCCGCTGCTATTGAAAGCCATGGAAGGCGCACTGCCCGAGGCGGGCACCGTGCGCATGGAGATCACACTGCTCCTTGCGCGGGACAATATGGGCCAGCCCGCCTTGCGCGTAGGCATCCGGGTGGGGGAAGACAGGCTGTATGTGGTGCGTAACCTGCCTCAGTTCCTGGACGCCATCGACAATCAAACCTCCCTGCCCTTTGGAAAGGGCTTTGTGTTCCATCCGGAATGGATGCATTTCACGCCCCGGGAAAACGGTATTCTGAATGTGCTTCGGGCTTTGTGCCAGGCGCAGAAGGAAGTGGGCGTCACCCAGCACGGAATGGAGGCCCGCACCATGCGGCTGCCCCCCCGCTTTGCGCTTGTGCTTTTGGGCCTGCTCAAACACCTGCCTTTCCGCCTGGCGGTAAATGGCGTGGCGCATCACGTGGCCCAGGTTCAGGATAAGGAAATCCCCCTTACCTATCAGGTAGCCGGCGGTGCCAGAGGCATCACCATCACCGCCCAGCTTCCGGCACAATGGCTGCCCCTCACCCCAGACTGCGCCTATGTGTGGCTGAATGGGGAAGTGGTGGCACTCAATAAGATGCAGCAGAGCGTGGCGGCGGTACTGTTCCGCCAGGAGGACGACGGCAGCGCATCCTTTGACTTTTTCGGGAAGGAAGCCCCCCGCGTCATCAGCGAGCTGGTGCCATGGCTTCAACTGACCGGCGTGGTGGAACTGGACAGCGCGCTGCAAAAGAAGATCGTCCGCACACCGCTTCATGCCAAGGTATATTTGGACCGGGTGGGGCCGGAAGTGGTGGCCCGCACCGTGTTTGCCTACGGCCCCCATGAAATTGATCCTTTTGCTGCTCCCGGCCAGGAAGCAGCGGAAAATGAACCCAGGCTTCTAATGCGGGATGCCAGCGCGGAGCATGCCGTATTGGACGAGCTGGCCAACGCGGGCTTCCACGTGCGCAAGGGCCGGGTATATTTAAGCGGCCAGGACAGCATTTTTCAGTTTGTGTCCGAAGGCGTCCATCATTTGATGAGCCTGTGCGAAATCTTTGCCAGCCAGGATTTTCGGCGTATGACGCCCCGCAGGCCCAAATTCCAGGGAAGCATGCGGGTATCCGGCGGGCAGCTTTTACTGGAATTTTCGGAGGATGGCCAGCCAAGTCCAGAAATTCTGGCTATTTTCCAGGCGCTGCACCTAAAGCGCAAGTATTTCCGCTTAAAAGACGGCTCTTTCCTGGACCTTGGCGCCATGGAGGATTGGCAGGAGGCTGCCGATCTTTTGATGGAAAGCGCCCAGACGGAAAATATCGATCTGAGCGCGGGGAACACATTGTCCCTGGCCGCCTGCCGCACCGTGTACCTAAGCGCGCTGCTGGCGGAAAAGAATTTGCCCATTCGGGCGGAGGACAGCGTGCGCGATACCGTGGCCGCTCTCACCGCCCCGGAAACAAGAGCGCCGCTGCCGTGCCCGCCGCCCATGGGCAAGCTGCTGCGCCCATATCAGGAGCGCGGTTTTTTCTGGCTGCAAGCGCTGCATAAGCTGCGCATGGGCGGCGTGCTGGCGGACGATATGGGTCTTGGAAAAACCATTCAGGTCATCGCGCTGATCTGGTGGGCCGTAAAGCAGGAGCAAAACCGTCTACCCACCATCGTGGTGACGCCCACCTCCCTTTGCTACAACTGGCAGGCGGAATTGAAACGTTTTGCGTCCGGCCTGAATGTGCTGCTCCTTTCCGGCAGCCAGGCCGCCCGGGCGGAACAGATTGAGGAAATCAAGGTTTCCGGCAAGGTGGATGTGGTCATCACCTCCTATCCTCTCATCCGCAGGGATATTTCGCTGCTGTGTGATATCCCCTTCCGTTTCGCCGTTCTGGATGAAGCCCAGCACATCAAAAACGCCGCCAGCGTGGGGGCGGTGGCGGTAAAGCAGTTGCAGGCCCAGACGCGCCTGGCGCTGACCGGAACGCCCATGGAGAACAACACCGGGGAGCTGTGGTCCATTTTTGACTTTGTGCTGCCGGGGTATCTTTTGAATTACGCCAGATTCATCCGCCAGCATGGCGATGGCCGCAACAGCGAAAGCCTGCGTCAAAAAATCCGCCCCTTCCTTCTGCGCAGGCTGAAAAAGGACGTGCTGACGGAACTGCCAGATAAGCTGGAAACGACGCTCATGGCGGAAATGACTTTGGAGCAGAACAGGGTCTATCAGGCGGCGCTCCTGCGTTTGCGCAGCCGGGTGGACGATCTGTTGCGCTTAAAAGGTATCAGCCGTGGCCGCACGGAGGTGCTGGCCGCCATTACGGAGCTGAGGCAAATCTGCTGCCATCCCGCCCTTTGCCTGCCGGACTACTCTGGGGCCAGCGGAAAGCTGGACATGCTGCTGGAAATTTTGCCGGGCGCGCTGGAGACGGGGCGGCGGGTGCTTCTTTTCTCCCAGTTCACCAGCATGCTGAAGATCCTGCGCCGCCACCTGGAGGCGGAGGGGATTTCCTGCCTGTACCTGGATGGGGAAACGCCTCCCGCCAGGCGCCTGGAACTGGCTGACGGCTTCAACGCCGGGGAGGGGCAGGTGTTCCTGATTTCGCTGAAGGCCGGAGGCACGGGGCTGAACCTTATCGGGGCGGACATGGTAATCCATTACGATCCCTGGTGGAACCCCGCCGCCGAGGACCAGGCCACCGACCGGGCCCACCGCATCGGGCAAACGCGCAAGGTGGAAGTGGTGCGCCTGATCACCCATTTGAGCATTGAGGAGCAGGTAGCCCGCCTTGGCAAAAAGAAGCGGGCGCTCTTTGACCAATTGATCACCGCCGGGGAAGAAATGCCTACCCAGCTTTCGGAGGCGGATATCCGGGCGCTTTTCGCATAAGATGCAGGCGAGGGGAGGATACAAAAGTGTGCGGCAGGTACTATCTCATGCTGGATGTGAACGATCCGCAAATGCGGGCCATCCTGGAAAAAATGAACGGGATGGAATTTGCGCAGGGGGAGATTTTCCCTGGGCAAATGGCACCGGTACTGGTGCCCGACGGGCAGGGAGGCTTTGTGCCAAGGCTGATGCAATGGGGCTTTCCTCACTGGGAGAAGAAAAGCCCCGTTATCAACGCCCGTCAGGAGACCGTGGCGCTGTCGCCCTTCTTCCGGCCCGCCTTTCTGGCCGGCCGGTGCATGATCCCCGCCAACTGGTTTTTTGAGTGGCGGCATGCGCCGCTGGGTAAAAAAACGAAGGATAAAATGGCCATCGGCCTTCAAAAAAGCCCCCTGATGTACATGGCGGGGGTGTACAAGAAGCTGGAGGACGGCCGGGAGGTGTTCACCGTGCTCACCCGCCCCGCGGATAAGCAGGTGAGGCCCATCCATGACAGGATGCCCGTGATGCTGACGGAGGAGACGGATCGGAACGCCTATCTTTCCGGCCCGGCGGAGGCGTTCGTGCTTTTGACAAACATGGGTGACCCGCCGCTGGATATCCGGCTGGATAGCAAGTAAGCTTTTACGAAAGGGGTATCCGCCATGATGGAATGCTGGGATCATGTGGCCATTGCGCCAACCGATATACTGTTGCCCGCTCCGGGCATTGATCCTGCCGCCTGGGCGGTGGTGGCTTGCGACCAGTATACTTCCCAGCCGGAATACTGGCAGGCGGTGGAGAAGACGGTGGGAGAAAAGCCCTCCGCGCTTCGCATCACGCTGCCGGAGATTTATCTTGCCCAAAGCGGAGAGCTGGTGCCCAGGATTCATCAGGCCATGGCGGAATACCTGCAAAAGGGCATTCTGCGGGAGGCTGTGAGATGCGGCTTTGTACTGACGGAGCGGACCACGCCAAGTGGCTCCCGGTTGGGCCTGATTGCCGCCGCCGATCTTGAAAGCTATGATTTTGATCCGGGCTCCCGGTCCATGATCCGGGCCACGGAGGGCACCATCCTCTCCCGCATTCCCCCCAGGCTTGCGGTCCGCCAGGGCGCGCCGCTGGAATGCCCGCATGTGCTTTTGCTGCTGGATGATATGCAAGAAACCGTGGTGGAGCCTCTGTATGCAAAGCGGGGCGAACTGCCGCTTCTATATGACTTCCCGCTGATGGCAAACGGCGGCCGTTTGCGGGGCTGGGCGGTGACGGAGCCCGCGCTTATCAAGGGCGTATGGGAGGCATTGGCGGTGCTGAAAGCGAAGCTGCCTCCGGACAATCCGCTGCTCATGGCCGTGGGGGACGGCAACCATTCCCTGGCCACCGCCCGCACCTACTGGCAGCAGTTGAAAAAGACGCTTTCACCTGAGAAGGCGTCAAAACATCCCGCAAGGTATGCGCTGGTGGAGGTGGAGAACATACACGACGGGGCGCTGCACTTCCATCCCATTCACAGGGTGGTATTCCATGCGGACGGGGATAAGCTTCTGCGGGAGTGGAAGGATTACTGCCACGCCCGGGGTATGGATTTGGGTGGGGAACAAGAACAGCCGGATGATCAGCAAATCACCGTGCTTTATGGCGGAAGGGAAGCGGCGGTTGTCATCCACCGCCCCGAATCCGCTCTGGCGGTGGGCACGCTGCAAAAATTTCTGGACGATTATATCCGCCGCCACAAGGAGGCGGAGATCGATTATATCCACGGTGAAGACGCCCTGCGCGGCCTGTGCGGGCAAAAGGATACCGTGGGCTTCCTGGTGCCGGGCCTTGACAAACCGGCGCTGCTGCCGGCCGTGCGGCGGGACGGGGCGCTGCCCCGTAAAACCTTTTCCATGGGGGAAGCCCACGAAAAGCGGTACTATATGGAGTGCCGGAAAATTCTGTAGCGGCAAAAAAGCGGATATTCCGGCGGCACAACCGGACAAATGAGGAAAAAGCGTGTGAAAATTCTTTCCATTGTCAGCAGTTTCAGGGTGGACGGCAACACCGGCCGCGCAGCTTCGCTTATGGAAGAGCAGCTTCAAAAAGAAGCCGCGCAGCGCCATATCGATCTGGAAATCGAGCGCATCCCCCTGGGCCGCCTGGATGTGCGCACCTGCAGGGGGTGCAGGCTTTGCTTTGACAAGGGTGAAGACAAGTGCCCTTTGAAGGACGACCTGCTGTCCATACGGGACAAGATGCTTGAGGCGGACGGGTATCTGTTCTTAAGCCCCGTGTATGTGGAGGATGTGAACGGCATCCTGAAAAACTGGATCGACCGCATGGCCTTCACCTGCCACCGGCCCGCGCTGGCGGGGAAATGCGCTTTCTTGATCACCACATCCGGCGCGGGCTCCACCGGCCACGCACTCAGGACGATGGACGCGGCCCTGCATACCTGGGGCTGCCGCGTTGCGGGGAGGGTAAAGCTTCGCACAGGCGCGCTGATGGATAAAGAGGAGATACGGTCCAAGCATGAAAAAGCCATCCGCCGGGGAACGGAGACGTTTTTGAACAATTTGATGCGGGGTGCGGATACCGACCCCGGTATATATTCCCTGATCGCGTTCCGGGTGCAACAGATATGCTGGAATAAGTCTGGGTACCAATCGGCAAATCCGTATGATTACCAGTATTGGAAGGGGAAAGGCTGGCTTAGGCGGGGATGCGCTTACTACATCCCCTTGAAAAGGGGCAGGTGGAAGGTAAGGCTGGCCCGCCTCATGGGAAGCGGGATCGCCAAGTTTTTCGTTTGAGCAAACGCTTGGAGATGGCACGCCGGAACCAAAGTGCGTTTGGAGCAATTTCTTAAGGCGCGTTTTAGTTTTCCTCCATCAACCTTGCCAACTCCTCCGGCAGCGGCGAGGTCAGGGACAGGCGCTGATTCGTCACCGGATGAAGGCACTCCAAATGAAAGGAGTGCAACGCAATGCGGCCAGGCAGCCTTGATGTTTCCCGGCCATAAAGAAAATCCCCCATTACCGGGCAGCCGATAGATTGCAGGTGCACCCTGATCTGATGGGTGCGGCCCGTTTCAAGCCGCAGCTTTACAAGGCTTAGCCCGGCACACGTTTTAAGCGTCTGATAATGGGTGACGGAAGGCTTCCCATCCGGGGAAACGCATCTTTTTACACCGGCCGGGCTTATTTTTGAAATCGGCGCTTCGATGACCCCTGAAGGCGGCTCGGGAATGCCTTCCACCACCGCAAGGTATTCCCGCACGAAATCCGGCGTGTGCAGTTCAATTTGCAGCCGCTGCTGCGCATAGGGGTTTTTGGCAATCGCCATCAGCCCGCTGACGCCCTTGTCCAGCCGGTTCACTGGGCGGTACACGAAAGGGCCGCCGGATTGTAAATGGGCCGCAACATGGTTTTCCAGCGTGTCCGTCCCCTGGCGGGAGGAGGCCTGGCTGGGCAGAGGCGCGGGCTTTACAACGATGAGCAAATCTTCATCTTCATAGGCAACAGACAGCGGGGCATCTTGCGGCAGCCGGCTGGAAGCGCTATCCTCCGGCATAAGAAGGGTAACGGTCTGCCCTGCCCGTACCTTTTGGTTTGCGCGGGCGGGTATGCCGTCCACCAGCAGCCCGTTTTGGAATTTGATGCTGG
Organism: Bacillota bacterium; assembly: GCA_023411395.1. Lineage (GTDB taxonomy): Bacteria > Bacillota > Clostridia > Christensenellales > Aristaeellaceae > JAEWAH01. Next base: position 41,362 of record JAEYOV010000042.1, read on the forward strand.
AAAACAGGCGGCGGCCAATCTTCCATCGGGCAAATACAACCTGTTTCAATAGCTTGCCATCGTCCCCGGGGTCAACTGCAAAAGAAAGCTTACGCATGCCTGTTCTCCTCCAAATTCCGGCAGAATCTTTCGTAACAATCTTTTTCGGCTTTCTTTCGACATTGGCAGTTTCCATCCCTTGACAAAGGATTATACACATTATACCATAAGGTCAGGTCATGAAAAAGCGCCCGGCTTTTTGCCGGACGCCTTATAGAGCAAGGAGTTGCTTACTCCGCCGGAGTGAAGATGGGGATGACGCCACCCTTGAACTCCTCATTGGTCAGCAGAAAATCGTATACTTTTTGCGTATGCAGCACGGCTGTAAGCGCCTTCACGAAATCCGCTTCCACGTCGCCAGGCCGGACCACCACATAGTTGGTATAGGTTTTGCCGGCGTCACTGGCAGCAGGCTCCACGAAAATGGCGTCGGTGGCGGGGCTCAGACCCGCGTCCAGCGCGAAGTTGCCGTTGATGACCGCAAAATCGGCGTCAGCCAAAGTAGCTGGCAGGGTGGAGGCGTCCACTTCTTTGATATCCAGCTTCAGGGGATTTTCAGCGATGTCCAGCACTGTCAGGCTGCTGTCGGGGGTGGTCCCCTCAGGGAGGGTAATCAGCCCGGCTTCCTGGAGCAAAAGCAGCGCCCGGGTCTCGTTGGAGGGATCGTTGGTGATGGTGATGATGCCGCCTTCCGCAAGCTCCTCGAGCGTTTTGGTCTTGCCGGGATACAGGGCGTAGGGCTCATAATGCACCCCGATGGCGGCGACAAGCTGCTCGTTTTCCTTAACAGTGGCATTGTAGGCATTCAGGTAGGGCAGGTGCTGGAAGTAGTTGGCGTCCAGCTCCCCGGCAGCCAAGGCCGGATTGGGCAGCGGATATTCGGTAAAGACCACGATTTGAAGGTCGTATCCCAGGGCGGTGAGGTCGTCTTTGACCAGTTCCAGCACCTCGGCGTGGGGGGTGGGGGTAGCGCCGATGACCACCTTCGTCAGTGTTTGGGCGGAAGCGGCGGACAGGGACAGTACAAGGAAAAGGGACAAGGTAAGGGACAGCAGCTTCTTCATAAGGCAACGCTCCTTTGCGTTTTCATATTTTTCCTGATGGGGATGACATCCGTTTGAAATCAGCAGCATCGACGGCCGCACATTCGGCCGCCTATGCAGCGGATGGGACTTAAGTTGCCGGGGTGCAGAAACCGCAAGCCGTTCACCTCAATTCCTATTAGTAAGCTATGAAATAGATCATAACGCATATTTCCTAGTATGTCAATAGGAAATAAAAAATTTTAACCGACACGGGACAAGCCGTGTGATCCTGCGGCTGAATCGGAAACAAACGGACTGTTTACCGCATACCCAGCAAGGAGGTCTTGCCATGAAAGGTTCTGCCGGGCGCCATGCCAAAGGCAAGGGGATTCTCGCCGCTTTTGTGGCCATAGCGCTGAGCCTTCTCCCCGTCCTTTCCCTGGCTGATGCCGCATACCTGAATGTACAGGGCGGTATCCTGAACCTAAGGGAGAACGCAAGCCTGTCCGCCAAAGTGCTTGGGCGGTATCCTGCCGGTACCTGGGTGATGGTTCTGGAAGAGGGCGAACCTTTTCACAAGGTGCAGGTGGGCGGTAAAACAGGCTACATGATGAAAGCTTATTTGACCGCCGGCAACAATGCCGTTATAGCGGCACGGTATGTGCGCACCGGCACAGGCGCGGGTGTAAATCTTAGGCAGTCTCCCGCCGAATCGGGAACGGTGATCACAGGGATCGCCGAGGGGACCAGGGTGGATGTGCTGGTGAAGGGCATCGACTGGTACAAGGTGCGTACCGACGGCCAAACGGGTTATATCGCTTCAAAGTACCTTGCCACAGAGGCGGGCGGTTCTTTCCAATACGCCGTAGTGAACAATCCGAAGCGTACGCAGGTGCTGAATCTTAGGGAAACGCCATCCCTGTCGGCTGCCATCCTGGGCAAGTACAAGAATCACACACTTGTTTCCGTGCTGCAAGGCGGGGATGTCTGGTGCAGGGTACAGGTGGGCGACAAAACGGGATACATGATGACCGCATATTTGAAGATGACCGCCGCGCCTTTTGATGCCACGGTGCATAATCCCAACGGGGGCAGCATTGTCAATTTCCGCTCAGGGCCAGGCTTACGCACCTCCATCATCAAAACGCTGCCGGTGGGCACCGGCGTGACGGTGCTGAACAAGGGTACGGATTGGACGCTGGTAAGCGTGAACGGAGTCATGGGATATGTAAGTACATGGTTTCTGGTTTATTAAGGGCTTCGGAAATACAAGCATGCCCTTCCAATGACATTCTTGGAAGGGCATGTTTGTATTCACTCTTTAACTATATCGAATGGTCTCGGACTTAAGATAAAATTGGGACAAATTCCGGGGATGCAATGAAGGGGTGCACCCCTTCATTTGAAATCGTCTCGCCCGGCTTCGCCGGGCGGGCGGGTCGCTTGCGAAGCAAGCTTTCCTTACGCTTTTCGCCGACCGTGAGCTTGCACCAGCCAAGCGCAGCGTAGGCTGGTGCAAGAGCTCACAGGTGAAAAGTGCAGATCGAGAAAATGACGTATCATTTTCTCGAAAAAGGTCCGGGGAGGCAGCGCCTCCCCGGTATGGTTATAGGTTTTCGTTGGTATCCGTCGGTGTGGTTTGGTCAGCGGGAGGGTTGCCCGCGTGGCGGATAGCCCTGGGCTGGCGGGTGGTGCTGCCCAAAGCGCCGCTGTGCTGGGCATTGCCGCCGCTTGCATCAGGAGCGGCCGCGCTGCCTTGCGCCTCCGGCCTGTAGGGTACGGTGGGCTGGGCTCCGGGCTGTGCTCCGGAGGGCCGGGCAAACGCGCTGGGCTGCTGGCCGGGCCGTGCCGCGGGCGCTGCGCCAGGTTGGACAGGCTTTGTTCCCACCGGCCGCTGGGCCGTACCGGAAGGCTGTGCGGGTGCTGGCCGCTGGCTATAGGGATTGGTGCTGCCGGGCGCCGGCGGCCTTTGCGCTCCCGTGGGAGGCGCCGGCCTTGCCTGCGTGCCGGAAGCGGGGGGAACCATGGGCGCGTTGGTGGCGCGGGCGTAGGGCCTTGCGCCGCTTTGCGGATTCTGCTGCATGGCGTTCCTGCGCTGGGCAGCCCGTGCGGCGGCCTTGCGCTGGTTGGATTTATGCAAGGCGTAGGCATACAAGCCGCCAAAGCCTGCCAGAAGCGTTGCGCCCAATCCCAGCCAAATTCCAAGGTTGGGGCCGTCCGCCTGAGTTAAAACAGGGGTACTCGTAGGTGGAGGAAGGGTTTCAAAGGGTTCAGGGGTGGGGCTGGGGGAAGGGGTGGGCACGGGGTCCGGCGTTGCGTAGGGATCGAAAGGCTCATAGGTGGCATTCAAGCCTGTGTTCGGATTGGTCCACGTGCCCGTATTCAAATCTTCCAGGGAGGTCGGCGGGCTGTTGCTGCCGCTGTTATTGTTACCACCGGTACCGCCGGTACCGCCTGTGGCCCCCTGGGAGTATTCGGGGCTTTGCAGGAATTCTTCCAGCTCGGCCAGCGTCAGCACATGGAAGTAATCGCCGGAGATATACCCGTCAGTACCGGCCTGGTTCACCTTGTACCAGGTTTTTCCGTCTACCTGGGTGCTGCCCGTTACCAGGGCAAAGGCGTATTTGTTCAGGGTGCGGATCCGGGTTCCATTTCCTGGCGCAGCGCGGAAATTGACGCTGTTGGTGGTCACATAGCCGTAGCTGGAGAGGCTGTTTTCGTTAAGCGGGGGCAGGGTGGCCGCCGGAGTGGGCGTGGGGGCGTGCAGTGATTCCAGGTAGGCTTCCGTCTCCGCCTGGGAGAGCCAGCGGAGCTGGTCGGCCCGGATATAGCCCCATTGCTCATTGAACCGCGCGATGTGCCAGGTCTTGCCATCGATATACTCCTGGCCGCTGACATAGACGACCACGTCCTTGGGCAGCATGTTCACCAGCATGCTGTTGGGATCGGCCGCACCGCGCATGGGCACATTGTCGCCCAAGGTGGCGGCATAGCCGCTTTGCTGGACGGGGGTGGGGCTGGGGGTA
>JAEYOV010000023.1 GCA_023411395.1 Bacillota bacterium
TCCTGGCCCAATGATAAAACTCATGCAGGCCCACCTCGTTGGTTTCGGTGGTATACCAGGCCAGGTCCAGCCGCTTGGGCCGCTCGGCCACCGGGCCGATGGAATCCTCCCAGTTGAAGCCGGACACGAAGTTGCCGCCGGGATATCGCACCACGGGCACGTCAAGCTTGCGTACCAAGTCCATTACATCCTGACGGAAGCCCTGCGCATCCGCCGTAGGATGGCCCGGTTCATAGATGCCCCCATATACGCAGCGGCCCAGATGCTCCACAAAGTTGCCGTACAGCCTTTTATCAACCGTTCCGATGGCATAGTCCCGGTCCAGGGTCATGGTCGCCCTTTTCATTCGTAGCCGCTCCTTATGAAATCAATTATTTCACTTTTCGACTATGACGGACACGCCGTCGGGGATGATGACATAGCGGCCCCCCGGGGCCATGGTTTCCGCCATGGCCAGAGCGCTTTCGAGGGAGGCCGCATAGGCCATATGCATCTTTTCGATTGGATCCTTGAGGGATGGATCGGCAATGAGGATCACCCTGGCATGGCTCAGTACCCGCATGAATATCTGCGTCTGCCACTGGTCCGGCTCCGTTTCCTCGGCCGGTACGGCGCCGATCTGACGGAAGATTTCCTCCGGCGGCAAAGCCTGGCTGCTCTGGAGGAAAAAATACTCCCCGCCGTGACCGTCATGGCAGGCGGCGGAGACGATGATGACGCCGCCGGGGCGCACGCAGCCTTCCGCTGCAGTCATGCACTTCACGGCTTGATAAATGTTTTGATCCAGCGGATAACCACCGTTGGAGGTCAGCACAATATCCCCCGTCACGGCCGGCACACGGGCATGATCCATGACATAGGAGCAGCCCAGTTCATGGGCCTTGAAAGGGTCGCCTGCCCAGGCGCCGATGATTTTTTTGTTTTCATCCAGCGCCACATTGACAATGAATTGCAGCTTTGCCACCCTGGCAGCATGGACCATATCCTCGTGGATCGGATTGCCCGCAAGAATGCCTGTACGCGCCTTGGGATGGGCGATAAACTTCGCGCAGTGGTTATAAAGCACCGTTTCCCGGGAGGCCATGCCCGGCAGCACGCTTTTGCGCCCGCCGGAAAAGCCTGCGAAAAAGTGGGGTTCGATAAACCCTTCCCCTACCATAAGGTCGGCCCAGTCCACCATGCGGTTCAGGAGCAGCCTGCCCCCGGAGGGCAAAAGTCCCTTGTCCACAAACCCGTCTTCCGCAGTACTGTCGTGCATGCGGATGCACTCGCTGTTTACGATTTCTTCGCCATACTTGTCCACAAGCTCCTCATGGGTGCTGGGACGGTGGCAGCCGGTGGTGACCAGGATCATGATTTCCGCCGCCGGGTTGCCTTTGCGGATTTCCCGCAGGATCATGGGCATGAGAACTCTGCTGGGTACAGGCCTTGTATGGTCGCTGGACAGGATCAGCACGCGGCGGGCGGATTGGGCAAGAACATGAAGCGGTGCGCTGCCGGCCGGGTTATGAAGGGCGTCGGTCACATATTGCTCCTGGGGAGTGTTTATCCTGCCCGGGTCATGGGGAGCAAGAACAGCCAAAACCCTCTCGTCCGGCAGCTCCGCTTGCAAAAATGAACGGTGATAGGGGAGTGAGATGCGCATATGCAACCCCTTCCTTTTTGAGATAAAGTGCCCGCAGGGCGTATTTTAATATGCCTGCGCGCGTGGGCCTTACAGGCGGGGCCGGACAACACCGCGGTATTCCAACAGGCGGCCATCCCTATTTTTGTTCAGGCGCCCAGCTTTTCACGGCGGCAATACTGCCCCCCATGTCGCACAGTTGTTCCTTGACGCAGATGGCATCAATCACATAAGGCCGGTTGGCGGCTTTGGCCCGCTCAAGCGCCTTTGAAAGCTCCTCCGGGGTGAACACCCGCTCCGCTTCGCAGCCAAGCCCCTTGGCCAGCGTTACATAATCCACGGTGCCGTCCTGGTTGCATGCCATGGATACGGCATACTCAAAGCCGTAGGCGCCCTTTTGATTCTGGCGGATGAGCCCCAGGTACGCGTTGTTCACGATCACGGCGATCACAGGTTTCCGGTACGCCGCGGCCACCGCCATTTCTTCCCCCAGGAAGGTGAAGCCGAAATCGCCCACCACCGTCACGCTGTGGCGTTCGGGGAAGGCCACCTTGGCCGCGAGGGCCGCGGGTATCTCGTACCCCAAGGTGCCTGCGCCGCCGGAAGGCAGGTAGCGGCGGGGCTTGTTTACTTCCTGCAATTGACCGGACCAGATTTGCACAATGCCGCAGCCAACGGTGAACATGGTGTCATCGTCAAAAACCCGGTTGATCTCATGGAATACCCGGTGGGGCAGGATGGGGCTGCCCTGATAATCGGTGCGGCGGCGCAGCGCCCGGCGAAGCTCCGGCAATTCCTGCGCGCGCTTTCCGTTGACGGACTTCATCTGCAGCTCCCGGGCGCGCTTCAAAAGCGCTTTGACCGCAAGCCCCGCGTCGGCCACGATGCCAAGGTCGGGTGCAAACACCTTGCCGATCTGGGTAGGCTCGATGTTGATGTGTATGAACTTGCGCTCGCCCCGGTAGGTTTTAATGTCGCCGGTATGCCTGTCTGTAAAGCGGCAGCCGATGCCCAAAACCACATCCGACTCCAGAAGAATTTTATTGCCGATGGGCTGGCCCACCTGGATGCCCGCGTGGCCTGCGTTCAGGGGATGCTCCTCCGGGATGCCGCCCTTGGCCATGTAGGTGGTGATGACGGGGATTTGAAGGTATTCCGCCAGGGCGATCACGTCTTCTTCTGATTCGCTCAGCGTTACGCCGCCGCCCATGATGATCACGGGTGCTTTCGCCTGACCCATCATGGCAAGCGCCTGGTCGATTTGACCCTGCTCCGGCGCGGGCTTTTCAATGGGCGCGGGAATATAGGAAGCAATATCAAAATCGATCTCCTGCTGCTGCACGTCAAGCGGCAGGTCGATGAGTACCGGGCCGGGGCGGCCGCTGCGCATTAAATAAAAGGCTTCCCGCATCACCCGGGGCAGATCCTGGCCGTTTTTCAGGCAGTAGGTTTTCTTTGCCACGGTTTTCGCGATTTCGGCGATATCCACACACTGGAACGCTTCCTGCTCCATTTGCCAGCTGTTGGCCTGGCCGGTGATGGCCAGAAAGGGAATGGAATCGATAAAGGCGGTATAAAGCCCCGTAACGAAATTTGTCGCGCCGGGGCCTGAGGTGCAAATGGCCAGCGCTATGCGGTGGCTAGCCCGGTAGTACGCGTCCGCCGCGTGGGTGCAGGCTTCCTCGTGGCGCATGCAATAATGGGCGATGGGGGCATTTTCCAAATACTTGTATACAGGGTTGATCCCTGCCCCAGGTATGCCAAAGGCGTCGGTGACCTTCTCCTTGACCAGGATTTCCACCAGGGCCTGGGCTACTTTCATAATGAACTCCTCCTTCAAATCATTGCGGATGTTTCACTAAATAAAATACCATTCCACATATAAAGATTATAGCATTTGCATTTCCGATTTGCAACATTGATTTTCAATGTTGGATTTTATTTCATTATATTGCTGGTGCGGCAGCCCTGCCTTGCTTGGTGTTTCTGCCATCACAAAGGCATACAAAACAGCAAAATCCGATGTCAGGCACCGGCGGGCTTCTTTCATTGTTGTTTGTATTTTTCCGAAAAAGTTCAATTTTTACAGGTGGCCTGTGTTTTTGTGCCGGTATAGCTGCATGCGGAAAATATCTACCATAAACCGGAAATTGTTCCACTTTTCCGGGATAATAATTTCCCAATAGAACAAACCAATTGAGGAAGCCGCTGCATTCATTCACTTCAGCTTCATATATATAATAATAGCTATCGGGCGAAAGATGAAATGCCCAATACGAACGGAGGTTATAGGTCATGAAGAAAATCCTGTCCTTGATCCTGGCGCTCTCGATGGTCTTCGGGCTGTTCGCGGTCACCGCGCACGCCGAGGATATCACCATCGGCGTATCCATCTGGAGTTCGACCGACACGCTGGGCAGCGAGGTCAAGCGGTTGCTGGACGCCGCGGCCGAGGCGCTGAACGTGAAAGTGATCTATGTGGATCAGGCCCACATTTCCGAGCAGGTCACCGCCTCCGCGGAGCAGCTTGCAATAGCCGGATGCGACGGCATGATCATTTGCAACTCCTCCTCGGCGGAAATGGCCTCCGTCATCAACACCTGCACGCAGAACGAGATGTATGTGGCGCAGTTCTTCCGTGTCATCAATCAGGAAGCGAACCCCACCGAGTACGAACTTGCCAAAACCTCCCCGTATTATGTGGGCACGGTGCATGAGTCCGAGCCGGACAACGGCTACCGCCTGGTTCAAATTGTGTGCGAAAAGGGCGCCCGTACCATCGGCCTGATGGGCTGGGAGCCCGGCGACGCAACGTTCCTTGGCCGCTGGGAAGGCTACAAGGCCGGCGTCGAAGCCTGGAATGCCGCCCATCCTGATGACAAGGCCACCCTGCTGGAGCCGCAGTACGGCAGGACGACATCCGACACCGGCCGCGCCACCGCGGAAGCCATCATCGCCGCGAATCCCGGCATCGACGCCCTCATCGTTGCGGGCGGCGGCGGCGATCCCCTGGTTGGCGCCATCGCGGCCATCGAAGGCCTTGGCCTCACCGGCAAGATCCATGTCGTCTCTACCGACTTCCTGCCGGACCTTGACGAAAAGCTCAAGACCGGCGCCATGAGCGCCGAATCCGGCGGACACTATGCCGATCCGTTCTTCGCCTTCATGCTGGTTTACAACGCCATCACCGGCAAGTATCCCGTAGCCACCGATGGCTTCTATGAGATCATCTTCCCGTACATGTTCGTTGCTTCGCCCGAAGATTACGAGGCGTATGCCCAGTACTTCACCGGCGCCGAACTGCCCTACTATACGGATGAGATCAAAGCCATGGCGGAATTGAGCTTTGAAGAGCTCCGCGATACTTGCGCCAAGCTGTCCGTGGAGGATGTTGTGGCGCGCCACGCCAAATAACCGAGGTTTCTCGTATCCATACAAAAGCATGGGGCTGTTCCCCCGGGGACAGCCCCATCTTATGATCATTTCTGCTCCGCAAAAGGAAGGATGCTTATGGATCTGAACGCCCGCCTTCTTTCTCTCAAGACAAACAAGGTTTTCGGACGGTTCTACGGGCTCATGCTGCTGATGCTGATGGCGGCCTTTTTCTTTGCCGTATTCAAGATCCTGACGCCGGCCAATTTCGGAAGTTTGGACAACCTGTACTTCTACCTCCAATCGTCGATCATCTATTCGGTCGGCGCCTGCGGCTTTTATTTCATCGTAGTCATGGGGCTTTTCGATTTTTCCATTGGCGCCAACGTGGTGCTGTCCTCCATCGTGGGCGTGGTGCTATCCAAGCAGTTCGGCTATTTCGGGCTTCTTATGGGCTGAATCCTGTGCGGCGCGCTGATCGGCTTCCTGAACGGCTTTCTGTACATCAAGCTGAATATTCCTTCCATGATCGTCACGGTGGGGCTGATGCTCATCTACGAATCCGTGGCCTACTATGTTGCGGGGGGCGTAAAGCAGGTTCTTGATTCGCCCCTGCAAGGCTTTGGCAGTGCGCCGGGCAATATTCTTTTGGCTTTTGCCGCATTCCTTGCGACCAATTTCCTGTTGAAATACACCCGTATCGGCACATACTGCTATGCCATCGGCAGCAATGAGTATACGGCCAAGAACATGGGGATCAACGTCAGCAAGCAGAAGCTGGTCGGCTTTGTGCTCTGCCACCTTTTCGTGGGCGTAATGGCCATTTTAACGGTCAGCTACGGGACATCGATGACCGCGAAGACGGGTATGGAGTCCATGGTCCGCAACTTTACCCCGCTGATGGGTACCTTCTTCGGCCTCACTTTCCGCAAATACGGCACCGCCGTGCCCGCCATCGTTATCGGGGAATTCATCATCGCCATCATCTTCAACGGATTCGTAGCGCTGGGCGCACCCACCACCGTCCAGAATATCGTGACCGGCGCTGCCCTTCTGGCCATCGTCGCCCTGACCGCGCGCCCTGAAAAAGGCGCGATCGCGAAATAACCAAGAGGAGGCACGGCAATGGCGGAAACGATACTGGCTGCGAAAGGCCTGGATAAATCCTTCGGCATTACCCACGCTGTCAACCATGTTTCCCTGGAGTTTTATAAAGGCGAGATCAGGGGATTGATCGGTGAGAACGGGTCCGGCAAATCCACCCTCTGCTCCATGCTTTGCGGCATCCACACCATCGACAGCGGACACTTTATCCTCAATGGGAAGGAGCTGAAGGTCCGCAATCAGGTGGAGGCAAACAGGGCCGGCATCTCCATCATTGTGCAGGAGATGGGCACACTTTCCGGCCTGACCGTTGCCGAGAATATTTTCTTGGGGAATGAAGACCGGTTCGTAAAATATGGCGTCAAGAATACGGCCGCCATGAACAGGGAGGCGCAGCGCCTGCTGGACGAATACGGCTTTTCCCATATCAAAGCCTCGCTGATGATCGACAACTTCCATTTTGAAGACCGGAAGCTGATCGAAATCGTCAAGGCGACGCATTTCAAGCCGCAGGTCGTTATCATCGATGAAACGACGACGGCGCTCAGCCAGTACGGCCGTGAGGAATTGTATAAACTCATGGACTCAACCCGGGCGGACGGGCGCACGGTGATCTTTATCTCCCATGACCTGCCCGAGGTTCTTGAGCATACGGATGCCATCTCCGTCCTTCGCGACGGAGAAATGATCGGCACGGTGAAAAGCGATCAGGTCACAGAGGATGAATTGAAGCGGCTGATGGTAGGCCGGGAACTTGGCAGCCGGTACTACCGCACCGACTACGGCGAACCGGCCAGCGGTGAGGTGGTACTGTCCGTAAGGGGCCTGTCGGTACACAAGCAAATCCGGGATATCTCCTTCGACCTTCACAAGGGAGAGATCCTGGGCTTTGGAGGCCTGAGCGAGTGCGGTATGCACGAGGTGGGCAAGGCGGTGTTCGGCGCGTCCTTTGGCCGAATGGGGACGGTGGCGCTTGCCGATGGGACAAAAATTGATTCCATTCCGGAGGCGATCCGCCATTCCATCGCCTACGCGTCCAAGGACCGGGACAATGAGTCGCTGATCGTCAACGATTCCATCCGCGACAACATCGTGCTGCCATCTGTGGATGATTTAAGCGATAACGGGCTGCTCAACAGGAAGAGGCTCAGCCGTTTCGCCAATGAACACGCAGAGCAGATGAGCGTCAAGATGACGGGGATCGAGCAGTTTGTATCCGATCTGTCCGGCGGAAACAAGCAAAAGGTCGTTCTCGCGCGCTGGCTGGGAAAGGCCTCCGATATCCTGGTGCTGGACAGCCCTACCCGCGGCATTGATGTAAAGGTCAAAGCGGATATCTATGCGCTCATGGCCGAGCTGCGCAAAAAGGGCAAATCCATCATCATGATCTCCGAGGAGATTCAGGAGCTGCTGGGCATGTGCGACCGGATCCTCATCATGAAGGACGGGACGGTAAGCGCCGAATTCAGCCGCAGCAAGGAACTTGGCGAGGAAGACATCATCGCCAGAATGTTGTAGGAGGGATCAGGCATGGTACAGCGTCAAACTGCCGCTGGCTTAAGACCCGGGAAATTTAGGGCAGCCCTTCCGCATATCAAGGCATTCCTCCCGCTGCTGGGGCTTATTGTGATCGTCACGGCCTTCGCCGTCATGACCGAAGGGAGGATCGTAAACGCCAAGAGCATCCGGCTGATTTTAAGCCAGGTATACCCCCTGATGATTGCCAGCACCGGCGTGTTTCTGGTAATGACCCTGGGCAGCCTGGACTTTTCGCAGGGGTCGATCCTTGGCATGTCCTCCATCGTGATCAGCGCGCTATCCTTCTATAACATCCCATTGGCAATCCTGGGCGGCATTCTGACGGGTGCGGCCATCGGTGTGCTCAACGGCTTTTTTCATGTGCGCTTCCGCATCCCCTCCTTCATCGTCACAATTTGCACCATGTACCTGTTCCGCGGCCTGTGCGCCTATTTGACCACCAACGCGCCGGTGGCCGCGACACCCACCATCACCGCCCTTAACCAGGACTGGATCAAGCTTGCGGTTACATGCACCGTACTGCTGGCTGTATTCATCCTGTTCCATTTCACCAGGCTTGGCATTGATTTGAAGGCCATCGGGGCCGGCGAAAAAGCGGCCAGATATTCCGGCGTGCGCACCGACAGATTAAAGCTGTTGGTGTTCATCGCGGCGGGGGCGATTACAGGGATAGCGGCCTTTGTCAACGTCGTCAAAGTCGGGTCCATCACTTCCACCGCCGGCAACCAGTTCGAGACGCAGATCCTCATTGCGCTGGTGCTGGGAGGCTTGCCGATTTCCGGCGGCGCCAAGGTGCGCTTTTCCAACATCATGATCGGCACGCTGATCTCCCTCATCCTGAACAACGGGCTGGTGATGCTGGGGCTGGATACCGCGATGCAGCAGCTTATCAAGGGCCTGATCTTCCTGACGGTCGTCGCGTTGACAATCGACCGAAAATCCCTTCGGGTCATCAAGTAATCCTGCCGATTTTCTGCTGCCCTTTCATGTCCTAAGCCACATACCCGGCGCAATAGCCAAAAATCAATAGGGCTGCCCTAAAACGAAACGTTTTCGGGGCAGCCCCATGTCTATCCTGCCATCAAAAGGCATTTGTTACCCACATTTGCTATTAATGGGGAATCAGGCAGCCACAATCTGAACACCTGCCTCCTGCAGCGCAGAAAACAGCGCACCCTGCGGCATCGCATCCGTCACCAGCACATCCAGCCTTTTCAATTCTCCCGTCCTGCACAAAAAATATTGGTCAAGCTTCGTGGCGTCGCACAGCAGCATATGCTTGTCGCAGGCTTCCAGCATGCAGCGCTTTAAGGCCGCCTCCTCCCGCGTGTTTTCCCAAAACCCGTCCGGGGTCAGGCCGCGGCAGGAAAGCACGCTCCATGTGCCGTGATGGTTTCTTATAAAGGAGGCGGCATCCTCCCCGGTGAGGGAAGCGGAATTTTCCCCCAGCACACCGCCCGTGCACAGCACCTGCCGCCCCGGCATGGCAAAGGCCTGGGCGGTCAATAACCCGCTGGTGATTACCGTCAGGGGGTTCACGGCCTTCATAGGCTCGCTCAGCGACAGCACCGTTGTACTGGCGTCCAAAAGCAGCGTGTCACCCGGCGCGAAAAAGCGGGCCGCCGCCTGGGCGATGGCCTGCTTTTCAGCCATCCGCTCCATTCTTCTTGCAAGCAGGGGAATATCCTGCATGCGCTGCACGGGCAGCGCAGCCCCGCCCCGCGTCCTGCGTATCCGCCCCTCCTCCTCCAGCGCCTGCAGGTCGCGCCGCAGCGTCGCGCCGCTCACAAACAGCCGCGCCGCCAGGCTTTCCACCGTGGCCGCCTTCTCCGCCTCCAGCAGCGACATGATCTTTTCCCGCCGTTCAAAGGGCAGCATATGCCTTCTCACCTTTCGTAGCTTGTTCAATTCGTCACGCGTTTTGCGCGTTTGCGCAGATTTGCGCGATTTTTGTCCGGGGAATAGACAGAATTGCGCAATGACAGTATAATGAAGCTGCCATTCCCTGTCAAGAAGGAGGAACAGCAGGATGACCGCAACAAAGGCTTTTGAATTGGCACGGGAGCAGTATGCCGCCCTTCAGGTGGATGTGGAAAAAGCACTCCGCCTGGCCGCGGAAACGCCCATTTCGATGCATTGCTGGCAAGGCGACGATGTGCTGGGGTTTGAGGGGGGCGGCTCCCTTACGGGTGGCATTGCCGCCACGGGCAATTATCCCGGCCGTGCCCGCACACCGGAAGAATTGCGCATGGATATGGAAAAGGCGCTGTCCCTTCTGCCCGGCGCGCACAAGGTGAACCTGCACGCCAATTACCTGGACACGTCGGAGACGGTGGACCGGGATCAATTGCAGCCCCGCCACTTCGCCGCCTGGGCGCAGTGGGCGAAGGAATTGAAGATCGGGCTGGACTTTAACACCACATTCTTCTCCCACTTTAGGAGCACGGGGGGCACGCTTACCCATCCCGACAAAAGCATACGGGAGTTCTGGATCGCCCACGCCAAAGCGGTGCGGGAAATCGCAGCCTACTTTGCAAGGGGAACGGGCAAAACCTGCGTCGTCAACCACTGGATTCCCGACGGAGAAAAGGAGCTGCCGGTAGACTCCCTGTCGCCCCGCCTGAGGCTGCTGGAGAGTCTGGACGCGATTTTCAAAAACGCTCCGGTCTTGGAAAACGTGAAGGATGCCGTGGAGAGCAAGCTCTTTGGCATCGGCGCGGAAGCCTATACCCCCGGCTCCCACGAATTTTACATGGGCTATGCGCTGACCCGGCCCAACCTTATGCTCACCATCGACGCCGGCCACTTCCATCCCACGGAAAGTGTGGCCGCCAAGATCCCGGCCCTTTTATGCTTCCTGCCGGAGCTTTTGCTGCACGTCAGCCGCCCGGTGCGCTGGGACAGCGACCATGTGGTGCTCCTGGACGAGGAGACCAGGCAAATCATGCGGGAAATCGTCCGCGCGGGTGCGCTGAACCGCGTATACCTGGCCACGGATTACTTCGATGCCTCCATCAACCGCATTCTGGCCTGGGTCACGGGGCTGCGCAGCGCGCGCAAGGCGCTGCTCATCGCGCTGCTGGAACCGGTGGACGAGCTGAAGAAACTGGAGCAGGCGGGGGATTATTCCGCAAGGCTGGCCTTATCGCAGGAAGCGCTGTCCCTGCCCTTTGGCGCCGTGTGGGATGAGCTTTGCCGGCGAGAGGGCAAAATCCCCGGTGCGGGCTATATTCAGGAAATCAAAGCCTATGAGAAGGCCGTGCTGTCAAAGCGCAGCCAATAGCAGGGCGCAGCGAACACACCGAAGATGGGAGGTAGGCTTATGGCCCGCACTGTCCTGGCCTTTGACCTGGGGGCGTCCTCTGGCCGTGCCATGCTGGCAATGCTACAAAACGAGCGCCTTTCCCTGACCGAGGTCCACCGCTTCGACAACGTGCCCGTGCGGCTTCACGGCACGCTGTACTGGGATTTTCCAAGGCTCATGCACGAAATCCATACCGGGCTGCAAAAGGCCCGGCAATTGGGGGCCTATGAAAGCGTAGCCATCGATACCTGGGGTGTGGACTTCGGGCTGCTGGACAGCCAGGGATACCTGATGGAAAACCCTATCCATTACCGGGACGCGCGCACGGAGGCCGCGGTGCCATGGGTGTTTGAGCGCGTGCCCAAGCACGCGCTCTACAACATCACCGGCATCCAGCACATGCCCATCAACACTGTATTCCAGCTTGCTTCCCTGAAGAAGGACAGGCCGGAGCTGCTCAGCCGCGCCAAAACGCTGCTGCCCATGCCCAACCTGATCGCCTATTTCTTAACCGGCGTCACGCAGGCGGAATACACCATGGCTTCTACCACCGAGCTGCTTCACGCGGGGGAAACCCGCTGGGCGGATGAAATCCTGGAAAAGCTTGGCCTGCCAAAGGAGATTTTCCCGCCCGTCGTGAAGCCCGGCGCGCCCTGTGGCATGCTGTCCCCCGATCTGTGCAGGGAGCTGGACATCCCCCCGGCGATGGTGTACAACACCGCCTGCCACGACACCGCCGGCGCCGTGGCCGCCGTGCCCGCCCCGGAAGGCGGCTTTCTGTTCCTGTCCAGCGGCACCTGGTCGCTGATGGGCACGGAAACAAAGCAGCCCGTGGTAACGGAGGAAAGCCGGGAAAACAACTTCACCAACGAAGGCGGTGTTTTGAACACCGTCCGGTTTTTGAAAAACATCATGGGACTTTGGATCGTGCAGGAATGCCGCCGCCACTGGGCGCTGAAGGAGCCCGTATCCTTCGGCCAATTGGCTCTGGAAGCGGAAGAGGCACCGCCCTTCGCCTGCCTCATCGACCCGGACGACCATTGCTTCCTCCCGCCGGGCGACATGCCCGAGCGCATCCGCCAGTACCTGAAAAAAACTGGGCAGGCCGTGCCCGAAACCCGCGGCGGCCTCATCCGTTGCGTGTACGAAAGCCTGGCCATGAAATACAGGGCCACAGCCAGGACCATTTCCCGCCTCACCGGTAAAACGTACGGCGCCCTGTACGCGGTGGGCGGGGGCACCCAGGCCCAGCTTTTGATGCAGATGACCGCAGACGCCATGAACCTGCCCGTGATGGCGGGGCCGTCGGAGGCCACGGCTCTTGGCAATGCCATGATGCAGTTCATCGCCCTTGGCGCAATAAAGGATGTGGCCCATGGCCGGCGCATCGTGGCCGAGTCCAACCCCTGCACCGCCTACCTCCCCAGGAACGCAAAGGCCTGGGAGGAGGCGTACAAAAAGAGCGGCATCTTCCAATAAAAAACCGTACAAACGGAGGTTGTTTATGGCACAGAACGTACTGCTGCCCCAACTGGGCATATCCGATGAGAGCGCGGTGATCGGCGAGTTTTACGTAAAGCCCGGCGATACCGTAACCGTGGGCCAGCCGCTGTTTTCGCTGGAAACGGGCAAGAGCGTGTTCGACGTCGAGAGCGAATACGCGGGCCAGGTGCTTGCGCTTTTTTGCGCCGCGGGCGATGAGCTTCCCATCAAGGCGCCGGTGATGGCCATCGGTCAGCCGGGGGAAAAGGCGGAGGCGGCTCCCCAGCCCAAGGCAGCGCCCGAGGCGGCGGCTGCGCCGACTGCCATAAGGCAGGAAGCCGCGCCTGCTCCCGCGTTAAGGCCGGAGACCGGCACGGAGGAGGCCGCCAAAAAGCTTGCCTCGCCCCGCGCCCGCACGCTGGCCGGCAAGGCCGGGGTGGATGTGGCGCAGGCAACGCCCACCGGCCCCGAGGGGCTGATCATTGAGCGGGACGTGAAAAAGCTGCTGGACGAGGGCGCGGCCTCCGCCGTGAAAGCGCCGGCCGCCAAGGCGGCGGAAACCCCCGTAAGCGCGGCGGATTATACGGATATGCCGCTGACCACCATGCGCAAGACGATTGCCAAAAACATGCTGGCTTCCCTTTCCGGCATGGCGCAGCTTACGCACTCCGCCAGCTTCGACGCTGCGGAAATCCTTGCCTACCGCGCAAAATGCAAGCAGGACCAGGCTATGGCGGGCGTGACCATCGGCGACATGGTACTCTTTGCCGTCAGCCGCACGCTTTTGGCTTTCCCCGAAGCCAACGCGCATTTTATGGGCGATGCCATCCGCCGCTTTGCCGGCGTGCATTTGGCCGTGGCGGTGGATATTCCCGGCGGCCTGGTGGTGCCTGTGATCAGGGACGCGGACAAAAAAAGCCTGCTGGCCATTTCCAACGAAATGAAGGAGTTGGCCCAAAAGTGCCGCGAGGGTACCGTATCCCAGCAGGCGCTGGCCGGGGGCACGTTCACGGTGTCCAACCTAGGCAATTTGGGCGTGGAGCACTTTACGCCCATCATTAACCCGCCGCAGGTAGGCATCCTGGGCGTGAACTGCGTGACGCTGCGCCCCCGCCGCAAGGAAGACGGCAGCGTGGAATTCTACGACGCCATGGGCCTGTCGCTCACCTATGACCACCGCGCCATCGACGGCGCGCCGGCCAGCCGGTTCCTGCAAGCCCTGTGCAAAAACCTGGAAGCGTTCACCCTGCTGCTGGGCAAATAGTTGGAGGATGCTATGTACGATTTGATCATACTGGGCGGCGGACCGGCTGGATACCGCGCGGCCGAACGGGCGGCCCACGAGGGCTTCAAAACGCTCCTGTTTGAAAAGCGGGCGCTGGGCGGCGTATGCCTGAACGAGGGGTGCATCCCCTCCAAAACGCTGCTGCATGCCGCCAAGCTGTACGATTATATAAAAGGCGGCGCCGCAAAGTACGGCGTGACAGCCGAGCATGCGGCGCTGGACCATGCGGCGGTGGTCGCAAGGAAAAACAAGGTGGTCAAGCAACTGACCGGCGGCGTCGCCATGCAACTCACGGCGGGCGGCGTGACCGTGATCCAGGAGGAAGCCGAAATCGCCGGGCGTACGGAAGGCGGGTATGCTGTCACCGCCGCGGGCAAGGAATACCAGGCTGCGCGGCTGCTGATCGCCACCGGCTCCGTCCCCGCGCTGCCGCCCATTGAGGGCCTAAAGGAAGCGCTGGCCTCGGGCTTTGCCCTGACCAGCCGCGAAGTGCTGGACCTGGACCATATTCCACGGTCCCTGGTGGTGGTGGGCGGCGGCGTGATCGGCCTGGAGATGGCAAGCTATTTCTGCTCAGCCGGAAGCGATGTAACGGTGGTGGAAATGCTGGAAACCATCGGCGGGCCCATCGACGGGGAAATCGCCGGGCTGCTCAAAAAAGCATACGAGAAGAAGGGCGTAAAATTTTTGATGGGTTCGTCGGCAGCAAGGTTCGCGCCCGGCGAGGTGACGGTCAAAAAGGATGGGCTGACCGTACTCCAATGCGAAAAGACGCTTGTGAGCATCGGCCGCCGGCCCGTGCTGCCCAAGGGGGCGGAAAGGCTCGGCCTGGAGCTTAACCGCGGCGCGGTCAAAACGGACGAATACATGCTGACAAGCGCCCTGAACGTGTATGCGGCGGGTGATGTAAACGGAAAGAGCATGCTGGCGCACACGGCCTACCGGGAGGCGGAGGTCGCCGTCAGCCACATGGCCGGGAAGATGGACGCGATGGACTATTCGGCCATCCCGTCCGTGATCTATACCAACCCCGAGGTCGCCTGCTGCGGCGAGACGCTCGAAACGGCCAGGGCCAAGGGCATCGACGCGGTGGAAAAGAAAGTGCCGCTGAGCTTCTCGGGCCGCTTCCTTGCCGAAAACGAGGGCGGTGAAGGGTTTTTCAAAATGGTGCTGGAGAAAACAGGCAAAATCCTCGGCGTATCCATCCTCGGCAACCCCGCCAGCGAAATCATCTTCGGCGCGTCGCTGATGCTAAACCGCGAACTGCGCGCCCAGGATGTGGCGCGCGCCGTATTCCCTCATCCCACGGTCAGTGAAATATTCCGGGAAACGATTTTTTAGGAGGTGCCCCATGCCGCAGAGCCAATTTATCCGCCCCGAAACGGTACGGTCCAAGGGAGAACTGACGCTTCCTGTGATTCCGCTGAACGTATACGGCAAAACCATGCGGGACGAGCGGGGAAGCTTTTCCGACGCGGAACTTGTGAACATATTCCACGACATGCAGGTCATACGCGAATTTGAAACGATGCTTTATTCCGTGCGCACAACCAAGCAGTACAACGGTGTGGATTATGTGTACACCGGCCCCGCCCACCTGTACACCGGACAGGAAGCGGCGGCCGTGGGCATGGCGTACACGCTGGATTTGAACGACGCCATCTTCGGCTCCCACCGCAGCCACGGCGAGGTTCTGGCCCGGGGGTACAGCGCCATCCGGCAGTTGAGCGACGCGGCGCTTGTTTCCATCATGCAGGGCTTCAACGGCGGCAAAACGCTGGCGGCCATTGAAAAGCGCGCGGGCGGCAATGTGAAGCGAATGGCGCAGGACTTTTTGCTCTACGGCTTCATGGCCGAGCTGTTCGGCCGGGAGAACGGGTTTACCAAGGGCTTGGGCAATTCCATGCACGTGTTTTTCACGCCGCTGGGGATTTACCCCAACAACGCCATTGTGGGCGGCAGCGCGGGCATTACCGTGGGCGCTGCGCTGTACAAAAAGATCATGCGGGAAAAGGGCATTGTCGTATGCAACATCGGCGACGGCTCATTGGGCTGCGGCCCCGTTTGGGAGGCCATGAACTACGCCGCCATGGATCAATTCAAAAAGCTTTGGGACGACGCCCACAAGGGCGGCCTGAAGCTGGTGTTCAACGTGTTCAACAACGGCTATGGCATGGGCGGGCAGACCGACGGCGAAACCATGGCCTACGGCATCCTTGCACGGGTGGGCGCGGGCATCAACGCGGACGCGCTGCATGCCGAGCGGGTGGACGGCTACAATCCACTGGCGGTGGTCGACGCCTACCGGCGCAAACGCGAGATTCTGGAAAGCGGGCGCGGCCCGGTGCTTTTGGACGTGGTCACCTACCGCTATGCCGGCCACTCGGCCACCGACGCCTCCAGCTACCGCACCAAGGAAGAGATCGAGGCCTGGCAAGGCGTGGATTCCATCAAAGCCTACCGCGCAGACCTGCTAAACAACGGCGTTGCGACGGAGGAGGCCCTTGCCGCCATTGAGCAAAGCATCAAGGACGATATTACCCAGATCATGAAGATCGCCATCGACCCCGATGTTTCGCCGCGCCTGGATCTGAAGAAGGACCCCGACGCCATACGGGGCTTCATGCTCTCGGGCGAGCGCATCGAAAAGCGCGGGGAGGGCACGCCCGAGGTGCTGATTCCGCTGTCGGAAAACAGCCGTGTGAAAAAAATTGCGCAAAAAGAGCGCTTCGCCTTTGACAAGGACGGGAACCCGGTCAGCAAGCTCAAGCAATTCACCGTCCGCGACGCGCTGTTTGAAGCCATCATCCACAAATTCTACGAAGACCCCGCCTTGATTGCCTTCGGCGAGGACAATCGTGACTGGGGCGGTGCCTTCGGCGTGTACGGCGGCCTGACCGAGTCGCTGCCCTACCACCGGTTCTTCAACTCGCCTATCAGCGAGAGCACCATCGTCTCCAGCGCCGTGGGTTACGCGCTGATGGGCGGCAGGGCGATTCCAGAGCTGATGTACTGCGACTTTTTAGGCCGCGCCGGCGACGAGGTGTTCAACCAGCTTGCCAAGTGGCAGGCCATGAGCGCCGGGGCCTTGAAGGTGCCGGTGGTGCTGCGCGTGTCCGTGGGTTCAAAGTACGGCGCGCAGCATGCCCAGGACTGGACGAGCCTGGTCAGCCACATCCCGGGGCTGAAGGTTTGCTTCCCCGTGACCCCCTATGATGCCAAGGGCCTGATGAACGCGGCGCTCTCCGGCAGCGACCCCGTGGTGTTCTTTGAAAGCCAGAAGCTGTACGACACGGGCGAGATGTTCCATCAAGGCGGCGTGCCCGAGGACTATTATGAAATCCCCATCGGCGAACCGGATGTAAAGCGCGAGGGGAAGGATGTGACCATCCTCACTGTGGGCGCGGCGCTGTACGTGGCCGTGGACGCCGCCAAGCAATTGGAGGCCTTCGGCGTTTCGGCGGAAATCATCGATGCGCGCAGCCTGGTGCCCTTTCATTACGACAAGGTCGTGGAGTCGGTGAAAAAGACGGGCCGGATCGCCCTCATCTCCGACGCCTGCGAGCGCGGCAGCCACCTGAACGATTTCGCGCGCAACATCACGGAATTCTGCTTTGGCTACCTGGATGCGCCGCCCGTGGTGGTGGGCGCATCCAACGCCATCAGCCCCTGCCCGGAGCTGGAGCAGTACTACTATCCGCAGGCAAGCTGGCTGCTGTCGGCCATCCATGAAAAGCTGCTGCCCCTGCCCGGCTATGTTCCCGAGTTCAATTACCAGACGCTGGAGAAAATCCGCCGGGAGAAGCTGGGGCTGTAACAATAGCCCCATCAACAAGGAGAGAACAAAATGCAGGAAAACATGCGGCGGCTGGTGGAGCTGTCCCGCCGCTACGGCAGCGATGGGCGGTACGTGCTGGCCGGCGGCGGAAACACCTCCCACAAGGCAGATGGCGTGCTGTACGTGAAGGCGTCGGGCACGCGGCTGTCCGCCATTGACGAAAGCGGCTTTGTGAAAATGGACATGCACAAGCTGCTCGATATGCTGGAAAAGCCCTACCCCCAAGATGACGCATTGCGGGAGCAGGCCGCCCTTGCCGACATGATGGCCGCCTGCCTTCCGGGGGAAACATTGCGCCCCAGCGTGGAATGTTTGCTGCACGCGCTGTTTCCCCAGTCCTTCGTTTTGCACCTGCACCCGGCGCTGGTCAACGGCCTCACCTGCGGCAAACATGGCGCGGCGGACTGCCAGGAGCTGTTCGGGGATGCTGCGGTGTGGATTCCCCTGACCAAGCCCGGATACATCCTGGCCCAAACCTGCCATGATGTGTTTGCATCATACCGGCAAAAGCACGGCAAGCCGCCTGATCTTTTGTTCATGCAGAACCATGGGGTCGTCGTCGCCTCCGACACGGCGGCCGGGCTGGACGCATTGATGGACAAGGTCATGAGCGCCATCGGCCAAAGGGCCGCCGCCGAACCGGACCTTGCCCCGCTTGCGGCGAATGGCGCGGCCATCGCGCTTGCGCCCGCGCTGCGCATGCTGTACGCGAAGGCAAGGGGCAGCGGCTGCGCCGTATTCCACACAAGCGCCGCGGTGCGGGATTTTGTGCAGAATGATTCGTCCCTTGCGCCGCTTGTGCGCCCGTTCACGCCGGACCATATCGTGTACTGCAAAGCCGCGCTGCTCGTATTGGACAAGGACAGCGACCCGGAAGCGTGCTTCGGCGCGTTCGTCCAGAAGCACGGCTATCCCCCGAAAATCGCGGTCCTCATGGGCGCGGGGGTGTTTGCCCTGGGTACCAGCAAGGCGGAGGCGGACACTGCCCTTTCGCTGTTCCTGGATGCGGTGAAGATCGCCTGGTACGCCGGTTCCTTCGGCGGCTATCTGCCGCTCACGGAGGAGTTTACGAAATTCATCCTCGATTGGGAAGTGGAAAACTACCGGCAGAAGGTTGCCTTTCAGGGCGGCGCAGTAAAGCGCATGGAGGGCAAGGTCTGCATCGTCACCGGCGCGGCCCAGGGCTTTGGCGAGGGCATCGCAAGGGCCATCGCGGCCCAGGGCGGCTATGTGGTCGCGGCGGATATGAACGAAACGGGCGCCGCCGCCGTGGCGGCCTCGCTGTGCGCGCAGCACGGCGCGGGCGCGGCCATCAGCACTTTTGCCAACGTGGCCGGCGAAGCGTCGGTGAAGGCCATGGTGGAAGCGGCGGTGCTCCAGTACGGCGGGCTGGACGTGATGGTGGCCTGCGCCGGCATCGCCATCGCGGGTTCGCTGGAGGCGATGAGCCTTGAAAACTTTCAAAAGGTGACGTCGGTGAACTACACGGGCTATTACCTGTGCGCCAAGCATGCCGCAGCCGTCATGAAAATCCAGCGCCAATACGCGCCCGGACTCACGGCGGATATCATTGAAATCAATTCCAAAAGCGGACTGGAGGGCAGCCGCGCGAATTTCGCCTACGCCGGCAGCAAATTCGGCGGTATCGGCCTTACGCAAAGCTTCGCGCTGGAGCTGGCGCCCTTTGGCGTGAAGGTGAACGCCATCTGCCCCGGCAATCTGCTGGACGGCCCGCTGTGGAGCGACCCGGAAAAGGGCCTGTTCCGCCAGTACCTGGAGGCGGGCAAGGTGCCCGGCGCAAAGACGGTTCAGGACGTGCGGAGCTTTTACGAGTCAAAGGTGCCGCTGGGCCGGGGCTGTACGGTCACAGATGTGGCGCGGGCCGTGTTTTACCTTGTGGAGCAGCAGTACGAAACCGGCCAGGCGCTGCCCGTTACGGGCGGGCAGGTCATGCTGAATTAATCACGCGGAGGGACGCCCCATGAACAACCCTTCCACAGAAACAAAGGCAGCCGCTTCCCTGCTTGCGCCCATCGATGAGCCAACCGCGGCGGCGAGGCTAAAACACCTTGCGCAAAACCTGGTGCGGTATGCAAACGGCGAAGCGCCGCTGCCCGAAACCACCCTTTATGTGAACAACCATATCCACACCACCTATTCCTTTTCTCCCTATTCGCCAACCGACGCGGCCTACCGTGCGTGGCTGAATGGGCTTGCCACCGCCGGCATCATGGATCATGATTCGGTATCGGGCGCGCTGGAATTTATTGAGGCCGGGAAGCTGCTTGAGATCGGCGTCACGGTGGGTTTTGAATGCCGCTGCCTGATGACAGGCACGCCCTATGAGGGGTACACCCTCAACAACCCCGACCAGTCGGGCGTCGCGTACGTGGCCTGCCACGGCATCCCCCATCAAAACATCGGGGAGGCCGGCCGCTGGCTAGCAAACTACCGGCAAAAGCGCGGCGAGCGGAACCGGCGTATGGCGGAGCGCCTGAACAAGCTTTCCGGCGGCGGCGCGCTGGCCATTGATTATGAGCGGGACGTGGTTCCGCTTTCCCGGGCGGAGGAGGGCGGCTCGGTCACGGAGCGGCACCTACTGTACGCGCTGGCGCAAAAGGCCATAGCCGCCGCCGGCCAGGGCGCGCCGCTGCTGGCCTTTTTGGAAGAAAATCTCGGCCTTCGCCCCACGGGCAAGGTGCGGGAGGCACTGCTTGACGCAGCCGATCCCTATTATTCGTACCGCCTGCTGGGCCTGCTCAAAAGCAGCCTGGTGGAAAGGTTCTATATCGATGCAGCGGAGGAATGCCCCCACATTCTGGAGTTTGTCGCCTTCGCCAAATCCATCGGCGCGGTGGCGGCCTATGCGTATCTGGGGGACGTGGGCGAGTCGGTCACGGGGGATAAAAAGACCCAGGCGTTTGAGGACGGCTTTCTGGACGAATTGATCCCCTGGCTGAAGGAAGCCGGCTTCGCGTCGGTCACCTACATGCCCACCCGCAACAGTCTGCCGCAGCTTGAGCGCCTTATGGGGCTGTGCAGGGAGAACGGGCTGTTCCAAATCTCGGGCGAGGACATCAACACCCCCTTCCAGCCCTTTGTCTGCCGGCACTTGATGCGGCCCGAGTTCAGCCACCTCATCGAATCCGCCTGGGCGCTGATCGGCCATGAGCAGGCCGCCACCAAACATTTGGACGATGGGATGTTCACGCAAAAGACTGCCGCCGCGCATCCGGACCTGGATGGGCGGATCGCGCATTTTGCCGCCATCGGCAAAAACGGGAAAGGGTGAAATCGATGCAAACAACAGCTTTACGGCTTTACGGAAAACAGGACCTGCGGCTGGAGACCTTCGACCTGCCGCCGATCAAGGACGATGAAATCCTGGTGAGGATCATCTCCGACAGCATCTGCATGTCCAGCTACAAGGCCTCCATGCAGGGCGAGGACCACAAGCGCGTGCCTGATGACGCCGCCCAAAATCCCGTCATCATAGGCCATGAGTTCTGCGCCGAAATCGTGGAGGTGGGCGCGAAATGGGCCGGCCAGTACGCCGCGGGGCAGCGCGTTTCGCTCCAGCCCGCCCTCAAGGGCACGTACGACGCGGCGGGGTACACCTTCCCTTATCTTGGCGGCAACGCCACCTACGGCATCATCCCCGCCGTGTACCTGAACCAGGGAAACCTGCTGCCCTACGATGGGGAAGCCTACTTCTCCGGTTCGCTGGCGGAGCCGCTATCCTGCGTCATCGGCGCGGTGCACGCGTGCTACCACACCACCCAGGGCGAGTACATCCATGACATGGACATCACCGAAGGCGGCTGCGCGGCCATACTGGCCGGCGTGGGGCCGATGGGCCTGGCCATGATCGATTACATGATCCACCGCCCGCGCCGCAGCAAAAAGCTTGTGGTCACCGACATCGACGAGGGCCGGCTTGCCCGCGCGGCACGCATCCTGCCGCCTGGTGAGGCCGCGAAAAACGGCGTGGAGCTTGTCTACCTCAACACCGGGAATATGCAGGATCCTGTAGCGGAGCTCAAAGCCCTTTCGGGCGGCAAGGGATATGACGAGGTGTTCGTTTTCGCGCCTGTGCCCGCCGTAGTGGAGCAGGGCGACGCGATCCTTGCCTACGACGGCTGCCTGAACTTCTTCGCGGGGCCGTCGAACCCCGCGTTCTCGGCGAAATTCAACTTCTACAACGTGCACTACAACGCGACGCACATCGTGGGCACCTCGGGCGGCAATACCGACGACATGCGCGAGGCGCTGGCGCTGGCCGCCAAGGGGCTGACCACGCCCGCCATTTTGGTGACCCACATCGGCGGGCTTAATGCGGCGAAGGACACGACGCTGAACCTGCCCAGAATTCCCGGCGGCAAAAAGCTGATTTACAACCACATCTCCCTGCCCCTGACCGCCATCGCGGACTTTCACGAAAAGGGCAAGACCGACCCGCTGTTTCTGGAACTTGCCCGCCTGTGCGACGCGGCGGACGGGCTGTGGAACCTCAAGGCGGAGCAATATCTTTTGGCAAACGCGCCGGCGCTGGACGCGGACAAATACAGGATTTGAAGCAATTCATTTCATTGCGTCTTGACGTTGGGCAGTGTAAAAGGATAACATAGTAGCAGCATTAGCAGAAGAAAAAATCAACGCAAACGCATGACGTGAAAGGAGCACTCTATGAGCCTGTTTCAGGAGATTTCTCAAAATCTGCAAAAGGGCAACGCGAAGGGCGTGAAGGCGCTGGTGCAGCAGGCCATCGACGAGGGGCAGCCGGCCCAAATGATTCTTACGGAGGGCCTGCTCAGCGGGATGGGCATCGTTGGCGAAAAGTTCAAGAACAACGAGGTGTTCGTGCCGGAGGTGCTGGTGGCAGCCAGGGCCATGAACATGGGCATGGCGCTACTCAAGCCGCTGCTTACAGAGGCCGGGGTCAAGGCCGGCGGCAAGGCATGCATCGGTACGGTAAAGGGCGATCTGCACGACATCGGCAAGAACCTGGTGAAGATGATGATGGAAGGCAAGGGCCTGGAAGTCATCGACCTTGGCACCGACGTGGCCCCCGAAACGTTTGTTGAGACAGCCGTAAAGGAAAACTGCCAGCTTATTTGCATAAGCGCGCTACTCACCACCACCATGAGCAGCATGGAGGACGTGGTGAAAGCGGCGGAGGCGGCCGGCATCCGGGACAAGGTAAAAATCATGATCGGCGGCGCGCCCGTGAACGAGGCGTTCTGCCAAAAGATCGGCGCGGACGCCTACACGCCCGACGCGGCCACCGCCGCGGAGCGCGCGGCTTCGTATTGCGCCGCAGGATAAGGAGAATATGGCATGACGCCCAAAGAGCAATTGGTAAAGGTTCTGCATCACGAAAAGACGGATAAGGTGCCTTGGGTCCCTTTTGCCGGTGTCCACGCGGGCAAGCTGACCGGCGCGGCAGCCGCTAAGGTGCTGACGGATGAAAACGCCCTGTTTGACGCGTTGATGGCCGTCAACCGCCTCTACCAGCCAAGCGGCCAGCCGGTGATGTTTGATTTGCAGGTAGAGGCGGAGATACTGGGCTGCGAGCTTTTATGGGGCGAGAACGGCCCGCCCTCGGTGAAGACCCATCCGCTTGCCGATACCGCGTCGGTGCCATGCAAGTGCACCCTGCCCGGCAAAGAGGATGGGCGCATCCCCATGATCCTTCGCGTCATGGAGCGCCTGAAAAAGGCCGTGGGCGATACCACTGCCCTGTACGGGCTTATTTGCGGGCCTTTCACCCTTGCTTCCCACCTGCGGGGTAACGACCTGTTCATGGACATGTACGACGACGAGGAATATGTTCATGATTTGCTTGCTTACTGCACGGAATGCTGCCACCGCATGGCGGGCTACTACCTGGAAGCGGGCATGGATGTGATCGCCGTGGTGGACCCGCTGGTGTCACAGATCTCCTCAAGCCATTTTGAAACCTTCCTTTTGAAGCCCTTTGGGGAAATATTTCAAAAAATCCGGGAGAAGAACGGCCTTTCTTCCTTCTTTGTTTGCGGCGACGCTTCCAGGAATATCGAGGTCATGTGCAAGACGGGGCCGGACAGCATCAGCGTGGATGAAAACGTGGATTTGCCGGCAGCAAAGCGGATCACCGACCGGTACAATACCGTTATCAGCGGGAACATTCCCCTCACATCCATCATGCTCCACGGCACCCAGCAGGACAACATGAAGTACGTGATGGACCTGATGGATAAGCTTGACAGCACGCAAAACTTCATCCTGGCCCCCGGCTGCGACATGCCCTACGATGTGCCGGTGGAGAACGGGATCGCCGTGGCCCAGGCGGTGCTTAGGCCGGAAGCCGTGCGGGAGATGCTGAAAAATTACGTGGCGGTCAGGGAAGATGTATTCGTCGCGCTGCCGGACTACGCGCATTTGAAAAAACCCCTGGTGGAGGTGTTCACCCTGGATTCCCTGACCTGCGCCGCCTGCACCTACATGATGGGCGCGGCAAACGTGGCGAAAGAGCAATTTGGGGATGCCATCGATCTTGTGGAGTACAAGTTCACCGAAAAGGAGAACATTGCCCGCTGCGTGAAAATGGGCGTCCAGCATCTGCCCTCCATTTATATCAACGGGGAATTGAAATTTTCCTCCCTCATCCCCAGCAGGGAAGAACTGCAAAAAGCGATTGAGAATGCGCTATGAGCAAAACCGGGCTGATACTTGTCACGGGCTTTTTGGGCGCGGGCAAGACCACTTTTTTGAAGAGGTTTTTACGGCGCTTTCCGGGGAAACGCCTGCACGTGATCGTCAACGAGTTCGGCAAGGCGGGCGTGGACGGGGCGCTGCTAAACGAACTGGGAGCTGTCATTGCGGAGATCAGCAACGGCTCCATCTTTTGCGCCTGCCGTCTGGATCAGTTTGAACAGGCTGTGAAGGATGCGCAAAAAAGCGAGCCGGACATGATTCTGGTGGAGGCCTCCGGGCTTTCCGACCCCACGGCCATCCGCAAGGTTTTGGAGGGGTATCCCGATATAGGCTACTTGGGCTGCATCGCCCTGGCG
Source organism: Bacillota bacterium (assembly GCA_023411395.1). Classification (GTDB taxonomy): domain Bacteria; phylum Bacillota; class Clostridia; order Christensenellales; family Aristaeellaceae; genus JAEWAH01. The sequence goes on from JAEYOV010000023.1 coordinate 24,601, forward strand.
GACGCCGTGCATGTACACAAGGTGCTGGAAACGGCGCGGATGGCTGCAAAGCAGTTTGCCGTAAGCGATGTGATCCTGCTGAACAAGACCGACCTGGTGGATAGGGAACAGGCGGAAGCAGCAAAGAACATGCTTGCAAAGCGTTTTCCGGGAGCCGTGGTGCACGCAACACAGCAGGGGGAGTTCCTTACTGAATGGCTGGATGATTTGAAGGGCTCCGCCGGAAAAAGCGGGCCGGAGGGCGGCCACGCAAAGGACATCACGCTGCAAAAGGCATGCATCACCGTAAGCAGTGCTATGAACAGCCTTCAATTGAGGCAGTTTATCGCGCTGTTTGCGGAGGATACGTACCGGGTGAAGGGGATTTTAACGCTGGCCGACGGCGTATTCCAGGCGGATGGCATCGGTGGCGCTATTCAGATACAGCATTATGATGGACCGTTGCCCAAAGGCGGCAACCAGTTGACCGCGCTTTCCGGGGCCAAAATGGCGCTTCACAAGAGCATCCGAAAGGCACGGGAATGGTATCCCGACCTTGTTACAAAGGTGGAATGATTGATGGATAAGAACACCGTCAGGGGGCTGGCGCTGTCCATGGGGGCCGGCAACGCGGCGATCCTCCCACAAACGGACATCGTGCTTGACGCCATGTTTCGGGACATATGCAAAAGCAACGGCTGCGGCAATTACGGCAAGTGCTACATGTGCCCGCCGGATGTGGGCGGGATTGAAGAATTGATGGAGAAGGTTCGGGCCTTTGACCATGCGGTCATGTACCAGGCCATATATGCCATTGAGGACTCGTTTGATTTTGAGGGGATGCAGGCGGCGGGGGAGGCCTTCAACCGCTGCGCCCGCAGGATTGCAGAAAAGGCGAGGGAAACAATTTCTGTGCCCTGGCTGCATCTGGCGGCGGGCGGCTGCCGCGTCTGCGAAACCTGCGCCAAGCGGGAAGACCTGCCCTGCCGGTTTCCTAATGAGGCGCTGGCCTCCCTGGAATCCTACGGCGTGGACGTGTACCGGACGGCTTCCCGCGCGGGATTGAAGTATACAAACGGCGCAAACACGGTGACCTACTTCGGGATGCTTCTTTTTTAGGAGGGCATTTTATGCCCAGGCTGACTGTAAAGCAAGGGAACAGTATCACAGACATCCCTTTTGAGGGGATGCCTGTGCTTTCTTTTATCCTTCGGGAAAACGGGTTTTTATTGGAAACGCCCTGCGGCGGCAAAGGCGTCTGCGGCAAATGCAAGATGGCCGCCAATGGAAGCCTGCCGGAGCTTACACCCAAGGAACGGGAACGCCTTACTCCCGGTGAAATCGCCCGGGGGATGCGCCTGATCTGCCAGGCAAGGCTGACGGGGGATGCCGCAGTATTCATCCCGAAGGCGGCGGAGCTAGAAAACATCCAGGCGGAGGGCGGGATGCCGGAGTTTTCCTTTCATCCCATGGAGGGGAAATTCGGCGTGGCGGTGGACATCGGCACCACCACGCTGGTTCTACGAATGGTGGATTTGAAGCGGTGCAGGGCTTTGGAGGCCGTTTCCGCCGCCAATCCACAGGGGATTATCGCGGCGGACGTGATCGGGCGCATCGAGGCAGCCTTAGGAGGCGAGGGCGAACGGCTGCGGGTGCTTTTGATCCGGGAAATCGAACGGCTGCTGGACGCGCTTTGCTCAAAGTGCGCGGTTTCGCCCGAAGATATCGGCCCCATCGTCATGGCGGGCAACACCACCATGCTGTACCTTTTGACGGGGCGTAATCCTATAACGCTCTCCCGCGCGCCCTTTGAGGCTGACTGCCTGTTCGGTTTCTGGACGGACGGGGCTTCCCTGGGCCTGCAAGCTGTGGCGCACGCCAAGGTATATCTTCCCGCCTGTGCCGGCGCCTTCGTGGGGGCGGATATCACCTGCGGCGTTTTGGCTTCCCAAATGCGCAGGCGGCAGGGAACCGCCTTGCTGGTGGATTTGGGCACCAACGGGGAAATCGCGCTGTGGCATAACGGAACGCTGTATTGCTGCGCCACGGCGGCCGGGCCGGCTTTTGAGGGAGGCAACATCAGCATGGGCGTGGGCAGCGTTCCGGGCGCGATCGACAGCGTATGGATGGAGGAAGGCAAGCTTTGCCATACCACCCTTGGGAACAGGAAGCCTGTTGGCATTTGCGGCTCCGGGCTTTTGGACGCCATGGCCGCGCTTTTGAAGCTTCATCTGGTGGATGAGACAGGCCGGATGGAGAAGGGTGAAGTCTTCCTCAGTGAAGAGGTCAGCCTTACGCAAAAGGACATCCGCAGCTTGCAGCTTGCCAAGGGCGCCATTGCCGCGGGAATCAAGACCATGTGCCATCACGTGGGCATTTCATTATCGCAAATCGGGACGCTGTACATTGCCGGCGGCTTCGGCAGCCATGTGAATATGGAAAATGCCGCTGCCATCGGCTTGATCCCTGGGGAACTTGCGGGAAAGGCCGTTGTTTTGGGAAATGCGTCTTTGACCGGAGCCGTCATGCTTCTGTTGCAGCGGGACTTTGAATCTGATATGATGGACATAGCACGCCGCGCCGTTTCCGTACCGCTGGGGGGCAGCGGCGTATTTGCGGATAACTATATGGAATGCATGATGTTTGAAGAGAATCCGTAAGGAGGGTGTCTATTGACTGACAAGGATATCCGCCCCATCCGGGAAAAATGGAAAGGGACGATGACAGACAGGGAACGGTTCAACCGGCAAATGCATTTTCAGCCTGTGGACCGTTCTTTCAACATGGAATTCGGCTACTGGGACGAGCTTTTTGACAAGTGGGAACTGTTCCGCGGTCAGAATATCCGCTCAAACGGGGAGGCGGATGTGCTGTTCTCCTTCGATCCCTTGGGCTACGTGGGCGGCCAGCTTTTCCTGTACCCGCCCTTTGAGGAGAAGGTCATCGAGCAGCGGGCCAAGACGAACATCATCATCAACCGGGACGGCCTGACCGCCGAGGTGCCCAGGGACAGGCACGACACCATCCCGCACTTTATCCATTCCTCCATTGAAACGCCGGAGGATTGGGAACGGGAGAAGGAAGAGCGCTTTCAGGTGGATGACAAGCGGCGCCTGCCCGACATAGAGCGGCTTAAAAAGCTGTACCCGGAAAACAGGAATTTTCCCTTGGGCGTGGACTGCGGCTCCATGATCGGTCGCATCCGGGACATGCTCACCTTTGAGGGCTTGTGCTACGCGGTGTACGAC
>JAEYOV010000029.1 GCA_023411395.1 Bacillota bacterium
AGGAAGATATGAGGGCTGAATGGATTTGGGCTGTAGAAGATTGGGTCACAGAAGTAGACACAGCACCCTATGAGATTATAGAGTTTGAGGGTGGATTGTATGCTACTGCCGTGTCTGTAGATGGAGACGACGACATCAGTGGAAGGGTTTATGGTGGTATTAAAAAATGGGTGGAAAACAGTGGGTTTGAGCTTGACGAACGCCCGGGTCATCGGACACTCTGCCACATGCTAAATCCTAGCGATGAAATTAAAAATGCTCTTGGATATCATCAGCTTGATATCTATGTACCGATTAAACTGAGAGGCGGTGTGAACCAATAAGCAGTTCACATACGAAGCTTATTTCGTTTGAGAAGAAGCTGCGGAGTTCACACAGAGGTGCTCACTCCTGGTTCTTTCGGGGTATCCCTGCTGCCACAAGATGGCAGCAGGGAGGATTATCATGGCAAGAGTATATGGAATCAAAAAATGGTTAACAGAAAATAATATTGACCAAAAACTTATAAAGCATATTATTGGAAACTAAGATTTGGTGGAAGTGATTACACGTATGGAAAATTCACTTGATTCTGATATGGTGTATCATAGTTTGGATTCTTGTGACAAAGACAATTATTTCTTCTCCTATTAACAGTCACGGTAAAAAAACCTGTGAATTTGTTTTCGAGCTTATTTGATGCGGCTTCATCTCCACTCCTTATTGGAATGCAAGAGAAAGTTGCCATTCGATTGGGAACTATCTTAGTAAATCTCATCTAATAATCTCCGCTTCTTATTGGCATAATAATTAAATAAGCTTATCTTGTTAAAACAAATCAACAAGGAGTGTCAATATGATAACAAGCACAGAACATGTAACAAATCAAGGGAAGGGAACTACCCGAATGCCCAATAAATTAGCCTTTGAGAAATCACCCTATCTGAGGCAGCATATGTATAACCCGGTCAATTGGTATCCTTGGGGTGAGGATGCTTTTACAAAGGCTAGGGAAGAAAATAAGCCCGTTTTCTTAAGCATCGGTTATTCTACCTGTCATTGGTGCCATGTGATGGCACACGAGTGCTTTGAGGACGAGGAGGTCGCCCAGCTTCTGAATGATCATTTTATCAGTATCAAGGTGGACAAGGAGGAACGCCCGGATATTGACACCGTCTATATGACAATCTGCCAGGTTACCACAGGCCACGGCGGTTGGCCTCTCACTATCCTGATGACTCCCGATCAGAAGCCCTTCTACGCTGCCACCTATATCCCCAAGGAAACCAGATATGGTATGCTCGGACTGATGGACCTTCTAAACCAGGTATGTAAGGATTGGGAGACCAAGCAGGTGGAGCTGCTTCAGACGGGAAATCAGATCGCCGGTATCATGAAGCGTGAGTTTGAAGCCAAGTCTGATCACGGAACCGTAACAAAGGATCTTGTCAACCTGGCAGTATCCCAGCTGAAGCAGAACTACGATCATGTATATGGCGGCTTTGGGAATGAACCGAAATTTCCAACTCCCCATAACCTGATGTTTTTGTTGGCCTATGCCAGTCTGGAATCGGATGAGCAATCCCTGTTCATGGCTGAGAACACCTTAAAATGCATGTACCGAGGCGGGATCTATGACCATATCGGTCATGGCTTCTCCCGTTATTCCACCGATGCCAGATGGCTGGTACCCCATTTTGAGAAAATGCTATATGATAATGCCTTGCTTGCAACCGCTTATCTGGATGCTTACCAGTATACGAAGAAGCCCATCTACCGTACCATCGCGGAACAGGTCCTGAATTATGTTCGTAGGGAGATGACCGATAAGGAGGGAGGCTTCTACTGTGCTCAGGATGCGGATAGTGAGGGTGTGGAGGGAAGGTACTATGTATTCACTCCCGATGAGGTGAATTCCGTATTGCAGAGCGAGGATGCGGCCTTCTTTTGTAATTATTTCGATATTACGAGGGAGGGGAATTTTGAAGGAAGCTCCATTCCAAACCGTCTTCATGCCACAGAGCTGGAGCCGGAGAACGAAAGGGTGCTCCGTGTTTGTGAATACATGTATCACTACCGGAGAAACCGAGCCGAGCTTCATAAGGACGATAAGATACTGACCTCCTGGAGTGCGCTGATGATTTCAGCCTATGCCAGAGCAGCCATCGTCCTGCAGAGCAGCGAATATGCCGAGGTTGCCCGAAAGGGTGTGGATTTTATCAATCGCCGTTTGATGGATGAGAATGGCCGGCTCTATGTCAGATATAAGGATGAGGATACTGCATTTGCGGGTCATCTGGATGACTACGCCTTCTTCTGTAAAGCTTTACTGGATGTGTATGAAGCAACCTTTGAGGTAGGCTATCTGAAACAGGCCCTTGATGTGGCGGACAAGATGCTTGCGCAGTTCTGGGATGGGGACCATAATGGATTTTTTCTCACCTCCAGCGAAGCGGAGCGCTTGATTTATCGTCCGAAGGAGGTTTATGACGGAGCCATACCCTCCGGTAACTCTGTCGCTGGCTATGTACTTCAGAGACTTGCCCATATCACAGGAAGCTCTAAGTATCTGGAGTTTTCCCATAAGCAGTTGAGCTTTCTGGCAGGTCAGATGAAGGACTACCCCGCCGGTTATAGCTTCGCCCAGCTAGCCTTTTTAAATGCGCTTTATCCTTCCAAGGAGATTATATGTGTCACCAGCGAGAAAGAGCTGAACCCCAATCAGGCCAAGGAGCTGAATAAGGAAAGAAGTGATAAGGAGGATTATAGGGACCTTTCCCTCTATCTATCCATGCACTATGAACCGAACAGAATCGTATTGGTCAAAACAGAGGAAAACGAAGAAGAATTGCAGAACATTGTTCCTTATAGTAAGGATTATCACATGGTGGCTGACAGAACCACCTATTATATCTGTGAAAGCCACAGCTGCCAGGCTCCGGTTCATCAATTGCCTGTTCCCTCAGTTGGTCAGGCACCCATCTGATTGTCAAGGAATTGTACGAGCTGATCATGAATGTGGGCTGTCGCACTAGCAGTTATTCAACCGCTAGTGCGCAGCTCAATTTTTAGGTTGTTTCTTAGTATATCTATCTTATGTTTATCACACCAGCCACTTAAAAAGAATAGTGTGTGACTATCAGTCCATAAAGAGACCGTTTGCCGCCATCGGTACTTGGGTTGTGGCAGATGCCTTTATCTGTCACAACCTTATGTACCGCTATGTGCGGCAACCGAGTGAGAACGTGTCTCTGTTGGATTAATAGTCACACGCTATTTTTATAAAACTAGTATGTGATAAACATCACTAACTTG
>JAEYOV010000026.1 GCA_023411395.1 Bacillota bacterium
GGCGCTCGGGTTGCTCCTCAGCGTTGCCCTATCCTCCCCTGCGGTAAAGCACATTTAGTATAGCATTAATATCTATCTTACTGGAATACCAAAAACCCAAATTGTCCTTGACATGGGGTACACTATAAATGAGGATTGGCAGGCATACATCTTCCGCGTGGAAAAGGAAGCACTGGATGCCTTTCAGTTTGACGGCTGGCACGGGGACACCATGGGCGAGTACGGCCGGATACAGACGCCGGAGGGAAACGAACTGGGCGTTGACGAAAATGGCAGGCCTATCCGTTTTGTCAAGGATGGCTACACCATCTTCCTGAACAAGGCCAAGGAAGCCCTGGGCAGCAAATATATGGATTTTAATCCTGTGGGGGCGCAGGGCATCGAAAAAGTCAACGCAAGCCATGTGGATGTACTGTACGCAGAGTTCTGGCCCTGGGAAAAAAGCCGCTGGGGTCAGCACTACGACACCTACAATGCTCTCCAGCAGGAAATATTCGCCGCTGCAAAAGAAAGCGGCGGCAAGTCCCTGGTGGTGGCCGGCTACATCAACTACAAAGCGCCGGGAGAGTACTTCAATCCTGCCGCGGTGCTGTTGATGGACGCGGTGGTGTTTTCCTCCGGCGGAGCCCGCATCGAGCTTGGCAACGGTGACAACATGCTCTCCAACGAATACTTCCCCGGTGACAGCGCAAAGAAAATGGGGAAGGAATTGCAGGGGAAAGTTCGCCGGATGTACGACTTCATCACCGCCTATGAAAACCTGTTAAGAGGCGGGCCGATGCCGGTTACGCGCAGCATCCAGCTTCATGGCGTCCGCCAATCCTCCACCGGCGCAGGGGACGCCGTATGGGCTTTTGCCGCGGCGAAGGAAGGCTGTGAGATGCTGCATCTCATCAACCTCACCGGCACCGACAATTTATGGCGCGACGAAAATCAAACAAAGCCCGAGCCTACACCCCAAGGTGCCATTCCGGTTCGCTACTATACGGAATCCAATGTGGCGGCGGTATTCATGGCCTCCCCCGACGGGGAGGATATCACCCCCCAGGAGCTGCCTTTTGAATTCGGCACAGATGAAAAAGGTCGATACATCACTTTCACGGTACCCTCGCTTATCTACTGGGACATGGTATTTATGCGCTTGGAGGGAACTGCTGATTGAATGAGGATGGGCAAACCGCGAGACGATTTTTTGACTCCGCAAGGAGCCAGAAGGAAGCCGTAGCAGCGCTACGGCGACCAGATGGGCTCTGGAACATCGCCCCCGCCTGTGGCGGAAATGGGCGATGTGAAGGAGGCTTGCGAAACGAGCAGTGCGAGCGGAAGCGAAGCAATGCGACGATCGAGCAAGCTGGGTAGCGGAGGTGGAAAAGCGGCCGCCGGGTTGTCAGCCGAATCAATCAGCACTTCCCTGACGCATGAGTAATAGAAAGGAGATTTCCCATGAAAAAGCTTGTCAGTCTTTTGCTGGTCTTGACCATGGTGTTGACCTTCGCATCCGCAATGGCGGAAGGAAAAACGAAAATCGTCTTCTGGCACACCTACGGCGACGCGGAAACGCCCATTCTGGAAAATGAAATCATCCCCGTGTTTGAAGCTGCCTACCCCGAGTTCGAGGTCGAGGCCGTCCGCCAGGATGGCGGCCAGTTCAACCAGATGCTGGTGGCCGCCTTCGGCACCGGCAACGTGCCGGATGTAGCCCGTGTAGACATCGTGCAGACCAGCGCCTATGCCAAGCTGGGCGGCATCGTGCCCCTGGACGAAATGGAAGGCTTTGCGGCCCTCAAGGATGCCGTGCTGGAAGGCCCCCTGTCCACCAGCCTTTACAATGGCAAATACTACGGCTTGCCGCTTAACACCAACTGCAAGGCCGCCGTCATGAACATGAACATCATGGCCGAGCTGGGCTTCATAGAGCCGCCGGCCACCATGGAGGAGTTCATTGCAGCCAGCCTCGAAAAGAAGCCCGGTACCCCCACCATCAATGTCTCCGGCGTGGGCGACTGGGATATGTACCCCTACTTCTGGCTCTTTGGCGGCGTGCTCACGGACGAGGGCTTTTTGAAGGCCTCCGGCTATATGGACAGCGAGCAGAGCGTGAAGGCCGTTGCGAAGCTTGTGGAACTGCATGACCAGGGCGTGTTCACCATCCGGGATGTGGACGGAACGCCCGATGCCTGGGACGGCATCAACAGCCAGTACGCCATGTTCTTTGAAGGCCCCTGGTACCCCTTCAACACGGAAAACAAGATCATGCCGGCCACCATCCCCACCTATGAAGGACGCACCGCCTCCGTGGTCGGCGGCGAGAACATCGTTCTGTTCCATGGCAGCCAGAAGCAGGCGGCTGCCTGGGAATTTACAAAGTTCATGCTCACCGAGGAAGTGCAACTGAAGCTCCTCACCGTGGGCGTCATCCCCACCCTCAAATCCTGTGTGGAATCCGACCAGGTACAGGCCGATCCCAAATGGAGCGTCTACATGAAGCAGCTTGAAACCGCCAAGAGCCGCATCCCCACCCCGCAAGCCTCCACCGTGGGCCAGTACTGGAGCGATGCCATGAACATGATCTTCCTGGAAGGCGCCGATATCCAGCAGACGCTCACCGATACCGCCGCTTTGATCGACGCGGAGTTGGTCAAGTAAACCAGGGGACTCCGTCCCCTGGACCCCTGCCCAAGGGATTTCATCCCTTGGGAATCCCTTTTTGCCTGCGGCAAATTATGCCGCAGGCAATAGGGGATTATGGCTACCGTATAAGTTGCAAGATGGCATCCGAAGGTCCAGGGCGATCGGAAAGCCCTGGTCGCGCCCGCAGGCGCGAAATCCTTCTTCTTGTTGCACAAACGTAGGCATGGTATACATGTGGCATGATAGACCCCAAGTGGGATTCTAAAGGGATGTATCCCTTTAGCGGGGTCCAGGGGCCGCGCCCTTGGGCAAGGAGGGAAAAGCGTGGAACAGTCTCCTCTAATGATTCAAATTCAAAAAAAGCAGCAACGGTGCCTAACGCGCACGCGCCTTCACAACCTGCTCCCGGCGGCTCCCTTTGTATTGCCGGGGCTTGTTCTGGCATGCGTTTTTGTCATCTATCCCATGCTGTTCAACATCCGCATCAGCTTTTCCAATTACCAAATTGTTCAGCGTACCATAACCTTTATTGGGTTTGACAATTACATCGCATTGTTTACCGAACCCCAGGGCCGGCTGTTTGTCGCCATCCGCAACAATTTTCTGTACGCCATCATTACCACGCCTTTCATTCTGTTTTTCGGGCTGTTGTTTGCCGTGCTGGTGAATAACCTGCATCGGGCCCGTATGGCCTTCCGCACCTTCTTTTATCTGCCGGTGATTACAAGCTGGGTTATAGTGGGCATGGTGTTTGCCTATATGTTCAACTCCGGCCAGCGGGGGCTTGTCAACTATCTGCTGGTGGATGTGTTCCATATTACAGAGGATTACGTACCCTGGCTGCAAAAGACCTGGACGGGCAATACGGTCATCTGGATCATGGGCATCTGGAAGAACATCGGCTGGTCCATGATCATATACCTGGCGGGGCTGCAGACCATCTCTTCGGAGCTGTACGAGGCCGCCGGGATAGAGGGCGCGGGGCCGGTGGCAAAATTCCGCTACATCACCGTGCCGCTGCTCAAAAACACCACATTTTATGTGATGGTGAATATGCTCATCGGCGCGTTCAACGTGTTTTTGCAGGTGCTTTTGTTAACCAGTGGCAACCCCAGGGGCACCACCTCCGTATTGCAGTACCTGCTGTACGACAAGTCCTTCAACCTCTTTGAGTTTGGCCAGGGGGCGGCCATCGGCCTGATTACGGCAACCTTGGTGCTTCTGACAACGCTGATACTCAACCGGGTATTCCGCACGGAAGGGGGCAAGGCCTGATGATATCGATCCGCCTGTCCCGCGTGCTGTTCTGGCTGCTGTTGATCTCATGCGCCGCCGTTTTCGTGCTGCCATATCTGTTCATGATCACCAACTCCTTTGAGGAGTTCAGCTACGTGCTGCCTTATCCGCCCAAGATATTCCCCTCCCGCCTGAACTTCTCGGCTTACGAGCATGTACTCACCCAATCAAACCTGCCGCAGGCGGCCTTGAACAGCATCATCATCACCACCTGCACCATGGTCTTTGTGGTCTTGATCTCCTCTCTGTCCGCGTACGGCTTTGCCCGCATCGACTTTTTCGGCCGGGAGGCGCTTTTCAGAATTTATCTGTTTACGCTGATGCTTCCGGGATTTTTGAGCATCATTCCCCAGGTGCTTGTATTGCAGGGGATCAGCCTGCCATGGATGAATGGCGGAAACGGCCTGATGGGCACCAGGGCGGGGCTGATTCTTTTGTATGTGGGTACCGGCGTGTGCGGCAACACCTTCTTTTTGCGGGGACATTTTGCGGCGCTGCCCAAGGAGCTGGAAGAATCCGTGCGTATCGACGGCGGCGGCCATTTCACCACCTTCTTCAAGGTGCTGCTTCCCCTGGCGCTGCCGGCCATCGGCACGCTGGCCATCTTTTGCTTTCAGGGTACCTGGGAGGATTTCTTTACCGCGAAGATCGTATTGGGCGGTGTGCAGCGTTATATCACCCTTCCGCTAATGATACAAACGCTGCGCGGCCAGCACGCCACCAGGTGGGAATGGATTTTCGCCGCTTCCATCCTGGTTCAAATACCAATCCTCATCCTGTTTGTGACCTTCCAAAAGAAATTTGTCGTCTCCGGCCTCTCCGAAGGCTCCGTGAAGGCGTAAAGGGGTAAACGTATGAAAGAAAAATACCAGGTAACAGGCAGTGAGTACCTTTCCCTGCCCACGCTTCGTGAGCGTGACGGGTCGGTGGAGGGGCTGACCTTTCTTCACATGGGCGCCAAGGGGATGCTGGAGCTGAAGGGCGATGAGAGCACGCCGCTTCTGCGCCCGTTTGTCACGGTGGATGGGCAGGAAATAGCCCTTGAGGATGTCAGCTGGAGCCGGGAGCATTATTGGATACCATCTTTTTCTGCCCGGGCCGGAACGCTGCATGTTACTGGCACTGTGCTGTGTCCCTTGAACGAACGGGCTTTTTTCTTTAGGCTCAAGCTTAGCAATAACGGGCAAAGCTCCGTCCGTTGCGGTGCTGGCATTATGGGCTGCTGGGCTCAAACGCTGCATGAGGTGAACGAGGCCAAACCTGTTGGCGGGCAGATATACCTTAATCAAAGCAACTGGAACCACCACTTTGTGATGGAAATGCGAACGGGGCTGCCGCTGTTTGCCTGGGCACCCATCTTTGAGGATGATGTGAAGGAGCATAGCGAGCAGGCGGCTGACGGGTCTATCCGCTTTACCTTGGAACGGGTATGGGACTTAAAACCCGGTGGGGAAGCGGCGGTGGACTATATTTTTGGCCTGGGGTATGAGGAAGTGGCCGCGTCCACCAGCGCCAAGGAGCTATACCGCCGCGGCTTTGACAAAATGCATGGCGAAACATGTGCATGGCTTTCAATGCGCGAAAGGAATCTTCATGATGAAAAGCTGAAAGAAATCCTGAATACCAACATGTTCTTCAGCTTCTTCTTCGCCTCCGACCGGACGCTGGACACAGAGGAATTTGTATTGATGACCTCCCGCAGCCCCAGGTACTACGTCTCCTGCGCCTATTGGGACAGGGACAGCCTGCTCTGGAGCTTCCCGGCCATATTGATGGCGGACAAGGAATACGCCAAGGAAATTTTAAAGTATGTCTTCACAAAGCAGATACGAAATGTGGGCATCCACAGCCGGTTCATTGACGGCACCGTGCTGGAGCCGGGGTTTGAATTGGATGAGCTGTGTGCGCCCTTGATTGCCCTGGAAAAATACCTGCAGGAAACCTGCGACGAATCCTTTTTGACGGAACGTTCTATCCAGGACGGCATCTGGCACATTTTGCGCATTCTGGATACAAAAAAGCATCCGGAGCTGGAACTGTATGAAACATTTCTCCAGCCCACGGATGATACCCACGTCTACCCCTACCTCACCTATGATAATGTGCTGGTTTGGCGTGTACTCACAGACCTTTCCAAGCGCCTTTACAGCCCTGATTTATTGAGCCGGGCGGAGCGTTTGCGGGAGGCAATTTTAAGCCATTTCATCAAGGAACGGGACGGAAAGCGGTTCTTCTGCTGGTCGGCGGATTTATGCGGGCGGTACGATATGTACGACGAACCGCCGGGGAGTTTGCTGCTGCTAAGCTTTTACGGCTTCTGTGAGCCCGATGACCCCGTGTATTTGAACACCTGCGCCATGATCCGCGACCCTGGTTACCGCTATTCCTTTGCGGGCAAGCATATCGCGGAGATCGGCTGCGCCCACGCACCGCATCCCTGGGTGCTGTCCATTGCCAACAGCCTGCTGTGCGGCCACAAGGAAACGGCGAAGGAGCATCTTCTGCGCACGGAAATGGACAACGGCATCGCCTGCGAAAGCGTCCATGAGGAAACGGGGGAGTGTACTACCGGGGAAGCCTTTGCCACCTGCGCGGGATTTCTGGCTTATGCGTTGGATACGGCGTTTGCGAAGGATGAAAAGTAGGTAAAATCTACTGTCAAAACAGAAGTAACGAATTTCACAATCACCGGCAGAGAAGCCAATGAACAAACGACGCCGTAGGGGCGATGATTATCGCCCGCCGAGTTAGGCATCCTGACCGTGGCATGCGGGCGATTAATAATCGCCCCTACGGCTTTCAGGCGAAGATGAATGAGTTTGCCAAGCAATCAAAATCCCCAGCAGAGAAGCCAACAAACATAAGGCTTCGTAGGTCTATTTTTACTTTCTCGCTTAAGTTTCGCATCCAGGATGCGAAAATTGTGCATCACGTAATCTTCCATATTCCGTTACTTCTGTAGTTGTCGTCCAATTAGCTATTTTAGATGATTAATCTGAAAGTTTTTGGGGATGGGTGCGGGAAGGGGGATTTTTTCAAAAATCCTCCTTCCCGCTTCATTTTTCCGTCGTGCTCCCGTTACCTCGCGTTGTGCAGCGCGTACTGCTTGGGGGTGATGCCCACCAGGCGGGTGAAGAGGGTGACGAAGTTGGTATAGTCGTTGAAGCCGCTTTGCTCGCAGGCTTCCGCTACAGTTAGCCCTGCGCCCAGGCGGGCCTTGGCGATTGAGATACGCCGTGCGGTGATATATTTGTTGATGGTGGTGCCTGTTTCCGCCTTGAAGATGCGGCAGATGTAGGCCTGGCTCAGGAACATGCTGTCCGCCAGCACGGAAAGGGTGATGCGCTCCTCGATATGGGCGTTGATGTAGGCGACGATCTTTTCCACCACGGGGTGGTACTGGTATTCCGCTGCCTTTTCTTCCTCCGCGCCATACAGGCGGTTGACCAATATCATCAGCTCGGTGAAGAGGGCGTTTTCCATCAGGTCGGCGCCATAGCCCTTTACCTCCTGCAGCTTGTGGATCAGGTACAGAAAGCGGCTTTGGCTCTCCGGGGGCAGAGGCAGCTTGCAGCCGAAATGGCCTTCCCGCCGCTGGAAGCATTGGGTCAGGTCGGTTTCCCGGCTGGACAAGGCTTTCAAATAGTCCGGATGGATGGACAGCACGATCCGCTCATGGGAATCGTCATCCACCCGGGAAACGCAGTGGCTTTCATAATTGTTGATCATGAACAGATCGCCGGGGTTCACGGGGTAGCAGGTATTGTCGATCAAAAACTGCTTGCCCCCGGAGATGGAATAGTATAATTCATAGCAGTCGTGTATGTGCATGGCCATTGTCTTTTCTTCCTGCAAAAGGTGGGCGATGGCAAACCGGCGGCTCGTTTGGCATTTTTCAATGGCCTCATGGCAGGAGTACATTTCTTTCATGCAATTCCCCCTTATGGGACATTATATCAGATACACAAGATTCGAGGCAATATATACAAGGATTTTCGCATTATTGAATGGTATAATAAGCTCAAGAATGGAATATCAGCAGACAAACAAAGGAGTGAATGCTATGGACATTCGGTATTCGGCCAACCAGAAGGATTTCAAGCGCTATACCACCGAGGAAACGCGCCGGGAATTCCTGATCGAAAAGCTCTTTGTGAAAGATACCGTCACGGCGGTGTACAGCCATGTGGACAGGATGGTCACCCTGGGGGTTATGCCCGTAACGGAGAAGGTTCCCGTCAACAAGGGCATCGATGTGTGGAAGCGGTTCGGGACAAGCTTTTTCCTGGAGCGCCGGGAGATGGGCCTTTTCAACCTGGGCGGAAAAGGCGCCGTAACGGTGGATGGCACGGTATATGAGATGGGCTACAAGGACTGCCTGTATATCACCCGTGGTGCCAAAGAGGTTTTCTTTGAATCATCTGAAGGCGGGAACCCCGCCAAGTTCTACATGGTCAGCGCGCCGGCCCATACGGCCTATGAAACAAGGCTCATTACCATTGCTGAGGCGGCCAAGAAGCCCATGGGCAGCCTGGAGACCAGCAATAAAAGGGTCATCAACCAGTTCATCCACCCCGACGTATTGAAAACCTGCCAGCTTTGCATGGGGCTTACCACCCTGGAGCCGGGCAGCGTTTGGAACACCATGCCTGTCCACACCCACGAGCGGCGCATGGAGGTATACTTCTACTTTGAAATCCCCAAGGACAACGTGGTGTTCCACCTGATGGGCGAAGGCAGCGAAACCCGCCATATCGTGATGCAAAACGAGCAGGCGGTGATCAGCCCCTCCTGGTCAATCCACAGCGGGGCCGGCACATCCAACTACTCCTTCATCTGGGCCATGGGCGGAGAAAATATGGTCTTCAATGACATGGACGCCATTGCAACCACCGATCTTCGTTAAGGAGGAAGAAGCATGGGCATGAATATGTTTGACCTCACCGGCAAGGTTGCCCTGATAACCGGCGGCTCCTACGGCATCGGCTACGCCATCGCCGGCGGCCTTGCCGCAGCCGGCGCCACCATCACCTTCAACGATATCAATCAGGACCTGGTGGACAAAGGCATCGAGTCCTACAAGGCCGAGGGCATTACCGCCCACGGCTACGTGTGCGACGTAACCGATGAAAGCGCGGTACAGGCGTTGGTGGCCAAAATCGAACAGGAAGTAGGCGTTATCGACATCCTGGTGAACAACGCCGGGATCATCAAGCGCATCCCCATGACGGAGATGTCGGCGGAGGATTTCCGAAAGGTCATCGACGTGGACCTGAACGCCCCCTTCATTTGCGCCAAGGCGGTGATCCCCGCCATGATCAAAAAGGGCGGCGGCAAGATCATCAACATCTGCTCCATGATGTCGGAGCTGGGCCGTGAGACGGTTTCCGCCTACGCCGCGGCCAAGGGCGGCCTGAAAATGCTGACGAGGAATATTGCCAGCGAGTACGGCGCGAACAACATTCAGTGCAACGGCCTTGGACCGGGGTATATCGAAACGCCCCAAACCGCGCCGCTGCGCACGCCGGAGCACCCCTTCAACAAATTCATCCTGTCCAAAACGCCGGCCAACCGCTGGGGCAAGACAGAGGATTTGGTGGGACCGGCGGTGTTCCTGGCTTCGCCGGCTTCGGATTTTGTGAACGGCCACATCCTGTACGTGGACGGGGGTATACTGGCCTATATCGGTAAGCAGCCGTAAGGAAAGGGAACGGAATATTTTGCGTGAAGGGGTCTTTTGAAAAAAGGCCCCTTTCTTCCTTGTTGTGTGTTATACTCTCCTCACCACGATCAAACGCTTTCCAGGAGGGATTGACATGGTTAGGATGACCGTAAGCATTGCACCCGGCGAGGCGGCGAAAATCATTGAGCACGCTATACTAACCAGCGGCATAAGTGTTGAAAAGATTGGGGCCCATCACAGCACATCGCCGGATGGAAAAGCAGCCATTCTTTTGGTATACGACAAATACTACATGCGCAATTCCAGTAGGGCCAGCCTCTCGGTCCTCATCGAGAACATCGACGGCACCACCAACGTCGTGGCCATCGGCTCGGGCGGCAGCCAGGGGGCGCTCTTTAACTTTGACTGGGGATCCTCCAAAAATTTTGAAAAGGTTGTCAGCAATGCCATGCAGCCTTACGCCTGAGCGCAAGGCTGAAAACGCTTTATTCAAAGGCTGGGGCTTTCACCTTCCCCGGCCTTTGCCTTCATGGCCCGGTACTGGCCCGGTGTGATGCTCTCATACTTTTTGAAGGCACGGATAAAAGAGGAGCTGTTGTAATACCCCACCTGCTCGGCCACCTGCTCCAGGCTCATATGGCTGCCGGTTAAAAGCAGCTTGGCATGGTGGATGCGGGTGAGGTTGATGGTATCCAGCATCGCCTGCCCCGTCTGCCGTTTGTACAGGGCGGAGGCATAGCTGGGGGTAAGGTTCAAATGCTCCGCCACGCGGCTGATGGACATGCTGCTCTTGGCATAATGCTCCCTGATATACTCATCCGCCTTGCGGGCGATGTCTGCACGCCGCACGTTTTCACCGGCCGCGGCGCAAAGCTCGCAGGCCGATCCCACAATATAGGAAAGCTCCAGAAAGTCATTTTTGGCGGAAGGCGCTTCCATATACTGCTGTATCCGCTGGGAGACGGACGCCACCTCTTCCGGCGGGAAGCGCAGCGACAGATTTTGCATAAGCCCCTGCAAAAAGACGGCACACTGCATTTTCACCACCCAGCCGGGCAGCGGCGCGCCGGCCTTTTTCATGAGATGGATTTGATGCTTTGCTTCCTCCCAATCCCCAGCGGCTGTAAACTGCTCCAAGCGCCTCGCGATGGCCTCGATTTCCTCTGTCAGCCGCTCTACGGGCTTTTCCGAGGACTCCTGCTTCCAGTACAGGAGCATCTCACCGGCGCCGGGCTGCCGTGACGAAAGCGTATCCCGTACCCAGCCGTAGGCCTGGGAGATTTTGTGCAGCCCCTGCGCTCGGAAGCTGACGGCAATGGTCAAGCCCAGGTCAAAATTTTCCTTGAGGATCTTGATGCCGCCAAGCAGGGCTTCCGCCAGCTTGTCCTGCCAGTTTTCCGCCCCGCTTGGGAGGCATAAAAGCGCATATGTCCAGCCGTGCAATTCGATGAGCCTTGCATTGTAGCCTGCAAGAAGCTCGGTGAACACATTGCGCAAAACAAAGCGCATGAGCTGCGCATCGTCCTCCCCGTCCCCCGGCAATACGGCGCTGTCGGTGAACCCGTCCGCGCAAAAGCCCGCCACCACGAAACTGTCGCTGTCGTAGGCGATATCCAGGGCCAGAAGCTGCTCCTCCACTTCCTTGACGGAGCCATACGTCCCCCACATCAAGGACTCCAGCACAAAGTGCTCCATGTTCTGATTGGAGGACTTCAGCCGCTGGCTTACGGATAGGCGGCTGTTTTTCATACTTTGCATCATTTCTTGAAGATAGGCAAAATCATCGCCGCTCTCCGCCTTCATCCCGGTGGAGATACCCTCCACAAAGCTGCGCAGCGCGTGAATGGGCCGGTATTGCCGCTTGGCCAGCGCAAAGGACAGGAAGAAGCCCACCGCCAGGATCACCGCCACCAGCAGCACGCTGACCTGGCGGATGGTGGTAAGCCGTGTCCAGTACACGCTTTCCGGGATGGAAACCACATATACGCAGCCCGTGTCGGCGCTGCGGCTGTTTAAGACGCGCAGCTTGCCCTGGGGGCTCAAAACGCCATGCGCATCGCCATGGGTGGCGCTGACATTCACGGATGTGGTGAAGGCGACCTCAGGCAGCGTGGAGTAAAGCACCTGCCCCCGGTTGTCCAGAATGGTGAAGCCCAGGCCCTGTTTTTCCTTCACCAGTTCCTGGTACTGCCGGAGCATGCCTTCCTCCAGCGTAATGACGATGGTCACCGACGGCACATTGCCCCTGAAAATGGTGCGCACATAGGAAAGCGGGTTGTGAAGCGCACCCGCATCCCTGCGCACAAATCCGTTTTCGCCGCGGCCCACAAAGGCCAGCCAATCCTCATATGATAAAAACTCGCCCGTCAGGCGGCGCTGAAAATAATCCTGCCCGGTCATTACGGTATTGGCGATGACCTTCTGGCTTCGCTCAAAGTACAGATAGCTGCTGCTGATGCCGGCATTGGCGATTTGCAGGCTGGTCATTTCCTGGATCAGGGTGCGCAGCGTTTGAAAGGAGGTGATGTTGTGCAGATACTGCATGGGATCTACGATGGAGGAAAAGTACAGCACTTTGTCGTCCGCCATCAGGGTATCCCCCATGCGCATCACGGCAAAAAGCTGCCCGTCCGCCTGGCTTTTCAATTGTTCCAGCATGAGCCGGTTGGACGTTTCCAGCTCCTTTTCCACCGTACCGAGCATGTTGGTCATAAAGCCGATCAGCGCAGCGGCAGGCAGCACAAACACAAGAAGGAAGGACAGTAAAAACGTTCTGTATACCTTCTTGCGCAAACGCTTTCGAAACTCCTGCATCCGCCCCGCCTCCAGCACCAACATGTCTCTGTATTCAATATACCATATCGCATGCGGGGATGCAAAGGCAACAAGGGTGATGCAAGCGCATTACCAGGGCCGGATTTGCGGTTTTGCGCATGAGTTGCGATTTTGAGTATCATGCTTTTCATAAATTGTCAATTCCATTTATGGTTTTGCGGTTGTTTGCAGCCATGCGCCCAAGTATACTGAATCATCATGACCCTTTTATAAGGGAGCGTGCCTCTTGTCCCAAACCACATAACAAGGAGGATGAAACCTATGCGCAAATCCCTGTCCCTGCTCCTGGCCGCCCTGATGCTGCTAGGCATGATGGCCTTTGCCCCGGCCCTGGCGGAAGAAGCCCCCTTCGTCATTACCATGGTGGCCCCCTTCTTTGCCGATCAGCCCCCCGCCGGTACCGTAGGCGAGGAAGGCAACCCGGTGCTGGAAGCCGTGGAAGAGCTGTGCAACGTGGACCTTCAAATTACCTATGCGCCCCAGGGTGACTTTGTACAGAAGTACAACACCGTGATGGCTTCCACCGAACAGCCCATGGTGATGGTCGTCACCAGCGGTCTCACGAAAAACTCCAAGTATCTGGAAGACTGCCAGTTCGGCGTATTCTGGGACCTGACGGATTTTATCCCCCAGCGCCCGCTGTTCAGAGACGAGCTCACCACGCCCTACTGCCTGACGGTGACCGCCGTGGGCGGCCGCAACTACCTGTTCCCCATCCAGGTGTCCAGCGCCCGCGTGGCCATGCTCTTTAGGCAGGACTGGCTGGATAACCTGAACATGAGCGTTCCCACCAACGCCAAGGAATTCTATGAAATGGTCAAGGCCTTCACCGAGAACGATCCGGACGGCAATGGCGTAAAGGACACCTACGGCTACGCTTACATTGACGACGCCGACAAGGAACTGACCTATGCCGGCTTTGATACGCTCGCCGTGGCCCTGGGCGCGCCCAACCGCTGGGGCATGAACGCGGAAGGCAAGATTATGCCCTACTTCACCTTTCCCGAATACATGGATACCCTGAACCTGTTCAAGGACATGTATGACAACGGCTACATGAACAGCGACTTCGCCTTGATCAAGGGCAACGACAAGCATCTGCCCCTGGGCGAGGGCAAAGCCGGCGTTATGTTCACCACAGGCACCAACGGCCGGTATCCCGGCGGCAAGTACGACCAGCTCTTCTCCACCATTACCCCCACCGCCCAAATTGGCCGGAACTATCTGCTCACCGCGCCCAATGGCAATCAGGTGATCAACTCCACCCTGTCCGTGGGCGGCGTAGGCGGCTTCCTGATCCCCAAGGCGGCAGTGAAAGACGAAGCCACCGTGCAGCGGATCCTGGACTTTTTTGAAAAGCTGCAATCCGCGGAAGAGGACGGCGGCTGCAAGCTGCTCACCGTGGGCGTGGAAAATCTCCACTATACCCAGGATGCCTCCGGCGTGATCACCATCACCCCCGAACAGCAGCAGCTGCGCGTCGCTGATGGCTCCAACGAAGTGTTCATCTCCCTGGCGCCCCGCCGCGTGGTGGCTCCCGACTTCGGCCAGGGCCGGACGCAGCTTGACCTGATCAACCTGGAAGCCGTGGCCAACGAACCCTACGCAGTACCTGATCTGAGCGTTGGCAAGCTCAATCCGGACCTGATGAGCCTGGAAGCTTCCATCGCCCTGACCATTTCCGACGCCCGCGTGCAGTACATCATGGGGCAAATAGACGCGGCAGGCTTTGAAAAGGCCGTGCAGGAATGGATGGAACAGGGAGGCAACGACCTGATCGCCGCTGTGAACGCCGAGTAAGTTCTTTGAGCCGGGATGGCATGGAGCCGGCTTCATGCCATCCCTTCTTTTTGGGGCCGGCCTTGCTGGACTTATTCTCAGCAACATGAAGTACCAGTATTAGATCTGCCCTGATAAGGGGATTCCAAAGGGATGTACCCCTTTGGCGGGGGTTCCATGGGCAGAGCCCCCGGAAAGGAAGGGTGTAGATTATGCTTCAAACCGCAGGGCCAAGGGTAAGCGCCGGAACCAGGCTTTTCCGGCGGATGATGCGCTACAAATGGCTGTACATCATGCTGATCCCGACCCTGGCCTACTATATTTTGTTCAAATTCCTGCCCATTCTGGGGCTGAGAATCATTTTTCTGCGCTATATCCCCGCACTGGAAGTGCAAGGCGTGGCCAGCCCGGCGGCCGATCCCTGGTATAAAAATTTTGCTGTTTTTTTTGCGCATAAGGACTTTTGGATGCTTTTGCGCAACACACTGACACTGGCGGTATGGAACATTGTGCTGTACTTTCCCATTCCGCTGATCCTTTCGCTCCTGCTCAATGAGATTCGCCATTTCCCCTATAAGCGCACGCTTCAGTCGCTGGTATATCTTCCCCACTTTTTGAGCTGGGCGGTTATCGCCAGCCTGATGCTGATGCTACTGGGCCCGGCCCCAAGAGGGCTTGTCAACTCCCTTCTGCAGCAAAACGACTTAAAGCAAATCCCTTTCCTGTACGGGCATGAGTGGTTCCGTCCCATCTATATCATCGAACTCATCTGGAAGGAAGCCGGCTGGGGCACCATCATTTACCTGGCGGCGCTGTCCGGCGTGGATGAACAGTTGTACGAAGCCGCTGTTATCGACGGCGCGGGCCGGTTCCGCCAGTTGTGGAACATCACACTGCCTTCCATCAAATCCACCATTGTGATTTTGCTGATACTGCGCATGGGCTCCTTCCTGGAAACGGGCTTTGACCAGATCTACCTGATGCTCAACAGCCTGAACCGGGAAGTGGGCATGGTGTTTGACACATATATTTATGACGTGGGCATCCTGGGAAACAAGGTGCCTCCGGGGGTCAGTTCCTTCAGCTACAGTACCGCGGTAGGCCTGTTCCGCTCGGCAGTGAGCCTTGTATTGGTGCTGGGTACCAACAAGTTGGCCAAAGTATTTGGAGAGGAGGGCATGTACTGATGGCGAGCAACATGACTTCCCGCAATCAGACCACCGCTGGGCGGACATTTGACGTACTGAATCATGTCCTGCTGGGCCTGTTCGCACTGTTGATGGTTGCCCCTCTTGTTTATTGTGTGGTTGGCTCCTTCTCCGCCACAGGCATGGCTTATGGCCGCTTCGCCGCCTTTTCCCTGGAAGCCTACCAACAAATCTTCCGGTCGGGAAAAACGCTGTCCTCCCTGGGGAACAGCTTCACCATCACCGTGGTGGGCACGCTGATTAACATTGTTCTTACGTCCACCGCCGCCTACACGCTAAGCAAAAAGGATTTGCCGGGCCGCAAGTGGCTTATGGGCATGGTGATCTTCTTCCTGCTCTTTCACGCCGGGCTGATCCCCGAATTCATTGTGGTCGCCAATCAGCTTCGCCTGAAGAACACCTACTGGGCCGTCTGGCTCCCGGTGGCCATTTCCAGTTACAACCTGATCGTTATGAAAAACTTCTTTCAGAACATTCCCGAGAGCATTGAGGAAAGCGCCCGCATCGACGGCTGCAATGAATTGCAATCCTTTATGCGTATCGTGCTGCCCATGAGCAAAGCCTCCCTGGCTACCTTCTCGCTGTTTTACGCGGTGGGACACTGGAACAACTATTTGAGGCCCATGATCTACCTGGACAAAAGTGATATGTGGCCCATTCCCGTATGGCTGAGGCAGATCATTATCCTTTCCCTGGGCGGCATGGGCAACGACAACATGTCTGAGCAGGATGTGGTGTGGGCCGCCACCGACGCGATAAAGTACGCCACCATTGTGGTGAGCACCGTGCCCATCATCTGCGTATACCCCTTTTTGCAAAAGCATTTTGCCAAGGGCGTGCTGTTAGGCTCCGTGAAGGGATGACGCCCTTCGTGAAAATCGCTGACGCGCTTTTCACGATTTTTGCAGAATTTCCTTATAGCCTGCATCGGTCTGCGCTTTGCTTGATCGGTGCAGGCTACGGCCAGGAAATTCTGTAAGGAATGGATTTCTAGCGAAATCCTTCCGAAATCGCCGCGCCTGTCGCCGATTTCGGATTTTCAAACGAGGGGCTTGCGGCCCCTCGTTGCTCCCCAGGGGATTGAGCTCTAAATAAATAAAGCTAATTCATCAAAGGAGAATCGAATATGCCCCCTCAAACGTATCCATCCGAAATGCGGGTATTTTTAGATTCCCTGACGGGGCGGAAAATCACACAGCTTACCAACAGTCCGGAAAACGACAACGTACACCTATATTTTACGGAGAACGCCTTTACACGGGGAGGAAAGGAAATCTTCTTCACCTCCGACCGGGATACGCCTGGGATCGATAACGTGTTCACCGTGAACCGGGAGACGGGGATCATTACCCGCGTCACAGCCTATGAGGATCAGGGGATATCCCAATTGACCAAGGACCCGGAAAGCACCGTGATTTTGTACAACCATGGCCGGGATGTGGTGCTCCATTCCCTTGTGACAGGCGAAAAGCAGGTATTGTATACCTTCCCCGAGGAATACAGGCCGGGGCGGCTATCCCTCAATTGCGACCATACGCTGGCGGGCATCCTCATGAATGAGGATGTGCAGGTGGAACACGGCGTCAACTATGCCGGGTTCGAGGAAAAGATGTACAGGGTCAAGCGCTCCCGCATCGTGTTTGTACCCTTGAAAGACGGGAGGCCCGGCCAGCCTTATATCGGTGTGCGGGATACCTGCGAAGCTGGGCACCTGCAATTTTCGCCCACGGACAAAAATCTATGCATGTACTGCCACGAAGGCCCCTGGCACCTGATCATGCAGCGTATTTTTTTGGTGGATACCGATACCCTGGAGGTATTCCCGTGCTTTCGGCAGAATAAGGAAGACAGCGTGGGCCACGAATTCTGGACGAGAGATGGCCGCGTGTTCTTCGACAACCGCGGCCCCGGCCATGACGGCACCATCACCAGCCACCGCACCCAGGCGGTGGCCAAGGAACCGGTAAGCAGCGGATTCATCCCCTATGTGGGCCTGGCGGACAAGACGGGCGCATTGCTAACAAAAACGCTGCTGCCCCACTTTTGCAACCATTACCATTGCGGAAGCGATCCGAGCATCCTGGTGGGAGACGAGGTGGACGACCTGGTCCGCATCGAGCTTACATCGGACGGCCCCAAGATCACCAAGCTTTGCCGCCACGGGACGAGCTGGTACGGACAAAAGAGCCATTGCCACCCTACCGTAAGCTGGGAGGATGACGCCGTGCTTTATGCCAGCGACATGGGCGGAAAGGTGCAGCTATACCTCACAGATTGGCATGTTTGATACATAAAGGAGTGAATGGTTTGAATGCAATCGTCGTACACAATGAAGAGATATCTTTGAAAGACTTGGGCGGCGGTGTCAGCCGCAAAGTGCTTTGCTACACCCCCGAAATGATGATGGTGGAGGTGCGCTTTGAAAAGGGCGGCGTAGGCGCGATGCACACCCACCCCCACGTGCAAAGCACCTACGTGAAAAACGGCACCTTCCGCTTCACCATTGATGGCGAGTATGTGACCGTCCGGGAGGGAGACAGCATCGCCTTTCCCGCCAATGTCCCCCATGGCACCGTCTGCCTGGAAGCGGGCATCCTGGTGGATGTGTTCACCCCCATGCGCGCCGATTTTGTATAGCCAGGGATGCCGTTCTCTAGCCCCTTGAGGCTGTCGCGCCAAACGCAAATAGTGCATAAGTTTATATGAGAAGAAGAGACATCGTGCCTGCGGATACGACCAAAGGGCTTTCCTCCCATCTGGCACAATCGTCGCACTGCTCACTGCCGTTCGCATTGCTCGTTTCGCCAGCCTCCTCCACCCCACCCATTTCTGCAACTGGCAGGGGCGGGGTTACGGAGCCCTTTGAAAACCTTCGGATGCCATCTTCTTGCATACTTAAACTGTTACGCGGCTGGCCCGAGAGCCCCATCTCCTTCTTCAATACAAAAACCTGCGTCCCTTTCTGCGCAGGTTTTTTTGCCGGCCTGAATATTGATTTATTGAACTCGATTTTATCATCCGGGGCTTTTCATCAGGCTGAACTATCTTGCAAACAGACGCCTGCGTCCACTGTCCAGAAAGTGGCGCAGTGCCCTGGGTTCCTCCAGTGCCCGGCCACAGCCCATCACAACGCAGGTCTGCGGATCATCGGCAGCGGCACAGGTGATTTTCAGGGCGGTGGATACAGCCTCGCACAGGCCCATCAACTCCGCGCCGCCGCCGGTGAAGAGGATGCCCGCCTCGAAGATGTCGGCGGCCAGCTCGGCGGGAGTGCGCTCCAGCACAGCGTGAATGCTTTCGATAAACGCCTGAAGCGGCTCGTCCAGCGCCTCGGTAATCTCATCCGATGTGATGCGGATTGTTTTGGGCAGGCCTGTCAGAAGGTTCCGTCCCGTGACCTCCATATACAGTTGCTCGGTGCGGGGCACGGCGGAGCCGATGGTGATTTTCAGCTCCTCTGCGGTGCGCTCGCCGATAAGCAGGTTGTGCTTGCGCCGCAAATACCGAATGATGGCGTCGTCAAACCTGTCGCCGCCCGTCTTGCTAAGATCACTGACCACCACCTGCCCCATGGACAGTACGGCGATATCCGTCACACCGGCGGAAACATCCACGATCATGGAGCCGTAGGCTTCACTCAAATCAAGACCCGCGCCGATGGCGGCAGCCACAGGCCGGTCCAATAGCTGCGTGCGGCGCATGCCCGCGTCAAACATGGTGGATATGATGGAGCGTTTTTCCACTTCATTGACGCCGCTGGGCAGCGATACGACGGCCAACGGTCTGGAAAAAAAGCGCTTGCCGATGACCTTTGTCACAAAATAGCGCAGCATTTCGCTGGTCAGCTCGAAATCGGAAATAACGCCCTCCCGAAGGGGACGGATGGCCAGAATCGTGCTGGGCGTGCGGCCAAGCATGCGCCGGGCTTCCTCGCCCACGGCAAGCACCTGGCGGCTATCCCGGTCGATGGCCACCACGGCGGGCTCCCGAAGCACGATGCCCTTCCCCTTCATATACACCAGCACGTTGGACGTACCCAAATCGATGCCGATATCGCTGTATGCCGCCATAGGTATAAAAGCGCCCTTTCCCGCGATGAATTTGCGCAAAAATGGCCTTTTGCGCAATGCTAACGGGTTATATTCTACGCTTTGGCGGTATATTCCTTCTTTTTGTTAGGATCAGGGATCATGAAGCAGCCAACAATTCACCTCTCCAAAGCATCCTCCCGAATGCCCTTGTACTTTTCCCGCGTCGCCGCGCCGCCCCGCAGGTGGCGCACCGCCTTGTTGTAGGCCAGCACCTGCGCCACTTCCCTGGCCAGCGCGTCGTGCACATGTGGCAGCCGCTCCCCCATATCCTTGTGGACAGAGGATTTCGATACGCCAAACTTCTGCGCCGCCTGCCTCACCGTCGCCTTTGTCGCAATGATGTACTCCGCAATGCACATACACCGCTGGGCTATGTACTCCTGCATAATCCTACCTCCCTAGTGTTTGTACAGGAGCATATGTCCAAGCCGTGAAAAACATGACTGGATACGAACGCAGAGAGTATACATTCTTGAAGAATCTTCTTGATCGTGATAGGCTGTGCGCAGATAATGAGACAATTGAAACGGGCGAACACAGTTCGCCCTCACGTTCATAAAAGGTGATGATGGTATGGAACTGCCACGGCGAAAAAGAATGCGATTGGAGAGATATGATTATTCCTCCTGCGGTGCGTATTTTGTAACAGTATGTATTGCAAACAGGAATGCATTATTGTGGGAAACCGCAGGGGCGAACTGCGTTCACCCGGATGAACCGCCGCCGTTATCCGATATAGGAAAAAAGATAGATAAAGAAGTGCAAAAATTAAACACTGTCTATGAAAATGTCACCGTTGATAAATATTGTATCATGCCTGACCATATTCATATGATCATTTTTATCACGCCGGATGAATGCGGGCGAAGTTGGAGGGCGGGCGCAGTGAGCCTGGAGCATTGGAGCGGAGCGAACAATGCGGAACACCGGGCAAGCGAAGCGCGGCACGGTGCGAAAACACAGTTCGCCCCTACATTGTCTCGGATAATCAAACAATTTAAGGGTTCCATAACAAAGCAAATAGGCTTTTCATTTTGGCAAAAATCATTCAACGATAGAATTATTAGAAATGAAAAAGGTTATCAGGAGGTGTGGCAATACATAGATACAAACCCGTTAAAATGGGAAGAAGATTGTTTTTTAGATGAATAAACCTATACGGCAGAGGTATGCATGCGGGAGGAGAGGCTGTAGCAAATGCGGGCGAACACAGTTCGCCCCTACGGATGGCGCAATATAAGTGTCTATCCCAAATTTTGTGTAAGGCGCAACATAGCATGCGGAATGCAACGTATTGTAGGGGCGAACTGCGTTCGCCCGAATAAGCCGCTACCGCTATCCAATAATATTGTACTCCACATTCGTCAGCTCCAACCCTTGAGGCGGTGCTGTCGGGCCCAGCAGGAGACGGTTGCCGGTTTCCAAGGCTTGCGAAAGTACGTTGGGCGGCAGGCTGCCCTGGCCGATTTCGATGAGGGTGCCGGCCAGGATGCGCACCATGTTGTACAAAAATGCGTTGCCTGATACGGTGAGCGTTACCATTTCACCCTGTCGCGAAACATTTGCGCCTGTAATGGTGCGCACCGTTGTTTTGGCGCTGCCGCCGGAGGCGGCGAAGGCTTTAAAATCATGGGTACCAACGACCTGCTTCACTGCCCCGTCCATCGCCGGTTCATCCAGGTGAACGGGTACATGGTCGGTCAGGTTGCGGTACAGGGCGGAGGCGTGGGGTGCGTTGTGGATGCGGTACGTATACGTTTTTCCCCGGCAGGAAAAACGGGCATGGAAATCCTGCGGCACAGGCCGGGCGCCTGTCACGCGGATATCATACGGGAGCAAATTGTTCAGTACGAAAGGGAACTTTTCATCGGGGATGGAACTGTTCGTATCAAAATGGGCGGCCTGGCAAAGGGCGTGCACGCCCGCGTCGGTGCGGCTGGCCCCGGTGACGGCGGTTTTCACATGAAGGGCCTTCAACAGCGCTTCCTCCAGCCGCTGCTGTACGCTGATGGCATTCTCCTGGCGCTGCCAGCCGGAATAGCCGGTGCCATCGTAGGAGACGGTCAACATCACACGGCGGAGCGGGCGCATATCCCCCGTCATAGGAGCATGCCCTCCAGCACGATCAAAACGATCAGCCCTGCCGTAAAAAGGCAGGCGTAGCCGTCCAGCCTTGTCACCCGCAATACACGAAGCCGCGTTCTGTTCTCTCCGCCGTGATAGCACCTGGCCTCCATGGCCATGGCCAGGTCCGACGCCCGGCGGAAGGCGCTTACGAACAGCGGCACCAGAAGCGGCACCATGGCCCGGGCACGTGCCAGGAGATTGCCGGATTCAAAGTCCGCACCCCTGGCCATCTGCGCCTTCATGATCTTGTCCGCCTCTTCCAAAAGAGTAGGGATGAAGCGCAGGGCGATGGTCATCATCATGGCCAGCTCATGGGCTGGGAAGCGGATCACTTTCAAGGGCGTCAAAAGCAGCTCCAGCCCGTCGGCCAGCGCCACGGGCGAGGTGGTGAGCGTTAAAAGGCTGGTGCCCAGCACCAGGAACACAAGCCGCAGGGAAAAGTGCACCGCCGTTGAAAGGCCCTCCATGGTGACGGTGATGAACCAGATTTTCACCAGCACCGTTTCCCCGGACGAAAAAAACAGGTTCAGCACAAAAGTCAGGATCAAAATAAACCGAAGCGGCTTGATGCCCCGCAGGAGCATTTTGAAGGGCACGGTGGACAGCCGCACGGTCAGCAGGATATACAAAAATGCCAGGCCATAACCCAACATGCTCTGCACCAGAAAAATGCCCACGATGAAGGCGATGGACAGTACGATCTTGATTCTGGGATCCAGGCGGTGGATAACGCTGTTGCCGGGATAGTATTGGCCCAGGGTGATATTGCTCAGCATGCGCCCGCCTCCTTCCAGATGCGAAGGATGTGGGTTTGGACCTCCGGGAGCGTGTACAGATCCGCCGGGACGTCAACCCCCGCCTTGCGCAAAAGATATGCCAGCTTGGCCGCCTGTGGCACACCCAGGCCGTACGACTCCATCTCTTCCACATGGGAGAAAATTTCCCTGGGGCTGCCGTCCAGGGCCAGCGTACCCTTGGATAACACCACCAGCCGCGTCGCCAGCCGGGCGATATCGTCCATGCTGTGGGTAACCATGATCACGGTCAGATTTCCCGCCGCGTGCAACTGTCTGACCATGGACAAAATGCTGTCCCGCCCGGCAGGGTCCAGCCCGGCGGTAGGCTCGTCCAGCACCAGAACCCTTGGCCGCATGGCCAATACGCCGGCGATGGCGACCCTGCGCATCTGGCCGCCGGAAAGCTCGAAAGGCGAGCGCTGGCCATATTCCTCAAAGGAAATGCCCACCTGGCGGCAGGCTTCCCGAACGCGGCCAGAAATTTCATCCTGAGAAAGGCCCAGGTTCTTGGGCCCGAAGGCGATATCCTTTTCCACCGTTTCCTCAAACAACTGATGCTCCGGGTATTGGAACACCAGCCCCACCTGCTGGCGGATCTTTTTCCGGTTCGTATCCTTGGCAAACACATCCACCCCATCTACCTGCACCCGGCCGGAGGTGGGGGTAAGCAAGCCGTTCAAATGCTGTACCAGGGTGGATTTGCCCGACCCTGTGTGGCCGATGACGCCCAGGAATTCCCCGTCGGCTATGGTCAGGGTAATATCCCTTATGGCAGTCGCCTGAAAAGGGCTGCCGGGCATATACGTATGGGTCAATTTTTCTATTTGGATGGGCATAATTTCTCCGTCAACTCCCGGGCCATTTCTTCTACGGTAAGGATGCCGTTGGGAAGGGGAAGCCCCTCGCCTATCAACTGCTGGTTGAGTTCCGCCATGGGCGGCACATCCAATTGGAGCTTGCGCAGCGTTTCCACGCTGCAAAATACGTTTCGGGGCGTATCGCAAAGCACGATCTCCCCATCGGACATTACCACAACCCGGTCGGCAAGGGCAGCTTCCTCCATAAAGTGGGTGATCCAGATCACGGTGATCAGGTGCTCACGGTTTAGTTTGCGCACCGTCTCCAGCACTTCCTGCCGGCCGGTGGGGTCCAGCATGGCTGTGGCTTCGTCCAGCACCAGCACGTCCGGCCGCATGGCGAGAATCCCGGCAATGGCCACCCGCTGCTTTTGCCCGCCGGAGAGCATGTGCGGCGCAGACCCCGCGAACTCCGTCATGCGAACGGCGGCAAGGGCTTCATCAATGCGGGGGATCATTTCCTCCGTGGGCACGCCCAGGTTTTCCAGCCCGAAGGCCACATCCTCCCGGACGACGGTGGCCACGATCTGGTTGTCCGGGTTTTGGAACACCATGCCCGCGTGCTGACGGATGACCCAGGTATCCTTCTCCTGGGCGGTGTCCAGGCCGCATACCAGCACCCGGCCCTCCGTGGGCAGGTACAAGGCATTGATGAGTTTGGCCAGCGTGCTCTTGCCGGAACCGTTGTGGCCTAAAACCGCTACAAACTCCCCCGCGGCGGCCTGAAATTCAATATGCGCAAGGGCGCTTTGCTCCGCGTCCTCATAGGCGTAGGATACGTTTTGCGCATCCACCCGGGTTTCTTGCTCCATAGCTGCTCCTTTGGATTGTTTCAATGGTCCTGATACCAGCCCTCATTATAACATCAAAAGAATGAAGGGGCAACGATGATTGTAGCAAAGTGATATTGTGAAAAGGGGCGTTCTATTGCTTGACAAAATATGGTTAGGGTGCTATTCTTTATATAGAATAGCACCTAAGAATACGTAATAAGGGAGAAATGACCATTGACTCAGATTGAAATCATACTGCTCGCGCTTTTGTATGAAGAAGACCGCTATGGGTATGAGATAGAGGCGGTGATTGAAGAACGCAACATGAGAAACTGGACGAAAATCGGTTTTTCATCCATTTACAACTCATTAAAGAATTTGGAAAAAAAGGGCCTGGTCGGCTCGCGGTATGAAGAGGAATACGGGTCGCCGGCCCGCAAGGTTTACTTTGTTCATGATACTGCGAAAGCGTCTGTCCGTGAAACAATAAAATGCGCACTTCATTCTCCCCGCAGGGTGTACAGTGATTTTTCTATTGGAATGGCGTTTTCTCATTTTCTGACGAAGGACGAGGTATATGAATGCCTTGTCAAATATCGCGAAAGCCTTGAAAAAAGGAGGGAGCGAATACTTCAAAATTATGCCAAAGAACCGGCCATACAGGGTAAAATCCATCTGAAAGCGCTATTTACCCACCCGCTCAAGTTAATACAGGCTGAGGTTGAATGGTTGAGCGGTTTACTGGATGAAATAAAGGAGGATCAGCATGATTATTGAGGGTTTCAAGCCGTTTTTCGGTCAAAGCTGTGAGCCGACGACAGCCGGCAACTTGATACAGCATTGCGGGCTGACACTTTCCGAGCCTATGCTGTTTGGGATCGGGGAAGGGCTCAATTTCATATTCTGGGACAGCAAACAGATGGGGTATCCGTTTATAGGCGGACGATGCAAGCAGGATGTTCTGACGGAAAACATAGCGACAAATCTTCAACTGAAACTTGCGGTCCATGAAACCACATCAAAAGCAAAGGCATGGGAATTCGTGAAATCAAACCTTGATGAAGGCGTCCCTGTGGGATTGAAGCTGGACTTCTACTTTTTGGAATATGTGGCTCTAAAGATACATTTCGCGGCCCATTATGTAACGATGTATGGATATGATGAGGAGTTCGGGTATTTGGTCGACGGAAGCATGCAGGCAAGGTCCAGCCTGGAAAGCATCGCACAGGCGCGGAGCTTCAAAGGCGCCATGTCCTCGCCCAACAGATCATACACCATAACCGCTGATGGTCAACTGCCCGACATGAGGGAAACCATTGCCTGCGCAATCCATAAAAATGCGGGGCAATACCTGAATCCGCCGATCCAAAACATATCCTTCAAGGGCATCCAAAAGACGGCAAAGCTTGTACCAACGTGGCTTGAAAAGCCCGGTATGAATCCGCAGCTGATTGCCCAAACCGGCTCGCTGATGGAGGAGGCCGGCACTGGCGGAGCGCTGTTTCGGAACATGTACCGGGATTTTTTGAAGGAATGCGACGGATTGTATCCGGAGTTGGGGCTTCATGAGGCATATGTGAAGTTTACGAACATTGCACCGATGTGGACTGAGGTATCGAGACTCATTTGCCAAGCCGGAGAAAGCGTGGATGCGCTGCCACTTCAAAAAGCATCGGGAATACTCATGGAACTGGCAGCTTTGGAAGAAGAAGCCATGAGGCTGCTGTTTGAAATTACTTCCTGTGCTATGACAGCCTCATCTTGAAATCCTCATACCCGAACCTTCGTACCAGTTCGATCTCCCCATCCGCCCGCCAAAGCAAAATATCCGGCAGGCCCATGCCGTTGAAGGTATTGTTCTTGACCATGGTGTAAATCGCCATATCGCCAAAAATCAGCCGGTCACCCACCGCAAGCGGTTGATCAAAGGAATAGTCGCCGATCACGTCCCCCGCCAGGCACGTGGGCCCTGCCAGGCGGAAGGTATGGGGCTTTTCTTGGGGCTTGCCCGCATCCAAAAGCGGCGGGCGATAGGGCATTTCCAGCACGTCGGGCATGTGGCAGGTGGCGGAGGTATCCAGTATGGCAATGGGCAGTGTATTGTATACCACATCCATTACCGATGTGACAAGGTACCCGGCGTTCAGAGCCACAGCCTCCCCAGGCTCCAGGTAAACCGTTACGTTGTAACGGGCAGAAAATTCCCTCACCAGTCTAATAAGGCGGGGAATGTCATAGCCAGGCCTTGTAATGTGGTGGCCGCCGCCGAAGTTGACCCATTTCATCTGGGGCAGGTACTTTCCGAATTTCTCCTCCACCGCTTGCAGCGTTTCTTCCAGCGCATCGGAATCCTGCTCGCACAGGCAATGGAAATGCAGCCCCTCAATACCATCCATAAGCTCCGGACGGAACTGCTCTATCGTTACTCCCAGCCTGGAGCCGGGCGCGCAGGGATCATAGATATCATGCTCCTGGGTGGAATGGGCGGGGTTGATTCGGATGCCGCAGGAAACGCCGGCTTTGATGGCTTTCTTGCCGAACCTCTCCCACTGGGAAAAGGAATTGAACACGATGTGGCCGCAGAGGGAAACCACTTCATCAAAGGATGCCTCGTCAAA
Source organism: Bacillota bacterium (assembly GCA_023411395.1). Lineage (GTDB taxonomy): Bacteria > Bacillota > Clostridia > Christensenellales > Aristaeellaceae > JAEWAH01. The sequence continues at coordinate 26,696 of JAEYOV010000026.1, forward strand.
AGCAGGGGAGAAGATATGCGTCTCTCCCCCGAAATGATCGTGACCCAGCTTCGCCTCAAAAATGCCGCTGGCGGTGGTCCCCTGCAGGTATTTGGCCATCAGGGGATAGACCCTGAACATGGAGAAGGCCTTTTGTGCCAGCAAAATCTTCGCGCCGCTCTCCCGGCCCACCCTTTGCAGGGTTTGAAGGTTGTGAAGGATGGCCGCCTCGTCAATGAGATAGCAGGGCGTTTTCAGTTGTGAGAGTTCGGGAAGCTTGCGCATATCAGTCCACCAACACAGGCTCAAAGCTCTCCTGCCACGGCAAACCCCAGCGGTTCAGCGCCTCCATAAAGGGATCGGGATCAAACTGCTCCATATTGAATACGCCGGGCTTTTTCCACTTGCCGGTCAAAACCAGCATGGCACCGATCATGGCCGGCACACCGGTGGTGTAGGAAATGGCCTGGGAGCCGACCTCTTTATAGCATTCCTGGTGGTCGCAGATGTTGTACAGGTAATAGGTCTTGGGCTTGCCGTCCTTTAATCCCCTAAAAATGCAGCCAATGTTTGTTTTGCCTTTGGTGCGGGGGCCCAGCGACGCCGGATCGGGCAGCACGGCCTTTAAAAACTGCAGGGGTATGATTTCCTTGCCCTCGTACAGGATGGGCTTGATGGAGGTCATGCCCACGTTTTGAAGGCATTGTAAATGCGTAAGGTAGCTCTGCCCAAAGGTCATGAAAAAGCGGATGCGTTTGACGCCGGGTATGAACTTCGCCAGCGACTCGATTTCCTCATGATGCAAAAGGTACATGTCCTTTTTGCCGATGCCTTCAAAATGATATTCCCGCTTGATCTCCATGGGCTCGGTCTCCACCCATTCGCCATTTTCCCAGTAGCTGCCCTTGGCGGTGACTTCCCGGATGTTAATCTCCGGGTTGAAGTTGGTGGCAAAGGGATAGCCATGGTCGCCGCCGTTGGCATCCAGGATGTCGATCTCATGGATTTCATCAAAGTGATGCTTCAGCGCGTAGGCGGAAAACACGCTGGTGACGCCGGGATCAAAGCCGCTGCCCAGCAGCGCGGTGATACCGGCCTCACGGAAGCGGTCATGGTATGCCCACTGCCACTTGTACTCGAACTTGGCGGTGTCTGTGGGCTCGTAGTTGGCGGTATCCACGTAGTCCACCTTCGTTTTAAGGCAGGCATCCATGATGGTCAAATCCTGATATGGCAGCGCCAGGTTCAGCACCACATCAGGTTTGAAGCTTTCGATAAGGCGGATCAATTCTTCCACATTGTCGGCATCCACCTGGGCGGTTGTAATTTTTGTCTTGCCGCCGGAGAGCTTGTCTTTCAAAGCATCGCACTTTGATTTCGTACGGCTGGCGATCATGATTTCCTCAAACACTTCGCTGTTCTGGCAGCACTTGTGGATGGCCACGCTGGCAACGCCGCCGCAGCCGATGATGAGCGCTTTTCCCATGGTGAGTCCTCCTTATGTATATACTAAGTGTGAAAAGGTTTCGCGTCTATGGACGCGACCAGGGCTTTCCTGCCCATCTGGCTCGATCGTCGCATTGCTCACTGCCGTTCGCACTGCTTGTTTCGCCAGCCTCTTTCGCCTCGCTTCATCCGTCACAGGCGGCGCTTCGGCTTCTGAGCCCTGGACCTTCGGACGCTGTCCTCTAATCAATACATTAAGATTCATTCTTCCCCTTATATAGGGATTCTCAAGGGATATATCCCTTGAGCGGTGGGTCCAGGGAGGCAGCGCCTCCCTGGTTACAGTATCGCAAGCAAGAGTTCCCGCATAACCTTCAGAGCCGTGGCCGTGGATGTTCCGCTGGGGTCATAGGGCGGCGAAAGCTCATTGATGTCACAGGCCACCACATTCGCGCCATTCAATGAAAGGATGGCTCCTAATAGCTCCATGAACGTTACGCCGCCGGCTTCGGGCGTGCCGGTGCCGGGGAATGCGGAAGGGTCCAGCACATCCAGGTCAATGGTGACATATAAAGGCTTGCCTTTCAGTTGTTCAACAACCTTTGCAAAGCCCTGCAAGTCAAACTTTCGCATGGCCACATGACCCTGGGCCGCCCACTGAAATTCAGGCCTGTCGCCGGAGCGGATGCCGAACTGGAAGATGCGTCCGTCGCCCAGCATGTCCCAGCAGCGCCGTATCACCGTAGCATGGGAGAACGTTTCGCCCAGGTAATCCTCCCGCAAATCCGTATGGGCGTCAAGGTGCAGGATGTGCAGATCCGGATGCTTTTTCGCGGCGGCCCTTACAGCGCCCAGTGTGACCAGGTGCTCGCCCCCCAGCATGACGGGAATCTTGTCATCGGATAAAATGGCGGCAGCCTTTTCCTCTATCTTTTGCAGCACGGCCTGCACATTGCCAAAGGGCAGATCAAGATCACCGCCGTCGAATACCCGGAAATCTGCAAGGTCCTTGTCCTGATAGGGGCTGTAGGTTTCCAGCCCATAGCTTTCCGCCCGCATCACGCGGCTGGCAAACCTGGTGCCGGGCCGGTAGGATGTGGTGCCGTCAAAGGGCGCGCCAAAAATCACGGCCTTTGCATCCTCATACCCGCTGTCGCAGCCCAAGAAGGTGGATACATTTTCAGTCCACATGCTCCACATCCTCCAAAAGCCTTTGTACATAGGTGGGCAGTGCAAACGCGCCGCGGTGCAGGTTGATGTTGTAGTACCGCGTATCGATCTCCAGCTTCTTCCATTCCCTGGGTCTCAGGTCCCTTACGGGATGATACTCCTTGGAGGCGAAGCCGAACAGCCAGTACCCGGAAGGGTAGCTGGGGATATGCGCCTGATACACCCTGCTGATGGGGAAGGATTCTGTAATGCGCTTGTGGGCCCGCTGCATGGCCAAGGCATCAGCATCGTAAAAGGGGCTTTCGTGCTGGTTGACCATGATGCCGTCGGCTTTCAATGCTTTGTAACAGTTGCCGTAAAACTCCCTGGTGAAAAGGCCTTCCCCCGGCCCGAAGGGGTCTGTGGAATCCACCACGATCAGGTCATACTCGTTTTCCCGGCTTCTGACAAACTTTAATCCGTCCTGGTAGAAAATATGCACCCGTGGGTCTTCAAAGCCGCAGGCGGTAAAGGGCAGGTATTCCCTGCACGTTTTGACAACCAATTCGTCGATTTCTACCAGGTCGATGCGCTTGATCGTCTCATAACGGCACAGCTCCCGCAAGATTCCGCCGTCGCCGGCACCGATGACCAGCACAGTTTCAACGCCAGGGTGCACGGCCATGGGCACGTGGGCCAGCATTTCATGGTAAATAAACTCATCCTTTTCGGTGAGCATCATAAACCCGTCCAGCGTCAGAAACCTGCCGAACTCCTGCGACTCAAACACATCAATGCGCTGGAAAGCGCTTTGCCCGCTAAAAAGCTGCTTATCCACCTGAATGGACAGCTTCACCTGTGGTGTGTGCCGCTCCGAAAACCAAAATTCCATACTACCTCCTGCCAGGGGGCTTTGCCCCCTGGACCCCCACCAAAGGGACCAGTCCCTTTGGAATCCCATTTAATGAATTGATTAAACGCAGCCTCGTTCCTCCCTGGGTCCAGGGCCCGGTGGTCCTAATCGCTTCTACAATCTTCAGTCAGCTTCGCTGACAGCTCCTTTCAAAAGGAGCCTTTAGGGATGTGTCGTGCAAAAAGGATTTTAAGAGAAGAAATCGTATCCTCCTCCTTGGGTCCAGGGCCCGCCTGCCGACGGCTCAATCGTCGCAATGCTTCGATGCCGCTCGCAACCCCGGCGGCTCAATCGTCGCATCGCTTCGCTGCCGCTTGCGCTGCTCGTTTCGCTCGCTTCCTCCACCCGGCTTATTGCCCCCACTGGGGGCAGCCGGGCTCCGGAACCCGTTTCGCTCGTTTCCTCCGCTTCGCTTCATCCGCCACAGGCGGCGCTCAGCTTCGGAACCCTGGTCGTCTCAAGGGGGATATGGGGAGTGCAGGGGGGAGGTAAGGGGGACATCGAAATCCCCCCTCCTCCCTCCTGCGTCCACGCGCTTCAGGACTTTGCAGAAATAACCCCCATCAATAAAAACCTATATGACCAATATCTTCTCCACTTCCGGGTCCTGCGTGCCAGTCAAGAAACACCCTTTTTCCCTCGCATAGGAAATATACCCGATGATTTCCTTTGTGATTCGCTCACCGGGCGCCACAATGGGGATGCCTGGGGGATAGCTCATCACATACTCCGCGGCGATGCGGCCCGCGCTGTTTTCAAGCGGCAGCACGGTCTTGTCGGAATAGAAGGCGTCCTTGGGCGTCAATACCACCTGTGGACTGATGTACTCATGGTCCATCAACCCGCTGCGGTCCTTTTTATAGCGCCGGCGGATTTCCGCCAGCGCGCCGACCAGCCGCTCGATATCCTGGAACCTGTCGCCCACAGACAAATATGCCAGTATGTTGCCGATGTCGCCAAACTCAATTTGAATGTCGTATTCGTCCCGCAGCAGGTCGAAAACCTCAATGCCGGCCAGGCCCACATCCAATGTGTGCACCGCCAGCTTGGTTTCGTCAAAATCGTATATGCTGTCGCCGTTGATCAATTCCCGGCCATAGGCGTAATAATCGCCGATACGGTTTATCTCATCCCTGGCGTAGCGGGCCATCTCCGTCACTTTTTTGAAGATTTCCACGCCGTTTATGGCCAGCTTCTTCCGGGAGATATCCAGGCTGGACATTAAAAGATACGAGCCGCTGGTGGTTTGGGTGAGGTTGATGATCTGGCGCACATGGTTGGGGTTCACCTTCGGCCCGCACAAAAGGAAGGAGCTTTGGGTCAGCGATCCGCCGGACTTGTGCATGCTCACCGAGGCCATGTCCGCCCCCGCACGGATGGCGGACACGGGCATTTCCTCCCCAAAGGAAAAATGGGTGCCATGGGCCTCATCCGCCAGCACCTTCATGCCGGCGGCGTGGGCCATGCGCACGATTTCCGGCAGGTTGGAGCAAATGCCGTAATAGGTGGGATTGTTCACCACCACGGCCTTGGCATCTGGGTTTTTACGGATGGCGTCGGCCACATCGTTTACCGACATGCCCAGGGCAATGCCCAGCCTTTTGTTCACCTGCGGGCTGACATACACCGGCACAGCACCGCAGAGTACCAGCGCGTTGATCATGCTGCGGTGCACGTTGCGGGGCAGTATGATTTTTTCGCCCTGCCGCACGGTGGATAAAATCATGGCCTGCACGGCGGATGTGGTGCCGCTGACCATGAAAAAAGCGGCGGAGGCGCAAAACGCCTGGGCCGCCAGTTCCTCCGCCTCACGGATGACGGACGTGGGATGCACCAGGCTGTCCACCGGCTTCATGGAGTTAACGTCCATGGCCACGCATTTTTCGCCCAGCAAGGCCGCAAGCTCCGGATTGCCTTTGCCGCGCTTGTGGCCGGGTACGTCAAAAGGGACGATCCGCTGCTTCTGCAGGTTCTGCAAAGCCTCCACAATGGGCGCCCGGTTCTGGTTCAATTCGGCCATGTGTCAGCCTCCTTTGCGGTATACGTTGGAGCCGGAGAAGACCTCTATCATTTCCTTGCGCAGGTTGGTGGTAATCTCCAGTCTCAGCTTTGGCGGAAGCTCGTAGATGTCGGTGTTGAACAGGTAATGCTGCAGTTCGACTTCCTTCACCATCATCTTGGTGTGAAACAGGTTCGCCTGGTACACATTCACATCAATGGCGTCGTAGCGCTCCAGCGTTTTTTTATTGATATAGTCCTGTATGGATGTGATATCATGGTCGATGAAAATCTTCTTGCCGGAAAGCTCCCTGGTAAAGCCCCGCACCCGATAGTCCATGGTGATGATGTCGGAATCAAAGCTGCCGATCAAATAGTCCAGTGTGGACAGCGGCGTGATCTCCCCGCAGGTGGCCACATCGATATCCACCCGAAAGGTGGCAATGGCCGTCTCGGGGTGGAATTCGGGATAGGTGTGCACCGTCACATGGCTCTTGTCCAGGTGCGCCACCACCGTGTCCGATTCCATGCGGGAGTACATTGAATCCTCCGCGATCAGGAACGTGACGCTGGACCCCTGGGGCTCATAATCCTGGGTGGATATGTTGAGCACATGGGCGCCAATCATTTCGGTCAGCTTGCGAAGGATCTCGGTAAGCCGCTCGGAATTGTACTGCGCATCAATATAGGCGATATAGTCCCGCTGCTCCCTTGGCGTTTTGGCGTAGCACACATCATAAATATTGAAGCTAAGCGCCTTGGTCAGGTTGTTGAACCCGTACAGCTTCATTTTATCCTGGCTCACGGCGGCCACCTCCTTTCATTATAAACAAAAACACACGGGAATACCGATGCTTGCTGCAGCGGATTCTCGTGTGTCATACGCAAACTGACGGCTTTATGGGCGCTTTTTGCCCATGGCATCACGTACAGCTACTCAGAGTCTATATAGCCTTACACTTTTAATACTCTTATTGACTATTCACAAGTGGTTATGCCGCAGGGCATATTGGTTATAAAGTAACCAACTTATAAATTGAGCTTTCGCTCCATCAATAAGGCAACAAAAGTTGCCAATCGGCTTAAGACCTGGCTGTCCGTATGGCCTCTTCACCCCGGGGGATTGAGCTTGGGGCGGTCTTGATTTTTTCAGGCTATATGCATGGGCTGTATAACCTGAAACGAACTATAAAATACCATGATACTTTGCAGTTGTCAATGGGAACATTTGCGCAAAAGCATATTTTTCGGTAAACAATTTGTTTAGCCTATGTATAAGTTGCGGTGTATGTGTTTTTCAATATGAAAATGACGAAAAATGTCTGGTTTTCTTACCAAAACTTTAATGTGCGTCAATGTACACTTTCAGTTCCTCATGCCAGGCGTCCGGCTCAAAAGTACCGATAGCGGTATTTTCACCAAAGAGCAAATCCACAAGGTACCGGGGCGTCTTGCCGCCGACGTGCATGGCCTTGATGCAGGATACGCAGTACACAACCACATCCTCACAGGGCATTTGAGCGGCCCTTTTTCGCATTTGCTCCTTAACTTCCTCTGCAGGCAGCGCGCCGTAAAAGCTGTCGCCGCAGCAGATGGCCTTGTCGCGGGTGCGCTCCGGCTCTATCACCTCAATGTTCATGCGCTTAAGCAGCGTGCGCACGGCATTGTGCACGCGGGATTCTGTTCTGGTAGGACAGGCGTCATGGATGGCCATGCGCCGCCCGTGATAATCGGGAAAGGGGAATGTCTCGCTTTTCGTCAGCACTTCCCACAAGGATATGGTGGAAACACCTTCGTACAGCGAACGGAACCTTCTGTCGCATCCTGCGCAAACGTTGATCACCTGGGTGCCGCTTTCAAGGCAAGGCTCATGATGGCAGCAGATGTGATGCTCTGGGATGGCTTCGCCGGTTTCGTTTAAGAAAGCGGTAATCCTGCGGGCCAGGTGAGGCTTGTACATCATCAGCGCGCAGCCGGGAGCGTATACTTTGGGCATAGGTTGCCTCCTGAAAAGGTTAAAATATAAGGATATGATGATTGTACAGGAAATAGAACGGAATGTCTGCGAAATCGAAATATTTTAATTTTTATATGGCAGGAGCAGCAACAAAGACTATGATATCAGCTATTTTGCCGGCCTTCATCGCTACACGCATCCATCTATTCCCTATCATTCCTTAAAAGTTTAAAAAACATCTTGACATGCTACTAATTATTACTTATAATTCCTGTTGTAGTAACGATAGGGATCAATTCGATCTTAAAAAGGAGTCGATAGGATGAAGTGCAGCGTATTCAAAACCGAAGCCGGGCGGGATAAGGTCCGCGCCTACTATCACAACGTGCTCAGCCGCTTTCCATTCGGGCAGCAGTATGTGGATACCGGCTATGGCAAAACCTTTTTGCTGACCGCGGGGAACCCGGAAAACGAACCGGTCATCCTATTGCACGGATCGGGCAGCAACAGCGCCTTTTGGTTCCCCGAGATGATGGCCTTGTCCGGCCAATACAGGGTGTATGCTGCGGATATTCCCGGTGAGGCAGGAAACAGCAGCGAATACCGGCCCGACCTTTATACAAATGATTTCGCTTTGTGGATGAAGGATGTACTGGATGCTCTTGGCATATCGCGCGCCATAATCATCGGAAACTCACTGGGCGGATGGATGGCGCTAAAGTTCGCCACGGTCTACCCCGAGCGCGTATCGCATCTTGTTCTGATAGCTGCCTCCGGTCTTGCGCCCATCCGGCCGTCATTTTTACAGGCGGTCATGCATGCGCAGCAGGCGGACGGCACTGTGAATGTTACGCAGGAAATCCTCGGTGATCAGAATATCCCCAAGGAAGTACTGGACTTTATGAACCTGATTGCAGAAAGCTACAACCCGATACAGGAGCTGCCCTTGTTTTCGGACGAACAATTGAAGCGCCTTTGCATGCCGGTTCTATTCATTGACGGTGAAGAGGACGCCATCATTGACGCGCATGGATCGATGAAAAGGCTGAAGAGCCTTGTGCCATCCGCCCAAACCCTTCTGATGCCGGGATGCGGGCATGCGGTATTCAACGCCATTGAATACATCCTGCCGTTTCTTTTGAAGACTTCTGAGTAAACAGAGATAATAGGCCAGCGGAATGGCGGCACGAAGGTATGGCCGGCTTCATCAATCTTTGCCGGTTCTATGCCCGTGCCGCCTATTTTGATCTAATATCTCAATCGCCGCTATGCCATGCTGCCATTCTTATTACTCCTTTTCAATGAATGATACAAAAACGAGTCTCGCTATGAAAAAGAGAACGGCCAGCCAGATAGCCATAATGGGTATCGCATAAACCCAGCGCTTGGGTTTGCCATCCTCCCACAGCGATTGGGCCTGAACGCGGCATTCTTCCATGATGCCGGGCGGAATGAGCTTCACCGTGAGCGCCACCAGCGCGGGCAGCAAAAGAACGTCATCCAGATACCCCAATACCGGAATGAAGTCGGGGATCAGATCAATGGGCGACAGGGCATACCCGACCGTCAGGAAGGCGATGACTTTCGCCGGCCAGGGCGTGTCCTTCCGGCGCAGGGCCAGGAATACGGCGGGGATATCGGTTTTGAGTTTTTGGGCGCGCTGTTTTAGGTTCATGGAAGGCACCTGCGGCTTTCTGTGGGATAAGGTAAAGTTGAGGAATATGCTTATTGTACAGGAAATAGAATAAAAAGTCTTGCTGTTCAGTGAAATATCATTTTCGTTACTTGATAGAAACGATGCTTTTAGATTACAAGCAAATGTGGCTTGACTTGTATTACGACGGCTATCAGAATGCGTTACCACGGCCAGTTGCAAGCAACTGGCCTGTAAGATAGAGAGCTTTTCTCTTTCGTCCCGAAAGAGAAACAGAAAGACTCCGAACCCGAAGCGCCGCCAGTGGCGGATGAAGCGAGGCGGGGGAGGCTGGCGAAACGAGCAATGCAAACAGCAGTGAGCAGTGCGACGATTGAGCCAGATGGAAAGAGGGTTAGGCGATTCCCCCCAGACCCCCACAAACGCCCTCAAAACTAGAAGCGCCCTTCAGGCGTAAATTTTTGTTGACTATCGTAATTGTATTTAGCACTAGTGATTAAACATGAAATGGCAGACGCATTATGCATTGACCTGTAAAAATTTCGTGGTATAATCCGGATATACAATGTTGCCGGTTTAGTTAGCTTTTTACCATTGCCATATTATGGCTATAATTTGATTAAATTTATCCCACTCTATATATTCAGAATTTTATTGATTCATCACTAGGTATGAAGTGGCATTAAGCCACCACAGGAAATCGAAAAGGAGATATAGGAGATAGAAAATGAACTTTATAGACTACAGCGAAAAACTGAAGATCGGATTTAATGACGTCAATAAGCTTCAGATGTTAAAAAACAAAATAAGCAATATTCTCAAACGAAATGTTCCGCACATTTACATTGATATAGACGACATATTTTTGTTCTATCAAATGCTGGGTTGTGAATTTGATGACACATTTTATTCAGATAATCTAGAATATGCAGTTCTAGTTAAACTTGATGACGCATATTCTCTGAAAAAATATATTTCAATATACATCGCATTTGTTAATACATTTAGAAACAAGCCTCAAATCAAATACTCAAACAGAAAATATCTGTGCAATATGCTTACAGATACTTTAATTGATCTAAAAATTCCATTTGAGTTAAAGAGAGACGGTAAAGAATATTATCTTTTCCCGAAAGGTGCAGAGGAACTTGATGATACACTTGTATCACAACCCCTATCTTGGCTTGAAGATTACCCAACTGCACATAAAACATTTGTAGTTGCGCTTAGGCAATATGCAGATGGAGTATTCATACGTGATGTCGCTGATAACTTTCGAAAAAGTTTAGAGGATTTCCTTAAAGAATTTTTTAGTAATACAAAGAACTATAGCAACAATATTAGTGAAGTAGGCAATTTTCTTAAAAGTGCTGGTCTTGATAGTGAGATTACCAACATCTATGTCAATTTATGTAAAGCTTACGATACACTAAACAATAAAGTGGCCAAGCACAATGATATGGTTGAACCCATATATCTAGAATTTCTAATGTATCAAACAGGGTTGTTTATTCGTATGCTAATTGTTGTTAAAAATTCCGGGAACCTTATTCCTTTAAAATGAGCGATAAGATTGTCGATACCAAGCAAGAAAATTAAGTCATATAATATGTTTTCCTGGAGGGGTGCGGGGAGGCTTCCTTTTTCAAAAGGAAGCCTCCCCGCAATATATCCCCATGTTCTCGTATCCCCGTCACTCCATGATAACCGATTCCCCGGTCAGGAACTTGTCGATTTCTCGGGCGGCGAGCTTGCCTTCCTGGATGGCCCAGACGACGAGGCTTTGGCCGCGGCGCATGTCACCGGCGGTAAAGACCTTGTCGGTGCTGGTTTGGAAGGAGCCGTAGGCGGCTTTGATATTGCTGCGCTCGTCGCGATCCAGGGCGAGGGTGTTGGGCAGGGTATCTTCCGGGCCTAAAAAGCCCATGGCAAGGAGAACGAGATCAGCGGCCCAAACGCGTTCGCTGCCGGGAATCTCCTGGGGGACAAAGCGGCCCTGGGCGTTGCGGGCCCAGTCGATGTTGACGGTGCGCACTTGCTTCACGTGGCCGGAGCCGTCGCCGATCAATTCCTTGGTGTTGATGAGGTAAAACCGCGGGTCGCGGCCGGCGACGTGGATGGCTTCCTCCTGGCCGTAGTCCACTTTGAGCTTCTTGGGCCATTCGGGCCAGGGGTTGTCGGACTCGATACGGTGCTCAGGTGGCTCGGGGAGGATTTCGAACTGGGTTACGCTTGCGCAGCCCTGGCGCAGGGAGGTAGCCACGCAGTCGGTACCGGTATCGCCGCCGCCCAGGATGATGACATGCTTGTCTTTGGCGCTGATGAAGCCTTCCGGCACCGTACCGTCAAGCAGGTTCTTGGTGTTGGCTGTGAGGAAATCCACGGCAAAATGCACGCCGTGAAGATCCTTGCCCGGCACGGTGAGGCCGCGGGGCTTGGTGGCGCCGCCGCAGAGCAGCACCGCGTCAAAATCGGATAAAAGCTGCTGGGCAGGGATATCCTTGCCCACTTCGGTGTTCAGGACAAAGGTAATACCGGATTCCTTCATGAGGCTGATGCGCCGATCGACGACGGCCTTGTCCAGCTTCATGTTGGGAATGCCGTAGGTGAGTAGGCCGCCGGGCCTATCCTGCCGCTCGAAGACGGTAACGGAATGGCCCACGTAGTTTAAGAAATACGCGGCGGAGAGGCCTGCCGGGCCGGAGCCGACCACGGCGACCTTCTTGCCGGTGGGCGTGGGATGGTGGGCCTTGACCCAGCCTTCCCTGTAGGCGCGCTCGATGATCTCATATTCCAGGGCGCTGATGGTGACAGGTTCCATGTGGTAGCCTTCGGTGCAGCTTCCTTCGCAGGGGGCAGGGCAGACCCTTCCCGTGAATTCGGGGAAGGGGTTGGTACGCTGCAGGCGCAGGTAGGCTTCCCGCCACTGGCCCCGGTAGATGAGGTCGTTCCACTCGGGGATGAGGTTGTGAACCGGGCATCCCGCCGCCATGCCGGCAAGGAGGATTCCGCCATGGCAGAAGGGGATGCCGCAGTTCATGCACCGGGCGGCCTGGGTTTTCACCTCGGCTGGGTCCTGGGGCAGACGGATTTCGGACCAATCGGATAAGCGGTCTGCAGGTGACCGCTTTTCGTAATTGACGCGCTGGTATTCCAGGAATCCTGTTGGTTTGGCCACTGTATATCACCCCGTAAATGAGAGATTTCGCATCTGCGGATGCGACCAGGGCTTTCCGGTCGCCCTGGACCTTCGGGCGGTATCTCGTTTAAGATTTGAATGAAGAGGGTTTCGTGCCTGCGGGCACGACCAGGGCTTTCCTACCCATCTGGCTCAATCGTCGCACTGCTCACTGCCGTTCGCATTGCTTGTTTCGCCAGCCTCCTCCGCCTCGCTGCATCTGCCACTGGCGGTGCTTCGGCTTCGGAGCCCTGGACCTTCGGAATCATCTCTTTTTATGAAAGGGATTTCGTGCCTGAGGGCACGACCAAAGGGCTTTCCGGTCGCCCTTTGGAAACCTTCGGGCCCTTGGAACCCTTCGTGGAACCTTCGGGTTTGTTTACCCCTTCTCCCCGCGCTTGAAGGCGGCCATCAGGGCTTCGTCGCCCTTGAGGCCCTGGTCGATGGCCTCATCGATGTATTGCAGCATTTGCTTGTAATCCTTGGGGATCACGCGGGTGAAGCGCTTTGCGTTTGCTTCCCAATCGGAAAGGATCCGCTTGCCGATGGGGCTGCCGGTAAGCATTACGTGCTTTTCGACCATTTCGCGTACCTGCTGCTTTTCCTTGTCGGAAACAAACGATTCCAGCAGCACCATGGATTTGTTGCAGCGGACTTCGTCAAAGTCCAGCACATAGGCGATGCCGCCGGACATGCCCGCCGCGAAGTTGCGGCCTGTTTTGCCCAGCACTACCACACGACCGCCGGTCATGTACTCGCAGCCATGGTCGCCCACGCCCTCCACCACGGCGGTAACGCCGCTGTTGCGCACGCAGAACCTTTCCCCGGCCACGCCGCTTAAGTAGGCTTCGCCCTCTGTGGCCCCATAGAAGGCAACGTTGCCGATGAGAATGTTTTCCTCCGGCTTGTAGTCCGCCGCCTTGGGCGGGTAGGCGATGATCTTGCCGCCGGACAAGCCCTTGCCGAAATAGTCGTTGGCATCGCCTTCCAGCTCCAATGTGAGGCCCTTGGGGGCGAACGCGCCGAAGCTTTGCCCGGCGGAGCCTACGAACTGCAGGTGGATGGTATCGTCAGGCAGGCCGTTTTCGCCGTACTTTTTGGAAATTTCACTGCCCACCAGCGTGCCCACCACCCGGTCCACATTGCGGATTTGCAGCTTTGCCCGAATGGGCGTGCCGTGCTCCAGCGCGGGCTTGCACATGCGCAAAAGCTTTTTCATGCCCAGGGTTTTTTCCAGGTGATGGTTCTGATCCTGCTTGTGGTAGCGGCCCACATCGGCGCCGGCGTAGGGCTGGTAGAGGATGGGCGACATATCCAGCTTGAAGGCCTTCCAGTGGCGCAGGTTTTCTTTGGCCTTTAGCTTGTCGGTGCGGCCCACCAGCTCGTTGACGGTGCGTATGCCAAGGCGGGACATGATTTCCCGAAGCTCCCGGGCGATAAAACGCATGAAGTTTTCTACATACTCGGGCCTTCCGGTAAAGCACTTGCGTAGGTTTTCATCCTGGGTGGCGATGCCAACGGGGCAGGTGTTGAGGTTGCAAACCCGCATCATCAGGCAGCCCAGGGCGATCAAGGGTGTGGTGGCAAAGCCGAATTCCTCCGCGCCCAGCATGGCGGCGATGGCTACATCCCGGCCTGTTAAGAGCTTGCCGTCGGTCTCCAGGATCACCCGGTCCCGCAGTCGGTTCAAAACAAGCGTTTGATGGGTTTCCGCCAGGCCCATTTCCCAGGGCAGGCCGGCGTGCTTGATGCTGGTGAGGGGCGACGCGCCGGTGCCCCCGTCGTAGCCGCTGATGAGGATGACATCGGCCTTGCCCTTGGCGACGCCGGCGGCAATGGTGCCCACGCCCACCTCCGACACCAGCTTCACGTTGATGCGTGCATCACGGTTGGCGTTTTTCAGGTCGTGAATCAGCTCCGCCAGATCCTCGATGGAATAGATGTCATGGTGGGGCGGGGGTGAAATCAGGTCCACGCCGGGGGTGGAATGGCGCGTTTTGGCGATGGCCGGGTACACCTTGCGGCCGGGCAATTGGCCGCCCTCGCCGGGCTTGGCGCCCTGGGCCATTTTGATTTGAATCTCCTTGGCGTTGACCAGGTAGTTGCTGGTCACGCCAAAGCGGCCGGAGGCCACCTGCTTGATTGCGCTCTTTTTCGAATCGCCGTTTTCCATCACGTTAAAGCGCTCCGGGTCTTCGCCGCCCTCGCCGGTGTTGCTCTTGCCGCCCAGGCGGTTCATGGCGATGGCCAGGCATTCGTGGGCTTCCTTACTGATGGAGCCGTAGGACATGGCCCCGGTCTTGAAGCGCTTCACGATAGCCTCCACCGGCTCCACTTCCTCGATGGGAATGGTTTCACCGGCGGTGAACTTGAACTCCAAGAGGCTGCGCAGGGTGGCAAGCTGTTCCTCATTGATCTTTCGGGAGAAGGCTTTGAACAGGCTGTAATCCCCCGAGCGGCAGGCCTTTTGAAGAAGGTAGATGGTTTCCGGGTTGTACAAATGCTCCTCGCCGTCAGCCTTGTTTTGAAAGGTGCCGCCGGTTTCCAGCGTATCGGTATAGGGGGAATTTACGGCAAAAGCGCTTTCGTGGCGCATTTTGTTTTCCAGGTGGATTTCCTCCGCGCCGATGCCCTCCAGCCGGGAAGGGGTATGGGTAAAGTACCGGTCAATGACGTATTGCGATAGGCCTACCGCCTCGAATATCTGCGCGCCGTGGTAGCTTTGAATGGTGGAGATGCCCATTTTGGTAAGCACCTTCAATATGCCCTTGACAGACCCCTTGACATAGTGGGCAATGCCTTCTTCCGCGCTTGTTCCGTTCAGCAGGCCCTTTTCTGAAAGATCGCGGATGGTATCAAAGGCCATATAGGGGTTGATGGCGGTCACGCCGTAACCTAATAGCGTGCAGAAATGGTGCACTTCCCGGGGCTCGCCCGATTCCAGCACGAGGCCTACGTTTGTACGAATCTCCCTGCGGATCAGACTGTGGTGCAGCCCGGAGCAGGCCAACAAGGCCGGAAGCGCGGCATACTCTTCATTTACGCCCCGGTCGGAGAGGATGAGGATGTTGGTTCCCTTGGCAATCTCCCGGCTGGCCTGGCGGTTTAATACATGCAGTGCTCTTTCCATACCGGCGGCGCCGTCGCTGACCTTATAAAGCAGTGTCAGCTCGGCTGTTTTGAACACGCCGTTATTCAGATGCCGGATTTGATTCAGTTGGCCGTTGGTCAAAATGGGGTGCTGCAAATGCAGGCTGTACCTGTCTTCCTGATCCGGCACCAGAAGGTTGCCGGCAGAGCCCAGCAATACGCTGGCCGATGTGACGATTTCTTCCCTGATGCCGTCGATGGGCGGATTGGTGACCTGGGCGAAAAGCTGCTTGAAATAGTAATAGAGCATCTGCGGCTTCTGGGAGAGTACCGCCAGGGGCGTATCCATGCCCATGGCCCCCACGGGGTCTTCGCCCGCAGCCGCCATGGGCAGCAGGAACTTGTAGATGTCCTCGTACGTATAGCCGAACGCCTTTTGCTGCCTTGTCAGGTCTTCGGGAACAGGCGCTTGCTCCTTTGAAGCTTCCGGCAGTGATTCAAGGGGGAAGATGTGCTTTTTGTTCCATTCGGGATAGGGGTATTCCCTGGCGACGCTGCTTTTCAGCTCTTCATCGGAGATGATGCGCTTTTGTATAGTGTCAATGAGAAGCATTCTGCCCGGCTCCAGCCGCCCCTTGCAGGCTACGTTTTCGGGCTTTAGGTCCACCACGCCCACTTCCGAGGCCAGGATCACCCGGTGATCCTTGGTGACATAGTAGCGGGAGGGGCGCAGGCCGTTACGGTCCAGCATTGCACCGATGACATCGCCGTCGGAAAAGGCCATGGCCGCGGGGCCGTCCCAGGGCTCCATCAAAAAGCTTTGATATTTGTAGAACTCTTTTTTCTCATCCGTTATGAGCGGGTTCTTTTCCCAGGGCTCGGGGATCATCATCATGGCGGCATGGGGAAGAGACCTGCCGGTCAGGTACAAAAACTCCAGGCAGTTGTCGAACATGGACGAGTCGCTGCCCGTTTCGTCGATGACGGGACATACCTTCGATATATCCTCCAGGAGGGGGGATACGATGCTGCGCTGCCGTGCCTTCATCCAGTTCACGTTGCCGCGGATGGTGTTGATCTCGCCGTTGTGCACCAGATACCGGTTGGGATGGGCCCTGGCCCAGCTTGGGAAGGTATTGGTGCTGAAGCGGGAGTGGACCATGGCCAGGGCGGAGGCGTAATCCAGGTCTGACAAGTCCAGATAAAAGCTGCGAAGCTGGGAGGCCGTTAGCATCCCCTTGTACACGATGGTCTTGGAGGACAGGCTGGAAACATAAAAGATGCCGCCGTTGTCCTCGCTCATAGGGGGAATGGTCTTTTCCGCCAGCTTGCGGATGAGGAACAGCTTGCGCTCAAAAGCCATGCCGCAGTCAATATCATCGCTCTTGCCGATAAACACTTGAATGAACCTGGGCAGCGCGGCCTTGGCGCTTTCCCCGATGGTAGTAAAATCGATGGGAACCTCGCGCCAGCCCAAAATCGTCTGCCCTTCCTTAAGGACGATGTCCTCAAAGGCAGCGATTTGCTTTTTGCGGAAATCCTCATACCGGTGGGCAAAGATCATGCCTACCCCGTAGTGCCCCGCCTCCGGCAGGGAAATGCCATGTGTCAGGCAGTCGCGCTTGAAAAAAGCGTGAGGTATCTGCGTCAGCACGCCGGCCCCATCGCCGGTATGCTCATCCGCGCCGTGGGCGCCGCGGTGGCTTAAATTTTCCAGAACCGTGAGGGCGTCTTCCAGTATATCGTGGGATTTTTCCCCGCCGATGCTTACAACGAACCCCATGCCGCAGGCGTCGTGCTCATTCCTTGGATCGTACAGCCCCTGCCGAAGGGGCAAACCCTGTCGGTATTCCATAACCTCACCCATCCATGCATCTTTTTAGGGTTGAAAATGATTTTACCACAAATCTTCGCCGGATGTAAGGATAAAAATGAATTCTTTCGGGCAAAATCCTTCAAAAATCAGAAAAAAAACAATCCGAATCAGAAAAAAAGAAACAACCAGGAGGACAACTTGCAATATTGTCCACCCGGCCGCATGGCGTGCTTTTACAAAGGCACAGCCGTCAAACGAAACTTATTCCTTTTGCGGCGCACAGCCCGCGTTTTGATTACGCATGTTCCCCGTCCGGCCTGACGGAAAGCGACTGCCGGTAAGTTCGGGGTGATATGCCCGTTTCCTTTTTGAACAGACGGCTGAAGTAAAGAGGGTTGTCATAGCCAACAATGCGCGCGATATCGCTGATGGCAAGCTGGGAGGCGGCTATCAGCTCCTTGGCGTGGGCGATGCGCAGCCTGGTGATGTACCTTTGGGGCGGAAGCCCCGTGTGGGCCCGGAACCTGCGGATGAAGGTGGAAAGGCTCATGCTGCACCGGTGGGCATACGCCGTCATGGGCCGCGACTCCTCCGGATGGCGGTGGATCCACTCCACCAACTGCTGTATCTCGGGGCTGGCGGCGCTTTGCGCCCCGCTTTGGGCGAAGTGCCCGCGGGAAATCATGTACAAAAGCGCCTGGGCCTGGGCGGCAGCCGTCTCCCGGCAGTACAGGCCTTTCAATTGCAGCTCGCGGATGATTGCATCGAACAGGCGCGCATACTCGCCTTGAAAGCCCGGGCGGAACACGCAAAGCGCAGGCAGCCTGGCCTGCTTAAGCAGTTGCTCCGCTTGCCCCCCGGAAAAATGCATCCAGTACACGTCAGGCTTTTCCTTCAGGAAATAGCCGTACCGCTGGGGCTGGCCCGGCGGATACAAAAGCGCCTCCCCTTCCCTGGCAATTTGCTCCCCCTCCGGCAGGTAGAAGTGCACCTTTCCGCCGGCCACGTACAATAGCTGCCAGTCCCGCCTGCCTTCCCCGCGGACGGTTTGAAATTCCTGCCGCCGGACAAGCTGGTAATGGCCGCAACTATTGACACAAAAGGGATGCTCCGCGCCCGCGTCGTCCACATCCTGCCCGTGAAAATATCCTGCATCCATGCGCATTTGAAACGTCCTCCCACAAGAATGGCCCTTGACGGATGCGCATATTGTGCATGTTTTTGCGTTTTTTGTCAATGGACGAAACAGGCCTTTGGGCTACAATGGAGGCAGTAAATTCCGCGCTTGTGGAAAGGAAGAACATCATGCTGGAAAGATACTACGAGAACCCTGAAATGCTGCACCTGAATATGGCAGCGCCCCGCTCCTATTACCTGCCCTGCAGGGAGGAAAAAATGACCCTTGGCGGAGAGGATGCTTCCCGATGCATCCTTTTAAACGGCGACTGGACCTTTTCCTATTATGAAAGCGTGGAAGATGTGCCGGAGGATATCGGGCGCGAGGATTATCCCATGGGGAATACAACCATCCCCGTGCCATCCGTATGGCAAAACCATGGGTATGACCACCACCAGTACACCAATGTGCGGTACCCCTTCCCCTATGATCCGCCTTATGTGCCCAGGGAAAATCCCTGCGGCGTGTACCGCCGGACTTTCTCGCTTTCAGATACGGCCATGCGCTGTTACCTGAATTTTGAGGGTGTGGATTCCTGCCTGTACCTGTTTATCAACGGGCAGTTCGCAGGCTACAGCCAGGTATCCCACTCCACGGCGGAATTTGAAATCACCGCTTTCGTGCGCGCCGGGGAAAACACACTGACCGTGGCCGTTTTGAAATGGTGCGACGGCAGCTACCTGGAGGACCAGGACAAATTGCGCATGTCGGGCATCTTCCGGGATGTGTACCTTTTGCTGCGCCCCCAAAATCATATGTGGGATGTAACGGTGAACGCCTGGCCGGACGAACGCTTTGAGGGGGCGTTTGTTGACGTGAGGCTTGATTATGCAGGAGAGCCCTTCCCCTTGGAGTTTGTATTGCTTGACCCTGCCGGGCAGGAAAGGGAAAGGAAGCAAGGAACAGGCGGCGCGCAATTCACATTGGAAAGCGCCTCCCTTTGGACGGCGGAGACGCCGGCAATGTATACCCTGCTCATTTCAGGCGGCGACGAATGCATCGCCGTCCCGGTGGGCATACGGAAAATCGAAATTCAGAACGGGATCATACTGCTCAACGGCAAACGGATCCGCCTAAAAGGCGTCAACCGCCACGACAGCGACCCGGAAACGGGCTATACCATCTCCAGGGAACAGGCCATGCGGGACCTGACCATCATGAAGCAGCACAACATCAACGCCATCCGCACCAGCCACTATCCCAACGCGCCCTGGTTCCCCAAGCTCTGCAGCCAATACGGTTTTTACATGATCGCCGAGTCCGATGTGGAAAGCCATGGCTGCCTGGAAAAGCTGGGCGGCGACCCCAATACCAAATACAGCGCCATCGCCCGTGACCCGCGCTTTGCCGCAGCCATCCTGGACAGGGTGCAGCGCAACGTGATCCGGGACAAAAACTGTCCCGCCGTGCTCTTCTGGTCGTTGGGCAACGAAGCCGGCTATGGCGTCAATTTCGACGCGGCGGCCCGCTGGGTGAAGGCTTACGATCCTCACCGGCTTACACACTACGAAGGCGCTATGCACCAGCCCGCGGGCGACCCCGCAAGCCAGGACGCGCTGGATGTGTACAGCCGCATGTACCCCTCCATTCAGGAAATCGAGGACTATTTCAGCGGCGGGCAGGGGAAAAAGCCTTACGTGCTGTGCGAGTTCATCCACGCCATGGGCAATGGCCCCGGAGACGCGGAAGACTACTGGGAAATGATGGAGAAGAATCCCGGCCTGTGCGGCGGCTTTGTGTGGGAATGGTGCGACCATGCCGTGTATATGGGCAAAACAACCGATGGCAGGAAAAAGTATTTTTACGGCGGCGATTTCGGCGAGTTCCCCCACGACGGCAACTTTTGCATGGACGGTCTGGTCTATCCCGACCGCAGGCCGCATACGGGCTTGAAGGAATACCAAAACGTCATCCGCCCCGTTCGTGCCAGGGCCGGCAATCTTGCCAAGGGAGAAGTTTTCTTCACCAGTACGCTGGACTTTGCGGACGCAAAGGATGTTTTGTCCGTTTCCTTTGCCGTAACCAAAAATGGGGAGGCGGTTCAAACGGGTGAAATTGCCGGCTTCTCTCTCCCGCCCAGGGGCGAAAGGGCTTTTGCGCTTTCATTCGATATGCCTTCCAGCGGCGACTGCTTCCTGAACATTACCTACAGGGCGTCGGGCAGCCATCCCATGATCCCGGCCGGCACGCTGCTTGGCCGGGACCAGTTCGAACTCCGGCGCGCGGAGCGCAAAATGAAGGCGCTGCCCTTGGGCGGGGTGACCGTTGCGCAGGATCACCGGCATATCACCGTCTCAGGCACTGACTTCCGTTACCGTTTCGATGTGCGGTCAGGCGCTTTTGACCAGCTTGTTAAAGGCAACCGCAGTTTAATTACCGGACCCATGATGCTCAACATTTGGCGCGCCCCTACCGATAACGACCGCAACCTGAAAAACGACTGGATCAAAGCAGGGTATGACAGGGCCGTACAGAGGGCCTATGAGGCTACGTGCGAAGTAAAAGACGAGCTGGCTGTGATTACCTGCCGATTGTCCCTTGCCCCCGTTTACCTGCAGCCCGTTTTGCAGGTGCAGGCAAAGTATGTGATCGGGAAGGACGGGACCATGGACGCAAGCTTTGCATGCCAGAAGGATGCAAGTATGCCTTCCCTGCCCCGGTTTGGCCTGCGGCTTCATCTTCCCGGCGATGTGCGCAATGCCCGTTATCTTGGCTTTGGCCCATATGAAAGCTATGCGGATAAGCACCGCGCCTCCTTTATGTGCGTGTTTTCCACCACGGCCCAAAAGAACCATGAGGACTATTTGAAGCCCCAGGAGAACGGCAGCCATTTCGGCTGCGCCTTTGCGGAAGTCACCGACAATAACGGCTTTGGCCTGCGCATGGACAGTGAGGATGATTTTTCCTTCAATCTGTCCCCCTATACCCAGGAGGAGCTGACGCTAAAGGCGCACAATTTCGAGCTTGAAAAGGCTCCCGGTCCGGTGCTTTGCGTGGATTACAAGCTGAACGGCATCGGCTCCAACAGCTGCGGGCCCCGGCTGCTTGAGAAGTATGCCTTCAATGAAACGGAGTTCACCTTCTCGCTGCGGCTTACACCCTTGAGGTAAAAATCTGATATCCCTATGAAGCATTGCCCTGGCGGCTTATGGCTGCCGGGGCAGTATTTCATCATGCAGGGCTTTTCCTATTCCTATCGAAATATAACCGATGCCCAGGCGGGCGATTCATAATCGCCCCTACGGCTGTGTATGCTTGTTGACTGCTTGATCGGGGCTTGTGTCTGCTTGAAAAATCCGTTCTGCTTTATCTGTTGACAGTAGGGGCGATTATCAATCGCCCGCTTGCCGGGCCGGCATTTGCACGCGGAAAGAATTTTGAATGCTTACAGCATAGCGAAAGGAGGCATCCAAAGCGCATATGAAGCTCGACAGGCTCATGGGCATCCTGACCACGCTTTTGCAAAGCGGCTCCGTTACCGCACCGCAATTGGCCAGTAAGTTTGAAGTCACCCGCCGCACCATCGGCCGGGATATTGACGCGCTTTGCATGGCGGGTATTCCCATCGTCACAAGGCAGGGCGCCGGCGGCGGCATCTGCCTGGCCGAAGGCTACAAGCTGGATAAATCCGTGCTCACCGCGGAGGAACTGCAAACGCTGCTGGCGGCCTTGAAAGGCATCGGCACCGTATCCGGCGGCACGCAAATGGAGCGGATGCTGGAGAAGCTTACAAAAAACAGCGGTGCGGTGGTGTCGCTGAAGGAAAACATGATCATTGACCTGTCCTCCCACTACAAAAGCAGCCTTTCGGAAAAGATCGCGTCCATCAAGCAGGCAATTTTCAAGTCAAAGCTTATCGCCTTTGATTACTATTCCGAAAAGGGGCAGTCCCGCCGCAGGATAGAACCTTATTGCATCACCTTCCAGTGGTCGGCCTGGTATGTCTTCGGATATTGTCTGGACCGGAAAGATTTCCGCCTGTTCAAATTGAATCGCCTGTGGGAGCTTGAGGTGCTTGAAAAAGCATTCACCCCACGGGAAATACCGTCCGGCAGCATGGACTTTGGAGCGCGCTTCCCCGACGGGAACCGGATCGTCGTTCTGTTTGATCCCTCCGCTCTCCATCAATTGATCGACAGCTATGGCCGCGATTGCTTTGCGGAGCAGCCGGATGGGTATCTGCGCTTTGAATCGGGCTATACCAACAGATCGTATATGATAAGCTGGGTCCTCGGTTTTGGAGACAAGGCGCGGGTAGTGGAACCCAAGGACATGGCGGAGGAAATCCGGGAAATCGCAAAAAAAATGTGGCATGCCTACCGCGAACAGGACAAACAGATGTCCTGTTCTTCCGGTACAATGGAAGAAAAAAAGGAGGCACGCTGATGAAAAAGATCGAGATGGGTACTGTAAAGCCCGAAAATTTCTCCGCCACCTGGGATGGTCAATACAGCTTCTTTTCTCACCTGGAGTATGCCTGCGGCATTCCAAACCTACTTTTCGCCATCACCACCCTCAAGGAAAACGGAAAGCCCAACGTATGCTTTCATTCCTGGAGCACTTTCTGCGGCGACGGGCAAATGTTTCACGCCATCCTGGGCGGTCTCAGCCAGCATGGTCATACCTATAAAAATATCGCCCGCACGGGGGAATTCGTGGTCAATTTCCTGTCGAAGGACTATTACGACAACCTGAACAAAACCATCCAGCAAAACGGCGAGGATACCGATGAGTTCGAGGCGGGCGGGTTCACAAAGGAAGCGGCGGCGGTAGTCGGCGTTCCCCGCATTGCGGAAGCGTTCCTTTGTTTGGAATGCAAATTGACCCATACGCTGGATTTGTCAGGCGCGGGCATTATCTCCCTGGTGGCGGGAAAGGTGGAGAACATCGCCGTAAAGGAAGAGTTTGCAAAGGGTATCGATGAGAAATACGGCGAAAACGGCTTCATGTTCAACATCCACGCGCCCAAAGACCTCATCACCGGCCAAGGGGATACAAGCGCCGTCGCGGTGATGAAGATCATAAGGCGGAATGTTTAAGCGAATACTTGATGTATATACGAGTTGACGGGGCATATTGCAAGCTGTATGCCCCGTCAACTTGTTCCGATCAGAAACCGGGTTGTGTCGGATGGTTTATGTGGGCGATACAAATCGCCCCTACAGTTATAATGAGTTTATTGGTTTTTCTTCGGGCTGCTGAATAAACCGGCAGAGTAGGGGCGAACTGTGTTCGCCCGCCAAGCTAAATGATCTGGCGGAGTTCGCCCGCCAAGCTACAAAAGCATCATTCCGCGGCATGAAGCAATGCCCTTGACCAATTTTTCGACATTTTCCACCCTCTTGACAGTTGGTATAGGCGAGGGTATAATCGCTTTTGTTAGTTAGTTTGACTAACAAATGAAACTGAGGTGGCCTATGGACCCATTCAGCGTTGCCCTCAATGACCTTCTTGTGAATACATTCCACACCATCCTCAAACTGGAGGAACAGACGCTGAAAAGCATGAGCGGCGAGAAGCTCAGCATCAGCGAACTGCACATGCTGGAATCCATCCACAAGGAGCCGGAGAAGGGGCGTACCATTACGGACATTGCCCAGGACCTTTCCATCACTCTGCCCACGGTGACGGTTGCAATCAACCGGCTTGCGCAAAAGGGATATGTGCGCAAGCACAAGGGCCGGGAGGACGGGCGGATGGTTCATGTGCTTTTGACGGAGGAAGGCCGGCGGGCGGAGGCAGCCCACCGCTTTTTCCACCGCCGGATGGTGAAGGCCATTTCTCAGGATATTCCCCAGGAAGAAAGGGAAGTTTTACTCAAGGGGCTGCGTAACCTGCTGATCTTCTTTACCCGGCAGGAGCAAAGCGCCCACATGCAGGCCGAAAACATCCCGGTTCAAGGAGTTGAAGCGAATTGAGGATTCTGGGTACAGGCAGCGCGCTGCCTGCCCTGACCGTGCCCAACGCGGCACTGGAGCAGTTTTTGGATACCAGCGACGAATGGATCCGCACCCGCACGGGGATTCAAAGCAGGCAGATCCTGTCTGAGGAAACCTTGTCAGACCTGGCCATACAGGCGGCGAAAAGAGCGCTGGAGGATGCGAATGTATCCGGCGCGGAACTGGACCTGATCCTTGGCACCACCTGCCAGGGCGAACAAATCGCCCCGGCCATCGCCTGCACCGTGCAAAAAGCCGTGGGCGCCGCCTGCCCCTGCATGGACCTGAACGCCGCCTGCGCCGGGTTTCTGTACGCATTGGATGTTGCATCGACATATTTATCCGGCGGCAAAGCGAAAAAAATATTGATTTTAAGTGCCGAAGGCATGTCGCGCCTGTGCGACTGGAGGGACCGGGGGACTTGCGTTCTTTTCGGCGACGGTGCGGGGGCCGTGGTCGTGGATGGGCAGGACGGCCTTCTTTCCATCCGGTTGTCCGTAGAGGAAGACACGGATACGCTGTTCATTCAGCCCTCGCCGGGCAACTGTCCTTTTTCCATCCCCTCGACCATTCCCCCGGGCGTGCACATGGCCGGGCAGGAAGTGTTCCGCTTCGCCGTATCCCACGCCACGGACGATATCCAAAGGGCGGCGCAGGAAGCCGGAGTCAGCTTGTCGAATATCCAGTGGTTCCTGCTCCATCAGGCCAACCGGCGCATCCTGGATTCCGTCCGCCAGCGGCTGAACCAGCCGGAGGAAAAGTTTCCCAGCAACATCAGCCGGGTGGGCAACACATCCTCCGCCAGCATCCCCATATTGCTGGATGAGCTCAACCGGGAGGGGCGCCTTGCGCCCGGCGACCTGATGGCAATGAGCGCCTTCGGCTCCGGCCTTTCCACCGGCGTCTGCATCCTTCGCTGGAACAAAGCCAAGGCATAATCTTTACGGACCGCCCCATCTATATCAAATCAAATGTAGGAGGAAACCATCATGAGCACCTTTGAAAAAGTCGCGGAACTTCTTGCCCAGCGCAAAGGAACCACTGCCGATCAGATCACCCTGGAAAGCAAATTTCAAGACCTCAAGCTTGACTCCCTGGATGTGGCGGAACTGGTCATGGACCTGGAGGATGCTTTCAGCGTCACCATCGAAATCACCAAGGACATGGTTTCCGTTGCCGATATTGTAAAGGCCATCGACGAGGCGAAGGCATGATGGAAACGGCAGTCACCAAGCTTTTTGGCCTGCGCTACCCCATATTCCAGGGGGGCATGGCCTGGGTATCCGACGCAAGGCTGGCTGCGGCCGTGTCCAACGCCGGGGGCCTTGGCATCATCTCCGCCATGAACGCCAGCGGATCGTACCTGCGTTCGGAGATTCAAAAATGCCGGGAGCTTACCAGCCGCCCCTTCGGCGTGAACATCATGCTGATGAGCCCCTTTGTGGAGGAAACGGCGCAGGTGGTTCTGGAGGAACAGGTGCCCGTGGTGACCACGGGGGCCGGGCTGCCGGGCGCGTACATGAAAAAGTGGGTGCCCGCCGGGATCAAGGTGGTGCCGGTGGTACCTTCCGTCGCCATCGCCAAGCGCGTGGAACGGGATGGCGCTACCGCAGTCATCGCCGAAGGCTGCGAATCTGGCGGCCACATCGGCGAATTGACCACCATGACGCTGGTGCCCCAGGTGGTGGACGCGGTTGCCATTCCCGTATTGGCGGCGGGCGGCATTGCCGATGGCCGGGGCATCGCCGCGGCTTTCATGCTGGGCGCCCAGGGCGTGCAGTGCGGCACAAGGTTCCTGGCCTCGGCGGAATGCTGCATCCATCCCAACTACAAGGAGCAGGTTTTAAAGGCCCGCGACATTGACACCATGGTCACCGGGCGCAAGCTGGGCCACCCCGTCAGGGCGCTGAAGAATAATTTCATACAGGCTTTCCGTACAAAGGAAGAGGACCCGGCAATCAGCAAAGAGGAGCTGGAGGCCTTCGGCTCGGGCGCCCTGCGGAGGGCCGCTCAGGAGGGCGATCTGGAGACAGGCTGCTTCATGGCCGGCCAGTCCGCCGGGCTTATATGCCGCTGCCAGCCGGTGCCGGAAATCCTGGAAGAAATGTTCACCCAGGCGGAAGAATGCCTGCGGGGGGCCGTACAGTGGGCAAAATAGCTTTTGTGTTTGCCGGCCAGGGGGCCCAATACCCCGGCATGGGCAGGGAGCTGTATGAAGCCTCACCCGCCGCGCACCGGATTTTTGATCAGGCGGAAGTCCTCCGTCCCGGCACGCTGCGCCAATGTTTTGAAGGCAGCGCGGAGGAACTGGCCGTTACGGAAAACACCCAGCCCTGCCTGTTTGCGGTGGATTTGGCCTGTGCCGCGGCCCTTGAGGAAAAGGGCATACGGCCCCAAATGTGCGCCGGGTTCTCCCTGGGCGAGGTAGCGGCTGTGACATTTGCCAAAATGTTATCCTTTGAAAAATCATTTGCATTCATTCAGGAAAGGGCATCGCGGATGCAGGCCTGCACCGATGCGCAGCCGGGCTTCATGGCGGCTGTCCTGCGCCTTCAAAGCGAACAGGTCATAACTCTTTGCCGGCAATTTGTTAATGTATATCCCGTCAACTTCAACGCACCCGGCCAGGTGGTGGTCTCCGGTGCGGCAACACAAAAGGATGCCTTTTTGCAGGCGGTAACGAACCAGGGAGGCCGGGCCCTGCCATTGAAGGTCGGCGGCGCGTTCCATTCGCCGCTTATGACCGATGCCGCCGCAAAGCTTAATGCATGGCTTCAGGACTCGGGACTGAATGCTCCGCAAATCCCGCTGTACGCCAACCGGACCGCTCTCCCCTATAACGGGGATGCTGTTTCGCTGCTGTCCGGCCAGGTGGACCATCCTGTGCTATGGGAGCAAACCGTGCGCAACATGGCGGCGGATGGCGCGGACCTGTTTGTGGAGCTGGGGCCGGGCACGGTGCTGACAAACCTCATCCGCAAAATTCTGCCGGAAGCGGCGGTATGCCACGTGGAAAACGCGGCCAGCCTCATGGAAGCGTTGGCCCTATTGGAAGGGAGAAGCGCCTGATGCGGGACAAAATCGCCCTGGTCACGGGAGGCTCCCGGGGGATCGGCCGGGCCGTGGCCCTGCGCCTTGCCAAGGAAGGTGCCCATGTGGCCTTCCTTTACGCCGGAAACGAGGAAGCGGCGCAAAAAACACTGGACGATATCCTTGCCCTTCAAGGAAAAGCCATGGCGCTGAAATGCGACATTTCCAGCCTTTCTGCCGTTCAGGAAGCCTTCGCCCGCGTAAAGCAGGAATGGGGCACGGTGGATATCCTCATCAACAACGCCGGCATCACCATGGACGGGCTAACGCCCAGGATGACGCAGGAAGCCTTCGACCGGGTGATACAGGTAAACCTGAATGGCGCGTTCTACGCGATACGCACCGCCTACGGCGATTTGCTGCGCAAGCGGTGGGGCCGTATCGTCAACATCTCCTCCGTATCCGGGCTGATGGGCAATCCCGGACAGGCCAACTATTCCGCCGCCAAGGCGGGACTTATCGGCCTTACCAAAACCATTGCCAAGGAGCTCGCGGCCAGGAACATCACCTGCAACGCGGTGGCACCCGGCTTCATCGAAACGGACATGACGGAAAAAATGGGCAGAGAACTCATAGAAAAAGCAGTACAGGCAGTTCCCGCAAAGCGCATGGGCACCGCCGAAGAAATCGCCGCAGCGGTGGCCTTCCTTTGCGGAGAAGAGGCAGGATACATCACAGGCGCCGTTTTACAAGTGGACGGCGGACTGTACATGTGAGGTGAAAGCCATGAAGCGCGTATTTGTCACGGGACTGGGCGTAATATCCCCCGTAGGGAACAGTATTTCATCATTTTGGACTCATTTGACTTCCGGCGTATGCGGCGTTGGCCCCATCACCCGTTTTGACACGGCAAACCTCAAAGCGAAAGTGGCGGCAGAGGTCAAGGATTTTGATCCCCAGGCCTATGGCATGGATGCATACGCCGCCAGAAGGCTGGACCTGTACGCTCAGTACGCCATAGCGGCTGCCGTGCAGGCCATGGAAGACAGCAAGTTTGAAAACACCGATCCCTGGCGGTTTGGCGTGTATGTAGGCAGCGGCATCGGGGGTATGCACACCTTTTCCACGGAGTGCGAAAAGCTGCTGACCCGTGGCCCGGACCGCGTCTCCCCCTTCTTCATCCCCATGATGATCGGGAATATGGCCGCCGGAAACATCGCCATCCGCTTTGGCGCCCAGGGGCCCTGCCTGCCGGTGGTGACGGCCTGCGCCACCTCCACCCACGCCATTGGCGAGGCGTACCGCGCCATCCGCCACGGTTATGCAGACGCCATCCTGGCCGGCGGATCGGAGGCGGCCATCGAACCCTTGGCCGTCGCCGGATTCACAAGCTGCAAGGCACTAAGCGAGGAGCCGGACCCGAACCTTGCCAGCCTGCCCTTTGATTCGCGGCGCAAGGGCTTCGTCATGGGCGAAGGCGCCGGCATCCTTCTTTTGGAGGAAGCGGAGCACGCCATCGCGCGCAACGCGCCCATCTATGGCGAAATCGTGGGCTACGGCAACACCTGCGACGCCAACCATATCACGGCGCCCCACCCCGAAGGCCTGGGCGCGGCCAAGGCCATCCAAATGGCATTGGACGAAGCGGGCGGCACCGAGCGCTGCGGACGGGTATACATCAACGCCCACGGCACAGGCACACCGCCCAATGACAAGATCGAGACCCTGGCCATCAAACTGGCGTTGGGCGAGGAAAAGGCCAGGCAATCCCTGGTCAGCTCTACCAAGGGCGCCACGGGCCACATGCTGGGCGCGGCGGGAGCGGCGGAATTGATCGCGTCCTTGCTGGCCGTAAAGACGGGCGTTGTCCCCCCCACCCTGCACCTTGACGCGCCCGATCCGGAATGCGACCTTGATTACGTCCCCCATCACGCGCGCAATTGGCAGCCGGATACAGCCCTTTCCATCTCCCTGGGTTTTGGCGGCCATAACAGCGCGCTCGCCGTGAGGTCAGTGAAATGAACATGAAACAGTTGAGGGAACTGGTCCGCCTTTTTTCCCAGCACGGCCTGACGCGCCTGGAGGTGGCGGAGGGAGAGACCCGTATTCTTTTGGCCCGGGAGGCTCCCGCCTTCCATCCGGCGCAGCAGTCTCCCGCCCCCCTGGCCGCACAACAACCCGCTTCGGAAAAGCCGGCGGCGGGCAAGATCACCGACCCAGGTCCCGACTTCAATCAGATCCACGAGGTGAAATCACCCATGGTGGGCGTGTTCTACGCCGCGCCCGAGCCCGGGGCCGCCCCCTTTGTCAAGGTGGGCGACCGTGTGAAAAAGGGCGATGTGCTGTGCATTGTGGAAGCCATGAAACTCAATAACGAAATCACCGCCGACAAGGATGGCGAAGTGGTGGATATCTGCGTGCAAAATGGCAGCGTGGTGGAATACGGGCAGACGCTCTTCAAACTATTTTGACCGGGGGATATCATGAACCGCGACGAGATCAAAACTTTTCTGCCCCACCGGGAGCCGATGCTCCTGCTGGATGAAGCGGACCTGGACGAAAACGGAAACGCCCTGGGGCAATACACCGTACGGGGTGACGAATGGTTCCTGCAGGGCCATTTCCCCGGCAACCCGGTGGTGCCCGGCGTGGTGCTGTGCGAGATCATCGCCCAGACGGCGGGCGTATTGCTCCGGGATCAACTGGCGGGCAAGACCACCCTGTATGCCGGTATGGACAGCGTGCGCTTCCGGCGCATGGTCCGCCCCGGTGATACGGTCAGGGTAACATGCCGCATCACGCGCCAGAAAGCCAACGTATATGTGGTTGCCGGCGAGGCGGCCGTTTCGGGTACCCCATGTGCCAGCGGCATGTTTACCCTTATGCTGGCCGGATGAACGGAGGGAACGAATGTTTCCGAAAATCCTCATTGCCAACCGGGGCGAGATCGCGGTGCGCATTATGCGGGCCTGCAAGGAAATGGGCATTCTGACCGTAGCCGTTTTCTCCGAAGCGGACCGGGATGCCCTGCATGTTTCCATGGCCGACGAAAGCTACTGCATCGGCAGCCCGCAGGCCACAAACAGCTATTTGAACCAGAAAGCCATCCTGTCGGCAGCTATATTGAGCGGCGCCCAGGCCATACATCCGGGATACGGCTTTTTGTCTGAAAACGCATCCTTCGCCGAGCTGTGTGAAAAGCACGGCGTAAAATTCATAGGCCCCGCTGCCCGCGTGATCCGCGCCATGGGTGACAAGGACGAAGCCAAGCGCACCATGGCAAATCTTGGCGTGCCCACAATTCCCGGATGCGATCTGATCAAGGACGCGCAGGAAGCGAAAAAAGCCGCCGAAAGAATCGGCTTCCCCCTTCTTTTGAAGGCCCGGGCCGGAGGCGGCGGCCGTGGCATCCGCCTTGTGGACCGGCTGGAGGATGTGGAAGGTGCCTATCGCGCCGCTTCCCAGGAGGCGCAGGCCTCTTTTTCCGACGGCGGCGTGTACATGGAAAAATTCCTTCAGCACGTAAAGCACGTGGAGATGCAGATCCTTTGCGACCAAAAGGGCCACGCCGTATGTTTGGGCGAACGGGACTGCTCCATGCAGCGGCGCAACCAGAAGCTCATTGAGGAAAGCCCCTGCGCCCTGATCTCCCCCGAACTTCGTGCGCGGATGATGGAAACGGCGGCGCGGGCTGCCTCCGCCGTGGGCTATGAAGGCTGCGGCACGCTGGAATTTTTGCTGGATCAGGACAAGAACTTTTATTTCATGGAAATGAATACCCGCCTGCAGGTAGAGCATCCGGTCACGGAAATGGTTACGGGCGTCGATCTGGTCAAGTGGCAGATCCGCGTGGCCGCGGGGATGGAGCTTCCCTTCACCCAGGCGGACATTGCCGTTGCGGGCCACGCCATCGAATGCCGCATCAACGCGGAAGACCCGCAGGCGAATTTCCGCCCGAGCTGCGGTCAGGTGACGCTGTTGCACATCCCCGGCGGCCCCTGGGTGCGCTTTGACACGGCGCTGTACCAGGGCTATTTCGTACCGCCCTATTATGATTCCATGGTGGGCAAGCTCATCGTCTATGCGCCCACCAGGCAGGAGGCCATCCGAAAAATGCAGGCCGCGCTGTGCGAGACGGTGATCGAGGGCATCGAGCACACCGGCAGCTTCCAGGCGGACCTCATCAATGAGCCCGCTTTTATGAACGGAAGCTACGCCACGGATTTTTTGAGGAGGTGAGGCTGAAGCATGCTGGCAAAAAGCTTGTTCCG
Source organism: Bacillota bacterium (assembly GCA_023411395.1). Taxonomy (GTDB): domain Bacteria; phylum Bacillota; class Clostridia; order Christensenellales; family Aristaeellaceae; genus JAEWAH01. The sequence goes on from JAEYOV010000026.1 coordinate 58,293, forward strand.
CAAGCCGAAAAACGAACTGGAAAACCAGGGGCAGGCTGCGGCGCAGGACAAGGGCGTTCCCTGTCCCGGCTGCAAACGCCAAATTCCCTCCCAGGAGCTGAATGACAACCTGCTGGTCTGCTCCCGCTGCGGCCATCACCTGCGCATGAGCGCCCGCCAGCGCATCCACCTGCTTTGCGACGAGGGCAGCTTTGCGGAAATGGATGCCGGCCTCACCTGCGGAAATATTCTAGGCTTTCCCAATTATGAAGAAAAGCTGGAAAAGGCCGTAAGGGAAAGCGGCGAAAAGGAAGGCGTCATCACGGGCACGGCGGCCATCGGCGGATTCGGCTGCTGCTTTTTCGCCATGGAGCCAAACTTCATGATGGGCTCCATGGGCACCGTCGTGGGAGAAAAGCTGGCCCGGCTGTTTGAATACGCAACGGAAAATCACCTGCCTGTCATCGGCTGCACCGTATCGGGAGGCGCCAGGATGCAGGAAGGGATTCTATCGCTGATGCAGATGGCGAAAGTATCCGGGGCCGTCCGCCGCCACAGCGACGCGGGCAACCTGTATATCGCACTTTTGACGGACCCCACCAGCGGCGGCGTCACCGCCAGCTTCGCCATGGAGGCGGACATAATCCTGTCCGAGCCGGGGGCGTTTATTGGCTTTGCCGGCCCCAGGGTGATTGAGCAGACGATCCGCCAAAAGCTGCCGGAGGGCTTTCAAAGGGCCGAATTCCAGCTGAAAAAGGGTTTTGTGGACCACATTGCCTTAAGGAAAACGCAAAAGGACCTGCTTACACAACTGCTGAACATGCATGGGGGGAGGGCTGCACATGCCGGCCTATGAAAAAGTGCAGGCAGCCCGGGCCAAAGGCCGTCCCACCGCCATGCAGTTCATCCGGTCCATTTTCTCAGGCTTTATCGAGCTGCACGGCGACCGGCGCTTTGCCGACGACGGAGCGGTGGTGGCGGGCATCGCCTTTTTGAAGGACCGCCCCGTTACCGTGATCGGCCTGGAGAAGGGCGTCGACACGGCGGAAAAGGTGCTAAGGAATTTTGGCGCCGCCAACCCGGAGGGTTACCGCAAGGCGCTTCGGCAAATGAAGCTGGCTGAAAAGTTCCGCCGCCCGGTGATCTGCTTTGTGGATACCTCCGGCGCCGCCTGCGGCCTGGGAGCCGAGGAACGCGGCCAGGGCCTGGCCATCGCGGAAAACCTGATGGAGATGATGGCCCTGACCGTGCCCGTCATCGCCATTGTCATCGGCGAGGGCGGCAGCGGCGGCGCGCTGGCGCTGGCGGTGGCCAACCAGGTATGGATGCTGGAAAACGCGGTCTATTCCGTGATTTCCCCGGAGGGGGCCGCCAGCATCCTGTGGAAGGATGCCAAGAAGACAAAGGAAGCCAGCGAGGCGCTGAAGCTGACGGCGGAGGATTTGCTTTCCCTTGGCGTTATCGAACGCATTTTCCCCGAGCCGAATGACTTTGCCCCTCTGTATGAAGAAATCAAAGACGCGCTGGCAACGGCGCTGAAGGAATATGAAAGCCTGGATGGCCCGGCCATCGCGGCCTTAAGATACAATAAATTCAGGAGCATCGGGGGGCAGCCGTTATGATCGTCCTGGTTACGGATTCCACCGCCTACCTGACAAGGCAGGAGGCGCAAGCCCTGGGCGTTGTGCAGGTGCCCATGAACTACTCGTATGAAGGCCGCACACTGTACTCAGAGGGTTTTGTCGACGAGGATGATACCATGCTTTCCACAGTTGCCGGAGACGTGGCCCATTATTCCACCGCTCAGGCATCCCTGGCCGCGTTTTTATCCACGCTGGAGGACATCGTGGCAGAGGGCAACCAGGCCATCGTCATCACCATTTCCTCCCGCTTGAGCGGCACCTGTGCCAACGCCCGCAAGGCGGCCCAGGAGCTGGGCGGCGATAAGGTGGTTGTGGTGGATTCCAAAACCACAGCCGGGGCCTTGTACCTGCTTCTCAGCAAGGCCCGGGAATGGATCGACGCCGGGTTATCCCTGTCCGAGGTTGTGGCAAATATTCGGGAAGCCCGGGATAAGACGCGCACCTACTTTTCGGTGGAGGACATGGAGCCCCTGCGCAGAAGCGGCAGGCTGGGCTTTGTCCGGCTTTCGGTATCCACCATTTTAAACATCCGCCCCATATTGAAGCTCACCTCCGGCGGCATCAATACCTTCGGCCTGGCCAGAGGCCACCATGAGCAGCTGCGCCTTTTGGAGGATGCGGTAGCCAATTACCACACTCCGGTGGTGGTTCAGCATTGCCGTGCGGATAATATGGCAAACCAATTGGCCCAGCATCTTCGCGACCGGGGCGTCCCCGTGATTCAGCGCCTTTTGGGCCCGGTACTGACCATCCACCTGGGCAGCGGATGTTTGTCCGTGGCGTGGATTGAGGCGTAACCGCTTCGAAAAAATGACGAAGTCATTTTTTCGATCTCGCACTTTTCCTCTGCGAGCTTCGCTCGCGGACGATGAAAAGTGTAAGGAAGGCTTGCTCCGCAAGCGACCCGCGCGCCCGGCAAAGCCGGGCGACACGATTACAATTGAAGGGGCCCTGCCCCTTCAATGCATCCCCGGTAAACTGTCTCTATATGTCTACAGTCTGATGCGGAGAGGGACGCTTTTAAGAAAGCGTCC
>JAEYOV010000036.1 GCA_023411395.1 Bacillota bacterium
TGCCAGGTCGCTGGTTGCTTTTGCCAATACTGATGGGGGCCGGTTGCTCATTGGAGTAAAAGATAATGGAAAAGTTGCGGGCATTCAAACTGATGAAGAATATTATATGGTTGAATCTGCAGCTAAAATATTCAGCGATCCACCAATACCTTTTACTACTAAGGAATGGCATTCAGAAGGCAAAACTGTCCTCGAAATTTCAATTGACCCCAGTGAGAGAAAACCCCATTTCGCCCGCGATGAAAATGGTAAATGGCTCGCCTATATCAGGATAAAAGATGAAAATGTTCTGGCCCATAAAATTCAACTTGTCATTTGGAAAAAATTAAACAGTCCCCGCGGAATTTATTTCTCCTATTCAGATGATGAAAAATTTCTCGTGGATTACCTTCAGAAAAATCCTACCATCACTTTTTCAAAATTTATACGGTTAGCTCATATTTCAAGAAAAAAAGCAGAAGAAATTTTGAGCAACTTCATCATAATGGATGTTGTTAAAATGACTACAACCCGGGATGGTACCACCTTTGAATTGAACACCAATTTCGATAAAGCCAAGCTGGATAAATTCAGCTGATGGTTTTTTAAATCGGACTCATGAGTTGTTTTTTTTATAATAACAGCTTAAGTTTAATCAATTTCTATTTAATTTGCATAAGAATCAATTAAAAATAAAATACAATGTCAAAACGAATTCTATTACTGTTTATGGTAATGGCAGCAGGGTTCACATCCTTTGCTCAAATGGATTACCTGGATGCCACAGCTGAAGTTGATGAAAAGATATGGACCGGAGCAACCGCTCATGAAGTAAAAGTTTATCCCGAGAACCCAAAAAAGAAGAAACCTAAAAATGTTATCTTCATAATTTCCGATGGAATGGGGTTTTCTCAGATACATGCGGCTTATACTGCCAATAGAGGCAACTTGTTCCTTGAAAACTTCAAACATATGGGTTTCTCTACCACCTATTCTTCCAATAACTACATTACAGATTCAGCAGCAGGTGGAACTGCACTGGCAACCGGTCAGAAAACTTATAACGGTGCCATTTCAGTCGACGACAATAAAGAACCAATAAAAACCATTCTTGAAAAAGCAGAAGACAAAGGTCTGGCAACCGGATTGGTTTCAACATCTGCTATTACGCATGCAACACCGGCTTCATTTATTGCACATCAGCCAAGCCGTAACATGTATGAAGAAATTGCAGCCGACTTTTTGAATACCGATATCGATGTATTCATTGGTGGTGGCTACAAACATTTTACAGAGCGTAAGGATGGCAGAAACCTCGTAAACGAACTTAAAGAAAAAGGCTACACTGTTGAACAGGATATCAACAAAATAAAAAACACCAATGCCACTAAACTGGCTGGCCTCACTGCACCCGAACACAATGGCAGAATGGAAGAACGGGGTGACATGCTTCCTGTAGCAACCAACAGTGCAATCAATATCTTAAGCAACAGCAAAAAAGGATTCTTTTTAATGATTGAAGCGTCTCAAATCGACTGGGGCGGACATGCAGGCAACACCATTTATGTAGTGGAAGAAATGCTCGACTTCGACAAAACTGTGGGTGTAGCTCTTGATTTTGCCTCTAAGAACAGAGAAACTTTAGTGATTGTTACTGCCGACCATGAAACCGGAGGAATGATTGTCCTTGATGGAGATTATGAAAAAGGCGTGGTTAAAGGTGAATTTACTACCGGTGGTCATACCGGTATGATGGTACCTGTTATGGCATTTGGCCCCGGAGCAGAGCATTTTACCGGAATAATGGACAATACCGATATCAACAAAAAAATTGGGCAACTACTTCTTGGGAACTAATATGTAAGTTGCTTTAGTGACTGGAAAAACGTCAGGTATATTGAAAAACCTGACGTTTTTCTTGTTTAATAATGGTAAGTCATATTTACAATTCCTACCGCATCATACCCATAAAAATATCTGACACAATCTTTATCTGACAGGTGGTTTTTACCAATTAAAAGACTACCCTGCCAAACATCCCCATACATTTTAAATTTATCTGTTTCATTGTCATTATAATTAGTTTTTCTAATTTCGGCCTTTCTATAAATGATATCGTTATGAAAGAAGCGTTGGAAATTTTAGACCACATCAGGCTAAATTTCTCACCTGGCGGACTTCTCGCTTTAAATATTACCATAGCATTCATAATGTTTGGTGTTGCTCTGGATATCAAATGGCAACATTTTAAGGATGTTATTATGAAGCCTAAATCGGCAATAACAGGGGTAATCTCACAGTTTATACTACTTCCTGCCATTACCTTTGCCTTTATAATCATTTTAAATCCCACACCTACTGTAGCTCTGGGGATGATACTTATTGCTTCATGCCCCGGCGGAAACATTTCTAATTTCATGAGTGCCATGGCAAAAGGTAACGTTGCCCTGTCGGTAAGCCTTACTGCAGTATCAACACTTGCAGCAACCTTTATGACTCCTTTGAATTTTGCATTATGGGGAAAACTCTACCTTAACTTTTACAATGCTGCCAGTGCCGGGACCTTACTGGTTCCCATTGAAATTGATTTTCTTCAAATGGTACAAA
>JAEYOV010000033.1 GCA_023411395.1 Bacillota bacterium
TTCTCTTTTTGATGTCCAAGCCCGCCCTGGCGTACATTGATCCCGCCACCACCTCCTATGTCGTTCAGATCATCGCCGGCATTGTACTGGCGGGCGGCGCCGCAGTGGGCATTTACTGGCACAAAATCAAGAGGGTTTTGAAAAACCGCAAAAGGAACAAGCAGTAAGCCCATCCCAGCAGCGAAAGCCTTATGTTCAAATCAAATTACAGATGGGGAGTTCTCGCTTATGGAAAAAAACGCGCCCGACAAAAAAAGCAGGTCCTTGCTGCCGGCGGCCTGCGTCAGCCTTTTCGCCTGTTTTTCCTTTCTCGTATACGGTCCGCTGGATATGTACAGCCATAATATTTCCGATTTGTGGTTTAATGCTTCCCAATTGCTGCTGTGCATGGGCCTGGCCGCCATCGCGGCTTTTGCCGCCTCCATGCTCGTTTTCTATCTGCTGCGCCTTGTGAATATCCGCCTGTACCGGGGCGCGATGGCGCTGTACTTCGGTGCCGCCCTGGCAGCCTATTTGCAGGGGAACTTTTTCAACATCAACGCTGTCCCCTTGGCGGGGGATTCCGTCGTGTGGCCCAACCTTCTGCTACCCACCCTTTTGAACTTAGGCATTTGGCTGGGGATTATACTGATCCCCGTGGCAATCCTCTGCTTTGCGCCCAAGCGTTTCGGCGTAATCGTCAAATCCGTATCCCTTGCATTGATCGTCATGCAACTGGCCAGTATGACAGCACTGCTCATCAACATGCCCCCGGACAAGAAACAAATATACACGATCACACAGGACAGGTTCAAGCTGTCTCCCAAGGAAAACATTATTGTGCTGATAGCAGACTCCATCAGCACCGGATATATGGAAGAGCTGATGACGAAAGACCCGGAGGCGCTGGACTTTCTGGACGGGTTCACGTATTACCCCAACACGACGGGCGCCTACGGCAAGACCGCCGGGACCTACGCATACCTGATGAGCGGAAAATATTACCTGAACCAGCAGAATTTTGTGGATTATTGCAGGGAAGCATTCACCACGGACACCTTCTGGAAAGAGCTGAAAGAACTTGGGTACGATATCCACATTGGGGAGAACGGCAGCGGGGTGCCCTATTTCCCGGAGCAGGCGGAAGCGTTCAGCAACCTGGTGGTCCGGCAGCCGGAGGTCTCCTCCTATTTTACGATGGCCAAGCTTATGCTGAAAATGACGGGGTATCGTTTTGCTCCGGATTTGATGAGGCCATTCCTTTTGAATGACTACCCGCCCGCTTTCGATTTGCTGATGCAATCGCCCAAGGGGCAGGCTCCCGTCACGGAAAAAATCGATCCTCCCTTTTATAGCGCGCTGGTAAAGGAAAAGCTGTCGGCCCAAGGGGAAGGCAAAGCCTTCCGCCTGTATTTCCTTCAGGGCGCCCACACGCCTTACCGCATGAACGCCAAGGCGCAGCGGGTGGCGGATAACTCCGTGAGCTACTACGAGCAGTTAAAGGGCGTGTTCCATATCTTCAGGGAATACCTGACCCAGCTGAAGGAACTGGGGCTGTATGATGACGCCACCATCATCATCATGACGGACCACGCCAAGACCACGACCCTTCAGGCCCTGAACCCCACCTTCATGATCAAGCCCAAAGGCGCTTCCGGCGCTTTAGCCACTTCCCTGGCACCCATCAGCTATGAGGATTTCCGGCCCACCCTGATGAAGGCGGCGGGCGGGGATTACTTAAAATACGGCACACCTGTAGATGCCTGGAATGAAGGGGACGCCCGCGAGAGGAAATACTACATATATTACTGGACCAGGATAAAGGCCTCTGATTATTATTTCACCGACATCTATGAGCTGGCCGTCCATGGCGATGTGCGGGATCTGAACGAATATCAGCCTACCGGGAATGTCTATACCAGGGAGGGAATCAAGCAAGGCAAGCCCTATTAGCGGCCATACAAAAAGTCTTTCAGCTCCGTTGCTTCCTCCGTGTTTTCCGTTGCCATGGGATTTTGATGGTTCAGCCGCTCCAAAACCTCCTTGGATGGGAAACTTGCTGTTTCCATTTGTGAAATCCCGGCAGACATTACGTTCAGCGCAACCTCCATCATATCCATCAGGGTCATGTTTGTTTCCACATAAGCCACCAATTCTGAGACCAGTTTTATCAGGGAATCAAACCCCATCTTCACGCCTTTTTGCATGCAGGCGGCAAGTACCTTCATCAAATGGGAGCCGCCTGCGTCCTCCCCTTCCCCCGTATGGTCCTTCATATAAGCCAGTGCCTGCGCGCCCGATAGCGTTTGCAGGCCGGCTTTTTGGAAGGCTTTTGTTTTCTTGTCCGCCATCAGGATCGCCAATTCACTAACCCGGACGTCGATGTCCACGCCATCCAGCGCGTTGATGATCTTCTCCATTCCGCTTAAATCCACTGAAATGAATTGGGTGATATCCAGTCCAAAAAGATCATTGATCGTTTCCAACGCAAGCCGCGGCCCGACAAGCGCCATGGTCATGCCCAGCTTCATGTCGCCGCCGTCAGCCCCCTTTGTCACAATGTCCCGGTTGACAGACGCCAGCCTTACCACCCCCGTATCCAGGTTCAAAGCGGCGATGATAATGGCGGAGGCGTTGCGCGCTTCCCCCTCCGTCTGATCTGATCCCAACAAAAGAATTGTGATGCTGCGGGGGGAAGACTTCTCCGCCAAAGCATTTTGACAAAAGCCTGTCCATGTCGGCAGCACAAGGATAAGTGCCAGCATAAACGCCAGGGCACGCCGTTTCATCATCGTTTCTCTCTCCATTCGCTCCATGGCACAGCCAGCCAGGGAACTGAACATCTATAGCCTCAGCATCACGCTGGCGGTAAAGGTTTGCCCATCCCACTTAGGAACATATTCCCCCTGATGGCGGCCGGCGATGGCGCGGATGCTTTTGATGCCCAGGCCGCCGGATGCGCCTTTGCGGCTGACGATATGGCCTTCCTCCTTCATCACCGTCCCGTCAAACGTGTTCTTCACGGATATCAGCAACTGGCTGCCCTGGGGCGCGCCTTTCAGCAGGATCTGCCGCTGGCCTTCAGGCGCTTTTTTGCATGCTTCCCACGCGTTCTCCAGCAAATTGCCAAAGAGCGTGCACAACTCAAAGCTGTCCATGGACGGGCTCTCCGGCAAATCCACGGCAGCGGAAAAATCAATGCCCTCCTCCCGGCACCTTTTTTCATAACCGATCAGCAGCGCGTTTACCGCCGGGTTCAGGCAAAACTGCGGCAGGTTGCCTTCGTCGCACTTGGTGCCAAAAGCCAGCAAGTACGTCCGCGCTTCCTTAATCCTGCCCGTTTCCAGCAAAATCTGCGCCACGTGCAGGTGGTGCTTGCAGTCGTGCCGCAGGATGCGGGCCGTTTCCACCATACTTGTGACTTCCCCCATATGCGCCGTGGTGGCATTGATGATGTGCCTGGCCAGTTCCAGGTCGAAGGCTGCCTGGGTCCTGGCACGGGTTGCCAGGATGGCCAGAACAAGCACGGCTATGCTCCACATTACAAACAGGAAAAGCAGCGCGGGAAAGATGGGCTCCTTGCCTGCTTCCGCCCCAAACGCCATGGGGAGGAGTACGCCGCCAAGGCATGGGCCGAAGGCATAAGCTACCCATGCCCAGCCGGTTTTGCGGGAAAGCAGCCCCCGGATAAGCTTTTGCCATCCCGCTTTCATCCACTGCATCATGAAATTCTCTCCCGTCAAAGCATTCCGCCTGCAAAATTACCGGACAGATTTCGCTCATACAGAAATGATTTCCCTGTCCATTATCATACCATAAACAAGCCGCGCGAAATTTATAACAATGCGGTTGATTTTGGGAACGTTTGACGGAAACACCATTTTGTTCCGCAGTTCCCCTATAATAACCATACACAGGCGGATGGATAGGTAAGTTCAAAAAGCAAGGCATCCGGCGGAAGGGAGAAGCGTATGATCCGCATCGCAATCTGTGAAGATGAAAACATCATGCTGGAGGATATCAGCCGCATGGTCATGGATTACGCCAATGCAAACCCGCAGTTGGGCATCACGGCGCATTCCTTCCATTCCGCTTTCGACCTGCTGGAATGCCTTGACAGGAAGGATGCCTCTTTTCATATCTACCTGCTGGATATTTTGATGCCCATGATGAACGGGATCGACCTGGGCCGCCGGATCCGCAAGGCCGACGACCAGGCGGTGATTATCTTTATGACCTCCTCCGCGGAATACGCTCTGGAATCCTTCAAGGTATCGCCGCTGCAATACCTGGTCAAGCCCGTTAATGAAATCACACTCTTTTCCGCGTTGGAAAAGGCCTGCCAAAGGGCACGGCAAACGGCGGATGTTCACGCGCTGGTGCGGGTGAGGGGCGGGATCGCCTGCGTCCGCTATCACCAGATCTCCTTTATTGAATACATGAACCATACCATGACGTATCATCTGACCACGGGCAAAACATTGACCACCATGGTATTGCGGGAATCCTTTACAGACTGCACGGAGCAGTACCTGCAGGATTCCCGGTTCATTAAACCCCACGCCTCATTCGTTCTGAACATGGACCATGTGCAGGTGATGACCGCCAGGGAGTTTGAAATGACAGGCGGGGAGATCGTTCCCATCTCCAAAAGGGCCTATGCCCAGGCGCGCAAGCAGTTTACGGATTATATCCTTGCCCGCCACGGCGGTTTGGCGCAATAATTACGCCTGGTTCACGATCATATAGTCTCCGTTTTTCAACTGAATGACATTCGCCCGAAGCGCGCGGCTGATATCCAGCAGCGTTTGCTGTTTTTCCGCTTCATCCCGAATGCAAAGGCACAGCGGATCGCCGCCGGCAATTTTGTCCGGGTTATCGGTGATATAGACCAGGATCTGCACGCTGCCTTTCATGCTGCCTCCGCTCATCCCGCCGTCATGATGCGGCGGATCTTTCTTGAGTTTTCCAGAATGGGCGTATTTGCAACGGCGTGGATCATCTTGCCCACATCGCGGACGATGGGTACGATGGCGATCAAAATCACGCCGTTTTTGTAATTCTTGCGCGTAAATTGAAAGCGTTTTACCCCCAGAGACCGGCAAGCCTCAAACAGCATGGCCTGCCTTTGCCCCAGGCTGTCCAGCGTAACGCGGAACTGGTCCGACTTGGGGGTAACGACAACGGCGATTCCTTCCCTTAAAAACAGGTCCTTGCTCCGTGTGGTACCCAGCACGCTGGTCACAAACATATCGTCCACGTACAGTTCCGAACCTTCGACCCTGATCTTTCCTTCCTTTATGGTGCAAATATCCCCCACGGCTTTCCCCTTGGTGAAATGCTTGATCAGAAGCGTTACAGCAAGGCCAGCCGCAACGCCGGCGGCTATTTGAACAAGCAGCGCCTGCCCGCCAAGCAAGTTCATGCAAAGCACGGCGGCCACAGCCGCGGCCAGGGACACATAATGCCTTGCTTCATATGTTTTGGCAATCCCGTCAATATAAGCCGGCCCGCGTTTTGTGTATCCCACATGATCCAGTTTGGCCAGGCTTTCACCTTCAGTTTTGCGGATATCGCGAAAATGCTGCGTTGCCAGGGCCAGAAAGGTAATGGCGGTGAAATCCTGCTCGATCAGCGCCGGAATGGCCACGGCACCTAGGGCGGAGGCGACAAAGCCGGTGACCAGGTTATTGAACAGGCCGTTGGGATAAGTTGGCGTCTGGCGGTAATCCACGTATAGCGTAATCACCCGGGCAATCATGCCTGTTAGGATGCCGGTGAGAATCATCACCACATATTCCTGGCTCAGCACTTCCTTGCCTTCCATACCATCCACCACGCCTTCATGCAGTACAGCCCTTATTCTTGTGAGCGCACGGAAAATTATGCAAACGGAGGCGCAACAAAACAACATTTGAATCAAACTCCAAAAACGGAGAAGATTATAAAATAGCCATTCCAAACAAAAAGGGGGAAGGATATGGAGAATGGACTGCTGGGCATGTCGCCGCGCAGGCCGGATGGCCTGGACAAGGCCGGGGGTCAACTGCGGTTTATCAAAGATACGGTGGAGGCCGGCTGCCTGCACGCCATGCTGCATGTATCCGAAGAAGCCCACGGCAACATACGGTCCATTGACTTGCAGGAAGCGCTTGCAGTCCCCGGCGTGCTGTCTGTTTTGACCGGGGAAGACTGCGCCGTGCTGATTGGGAGCCAAATCCAGGACATGCCCCTTCTGGCCCGGGAAACGGTGCGCTATTGTGGTGAGCCGGTGGCCATGGTGGTGGCAAAGGAAGCCTGGCAGGCCCAGCAGGCCGCTTCCCGCATCCGCGTCACATACGACCCTTTGCCTGTGGTGAATGATGTGGCGTCGTCGCTGCTGCCCAACGCGCCCCTTTTGCATCCCCGCATGGAAGAATACAAGCCTACTGCCGGAGACCTGCACCCTTCCCCAGATACCAACATTGTCAACCATGTCAAGATCCGCAAAGGGGACATGGCATCGGGTTGGGCACTTAGCGAAGTAACGGTGGAGGGGCATTTCACGCTTCCCCAGTGTGCCCACGGGTATATGGAAACACGCTGCGCTGCCGCCCAGATCATGGGGGATGGCACGGTGGTGATCGAAACCGCCTCCCAGGCTCCCCATGCGCTTAGGATCGCCATGGCCGAAGCTTTTGGGCTGACCCAGGGGCAGGTGGAGGTAGTTGGCTTCCATTTGGGCGGCGCCTATGGCGGGAAGGTGAACGGCCATCCCGAAATGCTGGCATACCTTGCTTCCAGGGCGGTGGGAGGCAAAAAAGTCGCGTTGTTTTTAACCAGGGAACAATGCTTTACAAGCGTAGGCTGCAAGATCGGCGCGGACTGCACCATGAAAATCGGCGCCCGGCTGGATGGAAAAATCATGGCATTGGAGGCGCTGTATCACCTGGATACAGGCGCTTATGCCGATTCAGGGCCGCGTATGGCCCACGCCGCCGCCTCCAGCACGGGGGAGCTTTATGCTATCGACCACATCCAATGCGACGCGCTGTGCGTGTACACCAATCACGTCTACGCCACCTCCTTCCGGGGATTCGGCCATGAAGTATCCATCTTCTGCATGGAACGCATGATGGACAAGCTGGCCGCCGCGTTGAATATGGATGGCATCACACTTCGCAGAAAGAATCTGGTCAAACCCGGCGACACATCCCCCACCCAGGTGCATTTCACCAGCAGCAATCTGGGCGACCCCATGGGCTGCCTCAACAAGGCTGCGGAAATGATCCGCTGGGACGAAGGCGCGGTCATACCGGTTGGGGAAGACAAGGTGCGGGCCAAGGGGATGGCATGCCTATCGAAAACCTCCAGTTCCCCCACTGACGCGGGCTCCGCGGCGGTGATCCTCTTTTGCCCCGATGGCAGCGTGAATGTAAACTGCGGCGTTGTGGAATGCGGGCAGGGGTTTGCATCCACCATCCGGCAGATTCTGGCGGAGAAGCTGCGCATGGATCCCCAAAGAATCTTCGTGATGGAGCGGATCGACACCAGGGTCGCGCCGGAGCATTGGAAGACCGTCGCCAGCATGTCCAACTTTCTGGCGGGAAACGCTGTGCTGGCGGCAGCGGAAGATGCTATCGACCAGCTCAAGCGGAAGGCGGCCATCGCCCTGAAATGCCAGGAGCGCCATTTGGAAGTAGGCGGGGAAAGGGTGTATCAGGTCAGTGACCCGGAGGCCTATGTGGAGATCAAGCATCTCACCGGCGGGCTGAATCTTGAAAACGGCACTTCCGTCGGCACCCACATCATCGGCCGGGGCAGCTACATCATGGAGCATCTGTCCACCCTGGATACGGAAACGGGCAGAGGCAGGAGCGGCCCCTACTGGACGGCGGGCGCCCAGGCGGTGGAAATCGAATATGACAGGAGGACGTGCGAATTCCGCCTGCTCAAGGCTGTCACCGCGGTGGACGCCGGCAAGGTGGTTCATCATGCCATCAGCCGTGGACAGATCACCGGGGCTATGCACATGGGGCTGAGTGTGGCCACACGTGAGCATTTTGCGTACAACGACCGGGCGCAGCTATGCGCCACCAGCTTCCGCACCTACAAGCTGCTCCACTTTGGGCAAAGCTCTGCCTATGAAGTGGCCTTTCTGGAAACGCCCAACAAGGACGGTCCCTACGGCTTAAGGGGCATCGGAGAGCATGGCATACTGGGCATGGGCCCCGCATTGGCCAATGCGCTGTCACGGGCCTGCGGCTATGAGATGGACGATCTTCCCCTGAAATTTGAAAAGCTGTGGCAAAAGGCCGGACGGGGGGAGGCATCCAAATGATCCCTTTCACTTTCTCCTATTGGCAGCCGCAAACGCTTAAGGAAGCGGCGGACGCCTACATGGCCTGCGAAGGCCGGGGTGAAAAGCCGCTGTACTATGGCGGAGGAACGGAAATCATCACCATGGGGCGGGTAAACAGCCTCAAATTCGGCGCGGTGATCGACCTGAAAGCAATCCCGGAGCTTTCGGGCCTTAATCGGGAGGGAGACCGCTTGATATTGGGGGCCGCGGAAACGCTCAACAGCATTGCCCGCTGGAACGCGTTCCCGCTTTTGACAAAGTGCTGCTCCCGCGTGGCGGATCATACCGCACAGTGCAAAATCACCCTGGGCGGCAACATTGCGGGTACCATCATCTACCGCGAGGCCGTTTTGGCGCTGCTGCTGGCCGGCGCCACGGCGGAGCTGTACGGGCCCCAAGGGGCCCGCGCCGTGAAGCTTTCCACCTTGTTTTCGCCCAAATTGGCCCTTATGCCGGGAGAGTTCTTTGTTCGGTTTTCGCTGGACGCAGGTAAAGCCGGTCTGCCCTTTGTACATGCCAAGCATGTGGACAGCGAAAAAATCGGCTATCCCCTGTTCACGCTGGCCGCCGTCCGGGAGAAGGGGGTAATGAAGGCCGCTGTCAGCGGTCTGTTCCCTTACCCCGTCTTGCTGGAATTTCCGGCCGCGAATACGGAACCGGACCCGGCGCTGCTTGAAAGGCAATTCCATGACCAGCTTCCCGGGCAGCCCCTTTCCGATGTGCTGGGTTCGGGGGAATACCGCCTGTTCCGGTTGAAGGAAGCGCTTTGCGATATGATGGCAAGACTGAAGGAGGAAGCGCATTGAAAAATATCCATGGCAAGACCGTTATCAAGCTGCACGTCAACGGGCAGGATGTGGAAACGGCCGTTTATCCCTTTCAAACGCTGCTGGATGCCTTGCGGGACAACCTGGGCCTGACGGGGAGTAAGCCGGGCTGCGAAAACGGGGATTGCGGCGCCTGCACGGTTTTATGGGACGGCTGGCCCATGAAATCCTGCCTCTGCCTGGCGGTGGAAGCGGAAGGCCACGACATCGTCACCGTGGAAGGGCTGCAAAACACTTCCCTGCAGCAGGCGTTTGCCGACCGCTTTGCCATGCAGTGCGGGTACTGTACGCCGGGCTTCATCGTCAACGCCCATGCGCTTTTGTATCATCATCCCGACCCGGACGATTACACCATTGATTCCTGGATGCAGGCGAACATCTGCCGCTGCACCTGCTATGAAGAAATGGGCGCGGCAATAAGAGACATCATCAAACGGTGCAAGGAGGTCAAGATATGAAAAAATATCTGCCGGCGGTTTTGTTCTTTGGCGGCCTGTGGGGCATTTCGGAAGCAACGGTCGGTTTTCTGGCCCATTTGCTTTTGCCGGGTATGGGCTGGATGTTTTACTTTCCGCTGGCCTACGGCTTCATGCGGGGGGCATACCGGCAAACGGGAAAATCCTCCGTGGTGCTTGCCTGCGCCATCCTCTGCGCGGCCATCAAGCTCTTGAACCTGCCCATGGCGCCGCGCCCGGACTATGTCATCAATCCCGCCGTTTCCATCGTGCTGGAAGGGCTTACGGCAGGCCTCGCGTTTTATTGGATCATGGAGAAGAAGCCTTTGATCCGGTACGGCCTGATGCCCTTTTTGACCAGCGCCGTATGGCGGGGTCTGTACCTGATCTATTTGCTGGTTGCGCCGGGATGGATCAGGGAAATTTCCGTGCTGTATCAGCCTGATAAACTGCTCAGCTTCGCCACACTGGAAATCATGGGGAACGGACTGATGATTGCACTGGGCTCATTGGGTATCAGCCTGCTTGCGCGGTACTTCAGAATTCCGCTGCAACCTTGGACAAACAGGCAGGGATTATTCAGGCGTTCCTACGGCGTCCTGTCTTTCATGTCCGTCAGCCTGGCGGTCATACTGCAATGGGTCTTTTAGCGCGAAGCCGCCGCAGTATGAAGGCGGGCGATTCTGCCTATAGCTGAATGTCTTTGTATACTTCCATGTAGTTACGTTCCTTCTCGGGCGTCCAAAATCCGCCTTGTGCCCATTCCGCCTGCTTATTTAAGATTGCCTGGTATTGCTGCTCCAGCGTTTCGCGCATGGGCGCAAGAAGCAGCGGATTGTTTCTGTGCCCGTTCACATCCATTTTCAAGCTCTCCAAAGCTTCCACCTGCATTTGCCGGTATTGTTCCCTCGTCATGAAAGCACCCCCTCCATTTCCATATATCACGCCCAAAAGGAAATTGTTGTAATCCGGGTCCGTGTGCAGCCCTTGCCAATGACGGCCTTTGGGGAGGAAAGCGGATAAACCGGCTTAAGATTTGCTTGCATAGCCGCTCTGTTTTGGCTGGATAGGCATGGTCTGTCCTAATCAAACTATTTCAAAAAGCAAGGAGGGTCCAATGATGGAACACCGTATCCCGCCGACCACATTGCGCGTAGCGCTTCACACAGACCCCATGGTGAACAGTGAAATCAGGGAAAATACCATCAATGAACTCCGGTCCGTTCAGGATGCCAATCTGGATGTGATCAACCACCGGCTGCGCATGCTGGAAGAGGAGTGGGATATGGAACGGGTGCTGGAGACAAGCGCATCCGCTCTCGCCGTAGCCGGCACAATGCTGGGCTTTGCGCGCAGCAGAAAATGGTTTCTGCTCTCCGGCGCCGTGGGCGGCTTTTTGCTGCTGCATGCCATCAAAGGCTGGTGCCCGCCGGTTCCCCTTTTCAGGAAGCTCGGGGTGCGCACCAGTGATGAAATCGCCAACGAAAGAATGGTGTTGAAAATGATGCGCAAGGACTTCGAGCATCTTCCCCAGGATGTGCGGGAAATGATGCGGATAGCGGAACAATAAGCTACTAAACCATTGGTTTACCTGCGCATAAAAGGCTTGCCAAAACCAGGCAGGTATGGTATGATATCCAAGATTTTGAAAGAAAGGGGGTACGGGCATGATCTTGTCTTTTGCAAAGTTCACAATCGCTGTGCAAAACAGCTTCAATAATAAGACGTGTACTGTACCTCTGTCCATAGCAGCGGGATGATTTTGTGTCGTCCCTCAGGCGGCGGTATGCGTGCAGTGCATACCGCCGCTTTTTTGATTGCCAGAAAGGATGATTTTTTTGATCTGCTCATTGGGAACAAGGATTCAAGCCTTACGCCGCGCACAGGGTTTTACGCAGGCGCAGCTTGCCTTAAAGCTTGGCATAACGCCTCCGGCCATATCCAAGTGGGAACGCGATATCGCGTATCCGGATATCATGCTGCTCTATCCGCTTTCCAAAACGCTTCGCGTATCGCTGGATACGCTGCTTTCACCGACCTACACAATAAACGGGAGTTGATTCCATATGAAAAAAATACTGGCTCTTTTCAAGCGTTTCTTTAAATCGAATACTGCAGAAATGGAGGTCCTGTTATACAGCAAGGAGGTTCGCGAGGCCATCCAAAGAAAAAACGAAGTCATTTACCAGGCCTTCGATATCATCAGGGGCAGCCAGATGAACAGGTAATTGATTACGCAAAAAGCAGCGCGGGCAGGGAGCAAAAAGATCTGCCCGCGCCATTTTTTTAATTGACGCTACCTGCGGGCAGTAGTATGATTTGTATTGCAATGATGATGTTTTCAAGGCAGACCTGTGGAATTGCCGTACAACCGGCATCCCCTTTCCAAGAATGATTGACAGGCAGGGTGAGATGATGACGCTTAATTACCAATATGAGCCAGGCAGAATATTTGCCCAGGATGATACCGGCAATTTGCTTGCTGAAATCAGGTTCCCCACAATAGGGGATGGCCTAGTCAGCTTCGCCGGCACTTTTGTTGACCCCTCCCTGCGCGGGCAGGGCATTGGGGATCAATTGGTGCGGGCCGCAATAGCCGCAATCAAGGAGCGGGGCATGAAGGCGGCCATCACCTGCTCTTATGTAAAGGCGTGGTTCAGCAAACATCCGGAAGAATCGGATATGCTGGCTTGAAAGGTATCGTAGCCAGAAAGCGGAAGGGATGGGCATTGCGCGCCGGTGACCTTCGTTTCCTGCGGGAAATTTGCTGTGCAGATTTTTTTCAGCATAAAACGCAAAAAAGAAAAAGCCCGCAACCTCTTATACGCACAGAAGTCACGAACCCTTTCAATGGAGCTGATATCGGGATTCGAACCCGAGACCTCATCCTTACCAAGGATGTGCTCTACCTACTGAGCTATATCAGCGCGTCCGGCGGGACAACGAGGATATTGTACATGATTCCGGCACGGAATGCAAGAGTTTTTTGCGGCCCTAATTGTCTTGTGCGGATTGACAAGGAAGGGCTTTTTATTTTCCAGGAAAGCCCATCCCTGCAAAGCGGACAGCATGCCGGACATCAAAACAGGGTGACCCCTTTGCTGTCCTCCGGCGGAAGCCAGGCCATGTACCTTTCCCGGGGGTGGCAGGTGCGCACCGTGCGGGCGATGGCCGCAAGCTCCTCCTGGGTTTGAAAGGACTGGTACCGGGTATAAAGCACCCGCAGCGCGCTGAGGCTGGGCTGCTGCAGGGAATAGCTTTTCAGCAATTCGTAGTTGACGGAATAGGGGGACAGGGATTCCATCAGAACCCCAAGCACATCATCCGTCAAAACCGGAAAATCCGACGTGCGGATACGCGCCTCCGAACCATCGTCCAGGAAGATCCGCATGGTGCCCATGGTATAGCGGCGCAAAGACATGAACAAAAAGCTGTCTAGCCTTTTGCACAGCTTTTGCAAGTCTTCTTTATAAGGGGCATAGCTGCGCAGGACATCGGCGGTATCTTCCGCCAGCGTCGTGCTCTCCATAAGATAGGAACCCACCCAGGGATGCAGCGCCCGGGCCACGTCCTGAGTGCGGATGACGGCAGCCACCTAAAGTCACCTCGCGCGAAGGATAGCCCTTCTTTCTACAAGCCCGCCTGCAAATCCTTGTTCTTTTTTAGAACACCGTATAAAAATCCTGTGTCATTTGTGTTTCCAATTATCACCATTATGCATATTTATTCATCTATTCCGTTATTCTATCCGAAAGTACGTTCGGACAACGCCATGTCTTGTGGTCTGCAATTTGGACAACCACCATCCCTAGAGCAAAAGTTATCAACAGCACAGGCGCCTATGCAATGGGCGTGTCTGTGTACAACCCTTGAAAATGCGGGAGATATCTGGTATCATAGGAAAACAGCCGGAAGCGCGGAACCGGTTATCCACAGGAAGTTTTCCACAATGCACGGGTAAAGGCTGCCCGTGCGCATTTTTCCGTTTTTTCCGCGCGCTGAAAGCGCGTATAATTCCTTGCATAATTTTTGAATTCATACTGAGGGGGGCAGCGGATGAATGTAGCGGAGTTATGGGAAAAAGCATGCCGCTTTTTGCAGGAGGAGATGAATGAGGTCTCCTACAAAACGTGGATCGCCAGCTCCTTAAAGCCCCTGGAGATTGAAGACAATTGCCTGTATATCGAAGTGGTCACCGACTACATGAAGCAGATGATCGCCAGCCGGTATGCCATGCTGATTGCCAACGCGGTGAGCCAGGCCGCTGGCCACACGCTTTCCATAGAAATCATCACCCCCCAGGAATCCGCAGCCCGCCGGGCGGCCAAAACAGCCCCCGCGCCCCAGGGAAACAATGTAAGCTTGAATCCCAAATATACCTTTGATACCTTTGTGGTGGGCAGCGGCAACCGGTTTGCCCACGCCGCCTCCCTGGCGGTGGCCGAGGCCCCCGCGGAGGCCTACAATCCGCTGTTCATTTACGGAGGCGTAGGCCTGGGAAAGACGCACCTCATGCACGCCATCGGCCATTACGTGCAGCAGCAGTATCCCAGCCTGCGGCTGTTATATATCACCAGCGAAAACTTCACCAACGAATTCATCACCGCCATCCAGAAAAACAAGAACGCGGAGTTCCGCAGCCGCTTCCGCAGCGTGGACATACTGATGGTGGACGATATACAGTTCATTGCCAAGCTGGACCGCACCCAGGAGGAGTTTTTCCATACCTTCAACACGCTTCACGCAGCCGGCAAGCAGATCATTATGACCAGCGACAAGCCGCCCAAGGACATCGCCAGTTTGGAGGAGCGGCTGTGCAGCCGCTTTGAGTGGGGGCTGATCGCCGATATCCAGCGCCCCGATATCGAGACGCGCATCGCGATTCTGCGCAAGAAGGCGGAGCGGGAGCACATTGCCGTATCCGACGGTGTGCTGGAGATGATTGCCCAGCGCATCGACTCCAACATCCGGGAGCTGGAAGGAAGCCTGACGCGCCTGGTGTTGTTCTCCTCCCTCACGGGGAAGCCCATCACGGGCACGCTGGCGGAGGAGGCGCTGAAGGAGGTATTCGCCCAGCGGGAGGTGCGCCGCGTCACCTGCGAACTGATACAGGAAACGGTGGCCGACTATTACTGCATATCCGTGGCGGATTTGAAAAGCGCCCGGCGCAACCGGGAAGTCACCGTGCCCCGCCAGGTGGCCATGTATCTCACCCGGGAAATGGTGGGGCTGTCGCTGCCCCGCATTGGGGAAAGCTTTGGCGGGCGCGACCATACCACCGTCATGCACAGCTGCGAAAAGGTGCAGGGCATCATAAAGGATAATCCCGGCTTTTTAAGCCAGATGGACGATATCCGCAGGCTCATCAAGGACGGAAAATAGGAGAACACGGGGAGGGAAAGCGGTTATGGCAGCCTATCAGGAAATGAAGCTTCAAAACGGCCTGCAAATCTCCGCCTATCAGCTTCCCCATTTGCATTCCCTGGAGATGGGCGTCTATTTCAAGGGCGGTTCGCTGTATGAAAACAGGAGCAATCAGGGGATCTCCCATCTTTTGGAGCACCTGTGCTTCCGCAATTTGAACGGCCTGACCCTGGAACAGTTATACCGCCAATTGGACGCCATGGGAACGGAGCTTGTGGGCACCACCTATGGGGAAGCGGTGGTGTTCAATCTGCGGGTGGCGCCCCGGTTTTTCGATCCTGCCTTCGACATTTTGCTTCGCCTGTTCGCACCGGGAAAATGGGCGGAGGAGGAGATCGCCGCCGAAAAGCAGGTGGTGCTCCGGCAAATCGAAAACTGGGATGACGATTTCCTGAGCAGCATGGATACCCGGTACTGGAAAAAGAGCGCCTTCCCGGGCATGGGCACGGCACAGAGCGTGATGCGCATGTCCCCCTCCTTGATCCATCAATGGAAACGGAAAATCTTCCGCCCCGCCAACGCCTGCTTTGTGCTGACGGGAAACTTCTCCGATGGCATGCTGGAAAAGGCGGCGGAAATTTTAGGCGACCTCCCCGATACCGGGCCTTCGCTCTTTGAGCAGCCTATGCCGCCCGGGTATTGCATGCGCGAAGAAAACAGCGATGTACTTTTCAACGACGGCGGCGATTTGGCCAAGGTGCTGCTTTCCTTTGACATCGGCCCCAGCCTTCTGCACCCCGCTTGTGCCAACATGCTCAGCCACATGACGGGAAACGGGATGGGTTCCGCGCTGTTTATGGAGCTTCGGGAAAAGCATGCGCTGGTGGATGACATCAATTCCGAAATCATCAGGACGGGGGCTTTCCGCCGCTTTGATATCAACTATGAAGTCGCCCATGACCGGCTTGTCAAAAGCCTGGAGATGGTATTTTCCATCCTGATCCGCCTGCGTACCTTTATCAGCCATGAGCAGATGGACAGGATGCGTGTCTATTTCACCGATAACGAGCGCATGGCGCTGGACAGGGCCGGCATCATGAACGAAAGGCTGGGTTTTAACTGGCTGGCCGGCAACAGCGAGGAATGCGATGTGGAAACCAGGATCCACCTGCACAGCGACCTGACGGCGGAGGATATCCAGGATGCTGCCCAAGCCATTTTCCGGCCGGATACGCTGTGCTGCTTCCTTGAGAAAAACCCGGGGGAAATCAAAGCCGCCGCCATTCGTGAAGCGCTGAAAAAGTGCAGGGATATGCTAAAATGACATTGGTTACGGAAGAATTATCACTTCATCTCTTTCCTCCAGCAGGGGAAAGAGATTTTTCATGTCCGCGTCGCTTAAGGCGATGCAGCCTGCTGTCCAGTCGCAGGCGCCGCCGCCGTGCAGGTAGATTTCTCCGCCCATTTTGGTGCCCCAGGGCGGCCGCCGCCCTTCCCGGAAGGCGGACCCAATGGCCGCCAATTCATCATTGGAAATGAGCCCTTGGGCAAACGCCTTACCCGCGTCCTTCTCATTGGGATAGCTGATGCCAAGGGCCATGCCGTACTTGCCTGCCTCCCGCTTGAGGCAGATGAAATACTCGCCCTCCGGCGTCTTGCCGTCCCCCTCACGTTCCTTCCCCCCCAAAGGCGAAAAACCCAGCCCCACTGGACAGGAAAAAACTTCGCTGCCTTCCTCGTTCAGAAGAGACAGACGCCTTTCTTTCTTTTTGATAATAAGCCGTTTCATATTACAGCAATGCCCCATCATCCAATAAAAATATGCTACGGTATTCGTTTTCTCATTGTAACATTCCTTTTTCCAAGGCCCCAAGCATAATTGTGGGGTTGTGAACAATTACTTATTCCTTCTCAATGAGGTTTACCGGGAAGGGGTCCGGGGAGGGCGGCTTTTTCAAAAGGCGCTCTCCCCGGCAGTTCTCATGCCTGTTCCCCGCTTCCTTCGCGGCCAGGGATTCCCATGCTTTTTGATGAAACAAACGGGTCAGAATCATCGTCCTATAAAAGCGCATCGGCAAAAACTGCGGTTTTTCTGCGCAAAAGGCGTTCCCCCATGCCGGCGGGCGGTTGTTTGTCAATTCATGAACAGACTGTAACTTTTCAAATTTCCGCGCCTTTTGCTTGCAGTACCGCATGGCCTGTGCCATAATAAATTGATTATACCGGCGCCGGCGCCGGACACAAAGAAAGGAAAAAGTGATTCCATGAAGAAATCCACCCGTTTTTTTGCGCTCTGCCTGGCGCTGACCATGTGCGCGACATTGGTTATGACCGGCGCGCTGGGCGAAACACCCCAGTCTGCCGGGGAAACCACGGCCTCAACGGAAGTGACCGCCGCACCGGCGGAAGCCACCGCCGCACCCGCGACCCCTTCCCCGGATGATGTACTGGCCACGGTGAACGGTGATCCGGTCACGTATGCCAAGCTGTCGGAAGTCTACAACAACCTTTACTATCAATATTCCAGCCAGGGCTATGACCTCAGCGGTCAGGAATCCCTCCTGCAGTCCATTGCTATGGAATATGCGATACAGGATACAATTTTCAGGCAAAAGGCCGCCGAGTTTGGCGCAGACCAGTTTACATCAGAGGAGGAAGCCGAATTCCTGAAGGAGGCCCAGACGGTCTGGGACAGCTATCTGGAGCAGCAGGCGGCATCCTACCTGACGAACGCGGAACCCACTGAGGAAGAGAAGGCAACTGCCCGTAAGCAGGCTGAAGATTTCATGGCTCAGATGGGCTATACCACCGAAAAGGCGCTGGAAGAGCTTGTCTCCAGCTACAAGGATCAAAAGATGCAGGAGCGGATGATAGACTTTTTGACCAAGGGCGAATCCGCCTATACGGATGAGGAAGTATTGGCCGAATACCAATCCCGCGTGGATACGGACAAGGAAACCTTCAGCGGCGACGTGGGTACGTATGAATACATGACCGAGTATACCGGCCAGCAAGCCTGGTATATTCCCGAAGGCATCCGTGGCGTCACCCACATTCTGCTGACCGTAGACAGCGCGCTGATGGACAACTACAATGCCATCCAGGCCCAATTGGAAGAGCAAAGCGACGAGAAGGAAGAAGTGGCCGGGACCGCTGAGGAAACCACCACTCCCGATCCCGCGGCCACCGAGGCTCCCCCGTCTGTAACCCAGGCGGATCTGGACACGGCCCGCATAGCCATTTTGGATTCCATCAAGGATAAAACGGACGCCATCTATGCCCGCCTGAGCGCAGGCGAGGATTTTGCCGCCCTCGTAGCGGAATTTGGCACCGATCCCGGCATGACCGCAGAGCCCAGCAAGACCGACGGCTACAGCGTCCATCAGGATTCCATCCTGTATGATCCCGCTTTCGTGGCAGGCGCCTTTGCCCCGGAAATGCAAAAAGTCGGCGATTTCAGCCAGCCCGTGGTATCCAGCTTCGGCGTGCACATCCTGTACTACGTAAGGGATATCCCCGGCGGCCCCGTGGAGCTGACGGAAGCGCTCAAAGCTTCCCTGCTCTCTGAAATGGAGCAGGAACGTGAGAGCGGCGCATTGCCCAAGGCTATGGAAGAATGGATGGAGGCGGCTCAGATCGTTTACACGCAGCAGGCAACCACCGAGGCACCCGTGGAAGAATCCGCCCAGGAGCCGACGGAAGTGCCTGCCGAAGCGCCCACTGAAGCGCCTGCCGGGAACTAAATCACTTAAGCAGATAAACAAGGCCGCCTTATCCGGGGAATCCCCCGGGCAGGCGGCTTGTTTTATGGCGGCGGGAATGTTACAATGGGCACGCATCTAAGAAAGCAAGGTGAAATATTATGAAAAAAATATTGTTGGCCGCGCTCATCGCGGCGATGCTGGCCTTGTTTCCCGCCGCAATGGCCCAGGAAAAAACCGTGGTGACCTCCTTCTATCCCATCTACATCCTGACCCGGAACCTTACGGTGGGAATAGAAGACATACGGGTGGAAAATCTGGCCGCGCCGGATACCGGCTGCCTGCACGATTATCAATTGCTCACCGGGGATATGCGTATCCTCTCAAGGGCACAGGCGCTGCTCATAAACGGCGCGGGCATGGAAAGCTATCTGGACACTGTGGTCGCTCAGTTCCCGGGTTTGAAGGTGGTTGATGCCTCTGCGGGCATCCCGCTGCTGGACAATGCGGGTGAAAATGTGCATATGCATGAAGAGGATGAGGAAGGCCACGATCATGAGGATAACGCCCACATCTGGCTGGACGTTTCCAACGCCAAAATGATGGTGGAGAATCTGCGGAACGGCCTGATAGCTGCCTTCCCGGAGCATGAAGAGGCTTTTTTTCAAAACGCCGCGTCCTATATGATGCGGCTGGACGCGCTGGACACGGAGCTGAAGGCGGGCCTTGAAGGCCTTCCCCGCAAGGAGATCATCACCTTCCATGAAGCGTTCCCCTACTTCGCCACGGCCTATGGGCTGCATGTGGCCGCCGTGGTGAACCGGGAGCCGGGGGAGGCGTTAAGCCCTGCCCAACTGGCTGAACTGGT
Source organism: Bacillota bacterium (assembly GCA_023411395.1). Lineage (GTDB taxonomy): Bacteria > Bacillota > Clostridia > Christensenellales > Aristaeellaceae > JAEWAH01. The sequence goes on from JAEYOV010000033.1 coordinate 19,536, forward strand.
GGGATTGGTGCGGACTCTTGGCGCGCCGCCGCTGTTTACCGAGCCGCAGTACCCAGATCTGGCGGCCAGGACGCTGGCGGCGGAAACAGGCGCAAGGGTATACGAGCTGGACCCGCTGGTCACCGGCCCCATGGATGATGGCGCGCTATCTGCCTATGAGGACGGAATGCGCAAAAATATGCAGGTGCTCGTGCAAGCGCTGGGTGGCATGTGATGCGGCGCGTACTGTACGGCACAGGCAATCCGGCAAAACTCCGCGCCATGCGGGAATGGCTTTCTGCTCTGCCCATCTATATCGATGGGCTGGATGATTCCACACCGCCTGTCCCGGAGGAAGGGAAGACGGTGTTGGAAAACGCCCGGCAAAAAGCCAAAGCCTATTATGACGCGTATCGCCGGCCCGTTTTCTCCTGCGATTCCGGCCTTGTTTTATCCTTTGTACCGGAAGACAAAAATCCGGGCGTCCATGCCCGAAGGCCGGCTGGAAGACCGCTTTGCGACGAGGAGATGCTTGCCTATTATACCGGCCTGGTTAGGGAATATGGGCAGGATGGCTATCTGCCGGCCCGGTATCAAAACGCCATCTGTCTGGTTTTGGAAGATGGCACTTTCCTGGAATACGACGGGGAGGACATCTGTTCCGATACGTTTTTACTGACGGACAAGCCTCATTCCATACATACCCCCGGCTGGCCGCTGGATTCCCTGTCGGTATCTAAACAGACCGGAAAATATTGGTTCGACATGCCGGTGGAAGACCGTCTATTAAGTCACCGGGACTTGCGCCCCGGCTTTGTGGGCTTTTTCCGAAGGGCTTTTGGTATTTGATTTTCGTTTATATAAAAAATAAACATGCGGCATGGAGCAATCCACGCCGCATGTTTCGCTATTTGTTTATGTTATTCCCCAATGCTCAGCGCGGGCTGACGGTTGGCGTAGGCTTCCTCAATGGCTTCCAGAATGAGGCCATGGGCGTCGGACAGACTCATGGTCGCCTGGGAGATCACGTCGGTGAGCATGACTTTTTCATCTTCGCTCATGGCAGCCAGCGCCTTGACGTCGTCTTCATTCTCGGAAGCGGGCTTGATGGGCCGGCCATTGCGGGTGGAAGTATATTTGCCGAACCAGTCGCGAATTTCCTGCACGGTCCAGCCGGTAAACATCGCCTCATAGGCGTTCATCTGCTTGTACCATTCGTTCTGGGGGTTCATGTGATAGGTGTCGCCGCGCTCCCGCTTGGTAAGCCAGCCGTTGACTTCAGCGGCCACCAATTCCTCGGTGTTCTCGGAAACGCCAGTCACCGTTTCGGTTTCATGGTCAAACACGTTGTAGCCTTCCTTGCCCGGCCAGCCGGAGAAGTGGGGCATGCTTTCGCCGTCATAGTTGGGCGTGCTGACTTCGTAGATGTCCACTTCCAGGTTCAGGATACGGCCCTCTTCGTCAAACAGCACGGAGGCCATGGTGACGTTGAAGGAATAGACCTGGGTGTCGGTGGGGTCCTTGCCGGGGCCCTTGCGGAAGTTGGGCACGGAGCCAAAGCCAAGATACACGGTGCCGGCTTCCACCTTGACGGGCCCGGCGATAACGGCTTCTTCTTCCTCAGCCCCGGGCACCGTTACGGCGGCGCCGGCCTGGGCCAAGGCATTGGCCACGGCGGTGAGGATACCCACGGAGGAGAACGTGGCGCCGGACTGCACATCCACGCCTGTTACGGTGTTGGCGGCAACGATAGCGGGAATGACGCTTTCCACAGCCTTGGTATAAATGCCGTCGGTATCCACGGTTTCCAGAAGCTTAACGTCCTTGATGGCGCCGCCCTCTATGGTAACTTCCACCTTCAGGGGGCCCATAAAGCCTTCCGCCTCACCTTGATAGACACCATCCGTGTAAGCGCCCTCCGCTGTGATGCCGGTAGCCATGGCCAGTATGGGCAGGGTGCAAAGCATTACGGCCAGCAGGACAGACAGGACCTTTTTCATGGGTTCTCCTCCTATTATGTAATTTCCCCAAACCGAGATTGTTTATAGTATAACAAATATCGCGAAGCTCGTCAATATAATGTCAATTCGTAAAAATACATTTTACTTTTGCTTTTCACTCGCAAGAAAATTATTCCTGTCAAGAAAATGACCATTGACGCGCCGCGCTTTGTCTGCTATACTGCTCCCGTAAATACGCTATAGGAGGATTTTGGATGTCGGTCTTGTCTGTAAAGGGGCTTCTCAACTGAATCCATGAGGGAATGGACTGCAAAGCGCAGGTGAAGCCTGTTTGTTTGCATACCTTCCCGCATCTGCCCTTTACAGACTGCTTCCTGACACCTGCCTGGCAATAGGAAACGACAGAGGGCGCGCCCTCCGGCCCGTTTTCAAGGATGATCCTCTTCCCCTTTCCCTCGGTTTAGGAGGGGCCCCGGAAGAGAACATTTCTGAAATCGGTTTGGACGGCGGACATCTGCCGTTATTTTTTTGCTTTTAGGAACCGCTGATTATTGAGAGCCGTGGAGACGAGAGGCGATTTTTCAGTCCGTGCGACACCGCGGGAATGGAAAAGCGGCCGCCGGATACACCGCCCGAATAAATCAGTGCTTCCCTAGCCCGCAGGAGCAATCTGCCCGTATAGGGACGGCAGATGCGGCCCTGCGGGCTTTTTCTTTGTTGCAAGATGGGAGGAATCACGTTTGAACACACCTGAAATTACACTGGAATTTATAAAAATCAAGGAAATGCTGTGCGGTCTCGCCAGCACAAAGGGGGCAAAGGAGCGGCTGCGCACTTTGCGCCCGGCCCTGAATGAAAAGGAATGCCGAAGCCGCCTTAGGCAAACCACCGAGGCGCGTAAGCTGATAGACGTGCTGGGCAGCCCGCCCACAAGCTCCATGGAGACGCTGGACAAAGTGCTGCCGCTTATAAAAGCCGGGGCCATGCTGGGACCGGAGCAATTCCTGGGCATCGCCCAATTCCTCGCCTCCTGCCGCCGGATGAAGGCCTATTTGAAGCGCGGGGAATACCTGCAATCGGAGCTGGCCTTTTACGGCCGCGCCTTCTGCGATCTTGCGGAGCTGGAAAGCGAGATCGAACGCTGCATCCGGGGCGATACGGTGGACAGCAACGCTTCCCCCGCGCTACGCGATGTGCGCAGGAAACTGGAACAGTCAGCCGTGCAAATCAAGGCAAAACTCAACAGCCTTTTGCAAAGCAACCGCGCCTATTTTTCCGACAGCTTCGTGGCAACGCGGGGCGGCCGCCTGACGCTGCCGGTTAAAAGGGAGCACCGGGCCCAGGTGCCCGGAACGGTGGTGGATATGTCCGCCACGGGCGGCACCGTATTCATTGAGCCTGCTTCCGTCACAAAGCTCCAGGAAGAATTGAACGATCTGAAAATCCACGAGGAAAACGAAGTCCGCCGCATCCTGTACACGCTGACCGCTTTGGCGGAAAGCAATTTAAACCCCCTGGAAATCAACCGCGATACGTTTGAGACGCTGGATTTCGCCTTTGCCAAGGGCGCGTTGAGCGCTCAAATGGACGCACTGGAACCCGAATTGACCACCGGCCGCCATTTGCATATTCAAGAAGGCCGTCATCCCCTGATTGACAAAGAAAGGTGCGTGCCCCTTACCCTTACGCTGGGCGGGGATATATCCGGCATCGTGATCACCGGGCCCAATACCGGCGGCAAGACGGTTGCCCTCAAAACGGTGGGGCTATTGTGCCTGATGTCCCAAAGCGGGCTGCATGTGCCGGCGGAAAAGGGGACCTCCCTTTGCATGCTGGGCAACGTGCTTTGCGATATCGGCGACGGGCAGAGCATTTCGGAGAACTTGTCCACCTTTTCCTCCCACATGACCAACATCCTGGCCATATTGCAGGAAACAGGCCGGGAGAGCCTGGTGCTTTTGGATGAGCTGGGTTCCGGCACCGATCCCATGGAAGGCATGGGCATCGCCATCGCCATCCTGGATGTGCTCCGGGAAAAAGGCTGCCTGTTTGTAGCCACCACCCATTACCCGGAGGTGAAGGAATACGCATACCGCGCCCCGGGCCTTACAAACGCCAGGATGGCTTTTGACCGGGAAACATTATCGCCCCTGTACCGCCTGGAAATGGGCGAGGCGGGGGAAAGCTGCGCGCTGTATATCGTGCAGCGGCTGGGCTTTCCCGGTGCCATGATCGAACGGGCCCGCAAAGCCGCCTATGGCAGGCAGGATGCGCAGCGCCCCGCTCCCATCCTTCCGCCGGAAAGCAATCTCCTGGGCCCCAAGGCCGCCGCGTCCCTGCCCCGCGTTCAAAAGGATCAGCCGCCAAAGCCCGTCTCCGCCCACGCCGCCCAATTTCAGCTTGGAGACAGCGTGCTCATCTACCCCGGCCGGGAAATCGGCCTGGTGTATGAGCCGGCCGATGAAAAAGGGCTCGTCGGCGTCCAGATCAGGGGAATCAAGCGCCGCATCCCCCACAAAAGGCTCAAGCGCCACGTGGCCGCGGAAAACATGTACCCCGACGATTATGACTTTTCCATCGTATTCGACAGTGTTCAAAATCGCAAGGCCCGTCACAAAATGGGCAAACATCACCGGCCCGACCTGCAAATTCAATATGAAAAGGAGCCGCCCCATGTCAATGATTGAGACATCCCAACTGACCAAGGTCTACCGCCGCTTTGAAAAGGAGCAGGGCCTCAAGGGCAGCCTGAAGAGCCTGTTCCACCGGGTTTACGTGGAAAAGACCGCCCTGTCGCGCTTTGACCTTTCCGTTTCGGAAGGGGAATTCGTCGGCCTCATCGGCCCCAACGGCGCGGGCAAGACCACGCTGGTAAAACTGCTGACCGGCATCATCGCTCCCACTTCGGGGAGCCTTTCCGTGCTTGGATATACGCCAAACCGCCTGGAAAGCGGTTTTAAAAGCCAGTACGCCGTGGTCATGGGCCAAAAAAGCCAGCTCTTTTTTGATCTGACGCCGGCGGATACCTTCCGGCTGTTCAAAGAACTGTACGATATCCCCGAAAGCCTTTATAAAAGGAACCTGAAATACTTCACCGAGCTGTTTGGGGTGGAGCACCTGATGCCGGTGCAGGTACGCACCCTGTCTCTGGGGGAGCGGATGAAAATGGAGCTGATCGCGGCGCTTTTGCACGGCCCGCGCATCCTGTTCCTGGATGAGCCCACCATCGGTTTGGACGCGGTGGCCCAGCATCAAATGCGCCGCTTCCTCAGGGAGGTGAACAGGGAGCAGGGAACCACGATCGTGCTCACCTCCCATTACATGGAGGACATCGTGAGCCTGTGTAAACGGTGCGTAGTGGTGAATAATGGCGAAAAGCTGTGCGACGGGCCGACGGACGCGCTGTTCCAGCAATATCAGACCCACCGCAAGATTACACTGGCCCTGGAGGAAGAATGCGCCGTGGAATTGCCGCCGGACTGCACGGAAGTCGCGCAGCAGCACCTGAAGCTTTCCTTCCTTATGCCCAAGGCAAACGCCACACCGCTTTTACAGGCGCTTCTGTCCCGCTATCCCATCCGTGACATCATGGTGGAGGAGGAGGATATCGGCAGCGTGGTGACAAGGCTGTACGTAGGTAAGGAGGCTGCTGCCGGATGAAAAAATACAGGGAGGCCTTCATCATCGCCTTCAAGATGCGAACCGCTTACCGATTCGACACCTCTATGCAGGTATTGGCCAGTGTGGCGAGGGTGCTGTTTGCCTGGCTTTTATGGTCGGCCATCTACAAAAACCGGGATCAGGTGGTTGGCTTCACGCTGGATACCATGATCCTGTATTACCTCATCCAGTCTTTTTTTGCCCAGATGGACAATACAGGGCGCATTGCCGAGGAGTTGGGCCCCCATATCCGGGCCGGCACATTTTCCAAATTCCTGGTGCTGCCGATTCGGGTACAGCCGTACCTGTTTGCCCAGTCCCTGGGCAGCGCCGCCTATATGGCTTTTTTCAGCGTGGCGGCAAGCGTATTGTGCCTTTTGATCTTTCCCATCAGGCCCGAATGGACGGCACTGCCCCTGAATTTCATCAAGGCGGCGGCACTGCTTATATTGGGCCGAGTGTTCCTGTCCCAGCTTCACTTTTACCTGGGGATACTGACCTTTAAATATCAGGATATCTGGCTGTTTCTGATGATCAAAAGCAATGTGCTGGCTTTTTTAACGGGCGCGCTTGTACCCCTGACCCTTTTGCCGGAAGCCGTATTGCAGGTGATACGGCTGACGCCTTTTTATCATGTAGCCCATCTGCCCGCGATGCTGCTTCTTAACCGGGGGGGAGACGAAGCGCTGACAGGGATGCTGGTCATTTCCCTGTGGATCGCGTTTTTCGCTTTCCTCAACAAACAGACCTACGCGCGCCTGCGCACGCGCTATGACGGGGTGGGCATATGAAACGGAACATGAAACTGATCCTTACACTGGCAAAGCTTCGGTTAAGCCATTTGATGGTCTTCCGTCTATCGTTCTTCGGCGCGTTCTTTGTGGATGGCAGTATGTTTGCGTTACAGTTGTTATTGTTTGATGTGCTTTATGGTCAGATTGCGTCCATCGGCGGCTGGCAGCGGGGGGAAATGATCATCTTTGTCGGCACCTTTTCCTTGGTAAATGCCCTGAACATGTGCTCCTTCTTCTTTGGCCTGATCACCATCCCGGAAAAGATACGCACAGGTGCGCTGGATCATTATCTCACCAAGCCTTCCAATGCACTCTTGCGCCTTTCCTTTGAGAGTATGGACCCCGGTTCCCTTCCCCTTATTGCCATGAGCATTATCATTATTGCAAGAGGTGTGTCGCTGCTGCCCGCACCGCCTTCCTTCGGGGCTGTTGCCGGATATATTCTCCTGGTGATTTTGATGACGCTGTTATGGTATGACCTGATGCTTATGTTGCGCACGGTTCCCTTTTTTGTGATGTCCGCCGCCACAATACATCAAATGGAGGAATCCCTGATCGAATTGAGCATGAAAGTGCCCGGCGTAGTCTTTGAAGGCGTGTGGAAAATCCTCTTCCAGGTGGTATTGCCCTACGGGCTCATCGCCACACTGCCCACGCAGATGCTCACCGGCACACTGGCGCCTTCAAGCCTTGCGTGGGGCTGCGGCGTGGCCTTGCTGTTCACACTGTTTACCTTTAAGCTTTGGAAATTTGGCCTATCCTGTTATAAAAGCGCCAGCAGTTGACCCGGGGGCGCTGCCCCCGGGACCCCCACCAAAGGTTCCGTAGCCCCGCCCCCGCCTGTGGCGGAAATGGGCGGGCGGAAGAAGCTGGCGAAACAAGCGATGCAAGCGGCAGCGAAGCAGCGCGCCGATTGAGCAAGCCGGAATATCATCCCTTTGGAAACCCGATTTAAATAAATAAGGAAAAACGGCTGTCATGCTGATCACATAATGTTATAGGTATACAAGAGGATGGCATCCGAAGGTTTCCAAAGGCTCCGAATCCCCGACCCCGCCTGTGGCGGGAATGGGAGAGGTGGAGGAGGCCCGCGAAAAGGAGCAGTGCAAGCGGCAGCGAAGCAATGCGACTATTGAGCGGGCTGGACTGACCGGAAAGCCCTTTGGTCGCGCCCGTAGGCGCGAAATCCTTTCTTTTTATATATACTTATACATCACATGGGCTAAGCACGACGCCCCCTGGGGAATATGCTTTCCCTAATTCTCCATAGCTTTGGCTAGCAGCGCAAGCTGCTTGATGGTCTTGAAATTGCGCATGGTAGCGGACGGCCCCAGCTTTGCAACCTGCGCCGCCAGCTTGGAGTTGTGGACGCCGTTTTGAACCAGCAGATAGATGTCCCTGCCGCAAACAACAAAGCGGTCGCCGCCGCTTGAGACAGCGTTCAGCTTTACCACCGCTTCAGGTGGCGGCGAGGCAGGCAGCATGAGTACATACAGGCTTTCAACGCCCGATGCCGCCTCCGCCGCCTGAATTTCCTCCGCCGTAAAGGGGCAGCCATCAAGTATCGCCCGAAGCTTCCCGGATGTGCGAAGCACATCCGGCACGGGAAACCCGAACCGCTTTTCGATGGCCTGCTCCATCTTGTTGCAAAGTTCCGCTTCTTCTCCATCCGCCTCAAACAGCACATTGCCGCTTTGAATGTAGGTTTGAACTTTCGTAAAGCCCGCTGCCTCCAGGGTTTTTCTCAGTTCCGCCATGTTCACCCGGTGTTTGCCGCCCACGTTGATCCCCCGCAGCAGCGCCGCATATACGCTCATGCCATCACACCGCCTTTCAAAGAGGATGAAGCGAGCCTTTTGCACTTTTCCTTCAACTTCAGGCAATCGTTCAGATGCCCCATCTGATGCCTTGTAATGGGCATCAGCAAAATGCCTGCCACATTCTTTTTCCCCCAGAAGTCCAATAGCCATACGGAGCCCGGATGGGTGGTCACGCCGCCTTCCTCCAGAATGCGGTCCATTTGCCGTTTCGCAAACTTCCGCTTGAGGTCGTCGGGTTTTAACCCCGCGATAACTTCCTTGGTGCGTTTGCCCACCGTATCGCGGTAATCCCGCAGCGCCGGCAAATCCACCTCTCCGCTGAAGGACAATATCTCCCCGTCCGTCATGGCGTTGCCCGTATCCTTCACCGCGGTATGCAGCCTTGCCTGCCATGCCTCATCCAGCACCTGGTTTCCGTCCGCCATCAGCAGATTGCAGGTCAGGTCTTCAATGCGGGTGATGTGCCAGATGTTCCAGGCCACCGTCACGTCCGCCGCCGCCGGCATGGTGCGCAGGGCAAAGTCCGAAAGGTTGTCCCATACCTCATCCATCAGCGTGGTTTCGCTTTGACCGGAGACCTCCCTTGTGTGCAGCAGCCCGTGCATGCGTAAAAGCAGCGCCATCGCCTCGGTAAAGGATTCTTTTTTATCAAGCAGTTCCCGAAGCTGCGCCTGCAGGGGATTCCACTGCGTACCTACCGAAAACATGCTCTTCCCTCCTTTGGGCAGACGGAATTTCCTGTGTTTTTCTGCATTGTAGCATGGCCCTGAAAATAAATCAAAAAAAGTTTTGTGAAAGTATTGACAATTCCGTTCTTTTGTCTTATAGTTAATTACGTTAGTAATTAACCACTTAACGGAGGAGGTGATAACGTGAAGCTGGACCTTGCCAGTGAACTGCCCATTTACCTGCAAATCACCGCGGAAATGGAGGACGCCATCTTCACCGGCGCCTTTCCGGAAGAGACGCAGGTACCCTCCACCACGGAGATATCCGCCTCCTTGCAGGTCAACCCGGCCACGGTGCTAAAAGGCATGAACCTGCTGGCGGACGAAGGCCTGCTGTACAAAAAAAGAGGGCTGGGACTGTTTGTCCGGGAGGGCGCGGTAGAGAAAATCAGGAAGAAGCGGCAGCAGCAGTTTTACGAGAAATACGTTGTCAGCCTGGTGGCGGAAGCCCGTAAGCTGAAGCTTACAAAAGAGGAAGTCATGAAATGGATGGAAAGGGGTTTTGCACAATGAGTGGCCTTGAGGTCAAACACATCACAAAAACATTCGGCCAGGTGAACGCCTTAAGCGATGTTTCCCTCGCGCTGGAAAACGGAAAAATCTATGGGCTGCTGGGCCGCAACGGCGCCGGCAAGTCCACGCTACTCAACATCATCACCAACCGAATCTTTCCCGACTCGGGGGAGGTATTGGTGGGCGGCCTTCCCGCCGGAGAAAACGACGCGGCCCAGCAGCAGATCTATATGATGAGTGAGAAAGGCTACTACCCGGATAACATGCGTGTAGCCGACGCCTATAAGTGCACGGAAGCGTTTTACGGCGGCTTCGACCGGGAGTATGCCGCAAAACTGTGCGACTCGTTCGGCCTGAATCCGAAAAAAAAGATCAGGGAGCTGTCCACCGGCTACGGTTCCATCTTCAAGCTGATTGCCGCCTTGTCCGTTTCCGTTCCCTTCGTGCTGCTGGATGAGCCGGTATTGGGCCTGGACGCCAACCACCGGGAGCTTTTATACAAGGTGATCCTGGAGACGTACTCGGAAAAACAGCGCACAATTGTGCTTTCCACCCACTTGATCGAGGAAGTTTCCGGGCTCATCGAGGAAGTCATCATCATCAAGAAGGGGCAAATCATCCGCCAGCAGCCCACGGAGGAATTGCTGTCCATGGGCTACACCGTCTCCGGCCCCGCGGCCAAGGTGGATGAATATGTAAGCGGCAAGGAAATGCTGGGCGAAGATACCCTGGGCGGGCTGAAAACCGTTTACCTGATGGGGCAGCCAGGCCGGGAGTCCTTGCCGGAGTATCTGCAGATCGGCAAGATGGACCTGCAAAAGCTGTTCATCCGGCTGACCAACGAGTGAGGGAGGCGTTAGAAATGAAACTAAAAGCTGCCGTGAGGTATTACCTGAAAGATTTTAAAAGGCCGGTCATTATTTTTTACGGCGTATTGATGGCGCTTTTCCTGATTCAGCTCCTCATCGCCGCCCTGCTACACAGCAATTCCTCCTCGTCCAGCGGCGTGGAAACCGCCTCCACCATTTTTCTGTTCGTGGTGGGGCTGAACGCCTTCAAAGCCCAGTTCAGGCTGTTTTTGCAAAACGGCCTGTCCCGAAAAACGCTGTTCACGGGCTTTGTGACGGGACTTTTCATTCTGGCGGCCGCCATGACCCTCCTTGATCTTGTTTTCGGCTGGTTCCGCGGCTTGTTCGTTCCTTATACGTCCGCCTATATGGACCGGTTCGGCAGCCTGTACAAGGATGGAAGCAGCTTTGCCGCGCTGGCGGATGGCCTCCTGTGGAGCTTTCTGTCGTACGTGACGGCGGGCATGACGGGCTTTTTGGTCACCAGCCTGTATTACCGCATGAACAAGGCCTTAAAGCTGATTGTCTCCATCGGCGTACCCGCTTTGGTCTTTATTGCAATTCCCTTGATCGACGGCCTGTATACCAAGGGCGCCATTACCGCCTTCTTTGTAAACGTGATTGCGTACGCCTACGGTTACGGTATATCCGTCAGCTTCTCCAGGGGTATTGCCGGCTTGATCACCCAATTCGCCACCGCCATGGACAACGGCATCCCCCTGTTCCCCTACCGCGCGATCCTTTTCAGCGTACTGTGCACCGCTGTCACGGGAACCATCAGCTTCCTGCTCATCCGCCGGGCGACGGTGAAGGAATAAAAACAGCGACAAATAGATACCGCAAAGCATCTTTCCTTTTGCAACTTACGAAGGATTCTGCTACAATGCGTTATGTCCGTTCAGGAACGGGCATAACGCATTTTTCATTTTATTATAGAGGATGTAGTATGAACCGGTTTGAAAACAATCTCTCCGAGGGGAGCGTATTACAAGGGCTGATCCGTTTTGCCACGCCCTTTTTGCTGTCCAACATCATACAGTCGCTGTACAACGTGGCGGATATGTTTATCGTGGGCAAATTCAGCGGCACGGCCAGCATCGCGGGTGTCAACATCGGTGGACAGGTAACCTTTATCCTCACCAACCTGATTATGGGCTTGTGCACGGGCGGCACGGTGCTGATTGCCCAATATGTGGGCAGCGGCAACCGGGAGAAACTGAAAAAAACTGTCTCCACGCTGTTTACGGGGCTGACGGTGGCGGCCGTGGTCATCACGGTAACCATGCTGCTGCTTAAAAATCAGGCATTGCGTCTGTTAAGCACGCCGCAGGAGTCCTTTTCCGAGGCCAGCAATTACTTATGGGTCACGGTCACGGGCATCGTATTTATCTTCGGCTACAACGCGCTGAGCGCGGTGCTCCGGGGCATGGGCGACAGCAAGCGGCCGTTGATATTCGTATCCATCGCCTGCGTTACGAATGTCGCGCTGGATATCATCCTGGTGTGGCCGCTGAAAATGGGTGCGCTGGGCGCGGCCATCGCCACGGTGATCTCCCAGGGGCTGTCGCTGATCCTGTGCATTCAATACCTGAAACGCAAAGATTTCCTGTTCGATTTCAAGTTCAGTTCCTTCCGCATTGACCGGGGACAATTGAAAACCATTTTGAAAATCGGCACGCCCGCCGCCATACAGAATACCGTTGTGTCCATATCATTCCTGTTCATTACGGCGCTTACCAATGCCATTGGCGGCGTGACTGCTTCCGCGGCCGTAGGCATCGTCGGCAAATTCAACAGCTTTGCCATTCTGCCTGCCATTGGCATGAGCGCGGCTGTATCCACCATGGCGGCGCAGAACATAGGTGCCAACAAGTGGGACAGGGCACTGAAAGCTGCCAGGATCGGTATGGTGATCTCCCTGGGCTTTAGCCTGACCGCCTTTGCCATCGTCCAGCTTTTTCCGGAAGCCATCATCAGGCTTTTTGACCAAAATCCCCAAACCATACTGGACGGTGTTGCCTATATGCGCTCCTTCAGCTTCGATTATCTGATCGTGCCCTTTGTGTTTAGTTTGCACGGCCTGTACATCGGCGCCGGGCACACGGCATTTACCTTGTTTACGGGCTTGACTTCTTCTTTGCTTGGCAGAATCCCGGCTTCTTATCTGTTTGGCAAGGTGACGGGATGGGGATTGAGGGGCGTAGGCCTGGGCGCCCCTGTGGCTTCCTTTGTTTCGCTGCTGCTGGTTTTAGGGTTTTTCGTTTCGGGCCGCTGGAAGGTCAATGTGGCGGACAGGCATGTTTCCGGTGAAAAAGTATAGTCACACCTCGCGAATTGCCATCCATAAGCGGAAACCGTGAAAGCCGCCCTGGCCGGGCAGTGTGAGATGCTCCTCCAGCCATGGATGGCCGCCGTAATCATACTCCGGCATACCGCTCAGCCATGTATGCAACGCCCTCCATTTCAATGAAAGATCGGAGCCTGTGCCGTATGCTGCCAGCAGTGTGGCGTACAGCCCACCGGGTAAGGTGGACAGCGTAATCCCCGCCTGACGGGCGCTTTCCCGCTCTGAGGAGGTAAGCTCTCCCACCTTTACCAAGGCCACATAGCCAAACTCTGTATCCAGGCAGGGGTAGGGATGGTTATAGCCGAAATACCGGGAGAGGGGCGGGATATGAAGACCACGCTCCACAAAGAACCGGCCCTGCTCCTTCACGGAAGGGAGAACCGCATCCGGCCCGAATTCCCGCCGGAAGGAAAGCGCCATCTGCCAGAATACAAGGCTGGTCCATGCCCGCCCCACGATTATATCACGCTGTTTTTCGCGGTTTTTGGGCAGGACCTTATCGTAAACGGAACAGGAAGCCACATCCATTTTCGGCAGTTGACAAAGAACGATTTCCGGTTTGGATGCTTGTTCCTTGAGGGTGAATGCAAAAGGAAGCATCATACCGTCCGGAATCCCCCGTATGCGGTACTGAAGCGGCGGCATACCAAATTCACTTGTGAAGGCCCTTGTAAATGTCTGCTGGGATTCAAACCCTGAGTTCAAGGCAATGTCTGTAATCTTCCTGTCTGTCTCAATCAAGTCCTTCGCGGCGCGGGTAAGCTTGCGCCGGGCGGCGTATGTGAGCGGAGACATACCTACCACATCGAAAAAAACACGGGCAAAGTGCGAATAGGAATAATGGGCGGCAGCCGCAATCGCGTCCGCGCGAAGCCCGCTTTCGATATGCTGTTCCATATATGCGACGCTATCGCTCAGCAATTGAAAATAGTCCACCCTCATGGCTGCAATCCCCCTGATGGGTTTATTGTAGCACGAATCGGCGGACATTTCTTTGCAGGTTTGATCATAAATCCAACCTGCCTTACGGTACTGCGCATTATTTTGCGAAAGCCATCCAGCTATTGAGCCTTTCTGAAGGCATTTTCTCTTTCAGAACTTCCATGGCCTCGTAGTAGTCGTTGGGATTTTCCGCAAAGGTCGTATCTTTTAGCAGGCAAAAGCCAGCCGCAACATACAGCCCAATGGCCTTATGGCTCCAGCTCTGGGTATGCAGGTAGGCGGGATAGGCATCAGCCCCCTGGAAAAAGCGCATCGTTTCCCCCAAAAGAGCCTTGCCAAGACCCAGCCCCTGATATTCGGGCCGAACTCCAAACCAGTGCACAACGCCCGTTTCCCCGGCTCCGTTTGGCAGGTACCATGCGGTGCAGGTGCCCGCATATTCGCCCCCGGACGACAAAACAAAGAAGCAGCGGCGGCGAATTTCTGCCGGATGAAGCAGATATGTTTGGACAAAGTACGCTTCCGCCTCCGCCCAAGAATCAAATTCCCCTACCGATGTTTCAATAGCCGCCCATTCTTTTTCATCACCGGGTTCATAGGTTTTCAAAGAAAACCCCTCCGGCAGGTTCCAACTGAATATCGGTGACAAACCATCCGCCCGCATGATGATATTCTTGTAGGGAATGGATTTGTCCAGCATACGCTTCTCCTTGCGCGCAATGTCTTTTAGGCGGATAGAGGATGCAAAACGCCAGGTGTCATTCCTTCCCGGAAAGGTATTCGTGAATATCCTTGGCGGCTTTCTTCCCCGCGCCCATGGCCAGGATTACGGTAGCCGCGCCGGTGACGGCATCGCCGCCGGCCCATACGCCATCCAAGCTGGTGCGCCCCGTCTCCTCATCGGCAATGATGCCGCCCCATTTTTGAGTTTCAAGGCCGGGAGTGGTTTTTTTGATGAGGGGGTTGGGGCTGTTGCCGATGGCCACGATCACGGTACCTACCGGCATCGTAAAGGCGCTGCCGGGCTTGGGGGCAGGACGGCGGCGGCCGGAAGCGTCCGGTTCGCCCAGCTCCATTTCCACACAGGTCATGGCTATGACGCTGCCCTTTTCATCCCCTTGGATGCCGATGGGGTTTGTGAGCATGCGGAAGATGATGCCCTCCTCCCTGGCGTGGTGGATCTCCTCCTGCCTGGCGGGCATTTCTTTTTCGCTGCGCCGGTAGATGATGGAAACCTCCCCGGCGCCCATCCTAAGCGCGCTGCGGGCGGCGTCCATGGCCACATTGCCGCCGCCGATCACCGCCACATGGCTCCCCACCTTTACGGGTGTGTCAAACCTTGGATAATCATACGCCTTCATCAGGTTGACGCGGGTCAAAAACTCATTGGCGGAATAGACGCCGTTGAGGTTTTCCCCCGGTATGTTTTGAAAGTTGGGCAGGCCCGCGCCGCTGCCCACGAACACGGCGTCAAAGCGCTGTTCCTTCATCAGCTCATCCACGGTGAAAGAGCGGCCCACCACCCGGTTGGTTTCGATGTTCACGCCCAATTCAATGATCTGATCAATTTCCTTTTGCACAAGCGCTTTGG
This sequence comes from Bacillota bacterium, assembly GCA_023411395.1. Lineage (GTDB taxonomy): Bacteria > Bacillota > Clostridia > Christensenellales > Aristaeellaceae > JAEWAH01. The sequence goes on from JAEYOV010000033.1 coordinate 34,719, forward strand.
GCAGGCGGAATTCCGGAATGCCGTACATCAGCACGCCGCCGGGTGTATGCAGCGCCTCGAAGACGGTCACTTCATAGCCCAGCTTGGCCAGGTCTCCGGCACAGGTCAGGCTGGCGGGGCCGGAGCCCACCACCGCCACCTTCTTTCCGTTCTTTTCGGCCGGAGCTTGATGGGTCAGCCCGTGGGCCATGGCCCAATCGGCGGCAAACCGCTCCAGCCGCCCGATAGCCACCGGCTCGCCCTTGATCCCCCGTACGCATTTTTCCTCGCATTGCGTTTCCTGGGGGCATACCCGGCCGCACACCGCGGGCAGCGCGTTGGTCATGCGGATGACCTCATAGGCGGCTTCAAAATCGCCCTTTTGCATATAGGCGATGAATTCGGGGATGTGGACAAAAACCGGGCAGCCGGATACGCAGGGCCTGTGCTTGCAATTTAAACAGCGCTTGGCCTCATCGATCGCCATTTCCGCCGTGTAGCCCAGGGCCACCTCCTGAAAATTGCGCGCCCGCTCTTCGGGCGGTTGTTCCGGCATGGGATTTTTTGTATTGCGCATATTGGGCATCAGCGGTTTCCTCCCGTCAGACGGCAAAAATGCTGTTCCTCTTCCCGGTACATGCGGGAACGGGCCATGGCTCCTTCAAAATCCACCAGATGGCCGTCAAAATCGGGGCCGTCCACGCAGGCGAATTTTGTTTCCCCGCCCACCGTAACCCGGCATCCGCCGCACATGCCGGTGCCGTCGATCATGATGGGGTTCATGCTCACGATGGTTTTGATGCCGTAAGGCCTTGTCAGTTCACAAACGGCTTTCATCATGGGAAGCGGGCCGATGGCCACCACGGCGTCGTACTGTACTCCTTCCTCGATTTTCTTTCGAAGCGCGTCGGTGACGAAGCCTTTGTTGCCGTTGGAACCGTCATCGGTCATCAAAAACAGGTTTTCGCAGGCATCCCGCATCTCCTTTTCCAGAATGATCAGGGATTCATTCCGGAAGCCCATGATGCCGTCCACCCTGGCCCCCTGGTCAAAAAGCGCCTTGGCCTGGGGATAGGCAATGGCCACCCCCAGCCCGCCGCCTACCACCGCGGCGCGCCGGATACCGCCAAGATGGGAGGGCTCCCCCAGCGGGCCCACGAAGTCGCGGATAAACCCGCCCTCCGGCTGCTGGTCCAGATGATTGGTGGTAAAGCCCACCTTTTGAAAAATAATGGTTACGGTGCCCCTTTCCCTGTCATAACCCGCAATGGTCAAAGGCACCCTTTCCCCCTGATCATCCACCCGGAAGATGATAAACTGACCCGGCTGAGCCTTTTTCGCCACATGGGGCGCCATAATTTCCATCAGCGTGACGGTGTCGTTCAGCGGCCTTTTCTTTACAATCTGATACAAATAAGTTTCCTCCTCAGATTCGGGTTACAGCTTTTCCAGGGGCGCAACCCAGTCGCCATTGATAACCGGCGCGCCTTCAAAGACGGGAGCGGCCCAGCGCACGGCGTTTGTGATCACCTTCTGCACCTGCTTTTGGTAATAGATGGGGAAGGTTTCATGGCCGGGCTGGAAATAAAAAATGCGTCCGAAGCCCCTGGTAAAGCAGCAGCCGCTGCGGAACACCTCGCCGGTCTGGAACCAGCTCAAAAAAACCAGTTCCTCCGGCGCGGGAATGTCGAACCGCTCCCCGTACATCTCTTCGTGGGGGATTTCAAAATAGGGCGGCAGCCCGCGGGCGATGGGATGCTGGGGGCTTATTACCCAAACCCTCTCCTTCTCCGCTTCCTCATGCCAGCGCAGGGAGCAGCTTGTGCCCATCAGCCTTGTAAACACCTTGGACATGTGACCGGAGTGGAGCACGATCAGCCCCATGCCGTCCAGCACCCTTTTTAAGACCCGTTCCGCCACCGTGTCCGATACTTCCGAATGTTTGGCGTGCCCCCACCAGATCAGCACGTCCGTTTCTTTCAGGACTTCCTCACTAAGGCCATGCTCCGGTTCCGTGAGGGTGGCGGTGCGTACCGCCATATCCTTGTTAGCCGCAAGAAAATCCGCAATGGCCCCGTGAATGCCGGCGGGATATATTGCTGCTACGGCTTCCTTCGTTTTTTCATGATAAAATTCGTTCCACACGGTCACCCGGATTGCCATACGTTCCACACTCCCTGAGGATGTTGCCTCATCATTATGAAAGCAAAATACTTTCATGTAGTATCATACAGTGTTTTTGGATGTTTGCAAGCCGTATTGCCGAAAAAGTGGCTATCAATTTCATTTTCCGCATTTGCGGGTATTTTTGCCCGAAAAGACTATTGCATGAAAGAAAAAGGCGCGCTATAATCACACTATTGGAAGGTTTGATTCCGACAAGCCTTCCGTTTTTCTGCGAAAATTCGGAAAAGGAGCGCATTTTCCTGCTTAACAATGCGGCGGCGCTGCACAAACCGCAGGAAAAGGGAGCCTGCACGGAAAAAAATTTTGCTTTCCCGGCATTTTCCTATTGCGCGAATACAAGAATCGGGTGTATGGTATGTGCTGATATTTTTTGCCTTGGGTTTATTGGGCGGCATTGCTTTCGGATGGTTCCAATGCCGATTTCTTGCCTGGATCATCGGGTTTCATGGCAAGGCCCGTCCACTTTTCATGATGGTAAAGCTTTTGCTGTGGGTCTCAAGCATGGTCCTGCTGGCATTATGGTCTATTCCCGTGCTGATTTGTTTTGTGGCAGGCGCCACCGCCGCCATGCTGGTATGCATGATTCGCATGAAGCGCCGCACAAAGGAGGAGTAAGCCTTGGAACTGAAGATCAGCCTCTTCCCGGAGCACTTTTATGTGTTCGGCATCAATGTGGGCCTGTCGGTGGTCATCGCCTGGGGCGTGCTGGCCATTTTGATTCTGGCGCTGGTAGCGATCCGCATTTTCGTCATTCCAAGGTTCCAGCAAAAGCCCAAAGGGCTGCAAAATGTGCTGGAGATGGCAGTGCAGGGCATATACGGCTTTGCAGAAAACAAGGTCGGGCACCATGCAGCCAGTTATGTGGCCCCCATTGCCATGACGTTCATAGCCTATATCTTCTTCACCACGGTTGTGGAGCTGTTCGGCCTTCCTCCCGCCACGGAGGACCTGAACTGCACCATTGCTCTTGGGCTTGCCTCGTTTCTTACGGTAAACATCATTGCCTTAAAGATCGCAGGATTTAAGGGGCGGCTGAAGAACCTGGCAAGCCCCAAGGCCATTGTTGCCCCCATCCGCGTGCTCACAGACTGTATCGCACCCTTTTCCATGGGTATCCGTCTCTTTGCCAACGTGTTGGTAGGCGGCGTCATCATGCAGCTGATTTACGCGGTTGTCCCTATCCTGCTGCCGGCTGCGGTAGCCTCTTACTTCAACGTGCTGCATGTGGGTATCCAAACCTTTGTATTCAGCTTGCTTTTTCTGACCTATGTCAGCGAAGCAGTTGGCGAAGTGGCTGAATAAACAAAAAGTCCCTGTTTTCACAACATAAAAGGAGGAAACGAGTATGTCTGTTCTTGGAATCATCGCTATCGGGGCCGGTATCGCCGCGCTGTGCGGCGGCGCCGCCGCCATCGCCATGGGACTTGCCACCGGCAAGGCCGTGGAGTCTATCGCGCGCCAGCCGGAGGCTGCCGGGAAGATAAACTCCTCTTTGCTGTTCGGATTGATCCTGATGGAAACCACCGCCGTTTACGCGCTGCTGGTTGCCATTTTGATTGTCTTCATTCTGGGCGGCAAGGTTGCGGCTTAAGGCCGGCGGAGCGCACACCGCTATTCGGCCGCTGCGTTGCCGGGAATGAAACGGAGGAATCCCTGTGGAAGAATTGTTTAACCCAACTACCATATTGCTGCACGTCATCAACGCGGTGATCCTGCTGGTGGCGCTGTATTTCCTGCTGTACAAGCCTGTGCGCAAGTTTACCACCGCCAGGGCTCAAGGCATTGAGGATCAATTGAAGAATGCCCAGGATACACAGTCAAAAGCGCATGATGCATTGGCCTCTTCCCAGCAAAAGCTCAAGGATGCCGACCAGGAGGCCATGGCCGCCATTTCCCAGGGCACCCAAAAGGCCCACGCTCAGGCTCAGGATATTATCAAATCAGCCAGGGAACAGGCCGATCAAATCGTTGTCCAGGCCAGGCAGGAAGCCAACGCCCTGCTTTTCAGCGCCCATGAAGCCATGGCCGACGAAGCCGCGGTCCTGGCCGTGGAAATTGCCGCCAAAGTGCTTTCCCGGGAAGTAAAGGCGGAGGACCATCAGCAATTGATTGATGAATTCGTGAAAAAGGTGGGCTGAAGCATGCTCAAAGGATTGCTTTTGACCGCCTTGCCCCTTACCCAGGCACAGCACGCAGCCATCGAAGGCCATTTTTCAGACCTGCTGGGGGAAACGGTTGCCCTGGAAGTTCGGGAAGAGAAGAACCTGCTGGGCGGCGTAAAGGTGGAACTGGGCGGAAGGGTGTACGACGGCAGTTTGCGCGGGCAGCTTCAAAGCATATTGAGCACCCTGCGGCTGAAAGAGGAGGGCGGACGGAATGCTTGATTGGAAATCCGTTGGCCTGGAGCTTCGCGGCAGGCTGAAAAGCTATACCCGGCAAATGGATATCCGCGGCGCCGGCGAAACGCTGTCGGCGGGTGACGGCGTAGCCATTCTCTCGGGCCTGAACGGCTGCAAGCTGGGCGAGCTGATCGAGTTTGAAACCGGCGGCTTTGCCATTGTCATGAATCTGGATGAGGATACGGTAGGCGCGGTGCTGTTGGGCAACGACGCCGATGTTTCCCTGGGTACCCGCGCCTGCGGTACCGGCCAGGTGCTGTCCGTCCCCGTCGGGGAGGGACTTTTGGGCCGGGTGGTGGATCCCCTGGGCCAGCCGCTGGATGGCGGCGGGCGGATTCACGTCACGGAGCTCCGGCCTATTGAGTCTGCCGCACCCAGCATTCTGGACCGCAAGCCTGTTTCAAAACCCATGGAAACGGGTCTGATGGCCGTGGATGCCATGGTGCCTATCGGCCGGGGCCAGCGGGAACTGATCATCGGTGACCGGCAAACGGGCAAGACCTCCGTGGCTGTGGATACCATCCTCAACCAAAAGGGAAAAAACGTTGCCTGCTTTTATGTGGCCATCGGCCAGAAGGCGTCCAGCGTGGCGCAGATTATCGCACAGCTGAAAGCCTCCGGCGCCATGGCGTATACCACCGTGGTATGCGCCACCGCCAGCGATTCCAACACCATGCAGTATATCGCTCCCTATTGCGGCTGCGCCATGGCAGAGTGGTTCATGATGAATGGCCGCGACGCGCTTGTAATTTACGACGACTTAAGCAAGCATGCCGTCTCCTACCGCGCCATGTCGCTGCTGCTTCGCAGGCCCCCGGGCCGGGAAGCCTACCCCGGCGACGTGTTCTATCTCCATTCCCGGCTGCTGGAGAGGGCGGCCTGCTTAAGCGATGCAATGGGCGGCGGCTCATTAACCGCGCTGCCCATTGTAGAAACCCAGGCCGGCGATATTTCCGCCTATATTCCCACCAACGTGATTTCCATTACCGACGGCCAGATTTTTTTGGATACGGACCTCTTCCGGGAAGGTGTCCGGCCTGCTGTGAACGGCGGCCTGTCCGTCAGCCGCGTGGGCGGCGCGGCCCAGACAAAGGCCATGCGCACGGTAGCTGGGCAACTGCGCCTGGAGCTGGCCCAATACCGGGAGCTGCAAATCTTCTCCCAGTTTTCTTCCGATATGGATGAAGCCACGCAGGATATGCTCAAATATGGCGCGCTGCTGATGGAGCTGCTCAAGCAGCCCAACAACGCCCCGCTTCAGATGCCTGTACAGGTTTCCCTTTTGTACGCCGTCACCCGGGGCCTGCTTGATCATGACACCCCCATGGAGACACTGCGCGCCTTTAAAACCCAATTCCCCGAATTTCTTGCCCTGCGCTTCCCGCATGTGGCGGATACCCTCTCACGCCAGGGCAAGTTTGACGATGCCCTGGAAGCGGAATTGGAACAGGCCGTAAAGGAATGGCTTAAGGAGTTTGACGCGGAGGCCGCATTATGAGCTCCATCGCCGAGATCCGCCATCACATCAAGGTGGTCAGGGACACCAGCAAGATTACAAAAGCCATGTACCTGATCTCCTCGGCCAAAATGAAAAAGGCCATGCGCATGCATGACCAGAACCTGATTTATTTCACCAGGGTACGCTCGGATATCCGGTTCATCATGGACAATATCGAGCATAACATCCGCAATCCCTACTACCGCCAGCATGGCAAAAAGACGGGTTACGTGGTGATTGCCGGGGACAAGGGATTGTGCGGCGGCTACAACAGCGAGGTTTTGAAGCTGGCCCGGCGCACCATTCAGGACGGTATCCATGAGCAGCGCTGCCTGTTCACCATCGGCCATATGGCCAGTGAGTATTTTCTGCGCCTGGGTATGAGCCCGGATGTCAATTTCCTGCATGTCATTCAGGACCCCAGCTTGCAAAACGCCCGGCAGATTACCTTTACCCTGTGCAAGCTCTTTCGTGACAAGGAACTGGATGAGGTTTACATCATCTACACGGTTCTGGAAAAGGTGGGGCAGTTAAAGCCGACCGTGCTGCGGCTTCTGCCCGTATTGAAGGAAGATTTTCATGACGCGCCCATCCTGCATGCCCCTACCAGCCCGCTGAAGTTTCACCCATCCGCGCCGGAAGTGCTGGACGCCATGGTGCCCCACTACCTGGTGGGATTGGTGTACACCGCCCTGGTGCAGTCCTACGCCAGCGAGCACAGCGCGCGCATGTCCGCCATGGACGCCGCCACCCGCAACGCCGATGAAATGCTGGGCCGCTTGAACCTGGAATTCAACCATGCCCGGCAGGCCATCATCACCCAGGAGATTTCGGAGATCATCTCCGGCAACCCTGACCAAGGAGCGATATCATGACGAACGGTTTGGTCAAACGCATCATCGGTCCGGTGCTGGATGTCCGCTTCCCGCAGGGGGAAACGCCCCCGATCCATACCCTGCTATACGTACTGGACGGAAAGCGCAAGGTGGCCGTGGAAGTCAGCCAGCATTTGAAGGACGCCGTGCGCTGTATTTCCCTGGAGGCAACGGAAGGCTTGTCCCGCGGGCTTCCGGTGGAAAACACTGGCGGACCCATCCGTGTCCCGGTGGGAAAGCAAATGCTGTCCCGCACCATCGATGTGTTGGGCCGCCCCATTGACGGCAAGGGCGACATTCAAACGGCGGATGTGCTGCCCATTCACCGGCCCGCGCCGTCCTTTATCGAGCAGCGCCCCGTGACACAGGTGTTTGAAACGGGCATCAAGGTCATCGACCTTTTGGCACCTTACGCCAGGGGCGGCAAAATCGGCCTGTTCGGCGGCGCCGGCGTGGGCAAAACGGTTCTGATTCTGGAACTGATCCATAACATCGCCACGGAGCACGGCGGCTTTTCCGTATTCACTGGTGTTGGCGAACGCAGCCGCGAGGGCAACGATCTTTTGACTGAAATGAACGATTCCGGCGTTATCGGCAAGACGGCGCTGGTGTTCGGGCAGATGAACGAGCCGCCGGGGGCACGCATGCGGGTAGCCTTGACGGGCCTTACCCTTGCGGAAAACTTCCGCGATCAGGAAAAGCAGGACGTGCTTTTGTTCATCGACAATATTTTCCGTTACGTGCAGGCCGGCAGCGAAGTTTCCGCGCTCCTGGGCCGCATGCCCTCCGCCGTGGGCTATCAGCCCACCCTGGCCACGGAGGTGGGCGCGCTGGAGGAGCGGATCGCTTCCACCTCCCAGGGCTCCATCACATCCGTGCAGGCCATTTACGTGCCTGCCGACGACCTGACCGACCCGGCTCCCGCCTCCATCTTTTCGCATCTGGACGCCACCACGGTATTATCCCGCCAGGTGGCGGAAATGGGCATTTATCCTGCCGTCAGCCCCCTGGATTCCTCCTCCCGCATCCTGGACCCGAACATCGTGGGCAAGGAGCATTACCAGGTGGCCATGCGGGTGCAGGAGGCGCTGCAGCGCTACCGGGAACTGCAGGACATCATCGCCATCTTGGGCATGGAGGAATTGTCCGAGGAGGACCGGCTCACCGTTTACCGCGCAAGGCGCCTCCAGCGCTTCCTTTCCCAGCCCATGTCCGTGGCGGAGGTGTTTACAGGCATCCCCGGCCGGTATGTGAAGCTTGCCGATACCATCGCTTCCTTCAAAGCCATCGTCAACGGCGAGGCGGACGACCTGCCGGAAGGTGCCTTCTTCATGGCCGGCGATTTGGAGGATGTGCGCCTTAAGGCCCGCAATCTTGAGGAGAAATGAGTATGGCCGCCACTTTTCACCTGTCCATCATCACGCCGGAGCATTCCTTCTTTGAAGGAAATGTGGAAATGCTGGTGCTGGAAACGCCGGATGGCGAGGTCGCCATTGCGGCAGGTCACGTACCCATGGTCATTTCCACCGTGGAGGGTGAGATACGCCTTCACCAAAATGGCCGCTGCCGCTGGGCCGCCACATCTTCCGGCTTCGCCACGGTGATTCAGGATCAGGTGCTTCTGATGCTGCAAACCGCCGAATGGCCCGAGGAGATCGATATCAAACGTGCCGAGCGCGCAGAATACGAGGCCCGGGAGCGGCTGCGCCAGAAGCGCAGCATGGAGGAATACCACATGGCCCGCTCCATGCTGGCCCGCGCCATGGCCCGCTTGCGTGTTTCCAACCGCCGCAATATCAACAACTAACCACCAGGGAGGCTCTGCCTCCCTGGCCCCGCCGTCCAAGGTTCCGCAGCCGAGCGCCGCCTGTGGCGGATGAAGCGAGGCGGTGGAAGCTGGCGAAACGAGCGATGCAAGCGGCAGCGAAGCAGCGCGACAATTGAGCCAGCCGGAATATATCCCTTGGAAATCCCTATTCTGTGGAGAAAAGATAGGCATCTGCTTTCACATGCGCTCTTGTTCCGCAAGAAGAACCGCATCTGCATTTTTGTAGGGGCGATTATTAATCGCCCGCCTGTATCAGCAGACAAAACCATCTACAAAGAAAAAAACATCCGTGCCTTCTCCGCCAAACAGGGGAAGACACGGATTTTTATATGAACAACCCGCTAAACGAGGCGGATTGACGGCAGGGAAAGAAGATACGATTACAGAACGGTAATGAAGAACCCCTACACTCCCGCGGGGAACAGCAGGCTTTTTACCTGTGCCTCTTTCATAAACAACGCGCAGCCGCCCTTGTGCTCTGTTTCCTGCGCGTTCAGCTCCCGTACCTTCTGAAAAAAGGGCGACTCCAGCGCCTGCAAAAGCGTATGCTCCTTCAGGCTAATGTCGGAATAGGGGGAGAATGGGCAAGGCTCCGCGCCGCCGTAGGGATTGATATGGAAAAAGCCACGGCCCGCCGCCAGACAGCCGCCCATTTGCTTTTCGTCGCCGGGGAAGGAAAGAAAGATCATACCGGGGAAGCGCTCCCGAAGGCTCTCCTGGGCCTTTTCCAGCATCAGCCTTTCCGTATCGCCCGGAGCCAGATGCTCAGTGTCCGGGGCCACGGGCACATATTCGATGAAGAATACAAGGCGGCAGCCCTTATCATGCAGCGACCTCAAAAAGCCGGGCGAAGTAACCTCTACCATGTTTTCCGTAGTGACGGTGAGGGATACGCCAAACAGCAGCTTTTTTTCCTCCAGTTCATGAAGCGCGCTCTGGGTCAGTTCATAGATCCCCTCGCCCCTGCGCGCGTCGGTTAACGCCTCCCCGCCCTCCAGGCTGATCACGGGCACCAGGTTCCTGTGGTGGTCCAAAAGGTGCATCGCATCCTTGTCCAGCATGGTGCCGTTGGTGAAGATGGGGAACAGGATGCCTTCATGCTCCGCCGCTTTTTTGAGAACGTCCAGGCGCAAAAGCGGTTCGCCGCCGGCCAGAAGCACAAAAGAGATTCCGGCCTCTTCCGCCTGACGGAAAATATCGCCCCATTGCCCGGCAGTCAAAAGCGCTTCCTTGCTTTGCTCGCCGCACAGCCCGTTGGCCCTGGCGTAGCAGCCCTTGCAGGCAAGATTGCAGGCGCTGGTGATGCTGGAGATCAAAAACAGGGGGATGTGGCGGCCAAGCGCTTCCTGCTCCATCCGTTGCTGCTCCATCCGCTTTTGATGTTTGTGGAATTTCCGCAAAAACATGGTTTCTTTGGGGTTGCGCAGCGTAGCATGGAGGATATCCGCAATCAGCTTTTCCGCCCCTTTGTTCAAATAGGAGGTCAAGTCCCGGTTGGATTCCATGATGATATTCCTTCCTGCAGGGTCGTTATAAGCGCGGGCCGGGCCCGGCCCGGCGGTTTACCGCGTTGATTATAGGAAAATGTGTCATACCCGTCAATGTGCTTTCCATTAGAACACGATGAGGATTTGACAATAATCCATCAAAAATCCCCCTGCCAGCTTATGCGGCAAGAGGAAAGATGGAACAAAAGCTGGCTTCATTACTCCAATATGGAACCGTCGGCGCGGAAAAGGGGCAGCGGCTCCAGATAAAAGATGTCGTCCCGCTTGCGGGCCGCGCCTTCCGCCAGAATGGCCATGCGCCCGGCGATCTCGCCTCCGGCCGCGCGCACCAATTCCTCCACCGCGTACAGCGACTGGCCCGTGGAAATCACGTCATCCACCACCAGCACCTTTTTCCCCTTGATGAGGGCGGCGTCGTCCGCGTCCAGGAAAAGCTGCTGCACGTTGGTGGTGGTGATGGATTTCACCGATACGGAAAAAACGTCCCGCATGTACAGCTTGGCGGACTTGCGCGCCAGCAGGTACTTGTTCTGGCCGCTTTGCCGGGCCATTTCATATACCAGGGGAATGCCCTTGGATTCGGCGGTGATCATGTAATCGTAGGGCGGCGCTTTTTCCAAAAGGGCGCGCGCGGCGGCAATGGTCAGTTCCACGTCGCCAAAGATGACAAACGCGCCGATGTACAGGGAATCGTTTACCCGGCAGATGGGCAGCTCGCGCTTGAGCCCCGCGATTTCAATGGGATACGTAAGCATGATGATTCTCCCCAATGCAGTGGATTTGCCGGCAGGTGCCTGCCACGACGTTCATTATAAAACAACCGGAAAAAAAGTCAATGGAGCGATTCATTCCCATTTGTAAAGGAGGTTATCAAATGGCGGCGCATGAGGAAAGTTCCTTCCTGTCCACAACGGGCGACCCGCTCACCAGGCACATCTGGCGCCCGGAGGGAGCCCCAAGGGGCGTGGTGCAGATCGTGCATGGCATGGCGGAGCATATCCGCCGCTACGGCCGCCTGGCCCAGACCCTTGCGCAGGCCGGCTTTGCCGTAGTGGGGCACAACCATCTGGGGCATGGGGAATCAGCCGTGCTGCAAGGACATTTCGCAAGGAAGGGCGGCTGGGACGCGCTGCTTTCCGACATAAACAGGGTGCGTCGGGATACGGAAACAGAATATCCCGGCCTGCCCTATTTTCTGCTGGGCCACAGCATGGGCAGCTTTCTTGCGCGCTGCTACCTGTTTGAGCACAGCCGGGGTCTGCGTGGCGTGGTATTATCGGGAACGGGCGCTTTCAGCCCGGCGGAAGCACGCCTGGGGCTGCTTTTGGCAAGGACCCTGATGCTTCTGGGACGGGGCGGCCGCCCCAGCAAGCTCATCGATACGCTTGCCTTCTCCGCCAACAACAAGCCTTTTCTGCCCGCCCAAACGCCCTTTGACTGGCTCAGCCGGGACAGGGATCAGGTGCTGGCCTATGTGGACGACCCGCTGTGTGGCTTCCTGTTCACCGCCAAAGGCTATCATGACCTGTTCACGGGCCTTGGCCGCCTGGCCAAGCCGGAAAGCCTGAAGACCATGAACAGGGAGCTGGCCGTGCTGTTTTTATCGGGCAGCCGCGACCCGGTAGGCAAAAACGGCACAGGAATGAAGCGGGTGGCAGATGCTTTCCGGGATGCCGGGCTTCACGACATCACGGTGAAATTGTACCTGGATGCCCGGCACGAGGTGTTCAACGAGGTGAACCGCCAGGAAGTCTATGGTGATTTGACAAATTGGCTGCTGAGCAAAAGCGGGACATATTAGCTGCTTATCCACTCCGGATTGTTCAGCACGTTCCGGCAGAGGAAAAAGATCAGGGGCGCGACAATAAGGTTCACCAGCGTCAAAACGGCCAGCGCCGTAATGTTCACGGAAAGGAAGAGCACGCTCATGGAATACAGCACAATGGCCAGCACCGTGCCCGGCAGCACCAGCAGGATCATGATCAGGAAATAAAGCATGATCAACAGCGCCTTCACCTTCATGCCGCCGAACAGCTTTTCCACAAGAAGGTTGCCGGCTACAAACAAAAGCGAAAAGCTGAAGCGGGCAAGCACAGCCACAGCGATTTCCAAAGGCGGCAGTTTCAGCATCAGCCCCATGGGGATCATCAAAAGCACCGCTTCCAGAACAAACCCCAGCGTCGATTCCCGCAGGCAATGGATCAGCTTGCGGAAGGACGTTTCAGGCAGCAGATAGATGTAAGGGCGCGTGAGCTCCTTCACCCAGCGGCCGGAGGATACGGTAAACAGCTGCATATAGGTGGCAAAGGCAAAGGCGGGCAAAAGCCCCTCTCCCCGCATGATGAAGGCAAAGGCGAGGGAGGCAAGGAGCATGACCGTGGACATGGTATCCAGCAAAAACCGCCTGGCCCGTCGGCTTTCCAGCCGGTGCTTGTAGTAATAGGCGGCGGCGCCCTCGCCCCGGTTCAGGCCCGTCCGGCCCACCTTTACGTTTTCGGGCAGGATCTCCTGCACCTTGCCCTCCCGCTTCAAGGCAAGGGTTTGATGGAGTGTTTCGGTGGCTTTGAGCACATCCTCATAAAAATCCGTCTGCAAGCGGCCCAGCAGTGCAATCCCGGCGGCCGTATAGGCGAACGTCAAACCAAGGCTCCAAATAACCTGCACCCACTGCGCTCCCCATACGCCGGCCACCAGCGAGCGCATCCAGCCGCCGACGGGGAACAGCAGCATGGGCAGCCGGGACAGCTGCCCCGCACCGGCCTCCATCCAGACAGAGGTGTTTGAAAATACGGGCAGCAGCACGTACAGCGCCGCGAGGCCGCAAAGGGACAGCAAGGCGGCCTTGGCCGTCTTTCTCTTTTTTTCGCTGTTATGGGTGGTGCAATACAAGGTCATGGCCGTGAGCTGTCCAAGGAACAGCGTCAGTCCGTAGCCTGCAAGCGTAAGCAGCAGGAAGGACAGCGGAACGCCGTACTGCTGGTGGATCCAGGAATATTGAAACAAGAGAAACAACCCCACCGTCAGCGACGTGCCCATTTGTTTCACCAGCCCGTACAGCAGGATCCTTTGCGGTTTTAAAGGCGCCGGGAACAGCAAATGGATATCCGCCAGGGAAAACAGCGTGGTGCCCCGGTTGACCCCCCGGTAGGCGGTATAGGTAAACAGCACGATGAACAGGACCGAGAGGATGGCATACAGTTCCTGTATAGGCCTTATGGCGGCATTCACTTTCTGGCCGCCCGCGAAAATCACAAAGCCGAGCAGCCCCGCCATCACAAGGGTTACAATCCAGTAGGCGGGCTTATGAAAAAAAGAACGGATCCTGTTTTTCAGCGTGGTGAGGTAAAGATATGGCAGCGCCTTCATGCATTGCGGCCTCCTCCCTCTGTGATTTCAAAGAACAGCTCCTGAAGGGATTTTTCCCCTTCCGCACGGCCATTGTTTTCCTTGGTGGCGGCAAAGGCGCCGTTCATCATGATATGGGCCACGTCCCAGTCGCCTTCCACGCTGTCCAGCATGTGGGTGCTGATAAGCACCGACACACCCTGCGATTTCAGTTCCCGGAAAATCACCTTCAATTCCTTGATGGCATGGGGGTCCAGCCCCACCATAGGCTCATCAAATACAATGACCCCGGGCTTTGTGATCAAGGCGCAGGCGATGCTCACCTTTTGTTGCATACCCTTGGATAACTCTCGGCCCAGCTTATCCTGCTTGTCATAAAGCTCGAGCCTGTCAAGAAGCCTCTGCGCATCCTCCTCCCAGCCGCTTAGCCGGTAGGCCCGCGCCATCAGCTCCAGGTGCTCCTTCACCGTCAAAAGATCGTAAATGGCCGGCATCTCCGGCACATAGCCCAGCAGCCGTTTGGCCTCGATGGATTTGTTGTTGTGGCCGTTCACGGTGATTTCGCCTTCGTGGCGCAATAGCCCCGCGATGCACTTGATCATGGTGGATTTGCCCGCGCCGTTGGGACCAAGCAGCACGGCGATCTGCCCATCCCCCACCTCAAAGCTGATATCCCTGTTGGCCACCGTCTTGCCATATTTTTTTGTCACATGCGAAATGGATAGCATACTTCTGCTCCTTTTCCCGTTACTCCAGACAGTATCTTAGTGGGAATTGGGGATATTGTCAACGGAAGGAAACGCACTTGCGCAAATCCCCGGCCCAAACCAGCATATTCCCGCCCGAAAGCTTTCCGTTTTTCAATCGCGGAACGCAGCAGCGCACGCCCATTCTTAACAGAAAAGAAGGATTTTTATCCGGCCAGGTCGAATGCATTTTTGATATCCTTGCCGGCAGCCGCCCGTGTGCCGTGACGGCTGCAAGGAAAAGGGACTGTTTTTCGTTTATATACATGCATGGATGCAAGTCCTATGGGGTAATCTATCCTTGGGAAGAAGAGGATGATCTATATGAGCAGAAGCAAAAAGAAAAAAGATCCTATCCGCACATTGATACGGGGAGTGATCTTCCTGGCGGTAGCCGCCGCCGTATGCGCCGGGATCTTCTATGGCCTGGATGCCTTTGAAAAGCGCGCCCTGGATCTGAAGATCAAGGATACGGAGGCCGTCAACCAAAAGCGTGCGCAGGAACATCAGGCCGCCCTGGCGGAATACCAAAGCGCCACGCAGAAAGGGCAGAACCTGGCCTGGCCCACCCCCAAGCAGGAGGGCTGGGACGTGGTTGATTTGAGCACCTTTGCTCTTGAAAACACGCAGCGCCGCACGGAGGACAGGGCAACGCTCCTGACCGGCGGCATGATGCTGGTCAACCAGTGGCACCCGCTGCCCGCGGATTTTTCCGATGCGGGTGTTGTGGGCGTGGGACAAACCACCTCCTGGAAGGTAGGCGCTTCCAGCAACGACGTGAAGCTTTTCCCCCAGGCCATTGAAGCGCTGAAATGGATGATTCAGGACGCCGAAACCGCCGGTTTGAAGCATTACTTCGTGTCGGAAGGATACCGCACCATGGCCCGGCAACAGGAGCTTTTCGATGCCGAAAAGGCACGGCTGGAAGGCAAGTACAGCGGCGAAACGCTTATTGATCAGACGAAGAAGAAGGTAAACTACCCCGGCACCAGCGAATACCAGAGCGGATTGTCTTTTACCATGGGCCTGTACAGCAAGGATGACCCCAGCGTGGTGAAGCTGGTTTTCCAGGAGTCCGACCAGGGCAAATGGCTCACCGAAAACTCCTGGAAATACGGGTTCATTTTCCGCTTCCCCTTACTGGATTTCCCCAACGCCGCCTGGACGGACAAGTCCCATAAGACAGGTGTCACCGTGAAGCTGAACATGTACCGCTGGGTGGGCACTCCCCATGCCACCGTCATGCGCCAAATGGATTTCTGCCTGGAAGAGTATGTAGAATACCTGATCCAGCATCCTCACCTGGCCGTGTATGAAAACGGCACGCTCCGGTATGAGATTTTCAGGAAGCCGGTGGGGGATGAAGCCACCGTGAATATCGAAGTGCCTCTGGCCGCCTCCTCGTACCTGGCTTCCCTGGACAACATGGGCGGCGTGGTCACGGCGTTCATTTACCAATAATCGCAGCGCACCAAAGCGGGCCGCCTGTCAACTACAGGCGGCCCGTCAGTCTGTCAAAAAGTCAAACATGCTTCCGGGGCTGCAAGCGAAAACTGCAGTTCGAGAAAATGACAAGTCATTTTCTCGAAAGGCTCACGCCATCTTCAGCCGGTAGCCCAGCTTATACACCGTTTCAATGCGGTCGCCGCCCAGCTTCTTGCGCAGCCGCTGCACGTGCACGTCCACAGTGCGGGTTTCTCCAATGCCCTGATATCCCCAGGCGGTACGCAATAGCTGCTCCCTGGACAAAGCGGTCTCCGGGCTCTCCATCAGCGCTTGCAGAAGGGCAAACTCCTGTGCGGTAAGGCTCAGCGGTTCCCCGGCCAGCTTTACGGCCTTTTCCTCCAAGTCAATCTCCAGGCTGCCCAGTGTCAGCCGGTTTTCCGTCTCCTTCAATAGCTCCTCCGCCTTGAAAAGCAGCGTCTGATCATCAAAGGGCCTCATCAGCACCCGGCTGGGCCCGGCGTACAGCGCCTGAAGGTGATCCTTCGTGTCCGGTTCGCGGGTGATGAACAACACGGGGCATCTGCGGCGGGAAAGGCTTAAAAGAAAGGGATGGCTGTCCGTCCAGGGGAGGCGGGCGTTCATAACCACCATTCCATTGCCCAGCGCCTGCAGATATTCTCCCGCTTGTGCCGGGCTTTCCACTGCCCAGCATCCATGACCCGCCTGGGTCAATACTTGCGCCATCTGCCGTGCCAACTGCTTGTCGCTTTCGATGATGAGCACTTCAGCCATGAATTTCACCTCGTGTATCCAACGTGCCAGGTATGGAAATTCATGCCGCAGGCCTCCAAAAAGTATGAACAAATTGTGAAGAATATCATACGGGCTTCATCTTCCTCTTTACCAGCGGTTCCGGTTCCTGAACAGCTCATTCAAGCCAAGGCCGGCAAAAATCCAGCCCAGCGGGCCGCAGCCGCAGCCCATGCACCCGGCGCGGTCACCAAGGCGCCGCCGGCGGGAGCCGAAGATCAGCGAGAACAGCAGGAACAGGACGAACAAGGAGCCAAGACTGAATCCGGACTCTTCCTGCCGCGTCTGCTGGCGGAAGTTGGTGGAAGAGGAGTCAAACTTAGGCCTGGGAGTGGGCGCGGGTGTGGGCGCGGGTGTGGCTTCCGGGCTTCCAAACAAATTGACGGTGGATAGATTGACACCATACTGCTTGCTCAACTGACTGGCCAGCGCGGGAATATACCGGGCAATAGCCTCGTCATACCGCTGCTGCATAAAACTGCTATGAAAGTTGGCAGCCAGTATTACCTGCTGGGTGTTTTCAGGCAGGCCCCGATTTATAAGGGTAGACCCGGCCACTGTATAGTAGGAATCCTCCCCGGCGCAAAGCAGCAGCAGAAAATCCTCGTCCCTAAGATTCCAGAACCTGAACAGTTCCCTTGCGTAAGTGGGCATATCCGTGCCATCCAGGAACAGAACTGTGGCAACCCATAGGCCCACGCCCGTCTGATTCACGAGGGTATCGCGAAAGGTTTTTAAATCCTTGACGGTATTTGGGCTGAGGATGCCGGCGCCATCCGTGATAGGGTTAAGGTCTGATTTTTGCGGATACCGGGGCACCGAAGCCAGCGCACCCTGGGCAAGGGGCAACAGCATGGCCAAGATAAGCGCCAGGCCAAGGCAGCGGATCAAAAAGGTACGGGTCATGAGCATTCTCCTTCTTTGAATGGCGGAAAAATCAGTCTTCATTCCTCTTAAGGACCGCTTCTGTGTCACGGTCAGGGCGTGGTAAACAAGGGCGCATCCTCGATGCCCAGATAGCCCGCCACTATGCCGCTGAGGGAATTCCGCTTGCGCTGGTTATAGTCCTCCGCCGCATTGTTGTAAGCTTGGGCTGCCCCGCTCTGATTATAAGACAGCAGAGATTGGCTTAAGGACATAAGATAGTTTTGATCCCGTACGCTTTCCTGGAAAGAGGACTTCGCCTGGAGTGCCTGGGTGAGCGCATCTACCGCTAGGCTCAGCGTTTGGTTGGCCCTGCATCTTTCCGGCAGGGCGATTCTCTCGTCCTTCAACACATCCCGTGCGGAGGCGACCGCCTGAAATTGCGAATCCTGCTTGCTAAGGTGCCGTTCGGCCACCTTCAAAAGGTTGCTGGCGTCGGCGGCGCGCAGTGCCAATGAGCTTTTCAGGCCGCTCTCCTGCTCATATAAGTTTGTATGGTTCTGGGCTTCAGCCTGCCAGCCCTTGCGGGCGCCCCAGGCCAGGCTTCCCAGCACCAGGGCCAGGGCTATCAGCAGGCAGAAGAATGTCCGCCCGGTGTGTTTCATGTTCCTTCCTCCATACCGTTACCGCTTTAATTCCAGAAGCTTGCTCTTGAGCTCGCCTTCCATCTTGTGCAGGGTGGCTTCCGCCGCCAGCCGCTTTTGATGGCCTTCGGACTGGATGCGCACCACCTCGTTGATGGTATCGATGAGGGACTGGTTGGTCTGCACCAGCGTTTCGATATCGATGATGCCCCTCTCCGCCTCCTTGGCGGTTTCAATGGTGCCCATTTTCAGCGTCTCGGCGTTCTTCTTCAAAAGCTCGTTGGTCATGTTGGTCACCGCCGTTTGCGCCTTTAAGGCCGATTGGCTGTGGAACAGGCCCAGCGCCAATACCATCTGGCTCTTCCACAAGGGCAGGGTATTGCTCAAGGTGCTTTGGATGCGCTCCACCAGCAAACTGTCGTTGTTTTGCAGAAGGCGGATTTGAGGGGCCATCTGCAGCGCCACCTGGCGGGTAAGCTTCAGGTCGTGGAGCTTCTTTTCGAACCTGTCGCACATGGCGGACAGATCATTGGCCCGCTGCGCATCCATGGCGTCACCGGACTGGGCGGCTTTCTCCTGCAGTTCCTTGAGCTCCGTCTCCCTGACCGTGTGCAGCTTTTCGTCGCCGGCCAGGATGTACATGGTCAGTTCTTTGAAATACAGCGTATTCTGGTCATACAGGTGGTTGAACATGGCCACGTCCTTCAAAAGCTGCACCTGGTATTTTTCCAGGCTGCCCGCGATGGACTCCACATTGACGCCCACCTTTTCATAACGCGACTTCAGCATTTCAATCTGTCTGCCGGCGCTTTTGAAAAGTCTTTTCAAGCCCTTGGGGCTCTCGGCGTCCGTCTCGAACCCCTTCAGCTCCGCCACCA
Organism: Bacillota bacterium; assembly: GCA_023411395.1. Classification (GTDB taxonomy): domain Bacteria; phylum Bacillota; class Clostridia; order Christensenellales; family Aristaeellaceae; genus JAEWAH01. The sequence goes on from JAEYOV010000033.1 coordinate 53,726, forward strand.
ATCCCACCAGCATGTCGCCCACTTCGCCGGTTTCGCTGCTCTTCACGTATTCCAGCGCCTTGTCGGAAAAATCGGCGATCTTCTTCTGGGCGTCGGCACCGAACAGGAGCACATGATCGGGGTTCTCCAAATTCAGCCTGCCGATAAATTCATTGATGCTCTTTCTTTCTTCCGGGGTGAGCTGGCTGTCGTCCAGCCGGTTCACCACCACCTGGGTGGCCTTGGGAGCCAGCGCCTGGGTGGCAACAATCGTTTCTTCCAGCACTTCCTTGTCTTTCAGCGATACCTCGGGGGTCACGGTGAGGACGGGTACCGATTGCTGCTGGCTGTTCATATTGGCTCCTCCTTATTTTGATTGTTCTTCGTTCGTACCCGGGGCGGCCGGTGCTTTCCCCATGGGGCTGATTCCCGTATCCACAAGACCGTCGCGCTTGAGCATCTGCTCCAGCACCTCGATATCGGTAGTCACATCCAGCATATCGTCATGATAGAGTGTCTCCAACTGCTTTTCGCAGGCCGCCAGAACCACGCCCATGGCCCGGACAATGCGGCTGCGGGCCTCCTGGGCATTCTGGCCTGTGACTTCCCGCTGGTCCATTACACGGTAGCTCCTAAGCATCTTCAGGGTGGTGGGCAGGTAATAGTCCATGAACCGGCGGATTTGTGTAGCCTTCCCGGGGCGTTCCGCCACGGTTTTGAAAATCTGACCGCACAGCCGCTCCAGATCGTCCATCTGCCGGGACAGCGCCGGATCGGGAATCAACTCGTTTTCCTCCCGAATCTGCGCCATCATCTCACGGCCCTTGCGGATCACCTCGTCGGCGGCGGGGTCTCCCGTCTCCAAAAAGACTTCTTCCGCTTCCGGCTGTTCTTGCTGCTTGTTGGGGCTCAGATCCAGCCCGGAGGCCATGATGCCGATCACCCGGGCAAACAGCAGCGACACGGCGGTTGCCAGAATGTAGTCCCACACCCTGTACAGCGGGAAGAGCCAGGCATACAATGCAAATACGATCCCAAATGTCAAAATGCCGGCCCCGGCGCCTTTCCTGTTTTTCTTCCCGCGGGGGGAAGGCTGCTTGTTTGCCATGATGATCCTCCATCCGGTAAAATTCACGGGTTTATCGTAAAGCAATTCTGCTTTTTCGTAAAGGCGCAGCCGCGCAAAGCAGCGTTTTCATGCATCAAAGCATGCGTCATAGCGCCAAGCCTTCAAAAGCAGTTATCATTATAGCACGGCATACCGCCCAAGCAAAGAACAGGGCATGAGAAAATCATGAGAATTCCATGAGAGACAAAGCTTTTTTGCGTTTCGCTTGCGATGAGCCCCGCCCGTCATCCCAATGATTTATTATAGACGCACGGGAAATTTCTGTCAAACGAAAAGGCCGCCGCACAAAAAATATGTACGAAAAAACCGCCGGGCCCATGAAAGCCCGGCGGCATAAATGTCTTTATTTATAGAAACTTTGCCCGTATATAAACTCATGCAGCGCTTCAATATTTGTTTTCAGGTTGCTGCCGTTCATGTATACCAGGCTCGCCCCGTTGATATCCTTGTAACCGTATGTCTTGTCCATGGGCAGCCGGTGCTGAGCCAAAAGGGGCTCTCCGGCGGCCACCTTATCCTTCATGTCGGACTGAAGCACGGTCATGCCCAGCTCAATCATTTCCCCGACGCTGACATTGGTATCCACATAGGGCAGCACCGCAGATAAAAGATCCATCATCCTGTTCATGTCCATGTTGTGCATCACCTGATCCAGCAGAACCTCCAGCAGCTTGCGCTGGCGGGCGGTACGGGCGAAATCATTGTCGATGCCGCGGATGCGGGCAAAGGTCACGGCCTGCATGCCGTCCAGGTGATGCACACCGGCGACACCCTTCACCTTGTCCCGCTTCACCTTGTCCAAAGGCTCCTTGCGCAGCTCGTAATTGATGCGGTTGGCCTCCGCCTTGGTCAGTTCTATATCCACCCCGCCAAGGCTGTCGATGATGGCAGCCAAACCGAAGAAGTTGATGGTCACAAACCGCTCCACGTTCATTTGAAAATTGCGGTTCACCGTACGCATGGCCAGCTTGGGACCGCCATCCGCTTGCCTTTCCTCCTTCGTATCCGAGCCGAACTTGTAGGCCACATTGATACGGTAGGCATTCTTGAAGCCGGGAACGGTAACGGCCGTATCCCTGGCAATGGAGGACAGCTTGATTTCGCCTGTCTCCCTATGGATGGACAGGATCATGACCACGTCGGAAAGGCCCGTGTCGGTGGTGTCCGTGCGGGAATCAACGCCCAGCAGCAATATGTTGACGTAGTCGTCCGGCAGGTCTTTGTTGGCTTCCAACTGGCTCAGATCGATGTTGGCGATGTCGCTTCCTTCAAGCTCCGAGAGCATTTGCGCATGCTCCGCGTCCAGCTCGTCCAGGGAGATGGCGGCCTCCGCGTCGACCCAGGTGACGGTGGTTTCCTCCGCTTCCCACTGCTCCCACTGGGCAAGGTCTTCCTCATCCAGCTCTTCCTTGATCTCATCGCCAAAGAAGGAGACTTCCGGATCGTCTTCGCCTAGCGCGGCGGGCAAAATGGTCAAAAGGAGCGCAAGCGCGCAAAAAAGGCTCGTCAGCCGCTTCATCCATGCAGATTTCAAGCAGTGTTCCTCCTCATAGATAGAGATGGATTTGTACCGGGCCAACAAGCCCCCAAGGCTTTCCCGCTCATTATACCCGCCCAGGCGCCAAATTGCAATCCTGGCAAGCTATGACACAACACCCGTGATGGAAACGATTGAGAACACCGGGTTCATCCCTGATGTCCGTCAAGGCACAGTACATTTTCCACGCCATGGGTCCAGCAGAACATGTCCACCGGCTGGCAGCGTGCGATTTGGTACCCCTCCTTCACAAAAAGCGCGGCGTCCCTCGCCTGGGTAGCGGGATTGCAGCTTACGTACACCACCCGCCGCGGCCGGGCCAATGCAATGGCCTCAATGACCTTCGGCTCCACGCCCCTGCGGGGCGGGTCCAGCACAACAACGTCCGGTCTAAGCCCTTCTTCCACCAGCCTTGGCAGAAGCTCCTCCGCCTGTCCTGCCAGGAATTCAGCGTTGCCGATGCCATTTTTACGGGCGTTTTCCCTGGCATCCGCAACGGCTGCCTCCACCGATTCCAGGCCGGTGACCCGGCGCGCCTTTTTCGCCAGCAGCAGGGAGATGGTGCCGGCGCCGCAATAGATATCGGCCACGGTTTCCGTGCCTGAAAGTTCGGCAAACTCCAGCGCCGTCCGGTATAAAACCTCCGTCTGCTCCGGGTTGATCTGGAAAAAGGACAGGGGTGACAGGGAGAAGGTAAGCCCGCACAGCGTATCCTTCAGCCGCTCCTGCCCAAAGAGCACCCGGTAATTATCCCCCAGGATCACATTGCTGCGGGCGGTATGCACGCTGACGCACAAGGAGGCAAGAGAAGGGACTTCTTTTTTAAGCGCGGCCAGCAGTTCCTTTTCCCTTGGCAGCTCCCGCCCGTTGAGAACGATGACCGCCATCACCTCTCCCATCCGGGAAGATCGGGCCATCACATGGCGCACAAGCCCCGTATGGGTCTCCTCCCGGTAAGGCGGAATGCGGTATGCTTCCATCCAGCCCCTAACCGCCTTCAGCACGCCGTTGAGGCCGGGCTTTGCGATAGGGCAGGAGGCGATGTCGATGATATCGTGGCTCCGGGGCGCGTAAAACCCGATTTGAGGCTTTCCAACCTCTCCGCCCACCGGCAGCGCCGTTTTGTTGCGGTAATGCCAGGGGTCTGCCATCCCCAAAACAGGAGGGACCTCCACCTCAAGCCCGCCGATGTGCCGGAAGCAGTCCTCCACCTGGACGCGCTTGAAATGCAGCGTTTGCTCATAGGTCATGTGCTGGGCGGCACACCCGCCGCACCGGTTATATACCGGGCAGGGCGGCGCCTTACGTGCCGGGTCCGGGTTTATTACTTCCAGCAATTTGCCAAAAGCGTGCCGCTTTTGCACCTTCAATATCCGGCAGGTGATATCTTCCCCCGGCAATGCGAAGGGCACGAACAGCGCCATGCCCTCATGAAAGCAAACGCCCTCCATTTCCGCCCCCAGCCGCTCACATCTTACCTGCACCACCTGGTTTTTTTGCACAAGAATCCTCCCCTGCTCCTCCGAACCCATTTCCCCAGGAAACCGCCGCTTTTAGGAGCAAGGGAGGAGTGCTTACCCTATTTTCTCACTATTCTCCCGTTTGTGCAAGCCGGACCAACGGGCCTGATTGTTTGAGGAATGTCAGCGGTTCCGCTTTCTGCCATGTGATGGTCAGTCCATCGCCGGCAAGCGCATAGGTGCCCTGGAGGGCTCCCTCAGGCAGAAGGACAGCCAGATTGCTGCCGTTGGCCATATAGGTGCCCTTTACGGCCAGGGATTCATCTTCCGGGACAAATTTTGCATAGGTACCGTCTCCAAGCAGGGTGATTTCCCCATAGATGCCGCCTTCCATATAGCCCCAGGTGCCCACCAGCGCGGGGTCAATGGCCACGGCAGGCTGCGGCGCCGGGTCCCACCTGGTCATCGTAAGGGGGTTGCCCAATTGCGCATCCGTAAGCAGCAGCGTGCCGCCCATCAGGATATACCGGAAATCTTCTGCGGTTCCGTTGTCAAAGATTGCCTTAACGGTACTGCTGTCCAGCGTATAGGTGCCCGCCCGTTTGGGTGCGGCCTCCTGTTCGTAGGTGATTTCGATCCGGCCGTCCGGCGTCAGGGTAAGCTTTGTGAATCCCATGGCGTCCGTACCCTGCCAGATTCCGGCCAGGCCTTGAGCAATGGGCGCGGAGGTGGGCATGGGGAGAGGTGTGGCTGCCGGTGCTTCCGTCAATGGCGGAGCCATAGTGGCTGGAGGAGCTTCGGTAGGCATCATGGACACGGGAGAAGGCGTAACCACCGGATCATCCGGCAGCGCCGTGGGAGCCAAGGTTTGCGGCGGGAAAAACTGAGCCGGCGGCACTGTGGGCAAAGCTTCATGATAGCGGGTCAGTGTGATTGCCCCGCCCCCCTCTTCCCCCGCAAATATCAATGTGTCCCCTGTGAGCAAAAACCGGATCCTGACCGTGGTGCCGTCCGGGAGCTCGGCCTCGAATTCGCTGCCCGACACTGTAAAGGTGCCTGTCTTAACAGCATCGTCCGGCGTATCGTATGCAATGATGATCCTTCCGTCCTCCTCAAGCGTCATAAAGAGAAGACCGTCCCCGTCCTGACCGGTCCATGTGCCAGTCAACCCTTCCGGTATCATCGGCGCATCCGGTGTGTAAGGCGGTGTTGCCTGCTGCCGTGTCATAACCATCGTATCCCCTGTATTCCAGTCCATATTTGTCATTGTTCCAGACGTATTTTACTGATGTGCCGGGGAAACTTATTCATGGGCGTACCGGAACAGACCACAACGGTCTCTGTTCCAGAATCTTCCCAAAGAATAGCACAAACATACTTGCTTATAATAAGAAAAGCATCATCAAAAATACCCTTTAAAAGCCATATCAAGGGGCGGCTTTCAAAGGGTGTACAGGGGGTAAATGGAATAATTCTTTACAGCTTTGACCCGCGGCGGCGCACCGCAGCCTTGTTCCAATTTCTCAGCCGGTCTCCTGCGTCTCTTTCTGCTGCCTTGTGCCGTCCGCACCTTTCTTTTCCTGATTCCGTTCGTTATCCGGCCGGGCCGCCAGCTTTTGCGCGCACAGGCTCCGGAAGGCGGCGGCTTCGATGGCGTACTCCATGGCGGTCGCCTCAGGCGGGCGGGAGGCAAGGGTCTGAAAAACCGTTTCCTGCGTTTTGCAGAAGGCGGCGTATAACTCCTCCGTATCCTCGCCCGGGGGCGGCGACAGGAGCTGCTTCATTTCCTCCAGCGAGGCCACCTGCTTGAGGGTGCAAAGCATCATCAATTGCGCAAGCTGCACACGGTCATATTTTTTCCCCGACGGCCGTTTTACCAGCCCGCATTTTACATAATTGTTGATCATGGAGGGCGTCAGGATGCTTCCCGTTTCGGGATACAGCGCGCGACACTGCCGCTCCATATACGTGATCACCTGATCCATGTACAGCCCCAGGTCCGGCAGCTGGTCCCAGGCCGGGGGAGCGTAAGCGGTCAGGCCAATGCCGGGAGCCTTGCGGTTTAGCATGATATGATCCTTTCCCATATGGTGTGCTTACATACTACCACATCATCGAAAATTCTACAATCCTATCTATAATATCTTACTTGACATTGTGACAATTATGCTTTAATCTAGTATTGAATACCAGATCACGAAGGTGAGGGAATGATTATGGACCTGTGGCCGATACATTTGTTTGGCGATTCGATCGGGAAGGGTATCCTGTTTGATGAAGGGCGCGGCCGGTACGCCATTGCAAGGGACCGGTGCGATGTGCAATTGCAGGCTGTTCTGGAGGTACCGGTAGAAAATCATGCCCGGATGGGGGCGACGGTGGAGGAAGGACTTCAGGATTTTTTGGACAGCGGGGATTTGTCCGGGACCATCGTGGCAATCGAATACGGCGGGAACGACTGCGACCTTCACTGGGACGAGGTGGCCGCAGATCCCTCCCGGTATCATGAGGCGAAAATCCCCCTGGACAAATTCCGTGAGCTTCTGGCGGAATTTGTATCACAGGTCCGCCGAGCCAGGGCATTTCCCCTTTTGGTGACACCGCCGCCGCTGGACGCCCAGCGCTTCTTCGCCTGGGTCACCAAAGGCCTGGATGCGGATGCCGTGCTCCGCTATTTGAAGGACGTACAAAATATTTACCGCTGGCAGGAACGGTATGCAAATGCCGTAAAGGACGCTGCGCTTATCACAGGCTGTGAGGTGTTTGACCTGCGAGATGCTTTCCTTGCCCATAGGGATGTATATGACTACCTGTGTGTCGATGGCATGCACCCCAACACCAAGGGGCACGCGCTCATCTCCGAAGCGGTCATGAGAAAGGACCGGCGGTATATGAAAGCCCCGGCGGAATGGGCTACACCGGCCTAGGGGCATAATGTAAGCAGCGGGAAGGGGGATTTTTGAAAAAATCCCCCTTCCCGCTTCTTAACCTCAAATGCAAATGAAAAAACAAACAGCCCATGGCCTTTCAGCAGCATATCACAAGCTATTGGATAATGGCATCTGCCACCTGCGCGCCGGCCGCACCCGTATTTTTCGTAAACTGAATCTTCAACGCCAAGAAGCTTTCCCCGGGCAGCGTCACGGTAACACTGTTTCCGGTGTCAGGATCAAACGTATAGTCCTGGGAAGGCAGAATGTCGGTAAAGAAAGTTCCGTCGGCGCTGCCTGAAACGGAGAACGTTTGGGTGCGTTTGCCCCATATGGAGGCCGGGTTCAAACGCAGGACCAGGGTTTTGGGGGATGAAGGTTCGGCAAAGGAGAGCGTCAGTTCATCCTGACCATATCCCGCGCCTTCCCAGTAGGTGTTCAGGTCACCGTCCACTGCATTTGAGGCAGCGTAAGACTGGGTCTGGCCGTTGGCGGAGGCGGTAAGGCTGATCCCGGTCGGAAGGGCGGCAGGCGCTTCCTTGTTTTTGTAGGTATGCAGGTAGCCGGGATCATTGGCGGTCACAAGGCTTTGGTCCGCCTCCACCCGGATGTTTTCCCCGATCCTGTTGTTCTTGTTCAGGCGGATGTCATCAAGCGTTGTAACGCGCTTGCCCAGAATCTCCATGTTGCGGAACAATACGTCGTCAATGGTATAATCCTTGTTGAAGGCAAAGATGCGGACAGAGGCTTCCTTGCCGCTTAAAACCTTGATGTTGTCAAACACCACGCCCCGGATGTTGCCCCGGACAGCGGATTTGGACCACTGGGACTTGGTGGTGGTCAGCTCAATGAGCAGCCTCGTGCCGTCGCCCTCGCCCATTTGAGCATCTTCCACCACGATATTTTCAAAGCGTACGTTTCTCACCAGTGCGTTGTCGCCGTTGTGCACGGACATGACGGGCTTGTGGAAGTTGTGCAGCACCGTGATATTGCGGAAGGTGATATCCTCCATCATATCCGCCCGCGTCTCATAGCCCACCTCGCAGGACTGGGCCAGGTCGGTCCAGAGCACGCAATTTTCAAAGAGGATGTTTTTCACATTGCCGTCGTAGCCCTTTACCACCAGGTTGTCATCCCAGCCCCTTACGAAGCAGTTGCGTGCCGTTACGTTCTGGCAGGACTGGGTGGTGATGCCGTCGGAGTTGGACCGGGCGGCCACGATATTGATCCCGTCAATCGTAACGGTATCGCACTTGTACAGGTTCACCGTCCAGGCGGCGGGGTCCAGGATGGTGATGCCCCCGATAAATATGTTTTTGCTATCGGTGAAGTTGATGGGCACGATGGTATCTTCCCACCGGTCATAGCGGCTGCCGTCGATAATGCCCCGGCCCAGGATGCGCACATTTTCAACGCCCCCGGCCTGGATGTATCCCCGAAGCACGCAGCCCCCGGCCAGGTAGATGGTCTGGCCGCTCTTTGGAACAATCAGCCCCGCATCGTGCAGGCCGGGGCCGAAGTAGATCACGCCGGGGTCCTTTTTATCGGGGATATCCGTTTCCAATGCGGAAGCGAACAGGTGGAGCGCGCCTTTCACCTGGTTGTTGTAGTCCACGGTAACGGCGGCAGGTTCCCGAAGGATGAACTGTGCGGTATCGCCCTTGATATCGGGCGTGATGCCCAGCGACAAGGGCCTTACGGTGACGGATTCCAACGAAACGCCCGGAAACTGCACCGTGACCGATACCGGCCCGCCCATGGAGAACAGCGCCACCGGTGTTTTTGAAAGCAGCGGCCGGGAGGTCCACGTCCTCTGGTGATTCACCGCCGTATCGATGACAGAAAGGGGCCGGCCCTCGATCCACACCTTGCAGGTTTCGCTTGGAAGTATGTTCATGGGTTGGCTGTACAGCGCCACCGGGTATCCCTCCTGGGCAAAGGATGCCGCCGGCAGTAAAAGAAGCAAAAAACACATCAGAAAAGATATGAGCTTTTTCATCGCGAGCGCCTCCCTGAAATGTCAACAGGATGATGTTTTCCTGGAGGTGGTCCGGAGGAATCTCCTTTTTCAAAAGGAGGTTCCTCCGGTGGTCTACTCCCGGTATTCCTCCGGTATCTGAAGCGATGCTTCTTCCTTGCCCACGGTAATCTCCCGGCCATAGGCAAGAAGCTTTACAGGACTTCCCTGAATGAGTGACAGTGTCACGGTTTCCCCAAGTACATCCACCTTGAGCGTGCTGCCGCCAACCGTCAGGCAAAAATGATAGCCGTCCCAGGCGGCGGGAATGGAGGGGGCAAGCGAGGGTATCTCCCCGTCGGTGCGTAAGCCGCCAAAGCCGAAAACGATGGTCACCCACGCGGCGGCGATGTTGGCCAGGTGAAGCCCTTCGGCTGTATTGCAGTTGTAGTTGTCCAGGTCCAGCCTTGCGGCAAAGCCGAAAAAGCGGAAAGCTTCCTGATGCCGCTTGAGTTCGCTGGCCAGGATGGCGTGGATGGAAGGAGACAGGGAGCTTTCGTGAATGCACCGGGGCTCGTAGTAGTCGTAGTTGGCGGTTTTTTCCGCCAGCGTATAATCGCCTGGATACAGGAACATGGCCATCAGCACGTCGGGCTGCTTGATCATGTCGGTTCGGTAAATGCGGTCATAGCTCCAGTGGTGGTATAAGGGAAATTCCGTGGCGGGAATGGAATGGATGTCCAGGTGAGGCAAAGTGAAATAGCCCTCGTGCTGCTCGAAGACAAGATTCTCATCCTGCGCAAGAAGCATGGCCTTGGCGCATGCTGCCCAACCGGCACGCTCCTCATCTGTAACGGACAGTTTTCCAAAGGCGGCCGCAAAGGCCTCCGGCGCTTCCTTTTCCATTCGGTCAAGAACGTGCAATGTAAATTCAAGCGTCTTTTTGCCCATGAAATTGGTGTAATAATTGTTGTTCACCATCAGGTGGAATTCGTCCGGGCCCATGACGCCGTAATAGCCGTAGGCGGTATGATCCTGGTTCCAATTCCCCCGGGAGGCGCAATAGCGGCTGATTTCCACCAGCATCTCGATGCCTTCCCTAAATAAAAACGTGTCGTCGCCAGTCTGATGGTGGTAATTCCACACGGCATAGGCCACGGATGTGCTGGGCTGCATTTGCAGGCTGGCGTGCTGCCAGAGGGTGCAAGCTTCCTTGCCGTTCAGCGTGGCAATGGGATAGCACGCGCCCTTGCAGTCCAGTTGTTTTGCCCTCTCCCTAGCCTCAGGCAAGGTATGGTAGCGGTAGAGCAAAAGGTTCCTGGCGGCCTTCACATCATTGAGCAGATAATAGGGCAGGCAATATGTTTCCGTATCCCAGAAGGCGTGGCCGTTGTAGGCTTCCCCTGTGAGCCCCTTGGCGCCGATGTTGTTGCGCCCGTCAAAGCCCCGGTAGGTCTGGTGAAGCTGGAAGATGCAGTAGCGTATGCCCTGTTGGTTTAAAGGGTCGCCGTCAATCTGCACATCGGCGGTGCGCCACAGGGCGGCATAATGCGATTCATTCCTCTTTATAAGGGAATCAAAGTCCGATGTTGTCCGGGCGTTTGCCACTGCTTTGCGCAATAGTGCCGGATCTTTGCCGGAGTTTTCCCCCCGGCGAAGCGAATCGGCCCATATTCTCTTCTCAAAGACCGCAGGCCTTCCCGGTTCAAGGGTGCATTCCACCTCAAAACCGGTAAATAGCTTCTTCTCAACAGGGCTGGCGGTGCACCCATCAGGCAGGGACAGCGCAAAGCCGTACAGCGCCTTCTGGCCTGTGGTTTTAGTCTCAAGCAGGCGGGCGGCGGTGAAGCCGTCAAATAGTCCTCCCCTGTCCTGCCAATCGCACCGGCCGGTGTTTTGGTGAATCACATGGCCGTTGACGCCCAGCACAAGGCTTGCCTGCACAGGGGCATCCAATGCCTCAAGGGTAACGCGCTGACCCGCCTGATGGGGGTCCTCCATGCCCAAAAGCCGTTCAAACATCACCGATACCTTGCCGCCGCCGGGCAGTTTCCAAACAAAGCGGCGGGACAACAAACCGGTTCTCATATCCAATACCCGCTCAAAATCGGAAAAGGAACAAACACCCAGGTCCAGCCTGTGCCCATCCACGGCGATGGGGCAATAGAGATAATCCGGAGCACAGACCATGTAATGGGTCTGTTTCACGATGCCCTTGTAGCCGCCGGGAGTCTCCTCCCCGTCCAGCTCATAGATGCCGCCCAGGTAGCTGCCCAGAAGGCTGTCAAGCGAGCCGCCTTCCTCAAAGTAACCTCGCACGCCCATATGCTCGTTGGCCAGGGAAAAAACCGACTCGCTGACACGGCTGTGGGCAGGGTCAAAACCTTTCTCCGCAATCTTAAAGGGGTAACACTCGAAATACACGTCCGCTTTCTTTGCCATGATATCCATCCTTTGACGAAATAATTAACCCTTAATCCCGGCGGAGATCACATTTTGCGTGATTTTGCGCTGAAAGGCAATAAACAGGAGGATGGGCGGAATGATGGCAAACACGATGGCCCTGATCACATCCATATCATTGACACGGTCGGAGGTGCGATAGGTAAACAACCGCACCATCACCGTTTCCAGCGGCGTGTTGCTCAGCACAAGGTAGGGCAGCAGGAAGTCCGACCAGGCAGCGGTTACGGCATAGATGAGAATGACCATGTTGATGGGCATGCTCAGCGGCATGACGATACGGAAAAAGAGGTTCAGGTCATTGCAGCCGTCCAGCCTGGCCGCTTCCAGAAGCGAGGTAGGCATGGCATCATAAAAGTTTTTGAAGAGCACCACATAAAACGCGTTGGCACCGATGGCCAGCCACAAAGGCAGGAACGATCCGATCAGACCCAAGTTCTTGATGTTGATCAAAAGAGGTACCATGCTGGTGGTCGCGGGGAGCATGAGGCTGCCCATGATCAGCCCGTAGACAATTTTATGGCCCCGTGGCTTTAAGCGGGAAATGACGTAGGCGATTAGCCCGTTGAAAAATACCGCGCTCACCGCGCTGCCCAGCACCACCCAAAGGCTGTTGAGGTAGAAGCGGTAGAACTTCATCTCCCGCCAGGCGGTTTCATACCCTTCCAGGCTGAAGGAAACGGGCAGAAATTGGGGGCGGTACCAGTTATCCAGTCCCTTTACGCCGCGAACGAATTCCTTATTCTCCTTAAAGCCCGCCAGCAATACCCAGATGATGGGCATCAGGGAAAGCAGGAGGGCCGCCACGCAAAAAATAAACATGAGCGAATAACCGATCTGCACGGGAGGCTTGCGCAAATCATAGCCGCGGATGGAGCCGTCGGACTTGGTGATGAGCTTTTTCATGCGTATCCCTCCCCTCACATATCCTTGGGCCTGTTGATCTTGTTGTACAGGAGCGTCAGCGTGATCAGTGCGATGGAGATAAACACCGATACCGCCGTCGCCTTGGGGTAATCAAACGAATCGAAGGCGTAACGGAACACAAGCTGCATCAGGGATACGGATGCATTGTTGGGCCCGCCGTTGGTCATGACCAGGGGCTCATACAGCACCTGGAACACTGCGATCACCTGAAGAATGAGCAGCGTCCGGCCCAGGTTATAAAGCTGCGGAACGGTAATGTGGGCGATACGCTGGCGCACGTTGGCGCCATCGATGATGGCGGCTTCATACAGCTCCGGGTTAATCCCCTGCAGGCCCGCAAGATAGATGAGGGTGGTAGCGCCGGCCCCCTTCCATGTCATGGCCACAACGATCATGGGAATCGCCAGGGAGGCGTTGCTCAGCCATGCGCCGCCCGGGAGGCCGACGGCGCCCAGCAGCATATTCAGCCCGCCGTTGTCGCCGCTTTTGAACAGATACCGCCACAAAAACACCGTGGCCAGGCCGGGAACGATGTTGGGCAGGTAAATGGCCACCCGGAACAGGCTTTTGCCATATGCCATTTCCTGAATGAAAACTGCCAGAATGATAGGCACAAAAAAGCCAATCACCAGTGACCAGAGCGTATACAGGAACGTATTGCGCACCGCGGGCCAAAAGTCCGGGTGGGCAATCACGGCTTTGAAGTTTTCCAGCCCGGCAAAGCCTAAGATGCGGACGCCCTGGGCTTTGAACAAACTCAGATACAGGCTTTGCATCAGGGGAACCCACACGAAAAACGCAAACAGGATCAGGCTGGGCAGCATAATGCACCAGGCGATCACATCCCTGCCGTATTTTGCGCGCAACGTGCGGCGGGGACGGGCAGGGGCCGCAGAAATCATAACGATCGCCTCCTTGCTAAAGTATACCAAAGAAAAAGGGAGGGCGCTTGGGAAAAAGCGCCGCGGGCGCGCTTTCCCAAGAGTCCTGTTACAAATACGGGAGAGCCGGCAGGACCGGCTCTCCCGGCGGAGGGAAGCATTGAATAAAGGTTACTTGTTGATGTCTGCGTCCAGCAGCGCCTGGAGGTTTGCATCGGCGGCATCCAGCAGCGCCTGCACATCGGCGTTCTGGTCGGTGACAACAGCCTGCAGCACCTTGGTCAGCTCGCTGTACATATCCTGGGTCTGCACGGGTTCTTCCATGCGCAGGACGCCCTCGGTGCTGACGGCGGTGAAGTATGCGTCGAACATCCGGGGATCCACATTGGTGTATTCAGCGACAACAGCTTCATTAGCGGCGAGGAAGTCCGCATCGGTCCAGGCTGGGAAGCTGCGGATCACGGGCACGCCGCGCTCCACGCGGCTCTTGGCATCCAGCACCAGGCCGTTCTTGGCGCTTTCGGTGAGAATGGGGGCCTTGCCCATGCACTCCAGATACTTCAGGCCGGCCATGATCTGCTCATGGGTGGAGCCTTTGGCGAACATGTAGGGCGTACCGCCGATGAGGCTGAAGGTGCCGCCGGGGCCGGCGGGCATGCCAACCATCATGAGCTTATCCACGGGCAGGCCATTGCCTTCGGTGGGTTGGTTCACAGCGTCGTTGGCGGCGATATACATGGCGGCGGCGCCGGTGCCCAACTGGGCAAAGCCGGAGCTCCAACCCTCGGTGGTGGGATCGCTGGTCAGAAGGTCATGCTCCCATTTGAGCGCCTTGACAAATTCCATGGCAGCCACGGCTTCGGGGCTGTTCAGGTTGGCTTCCCACTTGCCATCGGCATTCTTTACTTCCAGCGTGGCGCCGAAGGTCCAGGCAATGTTGCTGAAGTGCCAGCCGCCGGCGTTGTCGGCAGCCAGGAGGCACAGGGCGGCGGAGCCGGTCTTTTCCTTGATGGTCTTGCCTGTGGTGACGAACTCTTCCCAGGTCTTGGGGTAGAGGGGCAGGCCGTTTTCATCCGTAAGGCCGGCATCTTCAAACACTTCCGCGTTGACCATCAGACCCAGGATATAGCCATCGCGGGGCAGGCCATACACGCGGCCGTTTTCATCGGACAGCAGGTTGCGGACAGAAGGGTTCATCTTGTCCAGCCAGCCAAGCTCCGTCAATTCGTCGGTAATGTCGGCCACAAAGCCGCCCTTGATGAGCTTTTGCGGTTCGGTGTACCAGGTCTCAAACAGGGTGGGGACGGTGCCGGCTTCCGCCATGGAGACAAAGGTGTCCACAGCATACTTGTAGTGGGCCTTCACCACTTCCACATCGGGCATGGCGGCCTGGAAAGCAGGCAGGAAGTTTGTTTCATGGGCTTCGATGGCGCCGGTGTCCACGTCTTCGGGCCAGATGCCCAGCGTCAGCGTGACTTTGCCTTCCGCCAGGGCGGAAACGGCGCCCAGAGCCAGCAAAAGGCTCAGGAGCAGGGCTACGAATTTTTTCATGGGGGTTCCTCCTTTTAAAATAGGTGATGGTATACGCAGGAGGGACGCTTGCCCCTCCGGAGGCCCGGAAAGGGAAAAAGGAAGCTTGTGGAATTTGGCAAGGTTTTACGTTCAACTAGTCAAAGTATATCATCAGCGTTCCTGTGTGTCAATACCGTTTCACGTAAAACCTACAAAAAAATTCGAGCCTAACAGGGAGTATCTTCCTTGCAAACCAACCATTCTATGTTATAATAACCGTACATAGAACGCGGATAGCTGAAGGGGGCATAATGTTTGGTCACCATCAAGGATGTGGCGCGGGCGGTGGGTGTCAGCACCACCACGGTATCCAACGTGATCCACGGCAACGTGGGCCGCGTATCGCCGGAAATGGTGGGAAGGATACAGGATGCCATCGCGCATTTGCAGTATGTGCCCAACATGTCGGCCAGGGCGCTGGTGAACAATGCCTCCCGGATCATCGGCGTCATCAACCACCTGGTGCCGCTGGAGAGCGGCGGATTTTTCCAGGACCCCTTTCACGGCGCGCTGCTGGCAGGCATTGAGCAAACGCTTCGGGAGCGGGGTTATTACCTGATGGTGCGCACCATCGACAATGTGCCGGAGCTTATGTCGCTGCTGAACAACTGGAATCTGGACGGGCTGATTCTGACGGGCATATTCCCCACGGATTTTTACGAAAGCCTGATGGCACAAAAGACGCACATTCTTTTGATCGACAGTTATATCCCAAACGACCAGGTGCTGCAGGTGCGTTTGGAGGACCAGCAGGGCGGTTACCTTGGCGCAAGGCACCTTCTGGAAAACGGCCACCGGGATATACTGTTCTGCGGCCCGCCCATTCTGGAGGAAGGCGTATTGGCCAGGCGCTTCAAGGGCTATTGCCAGGCGCTATCGGAATACTCCGTACCAATCAGGACGGAGAACGTGTACCAGCGGGAGATCGGCATCGAGCAGGGCACGGCCCTGGGCCGGGAACTGGCGCGCCGGCATGATTATACCGCCATTTTCGCCACCGCCGACATCCTGGCCGCCGGGCTCATCTCAGGCTTGCAGGAGGCCGGCAGGAAAGTGCCGGAGGATATCTCCATCGTGGGCTTCGACGATTTGAACATCGCCCGCCTCACCAGCCCGCAGCTGACCACCGTTCACCAGGACGTGGTGGATAAGGGCGTTATCGCCGCCAGGATGCTCATCAACGCCTTGCAGGGCAAGGACGGTTCCGCGCCGCGCAGCGTGGTGCTGCCGGTACGCCTTGTATCCCGCCAGTCGGTGCGCCGCCTGGACGCCGCATATTAATGGAGGCCTTATGCTCAAAACACTGCAGGCCATCATCCTCGCCGCCGGGGAGAAAATGCTTCGCTTTGACCGGCCCGAGGTTTTTCAAAAGGAAGGCCACGCCAATTTCGTGACCCAGGCGGATATCGGGGTGCAGGCCTTTTTAATGGAGGAACTGCACAAGGCCGCGCCGGAGGCGGCTTTTTTTGCGGAGGAAAAGGAGAACGAGGCGCTCGGGGATGGGCCGACATTCTTGATCGACCCCATCGACGGTACCACCAACTTCATCAGGGGCCGCAAATGCTCCTGCATTTCCGTGGCGCTTTTGCATGGCCGGGAACCCGTACTGGCCGCCATATTGAATCCTTACGCCAATGAACTTTTCTATGCGGAAAAAGGAAAGGGCGCGTTTTTGAACGGACAGCCGATTCATGTTTCCCGGCAGGAGTTCTCCCATGCGCTGGTGAGCTATGGCACTTCGCCCTATGATGCCTTACTGGCCGGCAAAACCATGCGTGCGGCCGAAAAATTCCTGCTCGCGGCGGGGGATTTGAGGCGCACCGGGTCCGCGGCCATCGATCTTTGCGACGTGGCCTGCGGCCGCAGCGACATTTACTGGGAGCTTATCCTCTCGCCCTGGGATTTCGCCGCCGGCGCCCTGATCGTTATGGAAGCGGGAGGCACAGCCGCAAGCCCGGGCCGGGGATCGCTCCGCTTTGACCAAAAGGCGCCGGTGCTGGCAGCCAATCCATTATGCTTTGCGCGTTCAGAAGAAATGCTCCAAGGCATTTTGAGCGAGTAACCTTATACTCCTCACTCGTTTTCCTTGGGATAGATCACCTTTACGTTCGCTTTTGCGAAAACCTCCAGCCATTTGTCCGATGGCTTTTCATTGGTGACAAGGCAGTCGATTTCGCCGATGCCGCAAAAGAACCGGAAGGATGTGCGGTCGAATTTCGTGCTGTCGCAGAGGAATACCGCCTTGCGGGCACTTTTGAGCATTTGCTTTTTGATGCACACATCCTCCTCGTTCACATCGGTGACGCCGTTTTCCATGGAAATGGACCTTGCGGAAAAGAACAGGATGTCACAGGTGAAATCCGCCACCCGCTGGCGCGCCGCCTCCCCCGTAAAGCCCCGGGCGAAGGTGTTCAGCCAGCCGCCGGTGCAGCAGATCTGCGCGCCGGGAATGCTGTCCAGGCAGTCAAGCGCCAGTTGGGCGCTGTTGGTGAGAATTTTGAGGTTGCTTTTCTTGCCCAGATACCGCACCATATGGGCCACGGTGCTGGTGCAGTCCAGGGAAATATGCATATCGTCCCGCACAAGCCTGGCCGCCAGCTTCCCGATGATGCTCTTCTCCGCCTTGTTTTCAAAGGTGCGTATGGTGTAGGGAATCTCGCTGCTTTGATGCTCGACGAGCATGGCCCCGCCATAGGTGCGCCGGAGCAAGCCCTCCTTTTCCAGTTCCGCAAAATCCCGGCGGATGGTGGACGGGCTGACGCCGTACTGCTTGGACAATTGGCTTACCAGCACGGCCTTTTTCAGCCGGAGCTCCTTCAATATATCATCCACGCGCTCAATGTTCAGCATAGGCCCGCCCTCCCTGCACATTTGCGGGCGGAATCAGGCAGCTTTATGCTCGTTTCCGCACGTTTATATCGTATCACAGGCGGCTTTCCCTGTAAACGGTACAGGCGGGGCTGGGGGGAATTGGCTGGGCTGCCCAACCTGTTTTCATAATTGATCCCCTGCTTCATCCAGTTGTTTCTCGGGCGTGTTCTTATTTTCTGGCGTCGATGATATGGATCAGGCGGCTTTTGGCATAGGTGTAGGAGCTCAGCTTACGGTAATCGGAATCCAGGGTATGGGTTGCAATAAGAATGTTTTCAGGGGCCGGGGGATTGCCTGCCTCCACAATGAACAGGGAGTGGGAAAAGCGGTACCCGTCACGGCTCAATTGAATCACATCCGCTATCATGGCATGCTGAAGCGGAAGCTCCTGGCCGTATGGCCCCGCACCCTTGTTTTTGGTAAGGAAGTTGTACAAAAATTGGACCCCCGTCCATGCGGGGGCCCGATTGTTCAGGGATATGAAAAACCAACCCATCACCGGGGTATAGTTCATTACGCCGCAACCCGCGTAAAGGCACTGGGAGTTGAAATTGGTACAGTCCCCGCCGAGATTGTGAAAATCGTAAAACCGAGGATTCCTGCGGTAAGCCCACTCATGGGCGTAGGCAACAGCCGCTTCCCTGTTATACAGCATGGCACAGCCTCCCATTCGGAGAGGATTTGCCACAGTCTATGAGCGCTTACTCCCGGATATACAGTTCTCCGGCATCGTCCACATCCACGGTGAGCGCCTGGCCGGCGTGCACATCGCCCTGGATGAGCCTTCGGGCCACCAGCGTTTCCACCCGGCTTTGCAAAAAGCGCTTTAACGGCCGCGCGCCGTACACGGGATCAAAGCCACGCCGGATCACCATTTCTTTGGCCGCTTCGGTCAGCGTAAGGGTGATTTGCCTGTCCTCCAGCCGCTTTTGCAGATTGCTTGTAAGCAGCGTGACGATGCGGCCGATTTCCTCCCGGTTCAGCGGCTTGTAGAAAACAATCTCATCAATGCGGTTCAAAAATTCCGGGCGGAACTGCATCCTCAGCAGCATCTCCACCCGCTGACGGGCTTCCTTGGAGATTTGTCCGTCCGCACCGATGCCCTCCAGGATGTCGGAGGAACCCAGGTTGCTGGTCATGATGAGGATGGTGTTTTTGAAATCCACCGTACGGCCCTGGGAATCGGTGATGCGCCCGTCATCCAGCACCTGCAAAAGCACGTTGAACACCTCGGGATGGGCCTTTTCGATTTCGTCAAAAAGTACGACCGAATAGGGCTTGCGGCGTACGGCCTCGGTCAATTGCCCGCCCTCGTCATAGCCCACGTAACCCGGAGGTGCGCCGATCAGGCGGGACACGGAGAATTTCTCCATGTATTCCGACATGTCGATGCGCACCAGGTTCTTTTCCTCATCGAACAGCGCCTGGGCCAGCGCCTTGGCCAGCTCCGTCTTGCCCACGCCCGTAGGGCCCAGGAACAGGAAGGAACCGATGGGCCGGTTGGGGTCGGCAATGCCGGCCCGGCTGCGCAGGATGGCCTCCGATACCTTCTGCACCGCCTCCTCCTGGCCGATGACGCGCTGATGCAATATGTCCGGCAGATGCAAAAGCTTCTCCCGCTCGCCCTCCACCAGCTTTTGTACGGGGATGCCCGTCCAGCGGGCCACGATGCGGGCAATCTCCTCCTCGGTGACTTTGTCCCGGAGCAGGCTCTGGCCGGTCTTGTTCTTTTCGGCAATTGCCTCCTCATCCTTGAGTTCCTTCTGAAGCCGGGGCAATTCGCCGTACTTCAGCTCGGCGGCCTTGTTCAAGTCGTAGGTCCGCTCGGCCTTTTCGATTTCTGCTCCCAGCCGTTCAATCTCTTCCCGGAGCTTTTGCACCCTGGAAATGGCGGCCTTTTCATTATCCCATTGCGCCTTCAGCCGGGCAAATTCCGCCCCCTGGTCGGAAAGCTCTTTCTGCAAATGTTTCAGGCGTTCCCGGGAAAGATTATCCTCATCCGCTTCCTTCTTCAGGGCGGCCTCCTCGATTTCAAGCTGCATGATCTTGCGGGAGATTTCGTCCAGTTCCACCGGCAGGCTGTCGATTTCCGTGCGGATCATGGCGCAGGCCTCGTCAATGAGATCGATGGCCTTGTCGGGCAGGAACCGGTCGGTAATATAGCGGCTGGACAGCGTGGCGGCGGCGATCAGCGCGCCGTCCTGAATCTTGACGCCATGGAACACCTCGTAGCGCTCCTCCAGGCCACGCAGGATGGAGATGGTGTCTTCTACCGTGGGCTCGTTCACCATCACCGGCTGGAAGCGCCGCTCCAGGGCGGCATCCTTTTCGATGTACTTGCGGTATTCATCCAGGGTGGTGGCACCGATGCAGTGCAGTTCGCCCCTGGCCAGCATGGGCTTCAATAAATTTCCCGCGTCCATGGCGCCTTCCGCCTTGCCGGCCCCCACAATGTTGTGCAGCTCGTCGATGAAAAGAAGAATTTTGCCCTCGCTTTTTTTGATCTCTGCCAGCACGGCCTTCAACCGTTCCTCGAATTCACCGCGGAATTTGGCCCCGGCAATGAGGCTGCCCATATCCAGGGAAAACAGCCTGCGGTCCTTGAGGCTTTCGGGCACGTCGCCCCGCACGATACGGATGGCCAGGCCTTCGGCGATGGCTGTCTTGCCCACGCCGGGCTCGCCGATGAGCACGGGGTTGTTCTTCGTTTTGCGGGAAAGGATGCGGATTACGTTGCGGATCTCGCTGTCCCGGCCGATCACCGGGTCCAGCTTCTGCGCCCGGGCCAGCGCCGTCAGATCGGCACCGTATTTTGCCAGCGCGTCATAGGTGTTCTCCGGGCTGTCGGTTGTCACCCGTGCAGCTCCCCGCACGGTGGACAGCGCCTTCAAAAACGCGTCTGTCCTGATTTGAAACCGGTCGAAAACCGGCTTCACCACGCGGTCGGGCCTTTCCATCAAACCCAGCCACACGTGTTCCACCGACAGATATTCGTCCTTCATCTGTGCGGCCCGCTGCTCTCCCGCCATCAGCGCCCTTTCCACATCCGCGGAGACGTAGACCTTGTCAGGCTCCCGGCCCGGCCCCGATACCTTGGGAAGGCGGCTTACAGCCTCCTCCATGGCCCCGGCCATAAGGTTCCCGTCGATGTTCATCTTGTTCAGCAATTGGGGGATCAGCCCTTCCGGCTGGGCCAGAAGGGCATGGCAAAGGTGGGCCTGCTCCACCTGTACGTTTTGATAGGCAATGGCCACACGCTGGGCCTCTTTGAGTGCCTCCATGGTTTTTTGCGTGAACTTGCCGGTGTTCATATTGTTTCCTCCCCTGCGGGCTTATTTGACTATCTTTGACCTTTTTATTGTACCCCATTTCAGGTCCTTGTCAAGGGGGATGCCACAGAAAAATTTGGCCGTCACACGGAAAGAACATTGACGGAAATACCGTCTGGTTGTATGATACTGGGAAGGCTCCGGAACCAGGCCAAATGAAAGGATTTGGGGCAGAACCCATAAGGAAGGGTCTATATGCAGAAACGTTCCGCGTTGAGCAAGCTGGCGCTGTTGACCGCCTCGCTGATCTGGGGCAGTTCTTTTTTTGTGATGAAGAACTCGGTGGATGTGTTCCCCATGTTTTCGCTGCTGGCTATACGCTTCACCATCGGCTGCGGGCTATTGTGCCTGATCTTTTTCAACCGGCTGAAAAATATCACCGGCAAAACATTGCTTGGCGGCGCGCTGCTTGGATTTTTGCTGTTCACCGCCTATACGCTGCAAACCCTGGGACTGAAAGATACCACGCCGGGGAAGAACGCCTTCCTGACGGCCATCTACTGCATCGTGGTGCCTTTCCTTTTCTGGATGGTTACGAAAAAAAGGCCGAACGCCTATAATTGCCTGGCCGGCGTGCTTTGCCTGGGGGGGATAGGGCTGGTATCCCTGACGGGGAACTTCACCATCGGCATGGGCGACGGGCTGACGATGGCGGGGGGCATTATGTATGCCGCCCACATGGTGGCGGTGGCGCAGGTAAGCCGGGAGGAAGACCCGGTGCTTTTAACCCTTGTGCAGTTTGGCACGGCCGCTGTCTGCTGCATAACCATTTCCCTGGCCGCGGAAACATTTCCCGCGGCCATCCCGGGTTCAAGCTGGTACGGGCTTTTATACCTGGCGGTATTCGCCACCACCGGCGCGCTGCTCATGCAGAATATAGGGCAAAAGTACACGCACCCGGCGGCGGCCTCCATTCTTCTAAGCCTGGAATCGGTGTTCGGGGTGGCCTTCTCCATGATCTTTTATGGAGAAACGCTGACGCCGCGGCTGGCGGCCGGCTTTTTGGTCATTTTCCTGTCGGTGATTGTCTCGGAAACAAAGCTCGGGTTTATCAAGAAGCCGCGCTCCTTTGAAAAGGGGAGCGTTCAAATTGCGGAACAAGCGGATTGACTTTATGAAAAGATGCCCCTATAAGAAAACTGCCTCGTCCTGTTCGGGCGAGGCAGTTTGATATATTCAGTCATCCCAGGGCGCTACCGATTCCGAACGCCCGATGCCTATGATCTCCGTAGTGCTGCGGGGCGACGTTTTCCCTCCCGAATAGGAGCCGATCCTCGTCACCTGCTTGCCCATGAACAGCATCACCGCGGTCTGGCCGCCATCCAGGTTAAGGGCGGTTTGGCAGCCCGCCGCCTGCATCATATCCATCAACTCAGGCACGCTGACGCCAACGCTCTCCTTCTTGATCCTGGCTTCCGCCAGTATTGCGTAATAATGGCCGGGCTCAATCATGCCAATGGCGCAGCGGGGCTGCTGGGTCTGCCCATAGCTAAACTCCAATACATCCGGATTGGTTTTCCCATCCCTTACCAAAATGGGGCCGAATGCGAACACATCCTTGGCGCCCATGTCCAGGTACTGCTGGGGTGTCAGCTCGTCGGAGCGGTATACCCCCATGCCACCGTCCGGCAAAAGGGCCAGCGTATCCAGGGGCGGGAAGCGGAACCTGGGATACACGGAGGTTTTTTCGCTGATGATGACCCCATCCCTGATGATGATGCCCACCATCAATACCTTCGGCTGGGCGGCGCGAAAGGTGTAATAATCGGTGTTCATGCCGAACACCACCTTGTTTTCCGCGGCAATGCGCTCCGGCTGCACATGCTTTGCCTTGCCCCATTTTTCCTTGTCAAAGGGGATGGCGGCAAATGTTTCCCCCGCTTCGATATCGCTCCAGATTTCGGCTTCATACCAAACCAGGACACGGTTCGGGTCGTTGATCCGCTCAATTTGAACCTTCAGCGTGGGGGAAGCATACAGCCATAAACCTTCCTCCACGTTTTCATACACAAATTCGCCTTCCAGTAAAAATCCCTTTTCATTGGTGGGGGGCAGGGTGGGAAAATTCACCGGCCTTATGGTAGGCTTTGGCGTGGCGGTGGGCTTAGGTGTTTTGGTGGGCTTGGGTGTTTTGGTGGGTTTGGGTGTTTTGGTAGGTTTGGGTGTAGCGGCGGCCCTGACCGTGATGGCGGAATCAACAGTCGCATTGGAAAGAGCCAACGCCCCGGCGGGCAGCAGCATGAGCAGGATCAAGAACAGTACTGGAAACCAATTTTTGCACTTCATGAGCGAGACGAAACCTCCGTAATCATGGTATATTTTCGAAAAAATCATTCTTCGCAATATCCGGCCCCACCAGGGAACGGTAAAGCCCAAAGCGGTTGCAGGCGAATTCCCCATCGTCGGTGACCCCAAAATCCTTGCCGATCACCGCGGAGCCCGCATTCTGCTGGGTCACATGAAGCCCATAGGCATCCTGGGCGGCCTGAAGCGGCGTACGCCCCAAAAGGGCTGGATCGGGAATCCGCCAGTCCATGACAACGCCGTTTTCCGGGTACAGGTGCAAGTACAGCTTCGATACCTCAAAGGTACCGTACAATCCGGCGGAGTTGGTGTCGGCGGTAGGATCGGCGCTATGCTCCACGCACCAGATGGCCGTGTCGGCGCATACCCGGTGGGCGCCGTGGCCGTATTCCCCGTCCACATCATGGGTTACCACCACGGTTGGCTTCAGCCGGCGGATCACGCCCATTACATAAGCCCGTACCTTTTCCCTGCCGCCCCATTTTTCATAGCCGCTTTTGAGATTGGCGCTGAAAGCATCCCGGAACGGCCCGATGACAGGATAGGTGCGCACACCCATAGACCACAAGCCGTTGAGCAATTCGCTGCTTCTGGTGGTGTTGGAAGGCGTCAGGTAGCAGGCCACCACCCGTTTTTTCAGTGCCACCGCGTAATAGGGGATCGTCCCGCCCATGAACAGGAGCTCGTCGTCGGGATGCGCTACCAAAACCAGAAGATCGGCCTTCTCTTCCGTGGGCTCCCATTTCTGCACCCAGCCGGGCACTTCCCCCGGCCCGAACAGGAAAAGCTCATTGATCAGCAGGGTGGTTTTCTTTGCATCCGTCACCGCGATGCGAAGGCTCGAAACCGGCTTTGGCAGCGGTATATACGCGTGCAGATAGCGTGTGTCGCCGGTTTGAAGCGTGACCCACTGATCCCCGTCCAGCGTCTGCACCTCCCAGGCGGCGGGCATCCTTCCAAAGCAGATGTACAGGGAGGCGCAAGGCTGTCCCTTTGGAAGCAGCGCCTGCACGTAAGGGTTTTTCCGGGAGGCTGTTTCCCAGGGAGTGGTGTATTTCCGGTCGGAGATGGATTTGAGGCCATGCTTGGGCGAGCGGGGAGAAATCTCGGCCAGCGCGGTGATATCCTCCGCCTGGACCGTTTCCGCCACGCTAAGGGCCGGGATAAGGCACAAAAGCAAAACCGCGCACAGAAAAAAGCAGGCAAGCCTTTTCTTCATGTTCTCTTCCTAAGGCCTTTCCTGAAAGGATAGCATAAAGGGCGATTCCAGGGTTCCCTCACCGGAGGCGATTTCCGCCGCGTCAAGATTCAGGCGGCAGGCGGGCCGCCAGCCTTCGTTTTCCACCTCTGCCCGGATATAGCCCAGGCTGCCCTCCACCTTGGTGCACCGCACTCCGGAAACAAGCGTGGTGGATTGGGTTCTGGTCCAGTAGGGGCTTGACTTGTTGGAATATTTGAACAACCCGTTGTCAAGGGCATATGCGGTGCCCACAGCCATACGGGATTTGTTGTTTGTAAACCCATACGCCTTGTTGGCAAGGTCTTCTGACGAAAGCAGGAAAACCGTGCCCAATTCCTCGCTGTTAAGCAGCAGCGGTTTTTCTTCCCCGGAAAAAGCCTTTGGTAAAAACGTTTCGTTGAGAAAATGGTACATGTCCGTCAGGCGCCACACGCCACCGAATTCCACATATTCCGCATATGGCCTATGGATCCATCCGTTTCCCAGTATATATTCACTGAGCAAAAGCGCTTCTTCCCCATCTGCGGCAAGAACACGCCAGAGGATGGGCGCAATTTCCCCGCTTTCCCCCTGGGGCCAGGCGCCCAGGGCGATATACTGGTAGCCCTCCTTGGCGCCATACCCGCGCAGGCCTTCCGCCCCGGCAAGCCCGGGCAACAGCACCGCCAGCAGGCACAACGCCAGCACCCGGCGCATGTTCGATCTCATGAAATATCCTCCCCGCCGATCGCTCAAAATTTCACACGCATTCATGATATCCGTAAAAGAAAACCCTGTAAAGGGTTTTCAGGTAAAAATTACAATTTCATGCAAATCCACGGATCAGGGAGCATGGCCCTTGCGCAGCGCGTTTTCCATGGCCTTGAGCAGTACCTTGCTGCTGTAGGTGGCGCCGGTTACCGTATCCACCTGAAGCGAGTTCGCCCGGACCGCTTGCTCCACAACGGCTTCCCCCGCGCTGCCCTGGCCGTTTTGGTGCTTCAGGACCCTGGCTGATGCCATCACATGATCCTTTACCGTCACCTCCACCTGGGCGGACACCGGGAAAGCGCTGTATTCCCCCACATATGCGCCATCGGCGATCCCGGTAAGCGGGATATCCTCAATAGTCATGGCGGAAAGGGCGCCCAAATTCTTCTGTATGTTTTGAAAAGCGATCATACCTCCAGCAACACCTATCAATACCACCGCCGCAATGATAGCGAGTATGATTTTTGTTTTTCTTTTCATTCGGCACCTCCATTACCCCGGATTCCCGATTTGGGAAAAGGAACGGACCAGGTTTTCGATCTGTTCTTCCCGCCGGGGATTGGACCAGTTGACGATGCCGGAGGCGTAGACCTCGGCTCCCTTATACCGGCAGGCATCCTTCAAATGGCGCAGGGAACGGTTTCCCCCGAAAATGGGCCGGGCGAAATGCTGGGTGATGAAGCAGCCTGTTTTCTTTCCCGAAAGCCTGGGCAACTGGTTGATGTAGGCCGTCATCACCTTGGAGAGGGAAAAACCCCACACCGGCGCGCCCAGGATCACCGCGTCATAGGGCGTTGCGTCCGGCGGGCTGTTTAGCTCCACGGGCAGCTTGACCTGCCCACGGCTTTGGGCTGTCTCCCCCAGCGCGCTTACGCGCTCAATGCGGCAGTCATGGCCCATCTCCGCCAGCTGCTTTTCAATCCGCTGGGCGACGGAAAGCGTGTGCCCGGTTTCCGAATGGACGAGGATACCGATGTACATGAGAAATCTCCTTTCTTTTTCGGTCGGGTAAAGCAAGCAGGAATCGTCTATGGGCCTTAAAGCATCATGCCGTACCGCGCAAACAGGCTTGTCATCGCCGTCCACTCCCGCACCAGCCGCTGCCCGGCGGATGTATGCCAGTCTTTTTCAATGGCATCGTGGCACTTTTGGCCCAGGCCCCGGCGGTCATGATGACAAAAGCGGCATTCCAGCGGCTGAAAACCGGTCCCGTGCAGTTCACATAATCCTTGAGCCAGAAAGCAGCAGCCCCGGCGGGCATACTCTTGAAGCGCGAAGTTGCCTTCGCAACCCAAAAAGGCGGGGGACAGCACGCCAAAGGACAGGTCGCCGGGCACCTCCAGCATCATACGCATGGCGTATCCGGCCTTGATGGCCTTTCCCGCTTCCTCCACCGTCCACCAGCCGGGACGCCTGCAATAGGCCCTGCAGATATCGCAGCCGCAGGGCGGGGATGGCGGAAACGCCTGCGCAAGGGTAAGCGGGGGACGCGCGTGCTTCATAGGCCGGCTCCTCCAGAAAGCCATACGTCTTTCGTGTCAGATGTTCTGGCTGCTCAGGCTTCTGTTGCGGTAAACAAGATCGTTTCTTTTTGAAAAGCCGGCCGATTCCCAGAACCGGTTTCCGTTTTCATTTGTTTCAAACACCACCAGGGCAACCTTCAAAATGCCCTCCTCAGCCAAGGCGTCAAGGGCGGCCTGAACCAGCGCCCGGCCAATGCCCTGCCTGCGGAAATCCGGGTGGACCGCCGCGTGGTAAATGTATCCCCTTCGCCCGTCATGGCCGCAGAGAATGGCTCCCGCCAGACGCTCCCCCTCCTCCGCCACAAAGCAGGACGCGGGATTGCGGCCAAGGAACCTCTCTATTCCCGCCGGGGAATCGTCCAGGCTGCGCAGGCCCATGCCCGGCGTCCCTGTCCACAGGGCGTAGACATTGTCATAATCCTCCATGGTCATGATGCGGATCTGCATACAGCGCCTCCTGAATGTAGCCGGCAGCCTCGCTGAGTGTTTCAAAGGCGGGGAAAGCGGGGGCAGGCTCCTTCAAATGAACCAGAAGTGCGGGAATGTTTGCTCCTTGTGCCCCTTCCCCGTCGGCAATCGGATTATCGCCGATCATAAAGCACAGGTCCGGGTATCCGGCTTTTGCAAGCGCGCACTCAAATATTTCTTTCCGGGGCTTGTCAAAGCCAATTTCCCCTGAAACGACGGCATCCGCAAAATACGGGGAAAGATCAAGATCACGGAGCACCCTGTTGAGGTCCGGATGGTTGTTGGAAACGATGTATTGCGCAAAGCCCATCTCCCTAAACCTATGCAAAACAGGCAGGGCGTCATCATAGACAGTGTAATTTTCCGTTCGTACAAGGATGTTCCGGACGCCGCGGGCCGCCCGTGCGGCCATGCCTTCCGGAACGCCCAGCGCAGAGCATACCTCCCCGAACCTTTGGTACATGTACTCCCACCAGGCCTCCCCCTTCAGGCTGGAGAAATCCCGGTCCGCCATGTCCCAGGGAAATATATTCTGCATATGCGGGCGGATGTCTTCCAACAGGAACGGGCAGCCAGGCCACGCATCCTTCAGGGACCTGAGCAACGAGGAGCTCCACAGGCGCGGGCTTTTGACCAGCGTCCCGTCAAAATCCCAGAACAGGGCTTTGTTCATGGCTCTCTCCAGTCACTGTACTACCCTATACAGGAAAGCCACATGGTCGTTAAGCTCATACCCGTTTTGCTTATAGAAGGCCATGGCCGGCATATGCCTGTCGGTAAGCAGCGTGACGCCAGCCAGGCCGTTCTCCCTGCAATGCTCCTCCGCAGCCTGCAAAAGGCGCTTTCCGTGCCCTTTCCCCTGGAAATCGGGATGGATAAAAAGCTCATCCACGAACAATTCATCCTGTGTCCACCAGGTCTTGCGATGGCCAAACAACGCACCGGCCAGGCGGCCTTCTTCCATAGCCACCCAGCAAACAAAATGCGGAGCGCCGGCAAACTCTTTTAAATACCGGGTGGCTGTTTCCTCCGTCCATCGGTTGTGCCAGGGCTCGCCGTTGTAGGCCGCTATGAGCGCCAGCACGCAGCCAGGCAGATCATCCTCTTGATAGGGCCTTAGCATGCTCTTTCCTCCCTGATTCATATCACGAAAGAAGCCTTTTTTCATAGCAGAGGCTTTCCTTCAATCCCGCATACGGTTCAAAGTTTTCTATCCGGCGGTAGCCGATCCCTTCATACAGCGAAATGGCTTCCTGCTGGTTGATGCCCGTTTCCAGAACCGCGCGGCATAAGCCCTGCTCCGCCGCCCAGGATTCCAATTCCGCCATCACGCGCTTGGATAGGCCCCGGCCCCGGAAGTTAGGCTTCACGAAGACGCGCTTGATCTCCACGCCGTCCTGTTCAAAGGGCTTGAAAGCGCCGCAGGCCACGGCCGCGCCATCCTCCAGCATAAGAACGACGGCGGTGATCTTTGTTAGCGTGTTGAATGGCACGTAAAACGCGTTGCCGTCGTCATAGCGGCCGGATAAGTCCTGGTCCAATTGGGCCACCAGGGCAAGAAAGCGGGGATCGTCCCTGTGCGTGCGCACTATTTTCGTCATTTGCTTTATTTCCTTCGTCGTATGCAAGCTTTTATGCTATTCCTCCGGCACCCAGTCCGTCCACGCGGTCCCCGCCATGTCGCTGGGCATTCGCCAGTCGCCCCTGGGGGAAAGGCTCACGCTGCCCACCTTGGGCCCGTCGGGAATGCAGCTACGCTTGAA
Organism: Bacillota bacterium; assembly: GCA_023411395.1. Lineage (GTDB taxonomy): Bacteria > Bacillota > Clostridia > Christensenellales > Aristaeellaceae > JAEWAH01. The sequence continues at coordinate 82,809 of JAEYOV010000033.1, forward strand.
CTGCTGGGAAAAGAACCTGCGCAAAAACAGCTTCAGCGCCTTCAAAATGGCATCATCGTTATACACGCCGTCAAAAGCCTGCCGTGCAAAGGCGTACAGCCGCTGGGGCGAACTGCCGGAATCCATCATGTGGTACAGGAAGAAATCATGAAGCGCGTAATCCCCCAGAATTTCCTCGGTGCGCTGGTTCAGTTCCCCCTTATCCACAGGCAAAAGCTCCGGGGAAATGGGGGTATCAATGATGTCTTCACATACCTTTTGCACTTGACCTCCGAACACGCTCTCCCCAAGGTATTTTACCAGGGTGCGCACCAGCGTTTTGGGGATGGAGCAGTTCACGTTGTACATGCTCATGTGGTCGCCGTTGTAGGTGGAAAAACCCAGCGCGGCTTCGCTCAGATCGCCGGTGCCCAGGACAAGCGCGCCGATGCGGTTGGCGTAGTCCATGGCAATTTGCGTGCGCTCCCGGGCCTGGCTGTTTTCATAGGCCACGTCGTGAACGCTTTCATCCTGGCCGATGTCCAAAAAATGCTGGCGCACGGCGGGCGTGATATCCACTTCCCTTACGGTGCAGCCAAGAGCCGTCATCAAAAGCATGGCGTTTTTGCGTGTGCGCCGGCCTGTGCCAAAGCCGGGCAGGGTGATGGCGTGCAGGTTCTCTGCCGGCAGACCCATTTCCCGGAAGGCCCTTGCTGCCACCAGCAGTGCCAAAGCGCTGTCCAACCCGCCGGAAACGTTCACCACCAGCTTGTCAAGATGCGCAGCGTAAAGGCGGGTGCGCAGGGCCATGGTCTGGATGGAGGTGATTTCATCGCACCTTACGATGCGCCCCTTTTCCTCCGGCACAAAGGGCATGGGCGGGATAGGACGCCGAAGCGGCGGCGCAAAAGCAGGCAGCGCACCCAGGGGTACGGTGCGCATCACGGCGCAGTCGCTGTCAAAAAAGCTGCCGGTGCGCTGCCGTTGGAAGCGCAGGCGGCGGACATCCACATCCCCGATGGCAACGGTTCCCTCCGTCTGGAAGCGGGGTGATTCCATGAGGGTGCGCCCGTTTTCATACACGCCGCCGAACCCGGCGAAAACAAGATCCGTTGTGGATTCGCCAAACCCCGCGCCCGCGTAGGCGTAGCCGCAGTAGCACCGGCCGCTTTGCTGGCGGAGTAGCTCCCGGCGGTAGTCGTGCTTGGCGGCCAGCTCGTTGCTGGCGCTTAAGTTGAATATGATTTCTGCGCCCGCCGGGGTATAGGTACTGGATGGGGGAATGGGCCCCCACAAATCTTCACAGATTTCCACGGCGAAGCGGAATTCCTCCGTCTCAAACAGCAAATTCATGCCAAAGGGGATCGTTTCCCCATTCAAGACGATTGTTTCCGGCGCGTACAGCCCGCTTTTGAACCAGCGGGTCTCGTAAAATTCCCCGCCGTTGGGCAGGTAGCGCTTGGTGGCAATGCCCTTGATTTTACCATGCTGCAATACGGCGGCGCAGTTGTACAGCCGTCCCTGGTTGGAAAGGGGCAGCCCCACGATCGCAGCCATGGCACCCGCGCTTTTGGCAATGGTATAAAGGGCATCAACAGCCTCATTTTGCAATGTTTCATTCAGCAATAAATCGCCGCAGGTGTATCCCGTGATCCCAAGCTCCGGGAAAACCGCCGCCTGGACATGCTCCTTTTGCAGCTTTTCCATCCAGGCAATGATCTCCTGGGCGTTCCTCCGGCAGTCCCCCAGATAGACCCTGGGCGATACGGCGGCAATGCGCGCCATGTGCAAGCTTCTCATCCTATCCACACCTTGCCTTCCAGGGACATGCTACCATAAACCGGGAACGGAAACAAGGGGAGGACGCGGAAGGGAACACGAAAGAGAGGCGGGGAAGAGCCTTTTTGAAAAAATGCCCTTCCCCGCACCCCATCCCGAAAAACCTCAATAGGTTTAAAGAGGACAAGGGGTCAAATCCTCTTACCCAGACCATAAAGAAAGGCAGGAAACTCAATGGTTTCCGGCCTTATTTTTTTGTCCATTACACCACTTAATACACCGTTTACTATTCCGTGGTTGCGGATCCCAGGTTTGCAATGACGCAAATATGCCTAAATAGGCGTTAGTGTCTCATATGCTCAACCAGCAAAAGAAGAATTGATCTGTAAGGTTCTCGTCTTTAACATATTTTTTGAGTGATAAATTACAGATTAATATAGCAAACGAGGAAATGATTTGAAGCTGTTCATGTGGTATAATGATACAAACGCTTTATCAGCGTACATGTTTGGCATCGTGGTAATTCTCATTTTTTTCTGGAGGGTAACTGTAATGTTCACATCCACTGATATCTCCAATCGTTTTTGGAACCTCCCTCAAAAGGCATCAGAAGAAATAAATCGCGAACAGGTCTTTATTGATGATATCATCGCAAAGGCACATATCGAACGAGAAATATTCTCCCATCTTCAGGGGGTAAAAACCGTATTTGATGGAGGAGCTGGATATGGCAGGTTTTCCATTCCGCTTGCCAAGCGTGGTATCGAGGTTACACACTTTGATATCTCGATGCCGATGATAGAAGCGGCGAAACAATTGGCTGCTGAAGCGGGTGTTTTAGATAACATGCACTTCGTTCATGGCTCACTGGAAGACCTAAGCGCTTATCAAGATGATCAGTTTGATATGGTTCTTTCGTTCGATGCACCAATATCGTATACCTACCCAAATCACGAGATGGTCATCGAAAATCTGGTGCGTATCTGTAGAAGCCGGATCATCATTGGCGTATACTCACGGCTGGCATGGACATATCATTTTGATCCGGCACAAAAAGTAAAATACATACTTAATCATAATACATCAGATCCGTTTGCCCGATGGCAGATCGATATTGGTGCGACTCAGGTTCCTGATCATCGACCCAATATGAATGCCATACGTTCATTTTTCCAATCAGGACTTATGGAACCACCCGAAGTGACAGAACAGGCATACGCCAAGGGCGAGACTCCCTGGCCAATTTCCTACGCCTTTATGCCTGATGAGCTGTATGCGATCTTGGAGCGTTTGGGCGCAGGTGATATCCGACTCGCTGGCCCTGGCGCTCTATCACGCTCCATCCCCGGTGATGTTCTTCGCAACATCATGAATGATGCGGAACTAAAGCATGATTTCTTAGATTTTTGTTATTGGTATGACAGTCAGCCGTCGTGTGTCGGAATGGGAAAAGATAATATTGTTGCCAACGCATGCATCGGGGGCCAATTCTAACTCGCGAAAATTCACCTATTCTAGGCATGACTACATTAAGGATACTCTGGTAACGCGCAACATTCGCATCGTTGAGAGCAGGGGTTCGAATCCCCAATGCACCACTAGCAGAGAAGCCAGGAAGCTCAAAGGTTTCCGGGCTTTTTTCATTAGGCCATAAAATGTACCCTAGAAAATGGACAGCAAGGGTTTTGAAAACCCATCAAAATGGACAGATGAGTTTTCAAGACCCTTAGTGTCGGACAATAGTGGTTTTGACTCCAGTTCAGACAGGTATTACAAT
>JAEYOV010000037.1 GCA_023411395.1 Bacillota bacterium
ATTGTAATACCTGTCTGAACTGGAGTCAAAACCACTATTGTCCGACACTAAGGGTCTTGAAAACTCATCTGTCCATTTTGATGGGTTTTCAAAACCCTTGCTGTCCATTTTCTAGGGTACATTTTATCCATATACAAAAACAAAACCCGGAAACCTTTATGCATCAAGGCTTCCGGGCTTTCACTTCGCTGGTGGAGCATAGGAGATTCGAACTCCTGACCCCAACACTGCCAGTGTTGTGCGCTACCAACTGCGCTAATGCCCCGCGAACGAACACAATCATAACATAAATCAAATGCATTGTAAAGGGGGAAAATCACAAACCAGGGCAAGTTTTGGGGCGGCGGAAGATGGCCGGCCGCCCACTGTCGCAGGGGCGATTGTCAATCGCCCGCATCGTGAGAGCTCTGTCATCCTGAGGGCTCCGCAGCCCGCCACCGCCAGTGGCGGAAATGGTGGGAAGAAGGCATTGACCGTCCCTGGGCTTTCCTTTCATCAAATCTCCCGAACGATCCTGTCTGTCATCTCCGCGCCCATAATATACGGGCCGCCCGCCGCAATATCCCTGGTGCGGGCGCCCTTTGCCAGCACCTTTTCCACGGCATCTTCCACGGCCTTTGCTTCCTGCGAAAGTCCAAAGGACAGGTTCAGCATCATGGCGGCGGAAAGGATGGTGGCGATGGGGTTGGCGATGCCCTGGCCCGCGATGTCCGGCGCGGAGCCGTGAATGGGCTCATACATGCCCCTTGTACCCTCCCCCAGCGAAGCGGAGGACAAAAGGCCGATGGAGCCGGTCAACTGCGATGCCTCGTCGGACAATATGTCGCCGAACAGGTTGCTGGTGACGACCACGTCAAACTGGGCGGGGTTTTGAATCAACTGCATGGCGGCGTTGTCCACCAGCATGTCGGAATAGGCTACGTCAGGATATTCGTTTTTCAGCTCATGCATGGTTTCCCGCCAGAGCCGGGAGCTTTCCAGAACGTTGGCCTTATCAATGCTGCACACTTTCTTTTGACGCTTGCGGGCAGCTTCGAAGGCCACTCGGCCGATGCGCACAATTTCTCCCCGGCTGTAGATTTCCGTATCATATGCATTTTCGCCCATGTCGCCCTGCCCGCGGCCACGGGGGCCGAAGTACATGCCGCCGGTGAGTTCCCGTACGATCAAAAGGTCTACGCCCCTCGCCGCGATATCTGCCCGCAAGGGGGATGCGGAGGCCAGCATGGGCATCAGCTTTGCCGGGCGCAGGTTGGCAAACAGGCTCATCCCTTTTCGAATGCCCAGCAGCGCACGCTCGGGACGGAGATGGCCCGGCAGCGTATCCCACTTGGGGCCGCCCACGGCGCCCAGGAGCACGCTGTCGCTTTGCAGGCACTTTTCCAGCGTTTCTTCCGGCAGGGGCACGCCGAACTTGTCCAGCGCCGCGCCACCGGCCAATACGGTCTCAAACCGGAAGGTATGGCCGAACTTTGTCCCCACCGCCTTTAAAACCGCAACGGCTCCGTCTACAATCTCCGGGCCGATACCGTCGCCGGGAACCAATACAATGTTGTACGTCACGCGATATTCCCTCCCGCCATAGCGTTCATCAGCCCGCCCGCCTCAATGATCTTTTGCAAAAATGCCGGAAAGGGCGGGAAGGAATATTTTTCTCCGGTGGTCTTGTTGACAATGGTTCCGGCGGTCAAATCCACCTCCAGCGAATCACCATTGTGGAAATCCCCGTCGCAGACGATGATGGGCAGGCCGATGTTGATGGCGTTGCGGTAGAAGATGCGGGCAAAGCTCTTGGCGATGACACAGGAGATGCCCGCGGTTTTGATGGCCAGGGGCGCATGCTCCCGGGAGGAGCCGCAGCCAAAGTTGCGCCCCGCGGCGATTACGTCACCGGGCTTCACCTTTTTGAGAAAATCCGGGTCGATGTCCTCCATACAGTGGGCGGCCAGCTCCTTGGGGTTGGAGGTGTTCAGATAGCGGGCGGGGATGATGACGTCAGTGTCGACATTGTCGCCGTAACACAGAGAATTACCATTCAATAGCATAATGCTTCTCCTTTCAAGTGTAGATACAATAAGAGGAAGGATTTCGCGCCTGCGGGCGCGACCAAAGGGCTTTCCGGTCGCCCTTTGGAAACCTTCGGGCGCCGTATCATATTTCATTACCGTAGCACCTTAGTAGATAACAGTATCTATACGATGATCTATAAAAGAATCTTGTCTATATGCCTAGACATTAAAATATTCAAGTTTTTCAGGGATGGGTCCGGGAAGGGGCCTTTTTACAAAAAGGCTCCTTCCCGGAAATAATCACTCCAGCATCTCCGGTGCTGTCAGCTTACCCGTTACCGCCGAGGCGGCAGCTACAGCGGGGCTTGCAAGGTACACCTCGCTTTGCGGGTCGCCCATGCGGCCTACAAAGTTGCGGTTGGTGGTGGCCACACAGCGTTCCCCCTTGGCAAGGATGCCCATATGGCCGCCCAGGCAGGGGCCGCAGGTGGGGGTGGACACGGCACAGCCGGCATTGACGAAGATTTCAAAAAGCCCTTCCTTCATGGCGTCCAGCCAAATCTTCTGGGTGGCGGGGATAATCAAAGCCCGCACACCTTTTGCGACCTTGCGGCCTTTTAAAATCTCCGCGGCCTCCCGCAAATCTGAAAGCCGGCCGTTGGTGCAGGAGCCCACCACCACCTGCTGGATGGGCACGTCGCCGATTTCGTCAAAGGTTTTGCCGTTCTCCGGCAGGTGCGGGAAGGCCACAACGGAGTTCAGCTTCGACAAATCGATGTGGATCGTCCGTACATATGCGGCATCCTTATCTGCTGCGTATACCCTGGGCTCCTTGGCACCGTGCTCCTTTAAAAAGGAAAGCGTCTTTTCATCCACCGGGAAGATGCCGTTTTTGGCCCCGGCTTCAATGGCCATGTTGCAGATGCAAAGCCTGTCATCCATGGATAGGGCGGCAACGCCGTCTCCCGAAAACTCCAGCGATTCATACAATGCCCCATCCACGCCGATTTCATGGATGAGGTGCAAAATCACATCCTTGCCGGAAACGTATTTGCGAAGCTTGCCGGTGAGCACCACAGAAATCGCAGCCGGCACCCGCAGCCACACCTTGCCGTAGGCCATGGCCGCCGCCATATCGGTGGAGCCAACGCCTGAGGAAAACGCCCCCAGCGCGCCATAGGTGCAGGTGTGGCTGTCGGCGCCGATCACCAGATCCCCGGCGGTGACCATGCCCCGCTCCGGCAAAAGCGCGTGCTCCACGCCCATCTCGCCCACGTCAAAGTAATTGACGATAGACTTTTCGCTGGCGAACTCCCGAACCTTTTTCGTTTGTTCCGCCGCTTTGATGTCCTTGTTGGGGGTAAAATGATCCATCACAAGGGCGATCTTTTCACAGTCAAACACGCAGTCGCAGCCGGCCTTTTGAAACTCATTGATGGCAACGGGGGCGGTGATATCGTTGCCCAATACCAAGTCGGTATCGGCCAGTATCATATCTCCCGCTTGAAGGACATCCTTCCCGCAGTGGGCGGCCAGTATCTTTTGGGTCATGGTCATGGACATGGGGCGGCAGCCTCCTTCTTGTGCAGAATGTATTCAATGGAATCCGACAGCGCTTGCCAGCTTGCGGCAATGATGTCGGTGGATAAGCCAACGGTGGTCCAGGTGTTTTCCCCGTCGCTTGATTCGATCAGAACCCGAACGCGGGAGGCGGTGGCCGCCCGGCCGGTCAGAACGCGAACCTTGTAATCGATCAGGCGGACTTTGTTAAGCTCAGGGTAGAACACGGAAAGCGCCTTGCGCAAGGCGGTATCCAAGGCGTGCACGGGGCCGTTTCCCATGGCGGCTGTCGTCTCCTGCTGGCCGTCCACCGCTATGGAAAGCATGGCGGAAGCGCTCTTGTCCCCATCGGGGGATGGATATTCGCCGCTGATGCGGTACATGCCCAGGGTGAAGTGAGGCGTGAAGCGCTTTAATGCCCTGGTTACCATTAGTACAAAGCTGGCGTCCGCCGCCTCAAACTGAAAGCCTTCATGCTCCAGGTCTTTGAGCTTTGCCACGATCTGCGCCACCTCGGGCGATTCCTTGTTGAAATTAGGGGCAATAGCGGCCAGCTTTGCCAGCACCGTGGTGCGGCCGGAGACCTCGCTCATCAAAAAGCGGCGCTCGTTGCCTACGGCTTCCGGCGAAATGTGCTCAAAGGAACGGCTGACCTTGCTCACCCCGTCGATGTGCATGCCCCCCTTGTGGGCAAAGGCGCTGGCTCCCACGTAGGGCCGGTTGGAAGACAGGGAGAGGTTCGACAATTCCGACAGCCGGGCGGCGGTATGGCGAAGGCTTTGCAAATCACCTTTGCATTCCATGCCCATTTTCAACCGAAGGCCTGGGATGATGGCGCTCAAATCGGCATTGCCGCACCGCTCCCCAATGCCGGTGAAGGTTCCCTGCACCTGCACGGCCCCGGCCCGAACAGCCAGGAGGGAGGAAGCCACCGCGCAGCCGGAGTCGTTGTGGCAGTGGATGCCTATGCGGGTATCGGGGAACAGGGAGCATACCTTTTGTACCACCGTTTGAACATCATCCGGCAGCATGCCGCCGTTGGTGTCGCACAGGCAAAGCACGTCAGCCCCGGCCTGATGGGCGGATTCAAGCACCCAGATGGCATACTCCGGGTTATTGATATATCCGTCAAAGAAGTGCTCCGCGTCGAATATCACTTCCTTGCCGTGTTTTTTGAAAAACCGGATGGTATCGGAAACCAGGCGCAGGTTTTCCTCCAGGGTGGTATTCAGCACCTGAAGAACATGCAGGTCCCAGGACTTGCCGAAGATGGCCACTGAAGGGGTGTTGGCGCTCAAAAGTGAGAGAACGTTTTTGTCCTCCTCCGGCTTTGTTTCCTTGCGGCAGGTGCTGCCAAAGGCGCACAGCCGGGCGCTTTTCAGCTTGTGCTCCATCACCCGCTGGAAGAACTCAATGTCCTTGGGGTTGGAGCCGGGGTTGCCGGCCTCGATATAATCCACCCCGAATTCATCCAGGGCTTTGACGATGCTCAGCTTGTCGCTGACGGAGAAGGAGATGCCCTCCCCCTGGGCGCCGTCCCGAAGCGTGCTGTCGAAGATTTCGAGTTTTTTCATGCGGTCCCCCCATAGTTCCGTATTGGCTGGCTTCTGAAGTTTCGCGTCTGCGGACGCGACCAAAGGGCTTTCCGATCGCCCTTTGGAAACCTTCGGATGCCGTCCTTAAAATAGAATACACTTGTTTGTTTCGCTCTACATTTTTTGCCCAATCGGGATTTTCGCGCCTGCGGGCGCGACCAGGGCTTTCCTGCCCATCTGGCTCAATCGTCGCATTGCTTCGCTACCGCTCGCACTGCTCGTTTCGCCAGCCTCCTCCGCCTCGCTTCATCCGCCACTGGCGGCGCTTCGGCTTCGGAGCCCTGGACCTTCGGTTGCCGTCCTCAAGATAGCTGGTCATGCATGCTTACTTGGCCATGCACCCTTGCCTAATAAAGGGATTCCAAAGGGGCTGTGTCCCTTTGGCGGGGGTACCGGGGGCAGATCCCCCGGCTACAGCTTGTTCATGCCGTTGATATAGGCCAGAATACTGGCCTCCACAATGTCGGTGGAGAGGCCCCGGCCCGTGACCACCCGCTCGCCGCAGCGGATTTTGACAATGGCTTCGCCCTGGGCATCCTTGCCTTCGGAGATGGTTTGAATGGCGTAATCCTCCAGGGAATGGGGCTCGGCTGGAATCAATTTGTCCACGGCATTGAAGGCGGCGTCGATGGGGCCGTCGCCCAGCGCCACTTCCTCGGTGCGCTCGCCGTCATGGAGCACGCTGACCACGGCGTTGGAGGTAACATAGTTGCCGCTGTTGACTGTAAAACGCTCCAGGTGGTAGCCGCTGCCAGCCACTGTGACGCTGAGCCTGTGCACCGCCAGGGCCTCCAGGTCGTAATCGGTGATCGTCTTTTTGCGGTCGCACAGGTCCTTGAAGCGGGAGAAAAGCTGATCCAGCTCCTCTTTATCCAATTGATAGCCCAGGGCGCCCAAGCGCTCCTCCACGGCGTGGCGGCCGCTGTGCTTGCCCAGCACCATGCGGTTTTGCATGAGGCCAATGGATTCAGGCGTCATGATCTCATAGGTGGCCCGGTTCGCCATCACGCCGTGCTGGTGAATGCCCGCCTCGTGGGCAAAGGCGTTCTGCCCGACCACCGCCTTGTTCATGGGCGCGTTCACGCCCAGGATGCCGTATACCAGGCGGCTGACGGGGGAAATGCGGGTGGTATCAATGTTGCAGGCCATGGGGTACAGGTCGGGGCGGGTATGCATGGCCATCACGATTTCTTCCAGCGCGGCGTTGCCGGCCCGCTCGCCGATGCCGTTGACAGTGCACTCCACCTGCCCGGCGCCGGCCAGGACGGAAGCCAGGGAATTGGCCACCGCCAGCCCCAGGTCGTTGTGGCAGTGGACGGAGAGTGTCACGGTATCAATGTTCTCCACGTGCTGCTTGAGGTAGGCGATCATCGCGGCCATCTCGGCGGGCGTGGCATAGCCCACCGTATCCGGGATGTTGATGATACATGCCCCGGCCCTGATGGCCGCGTCCACCGCCCTGGCCAGGAATGCGGGCTCGGAGCGCATGGCATCCTCGGCGGAAAACTCCACCTGGGGGCAGAGGTTTCTGGCGTAAGCCACCATGGAGGAGATGGTATCGATGACCTCCTGCTCCGACATCTTCAGCTTGTACTGCATGTGGGTGGGCGATGTGGCCAGGAAGGTGTGGATGAGGGGCGACTTGGCTTCCTTCAAAGCGCCAAAGGATGCGTCGATGTCCTTTTTTGTGGCGCGGGAAAGGCTGGCCACGGTGCAGTTTTTGAGGGTTCTGGCAATGGCCTGCACCGATTCAAAGTCCCCCTGGGAGGCAATGGCAAAGCCGGCCTCAATCACATCCACCTTCATGCGCTCCAGCGCCTGGGCAATTTCTATCTTTTCCGCCAGATCCATGCTGCAGCCGGGAGCCTGCTCCCCATCCCGCAGCGTCGTATCAAATACCTTCACCTGCTTCATTGAATTCCGCTCCTTCCTTCAAGACGGCGCCTTGATCCGCCGACGATACCATGGCCGCGTAGCGCTTTAAGTAGCCCGACAGCGGAGCGCGCTTCGGAGCTTCAAAGGAAGCCCGCCGGGAAGCGATCTCCGCTTCGGGCAGACTAAGGTGCAAATGCTTGCCAGGGATATCGATCTCGATCAGGTCTCCTTCTTGAACAAGGGCGATGAGCCCGCCCGCGGCGGCCTCAGGGGAAATATGGCCGATGGCCGCGCCCCGGGTCGCGCCGGAGAACCGGCCGTCGGTGATGAGGGCCACGGATTTATCCAGCCCCATGCCCGCGATGGCGGAGGTGGGCGAAAGCATTTCCCGCATGCCGGGGCCGCCGGCGGGGCCTTCGTAGCGGATGACCACCACGTCATTTTCCTTGATTTTGCCTTCATAGATGGCGGCAACGGCGGCTTCCTCCCCGTCAAACACCCGGGCGGGGCCGGTGTGGCGCAGCATTTCAGGGGCCACGGCGCTTTGCTTGACCACCGCGCCGCCGGAGCAAAGGTTGCCAAAGAGAACGGCCAGCCCGCCGGCCGGGGCATAGGGGCTTTCCCAGGGCCGGATCACCTGGGCGTCCAGAACCTTCACGTTTTTCAGGTTTTCCGCCACGGTTTTGCCGGTTACAGTCATACAATTGCCATTTAATAGCCCCATTTGCCGCAGTTCGCCCATCACCGCCGGGATGCCCCCGGCATGATGCAGATCCTGCACATGGTGCTTGCCCGCCGGGGCCAGCTTGCACAGGTTGGGCGTCTTCTGGCTGGCCTCGTTGATTTTGGCAAGCGGGAAGGGCGCGCCGGCTTCCCTGGCGATGGCGGTCAAATGCAGCGCGGTGTTGGTGGAGCAGCCCAGGGCCATATCCACCACCAGCGCGTTTTCAATGGACTTTTCGTTCAGGATATCCCTTGCACAGATGTTATTTTCCAGAAGCTCCATGATTTTGACGCCCGCTTCCTTGGCCAGGCGCGTCCTGTCGGCATACACCGCAGGGATGGTGCCGTTGCCCGGCAAGGCCAGGCCGATGGCTTCCGTCAGGCAGTTCATGGAGTTGGCGGTAAACATGCCCGAGCAGGAGCCGCAGCCGGGGCAGACCTCGTTCTCCACGCAGGCAAGCTCCTCTTCCCCGATGTGCCCGGCCATGAAGGAGCCCACCGCCTCAAAGGCGCTGTTCAAGTCCTTGCCGGCGATGGAAAGCATGGGCCCGCCGGACACGAAAATGCTGGGCAGGTTGAGCCTGGCCGCGGCCATGAGCATGCCCGGCACCACCTTGTCGCAATTGGGTATGAAAACCAGCGCGTCAAAGGCGTGGGCGCGGGCCATGCACTCAATGGTGTCGGCAATCAGCTCGCGGGTGCACAGGGAATAGCGCATCCCCTCATGGCCCATGGCGATCCCGTCGCACACGGCAATGGTGTTGAACTCCAGGGGCGTACCGCCCGCCATCAGCACCCCGTCCTTGACAGCCCGGGCGATCTGCTGAAGATGGATGTGGCCGGGCACCACTTCACTGAAGGAGTTGACGATACCGACAAAGGGCTTTTTTATCTGCCCGTCGGTGAGGCCGCATGCCTTCAGCAAGGAGCGGTGTGGCGTTCGCTCCGGCCCGACCTTTACGGCGTCGGAACGGCTCACTTCGATTCCTCCTTGGGCTTTTGCCAACTCATTTTGGCGCGCAGCTCAGCGCCGGTCTTCTCCAAAAGGCTGTTCTGGGCGGCATAGCGCATGGCGTTGAAGGAGGGGCGGTTCGCCTGGTTCTCCAGAATCCAGTTGCGGGCGAACACGCCATTTTGGATTTCGGAAAGCACCTTCTTCATTTCCTTGCGCGTTTCCTCGGTAATGATGCGGGGGCCGGTGGTATAGTCGCCGTACTCCGCCGTATCGGAAATGGAGTAGCGCATGAAGTTCATGCCGCCGGCCACCACCAGGTCAATGATGAGCTTCATCTCATGCACGCACTCGAAGTATGCGCTTTCCGGCTGATAGCCTGCTTCCACCAGCGTGTCGAACCCGGCCTTCATCAAAGCCGTGACGCCTCCGCAAAGCACCGCCTGCTCGCCGAACAGGTCCGTCTCCGTTTCCTCGCGGAAGGTGGTTTCCAGTATGCCGGCCCTGGCGCCGCCGATGCCCGCGGCATAGGCCAAAGCCGTTCCCTTGGCGTTGCCGTTGGGGTCCTGGTACACGGCGATCAGGCAGGGCACGCCCTTGCCCTCCTGAAACTGGCTGCGCACGGTATGGCCGGGGCCCTTGGGGGCGATCATGATGACGGCCACATCCTTGGGGACAACAATCTGCCCAAAGTGGATGTTGAAGCCGTGGGCGAAGGCCAGCGTCTTGCCGGGCGCAAGCGCGGGAGCGATGTCGTTTTTGTACAGCGCGGCCTGCTTTTCATCGTTCACCAGGATCATGATCACATCCGCCGCCGCCACGGCATCCTTTGTGAGCATCACGGGAAGGCCGGCCTCTTTGGCCGCCTTGGCGGACTTGGAGCCTTCGTACAGGCCCACCACTACGTTAAAGCCGCTCTCATGAAGGTTCAGCGCGTGGGCGTGGCCCTGGCTGCCGTAACCGATGACGGCAATCTTCTTTCCCTTGAGGAAACCTGCGTCGCAATCCTGCTGATAGTACATCCTGGCCATAATAAGTCACTCCTTTTCGTTTTGTGTCAGCACATAGCCGTTCCTGCCAATGGCGGTAACGCCTGTGCGGCATAGCTCAATAATTCCGAAGGGTTCCAGAAAGGTAATGAAAGCGTCCAGCTTGGCTTTTTCCCCTGTCAGCTCCATGGTCATGGTGTCGGGGGCCAGATCGATCACCTTGGCACGAAAAACCGTCACCGCGTCCAGCGCCTGGCCCCTGGTATCCGGCGCGGCCCGGACCTTGACCAGAAGCAATTCCCGGATCACAGTTTGATGAAGGTCCATCAGCTCCACCACCTTCACGTCGTGAAGCTTCTCCAATTGGCGCACGATCTGTTCCCGTACGTACCCGTCTCCCGTGGCCGAAATGGTGACGCGGGAGATGCGAAAGTCCTGCGTCTCCCCGACGGAGAGGCTGTCGATGTTGAAGCCCCTGCGGGCGAACAGGCCGGAAATGCGGGTCAGGACGCCGGATTCATTGCTTACCAGCATGGACAGGATGAATTTCCCGGATTCCATGGCTTTACCCCCTTACAATCATGTCCCGGATGGAACCGTTGGGCGGGATCATGGGCAGCACCTTTTCATCCCTGTGGATGCGCACATCAATGACCACAGGCCCCGAAAGCTGGAAAGCTTTGTCCAGCACGGCATCGATTTTGTCCATGGATTCCAGGCGCAGCCCCTTGGCCCCGAACGCCTGGGCCAGCAAACAAAAGTCGGTGGCGCGGTTGAGCGTTGTGTTGGAATAGCGCCGGCCAAAGAACATGGTCTGCCACTGGCGTACCATGCCCAGCACGCTGTTGTTGAGCACCACCACAATAATGGGCAGGCGGTTCGTGACAGCCGTGGCCAATTCGTTCATATTCATGTGGAAGCTGCCGTCGCTGGTGATCATCAGCGTCTTTTTAAGCCCTGTGCCGATGCAGGCGCCAATGGCCGCGCCCATGCCAAAGCCCATGGTGCCAAGCCCGCCGGAAGTGATAAAGGTACGGGGCTTGTGAAAGCTGTAATACTGGGCTGTCCACATCTGATGCTGGCCCACGTCGGTGGAAACGGGGCCGTCCGCCGCCATGCGCCTGTTCAGCGCCTTCAGCACCATCTGCGGGTTCAGCCGGCTTTCATTCATGGTAAGATGGTTATCCGGCGCGCTGTTCAGCTTTTCCACTTCCATAAGCCAGGCGGGATCCTTCTTTTGGAGGCCACTTGCGTTCAGGGCAATCAGCGCCTCTTTTACGTCGGCCACCATGGCTACATAGGCGGGAATGTTCTTGCCGATCTCCGCCGGGTCGATGTCAATGTGCAGCACCTTGCGGTTCTTGGAAAACTCCGTCTTGTTGCCCGTGGCCCTGTCGGAAAAGCGGGAGCCCACGGCGATAATCAAGTCGGATTTATCCATCACCTGGGTGGCGGCGTACCTGCCGTGCATGCCCGTCATGCCCAGGAACAGGGGATGGCCGTGGTCCACGGCGGAAAGGCCCATCATGCTGGCGCCGATGGGCGCGCCGATGGTCTCCGCAAGCTTTACAAGCTCCTCCCCCGCCCCGGCCAATACCACGCCGCCGCCGGCATACAAAAAGGGCCTTTGGGAGGAAGCAATCAGTTCCACAGCCTGCGAAAGTACGCGGCTGTCAGGCTTCACGGCCTGAACTTCCTCTTTTTGGGCCCCGGGGGTATATTCACATTCGGCCAATTGCACGTCCTTGGGGATATCCACCAGCACAGGGCCGGGCCTGCCGGAGGCGGCAATCCGGAAGGCTTCCCGCAGCGTATCCGCCAAACGCGTTACGTCTTTCACCATGAAGTTGTGCTTGGTGATGGGCATGGTGATGCCCTTGATGTCCACCTCCTGGAAGCTGTCCCTGCCGATGAAGGAACAGGGCACGTTTCCAGTGATGGCGACCATGGGAACGGAATCCAGGTGCGCGGTGGCGATGCCTGTAACCAGGTTCGTGGCGCCTGGGCCGGAGGTGGCGATCACAACGCCGGTCTTGCCCGTAGCCCTGGCATATCCGTCCGCGGCATGGGCCGCGCCCTGCTCATGGCAGGTGATGATATGGCGGAGCCAGCCTGATGCCTTGTATAACTCGTCATAAATATTCAATACAAAGCCGCCCGGATAGCCGAAAACGGTGTCCACCTGAAGCTCCCTGAAAACCTCCATCAGGATCTGCGCGCCGTTTCGCTTCATTGCTGCCCCTCCTTATAAAAAATCCCCCTGATCCGTGTACACACGGTTCAGGGGGTGTAAGCATATCTTGGTGCGTTTATGCTTCTACCGTTCTCCCGTCCCTTAGCATACACAAAAGCCCGTTGGCGGCCAGTACGTTAATTCGTACAAGGACGACAACGAGAAGAAGGATGCTAAGGCCCAGGGACAAGTAGTTCATAAGCTCCTCCTTGCGGAAAAGTTTTTATAACGGTATCACAGGACGGAATGCTTTGTCAAGCTAAGGATTGTTTTTTCCTTGTACTTATCCTTGCATAATCTCGCTTTTTTTCGGGCTGTTCCGCCCTTCCAAATCCGGCGGCCTGCGCTCCATCGCCGCCAGGGCGATTTCAATATCCTCCAAAACTTCTTCCCTGGTGTGGCAGCCTACCGTCACCATGTCACAGGGGCGCAGCGTGGCATAGGAGAACGTCAGCCCCACAAAGGGCGATACACGCCCCGCCGCCATGGCTTTAATAGTCATCACCGGCTTTTTCGCATGCCAGATCACCTTATGAATGTACTCTATTTCCACCTGCATCAAAAAGCCCACGCAGTTGTAAATCTGGACATATGTTTCCACGTCGTATTCATTCAGGTCGGAATACACGATCAATTCCGGCATGTGGGCGGACAGGCCGGGGATCATGCCTTCCTCCCTGACCATGGAAAGGTAATCCGGCAGCCTGTCCATGGTGCGCCTGTTCTTGTTCACCAACTGCTCGGCGCAAACGTGATGGGGCATGCAGAAGGTGGCCCCAAGCTTTTTGGAGGCTTTGATCGTTTGCCTGGCTTCCGCCCTGGCCTTGGGGCTGTCGTCCACGTTCAAAATGGGCGTATCGATGATGATAAGCTTCTTCCCCGTTCTTTCCTGGGCCAGGCGGATGCCGTCCAAAAAGGCATCGTTTCCGGCAAGGGGGCACATCATGGCGTCGATGCCGTATTCCAAATAAGTTTCCAGTAGGGCAGCGACGGCTTCCTTTTTTTCAAATCGGATTTTAATCTGTGTATCGGCAGCTGCGCTCGTATGGCTGTAGCCCAATATCCAGTTGGTGCCGATGAGCATGCGCGGCAGGGAGACGCCCCCCACCATGGTACGGGGAAACGGGTGTAAAGGCAATTCATTCTCGTCCTTTCAATCAATCAACTGCCTATATCTTTTCCAAGCCGGAAACCTGTTTTCCTTCCCGGATGGGGTAAAATATTTGCGTGGCGGCAAAAAGGCCGGAAGCGGCTTTCCAATTTCATCCGCCTTTGCTATACTAAAGGCATGCGGGCAGTACCCCGGCGCAAGCGGGGCCAAACGGTGCCAAAGGCCTTGGCGGATGTCGCCCTGAAAAGAACACGATAGGAAGCAGGAAAGCGGATTGCAGACCATTACCAGCATGCAAAATCCCAAGGTGGCTTTCTGGCGCAGCCTGAAAACCAGGGCCGGCCGGCTTGCGGCAGGCCTGTATGTGGTGGAAGGGGTCAAAATGGTAGGCGAGGCCCTTTCCTTGGGCCTTGCCCAAACACTGCTCATCGGTATGGACAGGCTGCCGGATCATCCATCCCTTGCGGATACCGCGTCCTGCGATGTGTACGCCGTATCGCCCCACATTCTTTCATCGGTGTGCGACACCAAAACGCCGCAAGGCGTGGCCGCGCTGGTTTCTTACCCAAGCCCGCCGGAGCTTCACGGTCTGGGCGCGCTGATCGTGGCACTGGACGGCGTGCAGGATCCGGGCAATGTTGGCACTATCCTGCGCACAGCGGACGCCGCCGGTTTTTCCGGTGTGCTTTTATCGGAGGAATGCGCCGACCTCTATTCCCCCAAGTGCCTTCGTGCCACCATGGGCAGCATATTCAGGCTGAAGGCTTTGGTCACGCCTTCCCTTTTGAATGCGCTGTCGGAATTGAAGGATGCCGGATACAGCCTTCTGTCCGGGGAGCTGAACGGTACGCCCTTTTATGAACGGACAGATGTTCGCAGCCTTATATGCCTTGTGATCGGCAGCGAGGGGAACGGCGTATCTCAAGCGGTCAGCGCCCTTTGTACCCACCATTTGACGCTGCCCATGCGGGGCGGCGCGGAATCATTGAACGCCGCGGTGGCGGCAGGGATCATGATGTACGATCTGGTGAACAGAAGCTAAAGCTGCACTTGCACAATATTCACCGAGTGTGGCAGCAGCGCAAGCGGCCAGGGGGCAGCAACCTCCATCCAGCCGGTAGAATGGATTACGGCGTCCTGGCGGCCCACGTCGTTGTAGCTATCGCAAGCGAATCCGGCCAGCGTATGCATCCTGTAGGCACGGATGGGCGCGCGGTCCACCTCGATCTCCATTTCCTCAAGCGCCGAGGCCGACTTGTTGACGGCCGCCAGCGTCACCATGCGCCTGCCGCCGCCTACGGTAGCCACCACATCCACCTGATTAACCGCTACATCCTGCTGATCCTTGCTTTTGAATACAGCCTTTGGCATAGCTTCGCAGTACGTATCCACCACCGTATCCTGCATGTAATTCACATACAGGTCGAACACGTGATAGGTGGTGCGAAGCACAATGCCCTTGGGATGGGTGCAGATGCAGCCTCTTGTATTCACCGCCGGCGCAAAGTTCGCCATGCCCACGATGTTGCAGTTGCGGTTCAGTTCGTTCAGAAAGCAGGCGGAGAACACGGCGTCGGCCATGGTATAGGAGCTATTGATATCGTTCTTGTCCCTGGGCAGCAGGTATTCTTCCTTTGTGACGCCCATTTTCTGCGTGTGCATGTTGGGGTGGTACCAGCCCCTTAAATTCCACTCGTCAAAAGCGATCTTGATTTTCTTTTCAAGACCAAGCGCGGTAAGCAGCCCCCGGACCTTGTCAATGGACTCCCCCAGATTTTCCGTATAGGCCATGGCCTGCTCATAGGTGGCCAGATCGTTGGTGTTGTGGATGGCATCCCAATACTGGTGGATCGAGATCCAGTTCAAATGGTGCCCGGCTTTTCGCAGGAGGCTTAAATTCCAGTCGATGCCGGCAAGTGCGGCGGCGGAAAGCTCGACCGTGGGGTCCACATGCTTCATGAGCTTGGCGGCTTCGCAAACAAGCCTCCCCCACTCCTCCGCCTCCTTGGCGCCCAGTTCCCAGGAGCCGTAGTTTTCGTTGCCGATGCTAAAGTACTTCACGCCGTGGGGCTTTTCAAAGCCGTTGGCAATGCGCTGCTTCGCAAATTCCCCTTCGCTTTCCAAATTGCAGTATTCCAGCCAGTCGCTCATTTCCTCGATAGAACCCGTGCCCGCGTTTAAGCAGATATACGGCTGGCAGTCCAGCTTTCTGCACAGGCGGATGAACTCGTCCGTGCCGAAGGCATTGCTGTCCTCCACCCGCCAGGCCTTGTCGAATACCGCCTTGCGGTTTTTTCCCACGCCGTTTTGCCAGTGGTAGGAGGAAGCGAAGCACCCGCCGGGCCAGCGGAGGATGGACGGCCTGATCTTTTTCAGCGCCGCCAAAACATCCTGCCGGAACCCATCCTCATCGGAATAAGGATGGCCGGGCTCGAACACACCGCCATAGACCTGCCGGTGGAAATGCTCCAGAAAGTGCCCGTAGAGCATGGGGCTGGCCCTGCCTATCTCCCGCCCGGTGGTAACGAAAAGCTTCATTCACGCACCTCCCCGTCCGGCAGCTGATATGCGTCCACCGATTCCCGGATGGATTTGATGCGCCCCTGCCACATGTCGTTGATCAGGCGCTTGGAATCATACGGTGTGGAATAAAAGGTGCGCACCAGAATATCCTGGCTGTAATTGCCAAACCTTTTGCCGTATACGGTCAGGCCGCCCACATGCTCCGCCGTTTCTGCCACCTCCATTTTCAAACGCCAGTACGGCTGGTCGCCGCGCACATCGGAAATGGTGACGCCGCTCATTTTGATCTCATCCAGGTACGTTCCCGTCTGGTCGATGCGGATCAGCTTCAGCAGCCCGTATTGGTTGGCCTGCCACCACATGGGGGTAAGTACCCCGTGCCTTTTCCCGAAATCGCCGGGGCATGTCCAGCCGAAAAGCCGGACGCCGTTCAGATAAAAGGTGATGTCCGAAGGCCACTCGTCGTTGTACCCCGGCGCCTCGGAGGATACCTCCAGGGAAATATCAATCTCCTCCAGCGTCTGGCCGGGCAGCATGTAGTTGGGGAACTTGTACTCCACATACCCTTGGGTGAACCACAGAATCTGGGCGTGAATCCGTTGGGGGTCCATGAGGAATTTGGGCTCATCAAAATAGCCGATGATGTTGTCCTCCGTGGCCAGGCCGCAGGTGGGCTTCACCTGGATATCGCTGTAGTGGCCCACGGGGATGGACACCTCATGTATGTTCTGTTTCACGCTGCGGTGAGGCAGTTGCAGGCGGTATTCCGCCTCCATCAAAACGCATTTTTTGTGGCTGGCCCCATTCACCGTAACCATGCTGGATTTGATGATGCCCGCCGCCTCCAGCTTTTGCACGTGCCGCGTCATGATGGAGCTGCTGATGCCGATCTTTTCGGCAAGCTGCTTGATGTTCAGGTCCCCGCCGGCCAGAAGCTGCAGTATCTCCACCCGCACGCCGCTGGCCAGTGCCTCAAAGAAAGGAACGCTGCCCTTGTCCACCTGGATAATCAATCCGCTCACTCCCTTAAAGGGGCGGCGGGTCAGCCTTTTACGCCGCCCGCCGTCATGCCCTCAATGAAATACCGCTGGAAGCTGATAAACAGGATGAGGATAGGGATAATTGCCATAACCGACCCCGCGATGAGCACCGAGTAATTGTTGCCGTAGGGGGATAAGAGCGACGCCAGCCCCAATGGCAGCGTCAGCTTGCTTTGGGAGCGCAGCACGATCAGAGGCCACAGAAATCCGTTCCAACTGTTCATGCCCACCAATATGCCCATGGCGGCAAAGGAGGGAACCGCAAGCGGCAGCATGATGCGGGCGAAGATGCCGTACTCGCTGCACCCGTCCACCCGGCCGGCATCCACAAAGTCGTGGGGCAGCCCGCTCATGTACTGCCGGAAGAAGAAGATGGGCAGCGCCTGGGCCACAAAGGGCAGGATGATGCCCCAGTATGTATCGATCAACTGTATTTCCAACGTTTGCTTTATGCCCACCAGAAGCTGGAACAGCGGCAGGATGATAATTTCCAGGGGGACCATCATCACCAGCAGCACGCAGGTGAAGATCAGGTTCTTGCCTTTGAAATTGTACATGGCAAAGCCGTAGCCCACAAAGGCGCTGACCAGCAGCGTGGCTGCCGTCTGGATCACGGTGACAAACAGGCTGTTGCCAAACCACTGAAAATAACCTTCGCTGCCCGTAAACAGGTACACATAATTGTCAATGGACATAACGGCAAAATCCATTTGCACATTCAGGCCCTTGCGAAAGATTTCGGTCGTGGGTTTGAAGGATGCCAGCGTGATGGCGTACAGCGGGAACAAGGTGATGACCGCAAGTGCGGCAAACAAAAGCACAAGCAGCATGGATATCCACATTTTGCGCTTTTTCATCCTTGCCTCTCCTTTCTGAGCGTGCCGTTGATGTATAGCTGAATGATGTTCACCGCCATCACGATCACCAGCAGCACGATGCCGATGGCGCTGCCGTAGCCCATGTTGTTTTGTTCAAAGCCGTTGCGGTACAGGTATCCCACAATGGTGGTGCCGATATTGTTAGGCGAACGGTTGCCCGCCCAAAGCATGTAGCTTTCGGTGAACATGGCCATGCCGCCGTAAATGCTGATGGTAAGCACGTAAATGGTCACGGGCCTGAGCATGGGGATGATGATGCTTTTCAGCCTGTGCCAGGCATTGGCCCCGTCGATCTCCGCTGATTCGTACAATTCCACGGGGATGTTTTGAAGCCCTGCCAGAAAGTACAGGATGTTCACGCCTGTCCAGCGCCACGTGGCCAGCGTCAACAGCGTCACGATGGAAGTATCGGCCAGCCGCAGCCACTTGAGGGGCTTCATGCCAAAAAGGCTAATGATCTGGTTCATCAGCGATCCCGGCAGCTCGCCGAAGATGAGGCGGAAGATGGTGCCGGCCACCACCACGGAGGTGAGCGCCGGTATAAACAGCGTGGAGCGGAAAAAGTTCCGGGCGCGCATGAGCTTGCTGTCCAGCATCACGGCAAGCAGCAGGGGAATGGGAATCAAAATCAGCAGCGTCAGGGCCGTGTACTTTACGTTCAGCCCAAGCGCCTTGAAAAACACGGGATCATTGAGATTCCTGTAATTTTGAAGGCCGATGAACTGCACCTGGTTGGGCAGTATGTTCTGAAAGCTCATGATGACGGTAGAAATCATGGGATACAAAAAGAAAAGCAGGAACGTGACCACAAAAGGCGCGACAAATACGAAAGGAGCCAGCTTCTGGTTGTACGCAAACTGCCTGAGCGAGGCTGGCACCCTTTTGTACACAGGCCGGCTGACCGGGGATGGCGTGGTGTTTTCGCTCATGTACGCTCACCTTCCTTTTGGGCGCAGTGAACAGGCTGCCCTGTTCACTGCGCCCAATTCCGCTTTCACACATGGGGAAAGATCAGTTGGGTGTCTTCTCCAAAATGGCCTGTTCTTCGGCCAGCATGGTTTCCACATCCTCCAGGCCGTCAAAGGCGCGGGACATGATGGAGGTGCGGATGGCGGCCATGGTCTTGGGCAGGCTGTCGCTGACGACGATGGCGGGAATCTCATCCTGCACGGCGATCAAAGCGTCGAAGGGGAAGTTGGCGAAGTAATCGATGAACTTGTTGGGCTTCTTCAGGTCTTCATGGGTCCACAGCGCCTTGCGGATGGGGTCAAAGCCCATGATTTCCCAGATCTTGAGGTTGCCTTCCTCGGAAAGCTTGGCAAAGCCCAGGAAGTCGATGGCCAGTTCCTGGTTCTTGCACTGGTTGGTGACAGAGGTGCCGGTGCCGCCAAGGCCCACGGAACGGGGCTGGCCCACTTCGAACACGGGGTTGGGCATGACCAGAATCTTGCCCTTGAGGTCGGGCATATAGTCGGTGAACCGGCCCATGTACCAGAAGGGCATCGTAATGGAGGCCGCGCCGCCGCCGTTCATGAAGCCGTAGTACTCCTCGGCATGGTGTCCGCCGCCGGGAGCCACGGTGGCCGTGCCCTCATTGATCATGTCCTGATAGAACTTGAGGCCCTTGGCCATTTCGGGGGTGTTCACGTTGGGCAGCCCGTCGGGGGTCAACAGATCGCTGCCCTGCTCGGTCAGCATCTGCCAGAAGGACCAGGGGTCGTTGCCTTCCACGGTGCACATGGGCACGCCCGTCTTTTCCAGAACAGTCTTGCCTGCATTGGCATAGTCTTCCCAGGTGACAATGCTGGCAGGATCGATGCCGGCGGCGTCCAGGATCTCCTTGTTGTAATACGTCACGGAAGCACCTACATGGAAGCAGATGCCGTAGAAGCTTCCGTCCTTGGCGTAGATGTCCACGCGGGACTTGACGATATTGTCAAGCTCCGGCTCCACCACGCGGTTGAGGGGAACGAGCTGCGTTTCGCCCATGAGGTAGTTGGCGTATTTGCCGATTTCGATGTCCACGATGTCGGGTGCGCCGGTGCCGGACTGCAGGGCGATGAGCAGCTTGTTGTGCATGTCATCATAGCCCAGGGAGGTGGGGTTGATGGCGACGGGGCGGTCGGGATTCTTTTCGTTCCAGATCTTGGCCATCTCCGTGTAGAATTCCACGTGCAGCGCGTTGAAGGTCCAGAATTCGAAGGTGGTCACTTCCGCGGCGGACGCCGCCGTGATGCCGGCCGCCATCGTCAGCAGCATCGCAAGAACCATTGCAAGGGATACAAGCTTCTTCATGCGTCTTCCTCCTGTTGATTTTTCGATATTTGCAATAGGCCTATCCGCCTCCGGGTGAGGGCCCTTCCCCCGGCTGCTGATATGCTCCCAACATGGGCTTTGGAGGCAGATACATCCCAGTGCCGCCCGGCGGCTTTGAAAACGGTGTCGGTGTCTGCGGGCAGACAACCAATGGTCTAGGGCAACCCTTCAACTTCTTCCACAAACGGCTTTGAAAAAAGTTCTTCCCACTCATTAAGCGCGCGGCATGTTATCTTGGTTGCAGTATATGATAAGCAGCTTTATATGTCAATATGAACAGAAAAATATCATTTTTCATGTGCTATATGTTGATGTTTCAGTACATCCCCCGTGCCAAACAGACCATAGTAATGAACCTTCAGGTTATTCACTTCCATGTGAATGACGTTTCCTTCAGCTTTCCAGGCCATCCAATTTTCAGAAAAAAAAGGCTGTCCTGCAACAGCCTTGGAATGATATGCAAATACGTCAAGCCCTGCCTAAAACTTTCTTCCGCCGCCGCCGTGGATCCGCCCGCCGGAAGAGCGGTGGGTACCGCTGCGGCCGCCAAAGCCCCCGCCGCCGGAATTGGAGGATGATCTGGGCACCCTTGTGACCTGGGTCCGGAGATATACATCCGTCGCCCCGGTGATATTTGCATCAGCGTTCTTTTTCAGATCGTATTTGTAGGCGGAACTCTTCATGGCGTACTTATGCAGCACGGCGAAATAAAGGATCAGGGCGCCCGCAAGGCCCGCGGCAAGCGCGATGGCGGCTTCCCCCATGGTCACCGCCCGTGGCTTCACGTAGCGGTCAATATGGCCCTCCTCATCCTGATTGTATTGATTGGAGGGGATACCGTTTTTCAGATACACGGAAAGCTGGTTAAGCGCAGCATACGCCGCGTCCCCATGCTTGCCTTCGGCAAGATAGGAATACGCCGTGTCCAGCAACGCATCCAGCCGGGCATCGGTGACGTAGCGGATCATCAGCCCGGATGTGGAAACGTAAAATTCACGGTTGCTCATGTCGATCAGGAACAAGACCCCGCTGAAATCGCTGCCCGTGCCAAAGCCGTTGCTGTCATAAAAGTCGTCGGCAAATTCCCGGGACCGGCCCGGTTTTACATCATTGGAGGTGAGGACGGCAAAATCCATATCATACTGCCTGCGCAGGGACGCAATGGTATTCTCCAGCCTTGTGATCTCGTTTTCGCTCATCAGCCTGGCGTTGTCAAACACCCTTTGGCTGCCCTGCCCCAGCGGCTCGCAAAGGGCGAAAACAGGCAGCAGCAGGATGCATGCGGCAATCATGGCAACGGTCCTTTTCATGTCCGCTTCCTCCTTAAACAAAGAAATAGAAAACGGCAAGCATCAATCCGCACACAATGGCGGCCAGGATGCCGCCATGGAAGAGCAGCTTCCTTTTGTCCACCGGCAGCACGCCGCACACTTCGCCTGTCTGCCCGTTCATGGCGTAATAATACATTTTCCCCTGTTCGCCCCGGTAGGTCATGACCCAGGCCGGCAGCAGGGCATAGCGGTACCTGTTTCCCTTCAGCTTCATGGTGGTGGAGCCCACCAGGGAGGTGTAGGGCGTATTGGAGGTTAAAAGGGGCTGGGCGTAGCCCTGCAATTCCGCCTCAACGGACCCCCGGATGGCATCCTTGGCGATGTCCCGCTTTTCCGCCATAAAGCCAGACAGGTAGGATGGGGCGAAGTCGATCAGATCCTCCATTTGATAGGGATGAACGGCGTCGGAAAGCTTCCTGTCCGCCTTTTGCAGCGCGCTGCGCTCAATGTTGCGGAAGGTAAGGTCCCCATCCCGGGAGACGCTGTAATATTTCGTGGTGGTGATGTGGTACTTGGCTGTGGTGGTTTGGGTCACGATCTGCCCTTCGCCCGTAAAGCTGGCGGAAGCCTCGTAATCCGCCAGCCAGTAGGGGTAATACACCCCGGAAAGCCTCTGCACGCTCTCTTCGGAAATGAATTCCGGGGGCACGTATTTCTTTTTTCGGATCCATTGGAAGAACCTGTCCTTCGCGCCCGGCCTGTCATATTTGAAGGGCAGCAGCGCGTCGGGCTTGAAGGCTTCCTCCAGCCTGCCCACGATCACCACGGGGTTATGGCAGTAATAGCACATGGTGGCGGCGGTGGTCTCGCCGGTCACCAGCTCGGCGCCGCAGCTTGGGCAGGAATACAGAAACTGGTCCTTCCCGCCAGGCTGCTCCTTTTCATGCTCCTCCGCCTTCTCCTTGGCATAGGCCTTGTCGTCCAGCTTGCTTAAATATGCTTCGCCGTATGTGGTTCCGCAAAATTCGCAGGCAAACTTCCCGCTGACAGGCTCAAACTTCAGCGCATTGCCGCAGGCGGGACACTTGTATGTAAAGGCAGGCATGGTTCCCCCTCCTTTTGTCCTTTACCTATGTATATGTGCCGGTATGCTGCCCCCTGCTTCAGGCGGATGGTTTTTCGGCGCTACAGGCCGCATCCGCCTTCCAGGCGCAATACATCGTCTATCTGCGATTCACCCAGCACAGTGATTCCATTTTTTTCAAGCCACTCCGCCGTCACACCGCTGCCCTTTGAAAGCTTGCCGGTAAACGTGCCGTCGTAAATTTCCCCATGCCCGCAGGAGGGGCTGCGCTCCTTCAGTATGGCATACTTGCATTGAAAATACTTGGCCAGCGCCAGCGTTTCCTCCGCGCCTTTTTGGAAAGCGGCGGTGACATCCCGGCCCGCGCTGCTTAAGACCTTGTCCCCCGCCCGTTCGGATGGGTCCCTGGGCGTGGACAGCCCGCCGTAGATTTCCGGGCAGACGGGAATCAGATGATGCCTTTCCGTCAGCTTTTCGATGCGCGCATCATATTTGGCCGCCCCGTCATACCGGCAGCGGATTCCAAGCAAACAGGCGCTGATCAATATGTTCATAGCATTTCCCCGGCTTCCAATATATGCCTTGCAGGCGCCGATTGTTTCCGTTCGCCAACATTTTATCATATTCCTATGAACCAATGATCTTACAATACGGTAACTTTTTTGATAATTATATATGTTCTGTGCGCGGCTGCAAAATGAAGCGGCGCGCCAAAGTGATGCAACGGTGCCGGGAAAGGGTATATATACGGTATCCAAATGCTTTGCCTGAGCGGCCGGGCCGGATAAACCAAAGGAACAGTGCCGGGCCTTTTGATTATTCCGCCGAAATCAGCTATACTGTACCTGTGACACGCTTTCAATGAGGGAGCAAAAATGACTGCATCGATTTTACGCCCGGAGTTGCTGACCATCGCCGACGAAAAAACCGGCAAAACGTTTCTCGGCGGCTTTCAGGAGTGGTATGCAAGCGAATGGCACCGCATGGCAGGCTGCGGCCCCACCTGCGCAGCCAACGTGCTTTCATACCTGGCCTTTACGCGCCCTGCGCTCCGAGGCCTGTACGGCTATGAAACCATGGACCTTTCCGATTTTGCGCAGCATATGGAAGAGGTCTACCGGTTCGTCACGCCCGGCAACATGGGGCTGAACAAGGTGGAAATGTTTACCGAGGGCGTTGTCCAATTTGCCAAAGACCGGGGCATCACTTTAGCGCCACACGTGTTCGACGCCCCCGGCAACATGACAAGAAACCGTGCGCAGGTTTCGGAGCTTGCGGCGTTTGTAAAAGCCGGTTTGGAATCCGATTGCCCGATAGGTTTTCTGAACCTGACCAAGGGCAAGGTAAAAAACATACAGGGCTGGCACTGGATCACCATCGTAAGGGCGGACATGGAGGATAACAGCCTGATCACCTGCGCTTTCGACGAAGGGAAGGAAATCTGCTTCGATCTTAGGCTGTGGTACCTTTCCACCCGCATGCGGGGCGGTCTGGCCTACTTTACACAGGAAACGGGCTGATATGCGCCGGAGGCCGCCCCATCGCCTGAACCGGCCAGGGGAAACGGGCCCCGGCGGCAGGCCCGGCCCTGAAATCCTGCGTTTTGCGCATGAACAGGGCCAAGCACCTTTTGCGCACCACGGACATGAAGGTGTTTGAAATCAGTTGGAAAGTAGGCTACGGCAACGAAAAGCATTTTATGAAAACGTTCCGGACCCTGTGCAGCATATTGCCCACGGAATACCGCAGGGAGGCAGCCTTATAAACGGCAGCGTGAAAGGGCTGTGCACGCGGCCGGCGTGCCGGTGGATGAAGTGCGCTTCCGGCGCGAATGATAGGAGGGGAACAAACCAACAAAAGGAGAAGAAAGCGCTTTGTCTTCGCCAGCGGGTTTATTACCAAAAAAGGGCATGGCCGGCGTTGCCCTCGCCTACGCGTTTGCACTCCTCCCCGCCTGGAGCGGGGCGTGGCTGCTTTCCCTATGGCTGGTAGAGCAAAACATATTGCCCGGCCGACCTTTTGACAGGTTCGCCTATTGGCTTGTGATGCGGGCCCTGTTATGGGTTCTGCCTTCCCTTTTGATCATCCGCCGCTCCGGGAAAAGCGTGCGGGAGGTGCTGGGATTTGACCGCATCAGGGCCATCCTTTTGTGGGGAGGAATCATTGGCCTTGTCTGGGGCGCCAAGACGCCCCTCTTTATGATCCTGGCCGGCCAGCCGCTGCATCCTATCGTGCTTGACTGGTCCTTTATTACGGCGGTTGTCTATGCGCCCCTGGTGGAGGAGATCACCTTCCGCGGCGCAATCATGGGCGCGCTGGAAACGCGGATGAAATTCGCCTGGGCCAACCTTATCACCGGGATACTGTTCCTTTTGATCCATTTCCCCGGCTGGTACTTTGACGGCCGGTTTGCGCTGGGCTGGACAATGGCCGCAAGCTCCGCGCTGGGCATCCTTTTGCTGGGATGGATTCTGGGCTTTGTGGCCCACAAAAGCAAATCTGTGGCGGCTGCCACGCTGGCCCATATGCTGAACAACTTTTTTCAAAGGTATGTGAATTGACATATTCAAAAAAGCACTGCCATTTATTATCGAAACACCCGTTCCATATAATCCGCCACCCACTGCCCGCGCTGCCTTTCTTCCCGTAGGTCAATGCCCATATCCTGCCTGATCACATCCGTGCGCAAAAAGGCGCCCTGAAAATCCAGTATGACCATGGTGGCCGTCATCCGGGGATCGTGGGGGATGTTCCGTTCCTTAAGGGCAGCCTCCACCAGCGGCAGATAAGCCCTTATGCTCTGGGCGGTATTGTCGCCTGAATGGGGCTTTTGATGGTCGGTAAGGATCGATATCCTGGAAATATTCTCATTTCTGTACAGGAAGCTGAACGTTTGTGCCAGCATGAGCATCAGCTTTTCCAAAGCGGATGCTGCCTGAACGGTAGCGGCAAGCTCATCAAACCTTGCGATCACATCCCCGATCATCACCTGCACACACTGGGCAATGAGATTGTCCTTGGTTTGAAAATGGTAGTTGATCTGGCTGATGCTGATCCCGCCTTCCCGGCAGATCTCCCTTACGGTGACATCCGCCGGGTTTCCTTTCCCGGCCTCAATCAGCCGGATGGTATCCCCGATGATCTTTTGCTTTACGTCGAGCTTCATGATCCGCCTCCGTCAGCGGATTACGGGATAGAGCCGCCCGATAACTGTCTTCAACGCTATGCAGGCGGTAAGCACCCAAAGCGCTGCTTTAGGATCATGTACCACCGGCAGCTTCCACTGGAAAATTTGCGTCAGGAATGTTATAAGTGCCACTGTGCCGATCAAATATCCCAATATCGACAGCGGATGCACCGGCGCGGTGGTTATGAATTTCCCCACGCTGAAGGTGCAAAACGCCATCCCTATGGCCCCCAGCGTAATAACGGCCGAACGCGGGCCTTCGATGAACCATACCTTTTTCCCCGACAGCCCCGCGTACACGATCAGCCCGGTAACGGCCAGCGTCAAAACAGCAATCAAAATTCCTTGCATAGGCATACCCTTTTCTGCTTTCTCCATAAAGCAACCTTCCCTTCAATTTCGAACAATGTTTGAAACATCGTTCGAACTGGAGTATAATGCATTGCCATAAAATTGTCAATGCGTTTTTGATAAGAATTTTATGCGAACACAAAAAGCAGCGCGGGCAGCCACAGGCCGTCCGCGCTCTTGTTCATTCAATGTTGAAAACAAATCTACCAGGCATACGCCTCCGGGGCTTCGCCGCCGGGGCCGGGGAAAATCTCGTCCAGCTTCTTCAGCACATCCTTGTTTAGCTTGATCTCCACCGCCCGGAGGGCATCCTCCAACTGCTCCATGGTTCTTGGCCCGATGATGGGGGCCGTGACGGCCGGGTTGTGCAGAAGCCACGCCAGGGCCACGTTGGATTCGCTTTCGCCGATCTCGGCACAGAGCTTGGCATAAGCCGCAAGCTGCGCACGCTGGCCTTCGGTCAGTCCCGCGGCCGCCTGTGCGGCCCGCCGGCTGCCGGCCTCAGGCGCCAGGGCATGCCCGCCCAGCAATCCGCCGCCCAGCGGGCTCCAGGGAATGACGCCCAAGCCCAATTCCTGCGCGGCAGGCAAAACTTCCAGTTCGGGCAGCCGGCACATCAAATGATACTTGTGCTGCTCGCATACAAGCCCCAAAAAATTCCGCTTCTCAGCCGCGGCCTGGGCATAGGCCAGGTGCCGCGCGCCAAAGTTGCTGGCGCCGATGTAATACGCTTTGCCCTGGTTTATAAGCGCCTCGAACGCGCCCCACAATTCATCCCAGGTGGCTCGGCGCTCCACGTGGTGCATCTGGTACAGCTCGATGTGGTCGGTCTGCAGGCGTTTTAACGAGCCCTCGATGTGCCTGCGGATCTTGTAGGCGGAAAGGCCCCGCTCGCCGTTGGGCCCGTCGGCCTTGTCATCCATCTCCCCGTAGACCTTGGTGGCCAGCACCACCGATTCGCGCCTTCCGCCGCCCAACTGGAACCAGCGGCCTATGATCTCCTCCGTCCAGCCGGCGTGGCCGCCGTTGGACCTGCCATACACGTTGGCGGTGTCAAAGAAGTTGATGCCGTTTTCCAGTGCCTTGTCCATGATGGAAAAGGCTTCTTTTTCACCGGTGCGGGGGCCGAAATTCATGGTGCCAAGGCACAGGCGGCTGACCTTCATGCCGGTCCTGCCCAAATAGGTATACTTCATGGTTGTGTCCTCCTTCTCAAAGGCGCAAAGAAGCCATCCGGTTACGGCAGGTTGTTCCCGGCGGCCAGGTAAATTTCGTACCACTCCTCCCGGGTGAGCCTTATGTCGGCGGCCTTTGCGCAATCCTTCAAACGTTCTTCGTTCATGGTGCCAGTCACGGGCTGCATGCTGGCGGGGTGGCGCAGCAGCCACGCGATGGCGATGGTGGTGTTGGTCACATTGTACCTGGCGGCGATCTCGTAGATTTTGGCGTTGAGCTTGGGGAAGGCTTCGTTGTCCAGGAATACGCCCTGGAAGAAGCCGCACTGGAAGGGCGACCAGGGCTGGATGGTAATGTCATTCAGGCGGCAAAAATCCAGCACGCTGCCGTCCCGGTTTACGGCGGTTTCGTCCAGCATGTTCACGTGCAGGCCCTGGGAGACCATGGTGGCGTTGGTGATGCTCAATTGAAGCTGATTGGCCACAATCGGCTGTCTGACGAACTTTTTCAGAAGCTGCATCTGCATGGGGTTCTGGTTGGATACGCCGAAATGGCGTACCTTGCCGCTGCTTTGGAGCCTGTCAAACGCCTCCGCCACTTCCTGCGGTTCCACCAGCGCGTCGGGGCGGTGCAGAAGCAGCACATCCAGATAATCGGTCTTCAGGCGCTTCAAGCTCCCGTCCACCGATTTCAAAATATGCTCCCTGGAAAAGTCGAAGGCCACGCCCTTTCTGATGCCGCATTTGGACTGAAGGATGATCTTCTCCCGCACTGCGGAATTCATATGGATGGCTTCGGCAAACCTTTCCTCACAGACGCCGTCGCCGTAGATATCCGCGTGGTCAAAGAAGTTCGCGCCAATGTCCAGCGCCGTCTGAACAAAGCGCTCCGCCTCCATACCGTTCAAACGGTTGATGCGCATGCACCCCACCGCGATCACCGGCACCTGCAGATTGGAAACACCAAGCTTCATCCCTCTCATGGCCATCTTCCTCCTTTTGATGGGCCTTGCGGCGGGCTGCCGCAAGCCTTATGGTTTGGTTTGCCCTCATCATAAACCTTCACGTTAACTCTAAGTCAATAGGCATGATGCTGCAAAACAACAGGAGCAACAAAAAGCGCCAAGACGTATATAAACATCCCGGCGCCGTATGAATCATATTCCGCTGCGAAAAATCAGGGATTCCCCGAATGTTTGTTCAGCCGTTCCGGCCGGGGGCGTTGCGCACCAGCGCCTTGATCTTTTGCGGGTCCACTTTGGGCGTGCGGTCGGGCATTGTTAGGCCGTTAATCTCCTGCATGACGTCGGTCAGTTGGGTGTAGCAGTAGCCCTGGCAGTAGTCAAGCTCCCGCACGGCATCCGTTACGCCCTGGAAGCGCTTTAGGAATTCACCTTCGTCCGTCACCTTGTCATGGTAGCCCCAGGTTTCCATGCCGCCCATTTCGCCCTGGGCGCCGATGGTGGCAAAGGCGATGCCGCCATACTCGGTGACCATAAATGCCTCGTTTCCCGTTGGTGTTTCACCCGCCGCATACGCCATACGCCAATCGCAGGCTGTTTTCTCCACCGCTTCCCGGCTATGGAAATGCTTTGCCATCACCGCTTTTTCCGCGGCATAGTCGTGCAGCGCGCAGATGTCCGTGGTCACCTGCTCCCAGCCGTCGTTGGTGGAGATGATGCGCGTGCCGTCCGCCGCCTTGGCCATGTGGTAGAGCATGCGGCCGGTCTCCTGCTGGCGCTTGTCGGCGTAAATCTGCCTTACGCCCCAGCTTTCGTTCAGCGGTACCCAGGTGATGATGCAGGGGTGGTTGAAATCACGGTCGATGAAGCCCAGAAGAGTTTGTGCAAGGTTGCGAACGGTTTCATCGGCAAAGTCGTAGGGGGAGGGCACTTCGCCCCAGACGATAAGGC
>JAEYOV010000038.1 GCA_023411395.1 Bacillota bacterium
GCTCCACGGTAACGCCTCTTGTAAATTCGCCCCTCGTCTCAATGACGATATCTTTCATGTCGTAGGCCAGAAGGTCATCCCACACAAGCGCCGCGATGGTCAGCGGGTCATGCAGAACGGGCAGGAAGGAAAAGTTGGTGAGAAACCGTTCCATCTCCCCTTGAAGGAAATGCATTTCCCCGCTTTCCCCCATCACCAGCTCCAGGGCCTCCTGCCTATTCAGGCTGCATTTCTCTGTCACGTCAAGGCCTACCAGGGTGATATCGGCGCCGCTATCCAGCACGATGCGTGCCGCCTCCGGGTCGCAGACGATGTTCCATTCTGGATATGCCATGGTAATCATGCCGCCCATCACAAAAAGGCGGAGGTTTTGGGCGATGTCCGGCGCCTGGGCAAGGGCCAGGGCAATGTTGGTGAGGGGGCCGATGGCCGCCACGCAAAGGCCGGGATTTTCCCGTGCCGCATGGATCAGCGCCGGCACCGCACCGTTTGGAAGGGCAGGCGCAGGCGCCTGATTGTTCCACAAACCGGCGAGGGGTTTTTCCGCTCCCAGATGCACCGGGATATCGGAGCGTCCGTAAGCTTCCATCATGGACCGTACCAAATCTGTGCGCCAGGCATTGCCGATGTATACCGTAGAGACCCCAATCACATCCACTTCCCTGGAATGCAGCGCCATGCTAATGGCCAGCGCATCGTCAATATCTCCGCCCATATCCGTATCGATCCACAGCTTTTGAATCATCGGTTCTCTCCTGTGCCGCGGGCGCGGCATTATTTTGAATCGCCACATGCAGTATGGTCTTCATGATGGAATATATACGTCTGCCTGCACAAAGCGGCAGGGCTCCCGAACAAGCCGGGAACCCCGCTGCTTCGCATATGAATGATCAAGGGTCATTTGTAAGCGATGGAGGGCTGGATGCTGACGGCGGCGCCGCCATCATCAGCGGAACGCACGGTGAAGTAGATCATGTCGCCTTCGGCCACTTCCACTTCAATGCCTTCGGTGGCAACGGGCGTCTGGGCCCATTCGCCATCGGCCGGGAAGAGCTGCACATCCTCCGCGGCGTGCTTGACGATCTTTACAAAATAGGGCGCATACTCGTTTCCGTCATCCTTGATCACGAAGGACGCGGGCGCGATGACAACGGTGCCGGCCCTTGGCGCGGTAAAGGCGGTGACGATGTCGATGTGCTTGCCGATCCAGGTGCCGGGCATGGCGTAGACGACGCCGTCCCATTCGCAGATGGAATGGTACACGTTGTCCACCGTGGGCTGTGCGGAGAACTGCCAGTTGTCGCCCCAGTCAGGCGTGGCATTCAGTTCCACCAGTTCGTTTTTGGCTTCGTCAAAGTACAGGTAGGACCAAACGGGGCCCTGCTCCAGGGTCAGGGTATCCACATTCAGGGCGTACACGACTTGGGTCGCTTCCGCCAGCGCCGAGAAGGCGGTGAGGCAAAGCACCAGGGCAAGTGCCAGGGACAGGATTTTTTTCATGGGGAATCCTCCTTGTTCTATTTTCATGTGCGTCCGCACACGGAGTACGGTAGCCTGTCAACCATGGAAGATGTGTGATAGATCATCCGCTAGTTAACGCATGAGAGCATCACATAGCCATAAGGGGCCAGGGTGATATTCTCCTTGGATAGATCTGCTTCGCCGTACAAAACCGTTCCCGTGACTTCAGGCAGCCCGGACAGCGGAAGGGCCTTTTCCCCGCCGCACAGGTTCACCAGTATCAGATACCGGGTGTCAGCGCCTGTGCGGGCATATACCGCCACACCATCCCCGTTCAGAAAGTAATCCGTCCGCATATCGTCATGAAGATATGCCTTCCGGGCGGCAAACAGCTCCGTGAAGAATCCCCTCAGGTCATAGCCGCCCGGGAAGTGGTACAGGCTTGAGTCCTCATCCCCCTGGTATAAAAAGGGGATGCCGTCGATGGTGCTCAAAAGCACCCACAAGGCTTTTGCCTTTTCCTCCCCGTAGATGTACGTGGCCCGGGCCTTATCCCACGTCCAGGATACGGTGTCGTGGTTGTTAAGGAAACGGAGCTTTTTTTGCCCCCTAACGGAAGACAAATTCTCCGAGCGCAGCCAGCGGGTGAGCGATCTGGCAAACGTCACTTCGTCCACACGGCTTTCACGCATTTCAAACATCATGCGGTACAGGGGCATGTCGTAAAAGATGTCTGTGACCTTCGCGTAAAAGGGCAAAGGGTGGAAGTTTTCCGGCAGCAGCGTGGGCGTGACGCCGCTTTCCAAAAAGCCTTCGCGGATGGCCGAAACGATGCTCACCCCGCCCTTTAAGCTCGAGGAGGAGGGCCGGTTGCCCTCTTGCGGCTTCCAGTTGGAAAGGCCGCCCATGGCACAGTCGATGCGCCCGCCGTCCACGCGGAACCTCGCCACATGATCCATGACCAGCCGCTTTGTGTAGGCCTGATAATCATCGTTGGCCATGTCAAAGCTGACGCAGTCCCATTCAATCTGCTGCCCGCCCCGGCGGGCTTCGGAGCACCATTCGGGGTGATTCACCGCCAAGGGGTCCTGCGGCTCCGGCCCATGGGGAACATAATCGAACAGCACCTTCATGCCAAGGCTATGGGCCGTATCCACGAAATAGGCCACATCCGCGTCCGTGCCGTAGCGCGTGTCGATAACGGCCTGGTCGGTGGGGCTGTATACGCCCCGGCCCGCATGCTCAAAAATCGGCAGCACCCAGAGGTTTGCAATGCCCATTTGGGCAAGTTCCGGCAAATTTCCGGCAAAACGCCGCATGGTTTTTCCATCGCGGAAGCCGCTGTCCATGGTACCGGCCGGATGGCAGCTGTACATGGGCCCGGTGGCCGCGCCGTCCACTGAGGAGGCCGCAACGTACCCTTTTTCATCGTACAGGGCCTGAAGCGGTGCGTAAGGATCCTCCCCTGTCAATTGCAGATACAGCGTTCCTACCTGAAAGCTCTCCCCGGGATGAAGAAGCAGTTCCGTCATGCTGAGGTTGGCGATGTTCATCCCGCCCGACTTGTCCCGCCAGACGGCGGTGGACCACTTTTCCTCTTCGTTCAGGAACAGGGCGTTAAAACCTTCCTGACCTTCTCGCGTAAGCACAACGGGGTTGCAGTAGACCGTTTGCCTTGCGGCAAAAGCGCGAAGGCCGTCAAGACGCATGACATCATAGGGAACGTTGCCGGGAAACTCAAAGGTTGTGCCTTGCGAAACCTGGATGCCGCCAAGAAGGAAGTTGACACCCTGTATCTCGCAGACCGCGCTCTGCCCGGACGTGACGGTCACATCGCAGGCGATGCCGGCCGGGGTTACGGTATACCGCTGGGCAAGCAGCATGTCTTTCATCAAAAGGGTGACGGTCACGCTGCTTTCGTCCGCTTCCATGCCCATAAGCTGCCAAGGCTCCGGCTGCCTGTTCAGGGGGACGATTTTCGCCAGATCCCAGGTGGCCATATCCCAAAACCGCTGGTAGCCGATGGTGGAAAACAGGAATGAGCCGTCTACGCCCACATCGGTGTATAGCCCGTGAAGGGTTAAGGTTTGTCCACCCCGGGTGACGGAGGTCATCAGCCCCGTATCGGAAAAGGTCAGCGTTGCACCGCCGATTTCAAAGCTTGTGCCGGATGCCGACCCTGCACGAAAGGGAAGAAGCAGCAAAAAAGCAAGGAAAAGGATAATTGCAGGATACATGCATCCTTGCCTTTCTATAGCGCAGGTCTTCAACGCAGCCATCGCCCCTCCGGAATGGAAAGAAAAAGGCGGTGCACATTGGGATAAACGCTTAACCTTGTGCCATACCAATTCACAGCCTTTTCCTGCCAATATTGCTTAACAAACCTTATTTCTGATATCAAGTTTATCCCAAAATGGTTACCGTGTCAATACAAAATTGGTCAATATGAAAAAATTCCAGCCAGGCATTTTGTTTTTTGTTCTTGACATGGGGGGCGAACCTTTCTATACTGTGAATATAGAGAAATCGTTTATCCAAAACATCGGAGTTGACAAGCATGCAGCGATATGGGCGTTTTTTGCAAGGCCTGCCCCTGATGACCGCCCTCTTTTTGGTACTTTGGGGCACAAGTGCGTGCGCGGAAAAGGAGCCTGGCCTTGCGGACGCTGTCCGGAGCTATGATGCCTACATACAGGCGGCGGGAGATATGGTTTCCCCGCAAGCCGAGATTTTGTTGCCCGGGGACGCGTATGCAAACGCCCACGAAAGCGAAGTGTATGTGGAACAGGGCGATACCCATGGCGTGGAAAATGCGCTGATCTGGAACAGCCCGGCAGGCTGGGCCGACTGGTCATTCACGGTGGATACGCCGGGATGGTACCAGCTTGAGATCGCCTATTTGACGCTGCCCGCCCGGCAAAACGATATTGAAATGCAACTGAAGCTGGACAACGCATATCCCTTTGCGCAGTGCCAAAGCCTTCTGCTCCGGCGGCTGTATGAAGCCGAAGGCCCCATTACAAGAGACGGCAGGGATCACGATATCCGGCCCAAATTGAAAGAGGTTTCCGCCTGGCAGCGGGTTTTCTTTCAGGACCACAACAACCATTACGGCAAGCCCTACCGCTTTTATCTTCCGCAGGGGGAACATACGCTGAGCCTTGGGCTCAAGACGGAAGCCATTGCCATAAAAAGCCTGCGGTTTGTAAATCCCCCGCCCCTGCTTTCCTATGAACAGGCCATCCCGGATGTAAAAGGCCAGGCCCGGAATGTTACTGTGACATTCGAGGCCGAGGAAGCCGGGCTTCGAAACAGCCCCGTCCTCTACCCCTTGAGCGAGCGGGCCGACAGCGCCACCAGCCCCAGTCATCCTGTGAAGGTGCGCATGAACACCATCGGCGGGGAGAACTGGAAGCGCCAGGGCGAATGGATGGAATGGTCCTTTGAGGTCCCGGAGGATGGCCTGTACCATTTGAGCATGCGCGTCAAGAACGATTTCCTGCGGGGCATGAGCAGCACCCGCCGGCTGTATATGGACGGTGCGGTGCCTTTTGAGGAAGCCGACCGGGTGACGGTCCCCTACGGCGCACAGTGGCGGATGCATACGCTGGCGGACGGGGATGGCATTCCGCTGCCCCTGTACCTGGCCCGCGGAAAGCATACCCTGAAGCTGGAGGTGGCCAGCGGCCCATACAGCGAGCCGCTGCGCAAGCTGGAAGAAGCCATATCGGAGCTGGGCGCCCTGTACCGCAAGATCATTGTCATTACCGGCGACAACGCCGACGGGGACAGGATCACCATCGACCTGAACCGCGACTTCCATCTGGACAAGAAAATCCCCGGCCTGATGGAGGATTTTGCCCGGATCGCCGCAACGCTAGGCGCCCAGCAGCAAATCATTGAGCAAAACACCTCGGGGGGAAGCGAGGCCGCGCTGCTCACCCAGGTAGCCGTACAGCTTGAGAACTTTATCAAATACCCGGAGGATATCCCCCTTCGGCTGGAGTCCTTCAAAA
The DNA here is from genome assembly GCA_023411395.1 of Bacillota bacterium. Classification (GTDB taxonomy): domain Bacteria; phylum Bacillota; class Clostridia; order Christensenellales; family Aristaeellaceae; genus JAEWAH01. The sequence goes on from JAEYOV010000038.1 coordinate 5,478, forward strand.
ACAACATTTCCGGGCTGGCTTCCCAGGTGCTTCGGCTTCGGGAACAGCCCATGCAATTGGACTATTTCGCACTGACCTCTGTTGACCTGCCCCTGCCCAGGGCGGATATGGGTTTCTTTGCGCAGACGGTCTTCCGTTTGCAGGCTTTTGCCGGCTCCTTCTTTGAAAATTATTCCGCGGTGGGCGATGTGTACGAGGATAGCCTTCAGGCACCCACCATCACCGTCTGGGTATGCGCCAACGACCTGGGAGCGACAGGCATCGCCTCCGGCCGTGACCAGACACAGGTGATCAAGGAACTGATCGACCAGATGTTTGTAAAGGAAACGGGCATCCAGGTAAACCTGAGCCTGATCGACGGCTCCCAAACGCTGATGCAGGCCATTCTTGGCGGCAAAGGCCCGGATGTGGCCATCACCGTGTACAAGGAGCTGCCCGTCAACCTGGCCATGCGGGGCGCGCTGGTGGATTTAAGCCGGTTTGAAGGTTTCGCGGATGTCAAGGGCCGGTTCATGGAATCGGCGTTTGTGCCCTATACCTATCGCGGCGGCGTGTACGCGCTGCCGGAAACGCAGAATTTTGAGGTGATCTTTTACCGCAGGGACATATTTGAGCAGCTGGGTCTGTCTGTGCCCGGCACCTGGGAGGAATTCCGGGCCATGGTCCCCGTAATCCAGAAGCAGGGCATGCAGGTAGGCATCCCCTCCCCCACGGTGACAAACAACAACACCTTGGGCTTCCAAGCCCAGTTGTTTCAGCGGGGGCTGAGCTTCTATACGGACGACCTGATGCAAACGCAGTTTCAGGACCCGCTGGCGCTGGAAGCGTTCAAGGCCTGGACGGACCTGTACCTAAAGTACGCGCTGCCGGTGAAGTACGATTTCTTCTCCCGCTTCCGCACGGGCACCATGCCCATTGCCATTGAAAGCTATACCACCGCCAACATCCTGGCGGCGGCTGCCCCGGAGCTGAACGGCCTGTGGGACATTGCCCCAATCCCCGGCATAAAGCAGCCGGACGGGTCCATTGACCGGAGCGAGGGCGCAACGGGTACGGGCGCCATCCTCATCGCCGCATCCCGCGAGCAGGAAGCGGCCTTCAAATTCATTTCCTGGTGGGTTAGCGATGAAACGCAGGCGGAATTCGGCCTGGCGCTGGAAAGCTTGATGGGCGCCTCCGCCCGCTGGCCTACCGCCAATATCCACGCATTCGAGCGGATGAAATGGACGCTTGGCCAGCAGCAGGCTTTGCGGGAACAGTGGAAGTATGTGAAAGACATTCCGCAACTGCCGGGCAACTACATTACCAACAGGAACCTGGCCTTTGCTTTCCGCGCGGTAGTCTACAACAAGCAAAACCAGCGGGAAACGCTGAATAAATACAACAAGGAAATCAACAAGGAAATCAAGCGCAAATGGGCCGAATTCGGATACGGCCAGGAGGAAGGGAGGCAGGCTGAATGATCGCAACGCAAAGGCGGGCTATCAAGATGCTGCGCCCAAAGCCCCGGGAGCGGGCGCCTTACCGGCTGGCCGCCATCCTGTTTACGGGTCCCTTCGTTATGCTGTTTTTCACGTTTATCATTCTGCCCATTCTCTCTTCGGTGGTATTGAGCTTTACAAACTTCAACATGCTTCAAGCGCCGTCCTTCGTGGGCATGGAAAACTATGTGCGCCTGCTGCTGGAGGATGACATTTTCCTCACCGCGCTGCGCAACACCATGATCTTCGCGCTCATCACGGGGCCGTTCAGCTACGTGCTCAGCTTCGTGTTCGCCTGGTTCATATCGGATTTCAAGCGCGGTCTGCGCACCGCATTGACCTTTCTGTTTTACGCACCTTCCTTGGCGGGAAATGTGTATTTCATCTGGACGTATATTTTCAGCGACGATGCCGCGGGGTTTTTGAACTCCCTTCTGCTGCGCATGGGCGTGATCCGGGAAAGCGTCTACTGGCTCTCCGACCCCGGCAAAAACATGACGGTGGTCGTTGTGGTGATTCTGTGGCTGAGCATGAGCGTGGGCTTTCTTTCCTTTGTGGCGGGGCTGCAAAGCATGGATAAATCCCTGTATGAGGCCGGCGCGGTGGACGGGGTGAAGAACCGATTTCAGGAGCTTTGGTACATCACCCTGCCGCAGATGGTGCCCCAGCTTTTATTCGGCGCGGTGATGCAGATTTCCACCTCCTTTGCCGTGGGGTATGAGGCCATGTCCCTGACGGGCTTCCCCTCCACGGATTATTCCACCCATACCATCGTTTTGCACATTCTGGACTTTGGAGCCATCCGCTTTGAAATGGGTTATGCCTCCGCCATTGCGGTGGTGCTGTTCCTGTTGATGCTTGTGTTCTGGTCGCTTGTCAAAAAGGTGCTGCATACCTTCGGCGGCGCGGAAGGGGGCGAGGCCACGTGATCAAGCCCATGCCCGCTCCGGGCAGGAAAGGGCGCAGAGTCAGGCAAAAGCGGGTGTCCCGCTCCTTTGCCGGCAATTCGCTGGTGCTGTTTTTTCTTTTGCTGATGAGCGTATTCATGGTGCTGCCGCTTTTATACACGGTGGTCACGGCCTTCAAGCCCGCCAACGAGCTGTTTTTATATCCGCCGAAGTTTTTTGTGCAGAACCCCACCATGGAGAACTTTTTAACCATGATCCGCCTGGTCAATGAAATGTGGGTGCCCTTTGAACGGTACCTGTTCAACAGCCTGTTTGTGGCCGCCGTGGGTACGGCGGGCTATGTGCTGATCGCCAGCATGGCGGCGTATGCACTGGCGAAATACAGGCACAAATGGCTGAAGGCCTTTTACGTGGTGGTGGTATGGGCCATCCTCTTCCGTCCGGAGGTGACGGGCATCCCCCAATATATCATCATTTCAAGGCTTGGCTTGATCAACACCTATTGGGCGATCCTGCTGCCCATGATGAGCGGCTCCTTCGGCGTGTTCCTGGTGCGGCAGTTTGTGGTAACGGCGGTGCCGGATTCGGTGATTGAGGCGGCGCATATCGACGGAGCCAGTGAATTCCGCCTGTTTGCCTCCATCGTGATTCCCATGATCAAGCCGGCCTGGCTGACGCTGTCCATCTTCACCTTCCAGGGCCTGTGGAATGCCTCCGGCGTTACGTATATTTATGAGGAAAGCATGAAGGTGCTGCCCGTGATGCTGCGGCAAATCGCCTCCGCGGGCATCGCGCGGGCGGGGGCCGGGGCGGCGGTGGCGCTGGTGTTGATGATCCCGCCGGTGCTTTTTTTCCTTTTCAGCCAGTCAGCCGTTCTTGAGACCATGTCCCATTCCGGGCTGAAGTAAAGGAGGAGCAAGTGATGGCAAAACGCGTTTTGACCCTTCTCCTGTGCCTGCTGCTCCTCTCTGTGGCCCTTTTCTTTGCAGGGGCGGAGGAAGCGCCCTACAGCGGCTATACCTACAACCGCTACGGCCAGTCGGTGCCTTCGCCCATCGGGTACAAGGTGAAAACGGTGCTGAACGCCGCGGCCATGGGCCTTAAAAATCTGAGCCAGCCCCAGGACCTTATCTATGACGCGAAGCGGGGGGAGCTGTACATTGCCGATACGGGCAATGCGCGGGTGATTGTGCTGGACAGCGGTTACCGTTTCCTTCGGGAATACAATACCTTCGGCAGCGTATCGCTCATTCGTCCCAAGGGCGTTTTTGTGGACCTTGGCGGCGATGTCTATATTGCGGATGAGGAACTTGGCGCCGTCGTAAGGCTGAACCGGGAAGGGAGTCTCATACGCCTGTATACGCGGCCGCAAAGCGACCTGTATGAAGCCGCCACGCCCTACAAGCCGCAAAAGGTGGTGGCGGACAGCGCGGGACGGGTATATGTCCTGTCCCAGGGCGTGTATCAGGGGCTGGTTTGCTTCTATGGCGACGGTACGTTCATGAACTTTTACGGCTCCAGCCATGTGACCGTTACGGCCAAGGTGATACTGCAAAAGATCTGGCGCATGTTTTTAACACGGGCGCAGCGGGAAGGACTGGAATCGTTCATCCCCATCGAATACGGCAACATTGCCATCGATGAGGAGGATATGATCTACGCCGTGGTGGTGGCAGGCGAGCAGGGCGAGAACAGGCCCATCGCCAAGCTCAACCCCATGGGGATCGACATTATTCAGAGAATGGCGCTGAGAAGCACCTCCTTTGCCGATGTGCTGCCGGAAAAGGAGGGTATCTACACCGCGCTGGACAAGACCACAAGGGTCATCAGCCAGTTTACCGAAACCTCCGGCACATTATTGACCTTCGGCGGCTACGGCACGCAGGACGGGCTGTTTCAGGACCCGGTGGCCATGGAGCGGGTGGGTGAGGATATCCTGGTGCTGGACGCGCAAACAGGCACCATCACGGTATTTGAGCCCACCGCCTTCGGCCGGGCCATCCATGAGGCCAGCATCCTGTACAACGACGGGCGGTATCTGGAATCCATTGCCCCCTGGCTGGACGTACTGAAGATGGACAACAACTTCAACATGGCCTATTACGGCCTTGGCAAAGCCTACTTCCAACTGGAAGAATACGAAAAGGCCATGGATTACTTCCGAAGTGGCAATTACAAGGATGGGTACAGCGAAGCCTTCAAGGAACGCTCCCTGCAAATCATCCGCGAACACATGGGGCTGATCCTTTTTTCGCTCGTGCTTCTGTTCGCCATGATCAGGGGATGGGGCCTATACAAAAAGCGCCGCAAAACCGTAAAGGAAAAAAGGCGGAACGGCCTTATCCGCGCGCCTATCTACTGCATGGCGCATCCATACCAGGGGTTTGAAGGGGTGAAGTATGCGGGCATCGGCTCCGTTTATTCAGGCGTGGCGGTGCTGCTTGCCTTCTTCGGGGCGACGGTGTTTGAATACCTGCAAACAGGCTTTGCCTTCAACATAAACCGGCTGGACCTTTTCAACGTACAGCTTTTGTTTGTAGGCTCGGTTGGAAGCTTTATGCTGGTATATGTGAGCAACCTGGCGGTCTCCTCGCTGATGGGTGACTGCGAAGGCAAAAAGCACGAATTGTTCATTGCCTTTTCCTATGCGCTGGTTCCCGCGGTCCTGGGCATGATTTTAAGAACGGCCGTCAGCAACTTTGTCACCCTGGACATGAAGGTATTCCTTGACTTTTTAAGCATTACCACCATCGGCTGGTCGGCCGTTTTGCTGGTGATGGGCATTTACCACGTAAACCAGCTTACCCTCAAGAAGACACTTTTGAACCTTCTGCTCACCGCCCTGGCCGTTGTGATCGTACTGGTGCTGATGGTGCTGGCCTACAGCCTGTTCCAGCAGATTTGGGTATTTGTCACCACCCTCTATCATGAAATCATGTTCCGGCTGTAGAAAGGAGAGGATGCACATGAAAACCGCAAAGCTTGTCCTGCTGCTTGCAGCCGTACTGTTTTTATCATCCTTTCCTCTGTATGCGGCATTGGGGCTTGCGCCTAACGAATTTGAACCGGTGGATGAAAACGAGCGGCTCGCGCTGTATATCGATCCCGCGTCGGGCCAGGTCATTGTCCAAAACAAGGCTGACGGATACCAGTGGCGGTCCAACCCCGAGCAGCCCGATCCCAAGGCCAAGGGCGTTCACAAAATGACGCTGCAATCTCAACTGGTGCTCAATTATTTAAGCGACCGGGGCACGGCGCTGTCCGCCCCCTCCCAGGTGGAAAGCGTGAACAAGGACGGCCTGACGGTACGCATCGAAAACGGCGTGGCCGTCTGCCGGTACGATTTTGTGAAGGCGGAGATCGCGGTCACCGTCACCTACCGCCTGAAGGACGATTATGTGGAGGTCAGCGTACCCGTAGAGGGTTTGGAAATGAGGGGGGCAAACACCGTTTCCTCCCTGGATCTCTTGCCCGCCTTTGACGGCCAGGACTCCAATGCGCAAGGGTATCTGTTTGTGCCGGACGGCTGCGGCGCGCTGATCCGCTACAACAACGGCGTGACCGCCATGGCGGAGTACAAGGCCCAATTGTACGGCAAGGATCACGGCATTGAGGGCCAGGTAGGCTCGGTTTCCGTGCTGCAAAGAACTGCCCCGAAAAACGAGGCCGCGGCCAGGCTGCCGGTGTTTGGCAGCGGCGGCAGGGAGCACGGGTTTCTGGCGGTGATCACGGAAAACGACGCCAAGGCCGTCATTCACGCCAGGGTATCAAACCTGACCAGCTACAACTATGTGTACAGCGAGTTCCAGGTCCGCTCCAGCGGCTCTATCATGATGCATAAAAAGGAGTTTGAATCCCGCGTCACCGGCGTCAGCGAACGGGACGGGCTGACCCATGGCACGTATACCGTACGGTATTACTGCCTCACGGGGGACGCGGAAAGCTCCTATGCGGGTATGGCCGGCAAGTACCGCGCGTACCTCATTGAGGAGCAGGGCCTTTCAAAACGCACCCGGGAAGGGCAGTACCCCCTGTATCTTGATGTGTACGGCTACATGAAAAAGCAGGCTCAGTTCCTGGGCTTCCCGTATACAAAGGCCTGGATGCTGACCACCGTTTCCGACATGGAAAAAATGGTTGACGATCTTGATGTTCCTCAGACGGTGGTGCGCTATTCCCAATGGGTGAGGGACAGCGCCTATGAAAAGATCCCCCAAAGCGTGGAGCCGCAAAGGGGCCTGGGAACGAAAGAGCAGATGGAGGCTTTGGCCGGGAAGCTTGAAAATCAGGGCGGCGGGCTTTACCCAAGCTTTGACCTAACCAGGGTTTACAGGGGCGGCAACGGCTTTACCGCCCTGTGGGACGCTGTGCTGTCCCCCGTCAACGCGCCGCAGATGCAATACCAATCGAACTTTGACAACGCCGCGGTGAACGGGGAGATCCCCCCGTGGTACCTGCTTTCTCCCGCCCGGTATCGTTTGTTTGCCGGCCGGCTGATGGAAAAGTACAAGGCATTGAATACCGGCAACATCTCCTTTGCCGGCTTTGGCGAAATCTGCACCAGCGACAACCGCTCAGGCGGCACAGGCAGGGGCGATGTGCCCGCAATCGTACGGGATACGCTCGCTTCCGTCATGGAAACAAGCCCCAGCCTCATGCTCTCCCACGGCAACGGCTACGCGGCAACGCTGGCCTCCCATCTTGTCGGGGTTCCCGGCAATAGCAGCAGCTACCTGATCTGCAATGAGGCCGTTCCCTTTTATCAAATGGTCTTCCACGGCTACATTCCCTATGCCATGGGTGCCATGAATCATTATTCCAGTCCCCGGGAGGCGGTGTTGAAATGCCTGGAATACGGCGCCAGCCCCATGTACTCCTTTGTAAAGCAAAACAAGGAGGAACTGCTATCTTCCCGGATGATGTTCCTGTACTCCCCCGGCTTTGATGATTGGCTGGAAACGGTCAGGCAGGATTACAATACACTTTCCCAGGTGCTGAGCCGTGTTGCAACAGAGCGGATCACCGGCCACCGGCGCATATCCGATACGCTGGCTGTGACCCAATACGAGACATGGGCCGTGTATGTGAACTATGGCCAGGAGGCGGCGCAGATGGATGGCAAAACCGTACCGCCCATGGGATTCCTTTCGGTGGAGGTGAATCCTGAATGATTCGAAATGCTTCCGCCGGCAGGCTGAAACGGCGCAAGGCCCGCTGGGGGTATCTGTTTGTGCTGCCATGGATACTCGGCTTCCTTTTCTTCTTTGCGGCGCCTGTCGTCCAATCCCTTTGGTACAGCTTGAATGATATCAAGATGTCGGATACAGGATTTGCCCTGCGCTGGGTAGGCATTAACAACTATGCCTTCATGCTTTTGAAGGATTCCAGGTTCGTGCCGCTGCTTGTGGACGCGGTGCTGGAAATGCTGTACAAGGTGCCCCTGATTGTGATCCTCAGCCTGTTCATCGCGGTTTTGCTCAACCAGAAATTCCGGGGCAAAAGCTTTTTCCGCAGCGTGTTCTTCCTGCCGGTGATCATCACCAGCGGCGTTACGTATGTGATGCTCCAGGGCATCATCAACGGCAATACCCTGGGGGCCACGCAAAACGCCTACATCTTTCAAAGCGCCGGACTCAGGGAAATGATGCTCAGCGCCAATCTTCCGGTAGGCATCGTCAACGCCATCAACGATATCGTCAACAGGGTGTTTGCGCTGATCATGGAATCCGGCGTTCAGATTCTGCTGTTCCTGAGCGGCCTGCAGAAAATCCCCCCCAGCACGTATGAGGCGGCGCGCATGGAAGGGGCGGGAGAGTGGGATTCCTTCTGGAAGATCACCGTTCCCCAGATGGTGCCCATCATGCTCTTGAATGTAGTGTATTCCATCATCGATTCCTTTCTGGCCTACGGCACCGAGGAAACGGGCAACAGGGTGATGTCCGCCATCTACCGCACCGGCTTTGGCAGCCAGTTCCGGTTTGGCCTGGCGGCCAGTATGAGCTGGATCTATATGGTGGTGATTGCGCTGATCCTGCTGTTGGCCTTTAAAGTCCTTGGCAGGCTGGCCCGAAGAATGGAGGAGTGATTGTGGCCAAGACGGAGTTGCTTTTACAGACACGCCATCACACGGCGCGCCTTGTGCGTCATGGTAGTGCATGGCTTACGCGCTTATTCCGGCTGCTGCTGCTCACCGCCATGAGTTTTGTGGTGCTCTATCCCATTTTGTACATGGTCTCCAATGCCTTCAAACCCTTTATGCAGACGTATGACCCCTCGGTGATCTGGCTGCCCAAAACATTGACCATGGAAAACATCGCTGACGCCATGGCCATCCTGGATATGAACGCCTCTTTGCCCAACACGCTTTTAACAGCCGTCGTCACCGCCTTTTTGCAGGTGGCCATGTGCCTTGTGGTGGGGTACGGCTTCGCACGGTTCCACTTCAGGGGCCGGAACATCATGTTCCTGCTGGTCGTCCTCACCATGATCGTGCCGCAGCAGGCCATATCCACATCGCTGTACACCACCTACAGGTATTTTGACCTGTTTGGCCTTTTGCGCCTGCTGGGCTTGGTGACCGGTGGAAAGGTGCAGCACGCCAACATGATCGACAGCTACTGGGTGTTCTGGCTGCCCGCGTTACTTGGCATGGGCCTGCGCGGCGGATTGTACATTTTCATCTACCGCCAGTTTTTCCTGAGCATGCCTCACGAACTGGAGGAGGCGGCGGAAATCGACGGCTGCACGCCGGCGGGGACATTTTTCAGGGTAATGCTGCCCAACGCCGGCACGGTGATGCTTACGGTACTTTTGTTTGCCCTGGTTTGGAACTGGAACGACTACTACACCCCGGCCATGTTCATGAAAAACCACGTCACCCTGGCTACTGCGCTTTCCATGTTCCAGCAGAACCTTCAAAACCTTTCCACCATCGGCGGGAACTACACCGATACCGCCCTGATCGCCACCCGCATGCAGGCGGCGTGCCTGCTGTGCATTGCCCCGCTGCTGGTGCTGTACGCCTTTACCCAGAAATATTTCGTGGAATCGGTGGAGAGAACGGGGCTTACGGGCATGTGATGATTTTTGAGGGGATATCCCTTGAAAATAGAGCGTATCTAAAAGAAAAGGAGTGTCAAAACATGAAAAAGATTCTGTCGCTCATCACCGTACTGGTCATGCTTTTGTCCCTTGCCCCGCTGGCGCTGGCGGAAGGCACCCTTGAAAACCCCAACATCAAGATCGTATTCTGGATGAGCAGCAACGGATACCTGAACACAAAGGCAAGAAATGACGCCATTTTCGAAGCCTCCATGGAAGCCAAGGCCGCCTTTGAGGAAAAGTACGGCGGCACGGTGGAAGTCATTGGCGTCACCTGGGACCAGCAATTGCAAAAGTGCATCGATATGCAGCAGGCCGGGGATGCGCCGGATCTTGTGCTGATGTATGAAAGCGTGTTCCACGGCGCGGTGCAGCAGGGCATCATTCAAAATATCGATGCTTATGTGACGCCCGAAGATTACGCCTATTACCCCATCGCCGAGGAGAACTACATGTGGGGCGGCAGCCATTACGCCGTGCCCATCAAACCCTACCTGAAGCACATCACCTTCAACCGCACCCTCTTTGAATATGAGGGGTTGGAAGCGCCGGACGAGCTGTACGCCAAGGGAGAATGGACCTTTGACAAGTTCCTGGAGGCCGGCCGGGCGCTGACCCAGGATACGGACGGGGACGGGGAAACCGACCAGTGGGGTTTCAGCGGCTACGGCGATACCATGAGCCATCTGATCGTGACCAATCATGGCACAATCATGAATATCGACCAGGCAAACAAAAAGGTGACATCGGGGCTGAAAAATCCCGAAACGCTGGAGGCACTGACCTATCTTGGCGAAATGATGAACAGCGCCAACCCCATGTGGATGCTGGAAGACTCTGAAATGTTCGGCTACTTTGACAACAATGCCCTGGGCATGATCGTGGGCAAGGAAATTCAGGATGCCCGGGAATTGCCCTTTGATGTAGGCATGGTCCCCTACCCGGCGGGCCCCAGCGGGTTAACGGATGAGGTGTATGTCTACAGCCAATCCTGGGCTGTTCCCACCGGCGCCAAAAACCCCGAAGGAGCCATTGCCTATATCCGCATGATCAACGACATCCAAAAGGCCCAGGGCGATGACAAGGAACGCGCACGCTACGGCCAGGCGCCCGACGGCAGCGACATGTATGACCTGATCTACAACGGCCATACCCTCATCACCAAGTACGACAAGGGCATTGCCGGAATTTTTGAAGTGATGGCTACCATCAACAACTACCTGTCCGAAGGCATTCCGGCCTCCACCGTCGTGGAGCGGGTGGAACCGCTGGTGGTGGCGGAAATCGAGAAAACGTTCGGGAAATAAGCAATGTCCAGGCGGGAGAACCCCCTGGAAGCACAGGCACCTCATGGTGAAGGCAGGCAAGCGGATGTCCGCTTGCCTGCCTTCATTGATTGATATAAGAAGATGCCCTTGCGCCAAGAGACATAATGCACATCAGCGCATGCCGAACATCTTTTCCTTCAGGTCAAGGTAATAAAGATAGTTTTCCTGGGATACGTCGGCCGGGCACCTGTGATCGCAGAAGGGAATATATCCGCCCCGCTCCACATAGGGCAGCAGGGATTCCATATAAGCCTTTATCGCCTGCTTGCCTTCAATAAGCTGCATCTTGTCAAAACCGCCCATGATGCGTAGCTGCCCCGGATACTGGTCAAGCAGCGCGCCCGGATGCGCACAGCTGTTCACTTCGTAGGGGAACAGGCAGTTGATGCCGCAGTCCAGCAGGATGGGCAATATGGGCCGCACGTCGCCGTCGCAGTCGGTGTACCACACGTCGATGCCATACTGCATGAGCTTTTTATTTACGCGCTTGTACCTGGGCGCGATCACATCCCGAAAGTAATCCGGGCTTAATATCGGCCCCTTGTTGAAGCATATATCCTCCCAGCCGGAAGCGAAGTCGAAGGTGAAATGGGGCAGCACGTGATCCAAAAAGCGTTCTATGATCTGGCAGGTGGTTTCGATCATGTCCTCCAGCATTTCGGGATAGTCGTACAC
>JAEYOV010000039.1 GCA_023411395.1 Bacillota bacterium
ATTGTAATACCTGTCTGAACTGGAGTCAAAACCACTATTGTCCGACACTAAGGGTCTTGAAAACTCATCTGTCCATTTTGATGGGTTTTCAAAACCCTTGCTGTCCATTTTCTAGGGTACATTTTAAACAGGGCAGTGGTCAGATAGACAAAAACCGTATAACCCAACGCCGGCATGCTTTTTCGGGCATGGCGGCCGCACAGCCAATGTCCGGCCATGGCTACTGCACCGAGCAGCGCCATCAGGTCGCCGCCAATGTCCCCGCCCAGCCCTCCCAGACTGTTGGCACCGATCAAAAGCGCGCCAAGTAAAGCCACCAGTGCCCCGGGCCGGGCCGATTTTTGCATCGGTTCCCGCAGTAAAAGCCCCGAAAAGGCTGCCACAAACAGCGGCTGGGTGCACACCAGCGCCACCGAGGCAAAGGAGCTGGTACTTTTTAAGGATGTCATCCAGGTATAGTAATGCAGCGCCAGAAAAACGGCCGCGGTCACACCGAACAAAAGCTGCCTGCCCGGCGCGCGCAGTACCGCCGCCAGGGAAGAGCACGTTTCCCCTTCGCGCTTGCGCAGTGAGAAGGGCAGCAACAGGAGGCCGGAAAAAAGCATGCGTAAAAAGGCCACCGTCACCGGGGTTGCGCCCTGCAAAAGCGCACCCTTCACCAGCGGCCCGCTGTAGGATACCATCACAACGCCCAGGATCACCAGAAGGTAGGCTTTCTTTTGTGAGGCAGGCATAAAGTTTCTCCTTTACGGTCATGCCGTATCTATAAGTAAGATTCTTCGGACTACGTCCTCAGAATGACAGGTTGCGTTGGTTGGCTGGTATGGCTAGCAACCGTTTCGTGTAGCATAGTGGGCGATTGATAATCGCCCCTACGATTACAAACAAGTCTTTTATACACGATACAGGTGCTTTCATAATGCTTGAAAATACCGTGCTTTGCATGACCCCTTATAAAGTTTTCTGGTGAGGGTCGGGAGAGGCCTCTTTTTCAAAAGAGGTCTCTCCCGCTATTTCTCCCCGTTCTCCTCGTTTTCCCGTCCTCTGCGTCCCAAAAAGACCATGAGCACGGCGATATCCGCCGGCGACACGCCGGGGATGCGGGCGGCCTGGCCCAGGGAGCGGGGGCGCTGGAGGTGTAGCTTCTGGCGGGCTTCGATGCGCAAGGCATCCATGGCAAGATAGGGCGCATCAGACGGCAGCAGCGCGTTTTCCATGGCCCGGGCTTTGGATAATTGTGATTCCTGCTTGCGCAGGTAGCCATCGTACTTGACAGAGATCTCGGCCTGCTCCGCCGCGGCGGGGGAGGCTGTTTGAAGCTCCGGAACAAGCGCTTGGATATGGGCAAACGTGACAGCCGGACGGCGCAAAAGTTCCTCCCCGGTAAGCGTGCCAACGCAGGGCGGTTCGCCAAGGGCAGCCAGCAGTTCCTCCCGTTCTTTGGTGGGAGGCAATGTCAGGGAGGCCAACTTCTCCCGAAGGGTTTGCGTCTCCCGCATTTTGCCTTCCGCGCGGCGCATGCGCTCTTCCCCCGCCAGGCCCGCCTTGTAACCAAGCTCCGTCAGGCGCAGGTCGGCATTGTCCTGGCGCAGATACAGCCGGTGCTCGGCGCGGCTGGTCATCATACGGTAGGGCTCGTCGGTTCCCTTGGTGGTCAAATCGTCCGTCAGAACGCCGATATACGCCATGTCACGGGTTATGATAAGCGGCTCCTTCTCCTGCAATTGAAGCGCTGCGTTGATGCCGGCCAATAAGCCCTGGGCCGCGGCTTCCTCATAGCCGGAGGTGCCGTTCACCTGCCCGGCAAAATATAAGCCGGGAATGGACAGCGATTCCAGCGTAGGTTTTAAAGCCCTGGAGTCGATGCAGTCGTACTCGATGGCGTAGGCCAGCCGGGTCAAGACCACATCTTCAAGGCCCTTCACGCTGCGGTACATCAGCCATTGCACATCCTCCGGCATGCTGGAGGACATGCCCTGCACGTACCACTCAAAGCTGTTTAAGCCTTCCGGCTCCAAGAAGACCTGGTGCCGGTCCTTGTCGGCAAAGCGGTTGATTTTATCCTCAATGCTGGGGCAGTACCGGGCTCCCGTACCCTTGATGTCACCCCTAAACATGGGTGCGCGGTGCAGGTTCTCCCGTATGATTTGATGCGTGCGCTCATTGGTCCAGGTAAGATAGCACATCATCCGGTTGGAAAGCGGCTTGTCCGTAAGAAAGGAAAACGGCGTCACCGGCTCGTCGCCGGGCTGCGGCTCCATTTTGGTAAAATCAATGGACCGGACATCCACCCTGGCCGGCGTGCCCGTCTTGAAACGGCGCAAGGAAAAGCCCAGATCAGCGAGTGCATCGGAAAGATGGCCGGCGGCCAATAAGCCCTGCGGTCCCCCGTTCCAACTTGTTTCGCCGATGATGATGCGGCTCCTCAAATAGACGCCGCCGGCGATAATAACGGCCTTGCAGGCGACAGTCTCCCCCGTGGCGGTTTGTATGCCGCTCACGGCGCCGCTCTGCGTAAGGATGCGGGATACTTCCCCCTGGCGGACAGTAAGGTTCTTTTGCGAAAACAGCGCGGCCCGCATGCGGTTTTGATAGGCCTGCTTGTCCGCCTGGGCACGCAGGCTGTACACGGCGGGGCCCTTTCCGCGGTTCAGCATGCGGCTTTGCAAAAACGTGTCGTCAATCGCGCGGCCCATCTCGCCGCCCAACGCATCCAGCTCCCGCACCAAATGACCCTTGGAGGTGCCGCCGATCACGGGATTGCAGGCCATCAAGGCGATGGCATCGATGTTCAGCGTATACAAAAGGGTGGGGATACCCATGCGGGCGGCAGCCAGCGCGGCTTCGCAGCCCGCGTGCCCCGCCCCGGCGATAACCAGTTGATAAGCCATCCCGCATCCCCCCCTAAGCAATTAAAAACGCACTTATTATACCACGCACGATTCCTGATGCAAAGGGAAAAAACAGCCTCCATCCCATTAGCACAATTTGGCAACAAGAAACAAAATCAAATCTGCATTTATATAAGAAGAAACCCTTTTCTTTTTGCCGCCAAAATGGTATAATGAGCAGTCGGATTTTTTGACAGGCGGTGAAAAAAGCCATGATGCTGCACCTGGGTTCCGGCCGCAGCGTTCCCTTTTGTCAAGTAGTGGCCCTCATCGATTTGGGCCGGGAAAGGACGCGGGATACGCAGGCGCTGGTAAGCGGTGTCAAGGCGATGGGGCGGCTGCTGCCCTTGGGCGAGCCGGCCAAGTCCCTGGTGCTGGTGCAGGATAAGAGCGAGCAATGGTGCTATCTTTCCCCTTTTTCCGTTCGCACCCTGGTCCGCCGTGTCCATGCAAATTTTGAGTAAGCGCAGGTGGTTTTTGTGTCGGAGCATCCCATTGAGAAGAACCCCCTGGGCCTGCACCCGGAAAACGGACAGGGCGCGGGCCAAGTAAACCATTATGACGAGACGCAGATTCAGGTGCTGGAAGGCTTGGAGGCCGTGCGCAAGCGCCCGGGCATGTACATCGGTTCCACCGATGTCAGGGGCCTTCACCATCTGGTGTACGAGATCGTCGACAATTCCATTGACGAGGCGCTGGCCGGCTTCTGCACGCAGATTCTGGTCACCATCCACAAAGACTTCAGCGTCAGCGTCAAGGACAATGGCCGCGGTTTCCCCGTGGGCATCCATCCCAAAATCGGCCGCCCCGCGGTGGAGGTTTGTTTGACCATGCTCCACGCCGGCGGCAAGTTCGGCGGCGAGGGGTACAAGGTCTCCGGCGGCCTGCACGGCGTAGGCGCCTCCGTGGTGAACGCGCTCAGCAGCAAGCTGATGGTGCTGGTTTATCAGGACGGCAAAGTCCATCAGCAGGAGTATGCCCGGGGCAAGGTCTTGTACGACTTGAAGGTGACCGGCGCTACGGAGCAAACGGGCACCACCATCCAGTTCTGGCCCGATGTGAAAAGCGAAGAAAATCCCGACGGCATTTTTGAAACGGGTGATTTCCAGTTCGATGTGCTCACCACCCGCATGCGGGAAATGGCGTTTTTAAACAAAGGCGTGCGCGTTATTTTGCGCGATGAGCGCCCGGAAGAGCCTTTGGAAAAGAACTATCACTACGAAGGCGGTATTCGTGAGTTTGTAAAATACCTGAACCGCAATAAAGAAGTGCTCTTTCCCGAGCCCATTTACATCGAGGGCGTTCGGGGAACGGTAACGGCTGAGGTGGCGCTGCAGTACAACGACAGCTATACCGAAAACATTTATACCTTTGCCAACAACATACACACGCCCGAGGGCGGCACCCATTTGATGGGCTTCAACTCCGCACTTACCCGCGTCATCAACGATTATGGCCGCAAGTACAAGGTTTTGAAGGATGCCGACAGCAACCTAAAGGGCGAAGATGTCCGTGAAAGCATCACGGCCATTGTCAGCGTCAAGCTGATTGATCCGCAGTTCGAAGGACAAACGAAAAGCAAGCTGGGCTCCAGCGAGGTGCGGGGAGTAGTTGACTCCCTGGTATCAGAGCAGCTTTCCACTTACTTTGAGGAAAACCCCTCCATCGCAAGGGCGATCATGGACCGCTGCCTGGGCGCCGCCCGGGCCAGGGAGGCCGCCCGCAAGGCACGTGACCTTACCCGCCGCAAGACGGTGCTGGAATCCGCCAGCCTGCCGGGCAAGCTGGCCGACTGCTCCGAGCGCGATCCCAGCAAGTGCGAAATTTTCCTGGTCGAGGGCGACAGCGCCGGCGGCAGCGCCAAAACGGGCCGTGACAGGCACTTCCAGGCGATTCTGCCCCTGCGCGGCAAGATTCTCAACGTGGAAAAGACAAGGCTTGACAAAGCGCTTTCCAACGCGGAAATCAAGGCCATGATCACGGCCTTCGGCTGCGGCATTGGCGATGATTTCAGTACCGACAAGCTCCGCTACCACCGCATCGTCTGCATGACCGACGCCGATGTGGATGGAAGCCATATCCGCATCCTCATGCTCACCTTCTTCTACCGCTATATGCGCCCCCTTATTGAAAAGGGCTTTGTGTATATCGCCATGCCGCCCCTGTACAAGGTGACAAAGCAAAAGCAGGAATATTACGTCTACAACGACGCGGAGCTGGAGCAGCTTTTGCAGCGCATTGGGCGCGACCCCAAGCCGGAGATTCAGCGCTACAAGGGCCTTGGCGAAATGAGCAGCGAGCAATTGTGGACCACCACCATGAATCCGGAAACCCGCACCATGATGCGGGTGAGTGCGGAGGACGCCATGGCCGCCGACGAGGTGTTCACCCTCTTGATGGGCGACAAGGTGGAGCCGCGCCGGGAGTTCATTGAGGAAAACGCCACGCTGGTCACGGATTTGGACGTATAACGCCGCATCATCCGGCTGTACATGAGGTGAAAGCATGATCGAGGATCGTTTGATACCCATCAACCTGGAAGACGAGATGAAGCGGTCGTTTATTTCCTATGCCATGGCCGTTATCATCAACCGGGCGCTGCCCGATGTGCGGGATGGCCTGAAGCCTGTGCACCGGCGCATTCTTTACGCCATGAACGAACTGGGCATGACGCCCGACAAGCCATTCCGCAAATGCGCCCGCATCGTGGGCGACGTGCTGGGCAAATATCACCCCCACGGCGACACCGCGGTGTATGACGCCATGGTGCGCCTTGCCCAGGATTTCTCCACCCGCTATCTGCTGGTGGAAGGCCAGGGCAATTTCGGTTCGGTGGACGGCGACGGCGCCGCCGCCATGCGTTACACCGAAGCACGCATGAGCAAGCTCTCCGCGCACCTGTTAGGTGAAATCGATAAGGACACTGTGGATTTTTACCCCAACTTCGATGAGACGCTGATGCAACCCGCCGTGCTGCCCAGCCGCTACCCGAACCTGCTGGTCAACGGCTCCAGCGGCATTGCCGTGGGCATGGCCACCAACATCCCGCCCCACAATCTGCGGGAAGTGGTGAATGGCGTCATCTTGATGATTGACAACCCCGACGCCACGCTGGACGACCTCATGGAGCACATCAAGGGCCCCGACTTTCCCACCGGCGGCGTCATCCTGGGCCGCAGCGGCATCCGGGAGGCGTACCATACCGGCCATGGCCGGATCATCACCAGGGCGAAAAGCGATATTGAGCCTATGCCAAACGGCCGCAACCGCATTGTGGTCACGGAAATCCCATACATGGTCAACAAGGCCCGCCTGGTGGAGAAGATTGCCGAGCTGGTGCATGAAAAGCGGCTGGAGGGCATTTCCGACATCCGGGATGAAAGCGACCGCAAGGGCATGCGCATTGTGCTGGAACTAAAAAAGGATGTTCAGCCCACCATCGTCCTGAACTACCTGTACAAACATACCCAGATGCAGGAAACCTTCGGCGTCAACATGCTGGCGCTGGTGAACGGCAGGCCCGAGGTTCTGTCGCTTCGGGAAATGCTCTACCACTACATCCAGCATCAGAAGGATGTCGTCACCCGGCGTACCAAATATGATCTGGACAAAGCACAGCAGCGGGCCCACATCCTGGAGGGGCTCCTAAAAGCGCTGGACCACATCGACGAAATTGTGCATATCATCCGTACCAGCAAGGATACGCCCACAGCCCGTCAGGCGTTGATAGATACCTTCGAGTTTTCGGAAAAGCAGGCACAGGCCATACTGGATATGCGCCTGGCGCGGCTTACGGGCCTGGAACGGGAGCGCTTGCAGGAAGAATATCTCGAGTTGGAAAAAACCATTGCGGAGCTTGCCGCCATCCTTGCGGATGAAACAATGCTCATGAACGTTATCAAGCAGGAAATTTCCGCGATCCGCGACAAGTTTGGCGATGACCGGCGCACGGAGCTGACCGCCATCGAAGGTGAAATCGATGTGGCGGACCTCATCCAGCAGGAGGACATGGTCGTCACCCTCACTCACTTTGGTTACGTCAAGCGCCTGCCCAAATACACCTACCGGGCGCAAAACCGGGGTGGCAAGGGCGTAATGGCCATGACCACCAGGGAAGAGGACTACGCCGAACAGCTTCGTGTGATGAACACCCACGACGACATCATGTTCTTCACGAACCTTGGCCGTGTGTACACATTGAAGTGCTATCAAATCCCGGAGGCCGGGCGAACTGCCCGCGGCACAGCCATTGTGAATCTTTTGCAGCTTACCGGCGGCGAGAAGGTCACCACCATGATCCCCGTTCCGGAGGTCACCGAAAACCACTTCCTGATGATGGCCACCCGCGATGGCATGATCAAGAAAACGCCCATGGCGGAGTTTGAGAATCTGCGCAAAAATGGTCTCATCTCCATCATTTTGCGGGACGGCGACGAGCTGGTGGATGTGGAGCTTACCGACGGGGCGCAGGAATTGCTTATCGGCAGCCGCCTGGGCAAGGCCATCCGCTTCAGCGAAAAGCATATCCGTGCCATGGGCCGGGCCAGCATGGGCGTGCGATCCATGCAACTGGAGGAGGGCGATACCGTCATCTCCATGGCCGTCATTGAGGATAAAGCGCAGGTCTTGGGCATTACAGCCAACGGTTACGGCAAGCGCACCGAAATCGACGAATACAGAGAACAAGGCCGCTACGGCAAGGGCATCATTGCCATGAACCTTACCGACAAAACCGGCCCCCTGGCGGCACAGCTTCTGGTGCAGCCGGAGGAGGATATTCTGCTCATTACCGACGACGGCACCATCATCCGCACCAGCGTAAACGATATCCGCGTCTGCGGCCGCAATACCCAGGGCGTGCGCCTGATGCGCGTCGCCGAGGGCAGCCAGGTGGTAGGCGTCGCCCGCGCCGAGGCCGAGGAGGACGAGGAAGCGGTGGAGAACGGGCAGGAGACGGAGAACGGGAACGGGAACGAAGAGTAAGAATTATTTTAGCGGGGAGGGTGGCTTTTGAAAAAGCTACCCTCCCCGAACCCCACCCAGAAAACCTCATAAGGGAATCATAAAGAAATAACGTTCTCTGCGCATTTTCAGACATGTTTGTATAGCGTTTTTTTATAACAGCAGATCGGCCCAGAAATAGGGTCTTCCCCTTGGGTAAACGTTAATTAGAACGCCAACGTGCCATTCTGAGGGAGCGATGCGACCGAAGAATCTTTATGCAGTAGGGTTTCAAGATTCTTCGCTGCGCTTAGAATGGCATGTCCCTGAATGAATCAGCGTATACTTGAGGGGAAGGTGGCGCGTTAGCGCCGGATGAAACGATGATTACCACCTGATCAATAGCCCTCGGTGATATATTCATGAAAGAAAGCCTGTACTGACACGGAGGAAATTGACATGTACCTTCACTTAAGACGCCTTTCCCCTACCGACGGCCCCGAAATCTACGCCCTCACACAATCCATCCCAAGGGAGGAAAACGGCTTTAACAACCCCGCCAACGGCCTTTCCAAAGAAGAATTCCCCGCATGGCTATTACAGCAGCATAACTATTCGCAGGGACTGGATCTTCAGGAAGGCTGGGTCCCTCAAATCATCTATTGGCTCTATGATGGCGATCAGCCCGTAGGCATGTGCAAGCTGCGAACCCGCCTCACCGAAGCGCTGCTGAAAAGCGCCGGAAACATCGGCTACGCCATTGCCCCCTTTGCCCGTGGAAAGGGCTACGGAAAGGAGCAGTTGCGCCTGGTGCTTGAGGAAGCCAGAAAGCATGGGCTGGCCAAGGTTCTGATCACCGCCCGCAATTACAACAAGGCCTCCATCGGCGTGGCTCTTGCCAACGGAGGCGTCATCGAAAAGGTGTCGGAAGAAGAGCATTATATCTGGATCAATCTCTGATCATTGCATAGAAGCGGGGGGGGGGTTGTTAGGGGGGGG
>JAEYOV010000059.1 GCA_023411395.1 Bacillota bacterium
ACAATTTCCGGTGGCTATGGCGAAGGGGTCCCACCTGTTCCCATTCCGAACACAGAAGTTAAGCCCTTCAGCGCCGATGGTACTTGGCTGGAAACGGCCCGGGAGAGTAGGTCGCCGCCGGATTCCAATATTCCTCAGTAGCTCAATGGCAGAGCATTCGGCTGTTAACCGAAGGGTTGTAGGTTCGAGTCCTACCTGGGGAGCCACTGAAAAGCCTTGAAAACACTACGTTTTCAAGGCTTCAATTTTTATACCCAGTAGCTATCTCAAGAAGTTTCGGCAACTTCCCGGCAACTTTTTTTGAAAATGGCATTTGTAGCTTCCCAAAGGTACCGACCAGTTTACCCTTTTGTTCCCCAGCGACCAGGTTGAATCGCGGGTGCGGGTCTGGTATCAAAAGCGTGGTTCAGTTTGGCTGCCGTCATGCGCAGATACTCATTGGTCAGGTGGGTGTAGATGCTGGCGGTTGTCTTGTAACCCTTATGCCCCACCAACCGAATGGTGACCAGGAGGTCTATCCCTGCGTCATGGAGGATGGTAATATAATTGTTCCGGAAGTAGTGAAGGGAAATGGTGCTGCGGTAGCGGAACCGCAAATCGATGTATTTGGGATTCACGATCTATATAACCAGATTGGCGCAAAGCATCAGGGAAATCCATATATTGTCGAATATGCTTTTGCCCATGGGTTTTCCGTCCTTGCCGGGAGAAACAGGGGAGGCACCAACACCGCGCATGGGATAAAGGAATTCGTACAATTCTTCGGGGATCGTTACATACCGGTTCGTGGTGCCTCTGGCCTGTTGCTATGTTCTGCTTCCGATAATGATCATAGGAAACCGATAAATCACCGTACTCATTTTTTTCGTGCGTATCCCAGCAGTTGTTTTAGGTCGGATATGGATTCGCCTTTACGTACCCGCCGGGCGACAATAAGCAGGCGGTCGTCACCATAGCAAGTAGATAGGGTAAGAAGTGCGTCATCCCCTCCCATGGGGATGGTGATGACATATACCGACCTTTCTTTCAGATCATTTACGAATTCTGTGAATTGGGCTGTGGAACGAAAGGATGGGTGCCCTAGAAAATTGATATACCCCACGCTGTGCACATTCTCCGGTATAATAAGCACGGCAATCACGACATAAGAGCTTTCCTGATACAGCGTATCAAACTGAAGAAAACCATGCTTTTGAAGAAAATCAAGCTTCAGGTAGCGCTGCAGCCTCCCGAACATGGAACCGTCCTTCATGTTGTGGCCATGCAGGACCAAATGCTGCGTGGAAGAAAGCAGCGGGTGATTCTCATCCAGGAACAGTGTACCGGCAGCGCTCCTTTTTTTGTAAACATCTCTTGTCAGGTAATAGGTGTTGTTGCGGTAGACTACCGGCAGATCCAGCATTCCTTTGATTGTCAGCCATCCAATCACATCGCCATTTTCCTGCAGCAGGGACGAAAACCGGGGCAATGCTTTCCCGGAAACCTGCTGAAAGGCGGTTGGTGCAGGAGAGGTAACCGGCATTTCAAGCAAAACACCGGTTACCGCTGGATTGATTAGAATAGATTCTTCCGTCTTTTGTGTTTCGCCCGTATAATACAGCACAGCAATAGCTTCGTTTGTCTTTTTCGTCTGCCTGGATTCGGCAGCATACAGATAGAGGCGGCTGCCCATAACGACCAGGCCCACAAGACGAAGCACAACAAGGTATTTTTTCAGATAACGCCAATAGCGTGGCCCCGGTACATACCGAAACTGCCGGGTGCACGTTTTCCGGTGATAGGAAGGGTATTGCATTTGATTGTTATACCGTTTTGCGTTTGCGCAAAAGCAAGATAGCAGAAGCCAAGAAGAGGAGCATCAATGCCATGTACAAAACAGGCTGTGAATCATCTCCCGTGTCAGGCGACTGTATCACCATCAGGGTCGCGGCGTCAGACACAACGCTATTGCCCATGGTATCGGTGATGACCGCGCGGTACCCAAAGCCGCTGTTGCTCAAATTTGTTTGGGGAGTGGTATGCATAGGGTTCACCGCCCCGGCAATGTCCTGCCAGGCCGCGTTGGGCCCGGTCTTTTTCTGCCATTGGTAGGAAAGAGGCGTTTCGCCCTGCGCCGTTACAAAGAAGGTGGCCGTCTGTCCCTTTACAACCGTCACGTTCTGGGGTTGGGCTGTGATGACGATCCATGGATTGGCTGCTATCAGGAAAGGCGACAGCTCCGTAACGGTGATGACAGCCGTGCCGTTTGCTACCACAGGGGTAAACTGTTCCACGCTGCCGCTGTGCAGCCTGTGCAATATATACACGGTACGCCCGTTGTGCCTGTCTCCTATTTGGAAGCTGATGCTCAGCGGAGGCAGGAACGCGTCACTGGGATCGATGGATATTTCAAAGGCCGTGATAACTTCCTTACCGCTCAACATGGCTTCCAATTCCTCCCGGATGCTGTCGCCGTCTGCCAGAAGCGTGACGTTCAGCGTTGCGGACGGCTTGAGAAGCCCTTGTGCGCTGATCAGGAAGGAGGATACCTCCGTCATAAGTGTGCCGAAGGCGAAATCATCTGTGCCGTCAGCGGCAAACGCGGCTTGTATGGTGTGGTCCGCGCTCGCCGCGGTAAACGTATAGGCGGAAACCGGGCCTTGATCCACGCCATCCACCGTGACGGAAGCAATGGCAAAACCTGCATCCGCAGTGACGGTAAAGGTTTGACTGCCGCCTGACGCAACGGATACCGGACCGGATGGACTGATGCTGCCGCCCGGGCCGGCCGCGGCGGTAATGGTATAGAAAGCGGGAGTGACGGTAATGCTCAAAGCCTTCATGTCGCTTCCCGCGCCGTTTTGCGCTTTCACAGTAAAGCTGAAGGTGCCGGCCAGGACCGGCGTGCCGGCGATGGTATCGCCCGATAGCGCCAGGCCGTCCGGCAGGCTGCCCGATTCCACCGTCCACGTGACCGGCGTATCTCCCAGGGCCGCAAGGGTCTGGCTGTAGGCAGCACTCACCGTGCCGCCTGCCAGCGTTTCGGTCTGAATGAGGGGAGGCGTGCCGGATGGCTGGGCCGCTTTGTACACTGCCACGGTCTTGGGTGAGCCGGAAAGGATGTAGCCCGCCGGGGAAGAAACCGCCACCGACACATCCCCCTGAACGGCTACGGAAGATAGGGCGACGGACCAGCTTGTCCCGCTGCCCGTAAGCACGCCTTTCACCGCGGCACCGGTCCCATCGGCGATGGTGATATGGTCCGCGGTCAGCCCCGTGATAGGCGTATCGAAGGCGAGGTCGATTTTCGTGGAGGTCACCGTATCCACCGCGCCGTCCGCCGCCGCCGTGAGCCACATGACCGGCGTGGGCAATATGGCTTTGTACACCGCCACGGTCTTGGGCGAGCCGGAAAGGATGTAGCCCGCCGGGGAAGAAACCGCCACCGACACATCCCCCTGAACGGCTACGGAAGATAGGGCGACGGACCAGCTTGTCCCGCTGCCCGTAAGCGCGCCTTTCACCGCGGCACCGGTCCCATCGGTGATGGTGATATCGTTCGCCGTCAGCCCCGTGATAGGCGTATCGAAGAAGAGGTCGATCTTTGTGGAGGTTAACACACCAAGCGCACCGTCCGCGACTGCGGACAGCAGCGTGACCGCCGTCGCCGCTCCGGTTGTGACGCTCACGATGTTGGAAACCCCGTCGTTGGCGCCTCCCGTTACCCGCAGCCTGAATTGGTAGGTAACACCGGAGGACAGGCCTGTTGCCGTAGCCGAGGCCGCGTTTGCGGCGAGCGTACCGCCTGTGTCCGCGTCCGTCCAGTCCGTGCCGTTTGTCGATTGCTGAAGCGTCACGGCAGATGCGCCCGTTGCCGCCTTCCAGGAAAACGACGCGGTTGTGCCGGTCGCGCCGGTGCTTGCAAGGTTCGCGACAGGCACGGGAATCTTGCCGATTTTGCCGGCAGATGATTCCGTAAACCACATATAGCCGTCCACCCCGGCGGTGATATACCTGGGTCCGCTGCCTCCAGCCGGAGTGTCATACAGGGTGATCGCGCCTTCCGTTGTGATACGGCCGATATTTTTTGTGTGTTGAGCTGCGAACCACAGGTTGCCGTCGGGACCTACCGCAATCCCATACGGGCCTGCTGAAGCCGGTAAGGGGTACTCGGTGATTACCCCGCCGGGGGTAATTCTACCAATCTTATTCCCACTAAATTCGGTAAACCACAGGTTACCATCCGGGCCTGCCACGATCCCAATCGGTTGGCCTGATGTCGGAATGGGATACTCTGTGACCACGCCGTCCGTGGTAATTTTGCCAATCTTATTTTTCAAGGTTTCTGTAAACCATACGCAGCCATCCGGACCCGCGGCAATTCCCTGTGCGTAGGTTCCCGGCGTTGGTATGGCGTACTCGGTGATCGTACCGCCGGGGGTAATCCTGCCAATCTTATTGCTGTCAGATTCATTAAACCACAAGTTGCCGTCCGGACCCACTGTGATATTGTTTACACCGCAGTATGCAGTCGGAACGTCATAGTCAGTATTAAAACCGGTGTTTATATTGTACTTGACAATACGATCTATGGAGTAGCCGAAGCTTTCGGCAGCGGCAATCCACAAATTATCATCCGGGCCCACAGTGATGCTCGTGAAATGGTTTGATGAATAGTCAAACCCTGCATTTATGTCATAAATCCCCTCCTTGGTGATCGCACCAAAACCGCTTGCCTTTATGAACCACATTCTGCCGTCCGGACCCGCCACAATCTCAGTGGGGTAGATTTCGTTGGGAGTCGTATACTCAGTGATGATGCCATCCACGGTGATTTTCCCGATTTTTTTGCCATCATACTCCGTAAAATACAGGTTGCCATTTTCGTCTGCTGTGATGTTCATCGGACTGCCGCCTGGGGTCGGAATCGCGTACTCTGTGATCGTGCCGACGGGGGTGATTTTGCCGATTTTATTGCCGCTATATTCCGTAAACCAAAGATTGCCGTCCGAACCGGTCGTGATGCCCTGAGGCTGGCTGCCCAAAGTCGGAACCGTATACTCGGTGATGGTACCCTCCGATGGATTCAGCACGCCGATTTTATTGCCCGCGCCTTCCGTAAACCAGATATTTTCGTCCGGACCTACAGCGATCCCAAACGGCTGGCTGCCCGCTGTCGGAATGGGATACTCGGTGATGGTGCCGTCGAAGGTGATTTTACCGATTTGATTGCCGCCATATTCCGTGAACCACATACAGCCCGTGCCTGCGGTAATGATTCTCGGCTGACTGCTTGAGGTGGGAATAGCATACTCGGTGATTACGCCGGCCGTGGTGACTTTGCCGATTTTATTGCCCGCGCTTTCCGTAAACCAAAGGTTGCCGTCCGAACCGGCCGCGATATCGAAAGGCTGGCTGTTGAAGGTCGGGATGTTATATTCGGTGAGATCTCCGGTGGTAGTAAACTTTCCGATTTGGTTGGCGCTTCCTTTCGCGATCCACAGGTTGCCGTCCGGACCTGTTGCTATACTGCGGGGGTCTCCTTCAGCAATATAGCCCGTGTTCATTGATCTTAGTTCAAACGAGTAAATGATACCGTTCTCCGGAATGAGTTTGCCAACTGGGTCCACCCCCGGAAAATCTGTATACCACACATCTCCGTCCGGGCCTATGGTAATATCAATCGGGGCTGAAGGGTGCCCAAGGTCGTACACGATGACATTGGCCGGCTCCGCTGCCAGCGCGGGCAGGGTGGGCGCCAAAACCAACAGTACCAGCAAAGACATCAGCAGCCCGACCACCTTTTTGCATAACTTTCCCATTGTGCGATTCCTCCCGGCAAAATGCATTTTCGATGACGGATGGTTCCCGTTATAATTCGTATCATTTTAACTTTTTTACCGGGAATATGATATATAGATGGTATAATCGACACGTGAAATGTCATAATTGACACGAAAGTGGCGCACACCTTCCGTGTACATCAAAAAGCGCCGGTTTCACGGCGTTTTTGTGATTGAGGCCATGGGTATTTTGTCTTGTTTCCCTTTACGTTTCCACCAGCAGCGCAAGGCTGATCTTAAAAATGCCGGGCTCAGGTTCCAATTTCATAAAGCCGCTGTGCTTGTTTGTAAGGTACTCTATACTGCGCAAACCAATGCCGTGATTCCCCTGATCCTCTTTGGTGGTCTTGCCCTTGCCGCCAGGCGCCGCCTCCGGGCTGAACGGGTTTTCCGCCTGTATCACCAGGTAATCCGGCTTGTAGGACAGGGCAAGGTCTATGTATCGTTTTTCTTTTTCCAGCCGGGCACATGCTTCCATGGCGTTATCCAGCAGGTTACCCAGGATCACGGTCAGGTCGGCCTCGTTGAGGTTCAGACCGCCGGGAAGGCTTATGTCAAGCCGGAGGGAAATGCCCTGCTCCCGCGCTGCCGACAGCTTATAATTGAGCATGGCCCGCAGCGTGGAATAGGGGACGCTGACCAAGCTGCGGTACTCCCTGGCGCTATCCACTAGGGCGGCGGCGTATGTCCGTGCCTTCTCGTTTTCGGCATCCTCCAAAAGCGCGTATATCACGCCCAAATGATGGTTGAAATCGTGCCGCTCTGATTTCAGGCGGCCAATGGCCTCCTCCAGCGTTTCCATGTAATAAAGCTGCTGGCTTACGTTTTGCTCCAGCGCTTTGGCATATGCTTCAGAGCGCCTTTTTTCCTTCATGTAAATGTTGGTGTAGACAATGAGCAGGGTTCCCGTGGCCGCCACGACAATGAGCAATTGAATCGTCAGATTGATTACAGTGAAGTCAAACACTGGCTTAAACGCATCCAACAAAATCAGCGGCAGCAGTGACACAAACGCGGCGGTCATCATCAGCACGCGGAAGCGGCCGGAAAGCACAATGGATATGACGACCGGAATGAGGATGGCGTAATAGGCGATCCCGCCTCTGATACCTCCGTTCATGATCCATTGGTACGGAAAGAATGCCAGCACCAAAATGGCCATGCTGATACGGGAGGATGATTTGAAGTACCCCCTGAACCTGGAAAAATAAAAAATCAGCGTCCAGATGCAGGTGAACAGAATATCAATGAGGAGGTTTTCGCCGTAATATATATCCAGCAGAACACCCAAGGAATTCATGAAGATGCCCACAAGGAGCGAAAGATGAAAGATGCGTTGCTCAAAGGGAAACCGCTCCGCAAGGCCCAGCAGCCTGTCTGTTTCCATCTTCATCTTGCTACCCTCCCGGCAAAAAGCCGTTTTGCCAGCGCTTCCCTCACTGTTTCCATATAGGGCCGGCTTACCGGCAGCGCAAGCCCATTTTCAAGGTAAAGCGTCTTTTCACGAAAGCTCCTGATTTTTTCCATATTTACGATATATCCCTGATGGCATTGGAGGAAGGAAGAAGATTCAAGCAAGCCCGGCAGCTCCTGCATATTTCCATAATAGTATACATCCCTGCCGGGCGCATGGATCTTGATGCGCCGTCCGATTTTTTCAAAGCAGGCAATGTCGCTGTAAGGTATGGAAATGAATTCGCCCTTGATCTGTATGGAAAAAGTCCTGGGCGGTTCTTCCGCCCAGCTAATTCTGCGGATGGTTGCCAGCGCCTCCTCCATCACAGCATAAAACTGTTCCTTGGCAAGCGGCTTGAGCAAATAGTGAAAAGCCCTCACAGCAAAGGCTTTCAGGGCATATTCCTCATGGGCTGTGATATATATGATCACGGCCTGCGGATAGAGCGCCTTGATTTTTTCCCCCAGCTGGATGCCGTTTGTCTCGCCCATATCGATGTCCAGCAAAACGATATCCGGCCTTTTTTCGGAAATCTCTGCAAAGAATGCCTCGGGCTTCGTTGAGCAGACTGCCTCAAAGCTGTCCTTCCCCGGATAGCTGCCCAAAAATCTCAGCAGGAGTTCAACCTGCTCCGGGCTGTCGTCGCATATGCCGATGACATACTCCATTGCTTCACCTTCTTTCCACAGAAGAAGATTGGATACGCGCTTGTGCCCGTCCTTGCTGCCCCATGCGTTTTATTTATTATACTGCCCAACCGTGCAAACCTCAAGTTTATTGATTACCCCTATAAAAAGCGGTCCTATTTCAAATAAAAACCGGGGTCAACCGGATTGTGTTTCAAAAAAGACAATAATGCAATGCATCCAATATGCTTTTGTTACTATCTTTAAATCAGAACGAAAAAACCCAAGACCTTATCAAGGGTACCGAGTTACTCTTCGCTGGTGGAGCATTCATCTAAACAAGAAGCAAATACAAATGATGGTTGATAGTACTACTTGCGCTTGCTATTGCTTTTGCTGGTATATTATAGCGTGAACTAGGCCGCAAGCGGCAACTTCCCGGCAACTTTTTTTGAAAATGACACTTGAAGCTTCCCAATGGCAGCGGCCTTTTTACCCTTTTGTTCTCAAGCGGACAAGTTCAATAGCAGGCACAGGTCTGGTATCAAAAGCGTGGCTTGGTATGGCTGCTGCCAGGGTGACCAGGGTGGCGCAAAGCATTATAGAAATCGCAAATGGACGTTTATGAAGGCGGCTCCTTTTCCAGAATTGGTACACGGTTAAAAGGGATTGCCACTCCAAATGTGCGGCAATCCCAAAGGTTGCTTATGGCTGTATTTTCATTCGTCTAGAAAAGTTTCTGCGCTACTCGGCGGCGTCGGAGTCCGCCTTTGTGCAGTGAATGGTTCCGGGGGGATGTTGAACAGGCGCATAGATAGAGTATAGCTTAATCGGCTCATCCCCTGTGTTGACCAGGTTATGCCATGTTCCGGCGGGAATGAATACAGCATAATCATCAGCAACATTCCGCTGATAATTTAGACACTTCCGCGTTCTTCCCATCATGACTCTGCCCTGGCCTTGCTCCAAACGAAGGAACTGATCCAGGTCGGAATGCATTTCCAGGCCAATTTCGCCGCCTGGCGGAATGCACATCAGTGTGAGCTGCAGATGGTTGCCAGTCCATAGTGCTCTCCGGAAGAAGGGATTTTCCAGGGTAGCCTCCGTGATATCCGTTACATAAGGGTCAGGACCAAAATCCTCGCCGATGCAATGGCAGCGCTTGGTACAGCAAGGTGGGTTGGATGGAGGGCATGAACCAAAGTCAGGGTATTGCGGACGGCAAGGGCGGTGAGAACAATAATCCATGATTGCTCCTTTCACAGCCACAAACTTCCTTGGAAAACGTGCAGGAGCCTAAAAACTGACGTTTTCCAATTCATCGTATGAAAAATTCGAATGGATCGTGTGACCGAAGCTGGCGGCGCATGCGCAGTGGCATCGACGCCGCACGCATGAACTACTGCAAAAAGGCCGGCAAGGAATGCAGAGAGGGACGCGTCGCATTCCGCCGCCAGCGTTTTGACATCATACAGGCAGATGATGCTCACCAATTCCAAGGCCGCCCCATAAACTGTAGGGATAATGGACGAAAGGCGGACAAATGCATGGTTTCGATCTTATCCATCGACGGCGGAGGTGTCAGAGGAATTATCCCGGCGACATTTCTGGTTGAATTTGAGAGGCGAACAGGAAAACCGGTATGCGAGCTCTTTGACCTCATCGCAGGTACCTCAACAGGAGGAATACTGGCTGCTACACTAACGCTGCCAGATGGCCACGGGAAGCCGAAATACACGGCAGAGAAAGTGCTGGCAGCCTATTTTGAGCATGGCGGAGCTATCTTTCATAAAAGCGTTATGCGCTCAGTCACAACGCTCGGCGGCCTTATAAGGCCCATTTATTCACCGCGCATGCTGGATTTGATGCTTGAGAAATATCTTGGCAATGAGCGGTTACATACAACGCTTACGGAGATTCTTGTCACGGCCTACGACATGACGAGCAATACGCCGTGGTTTTTCAAAACGGCTTTTGCCAAGCATCATCGTGCACCTGCGGATGATCCCTTGCTTACGCAGGTCGTCCGTGCGACCACCGCCGTCCCAACCTATTTTCCACCGCTTTTGATGGAAGGCCATTGTCTGATTGACGGCGGTGTTTTTGCCTCAAACCCGGCGCTGTGTGCATATGCTGAGGCTCGCAACTTGTATCCTGGGGAAGAAGAATTTTTGGTTGTATCGCTTGGCACTGGAGTGCAGGCGCAAAACCGGTCCTGCGCAGAAATCTGCAACTGGGGCATTATTGAATGGGCTGTTCCTATTATCGGCGTCATGCTGAACTCCTCCAGTGAGACAGTCAATTATCAGATGCGTGCGCTGAACGGAATCAGAAATTACACCCGCTTTCAGGTGCAATTGGATGATGATGCACCAGGTATGGATGATGCGAGCGAAGAAAATATGCGCAATCTTGAGAAGCTTGCTATCAAGGCTGTCAGGCAGTACTCCGCTGCAATCGACCGGCTTTGCCGTGATCTAATGGATAGAAAGCCCAAGACTATGCCTTTTAGACTATACAGTAAAGGTAAAGCGAGCTCGGCGTAGTAGTGGCCGGATTTCATGGAAACCTCGTTCGTGTTTACCCACTATACATTAAAAACAGCCTGTTTCTTGCGATAACAGGCTGTTCTATTGCACAGGTATAACAAAAATCCGTCTCCTTTGAGACGGATTGTGGTGCGATCGACGGGACTTGAACCCGTACCCTCTCGGACACGCCCCTCAAACGTGCGCGTATGCCAATTCCGCCACGATCGCAAATTCGTTACCGCGCCCGCTTTTTTTAGGTTCACCAGGGATTGCGCTTATGCGGGCAGCGATAACTAGTATAAGGGTGAAAGGCATTTCTGTCAAGACTTCATAGAGATTTTTACTAGCATTTTTCATGGGAATCGCTGCAAGAACGACGGGCTTCCCGCCATGGCTTTTTTCCTTGAATGAACCGGCATTCAAGTGATGAAGTATCAATATTTTCGCGCTACTTCCGCTTTTGAATTCTGTCCTTCAGCGCCAGCAAACGGAAGAAGATTTCCCGCGGGTTTTCATCCTCATACAGGAAGGCGCCGTTGCCCAAGAAGGAAGGCTCGATGAAATCCCACCAGGTCAGCGCCTTCACTTCCTTGCGCGAGGCGGCCAGGGTGTAGAACTGCTCCATCCAGTCCGCCTGGGTGCGCTCGTTCCAGCCGCCATGCCAGGTGCCTTCCGACATGGAGAGCTGCGGCCAGTTGCTGCCGGCGTGGCCGGCAACGCCGCGTGTGCCGCCGTTCACGCCCATTTCAGTGATGTGCACAGGCTTATCAAGTGCCGCGAATACGTTCAGCATGCGGTTGACAGCGATCATATCCCGTGCCGGGAAATATAATTGAATGCCTACCACATCGAAGTTCACGTCCGCATCCAGGAGGGCGCGCAAATAGGCCAGGGGGGAACGGAGGCGCTCCGGCAGCGCGCCGTAGCAGGTATAACGGCCCGCTACGTATTCGGCAAAGGGCAGGCAGATGTTGACGATGGCGGTGGCACTGTCATTTGCTTCGTGGAGCACGTCACAGCAGATGCGCGTCAGCTCAATGAGCTGCGGCTGCGTTAATTCAAAGCAGTTGGCCCAGTCGTGGGCTTCATTCATGGCATCCCACACGTCGATGCGGCCCTTGTATGTTTCCACGTGGTGGCGGGCAATGGTTTTCGCGTTTTCCTTCAATGTGTCAAAGGGCTGGCTGAACAGCCAGGGAGGATTAACGCTTTGGTGTCCAAACCACAGGGGATGGCCCTTGGGCGTGATGTTTTTACTCAATAGAAAGTCCAGCGCCGCGTCGATGTAAGCATAGTCGTACCGGTCCTTTTCAGGCACGGTACGGCCGGCGTAAAAGGGCAGCGTGGCAAAATCAAAAGCCTGGGCGAAGAACTTGGCGTATCGGGCGCCGGGGGAGGTAAAGCGGGCGAAATTGCAGCCCAGCAAAAGATCATCCCTGGGGGTGGCGAAAGCCTTTTGCTGCGCGCTTTCAAACAGGGCGGCCTCCGCGGCGTATATGGCATGGGACAGGGCGTAGAGCCTGTTTTCCGGCGTGCTCACGCCCCGGTCACTCAGGTGGGCAAGCTCCTGGGCGGCGTCAAGATGGCCCTGGGCGGTAGGGGAAAGTACGATGCCCCCGCTGTGGATTTTGGCTTCCCGCAAATAGGTGCGGATGGCCTCGGTGACAAAGTCCACGAAGCCGCCCGTATATCCTTCCCCCAGGTTGTCGGCCATGACCCAGATGCTGCCGTACAACGGCAGGTTGAGTTTGGCATGCACCATATAGGGCGAGCGGGTGACCGCCAGTTCCACCGTACCATCCGGCAAGATGCGCTGCCGCCGCTCATCAGGCTCAAAATCCAGGCTGCTTATATATACCGATTCCAATATTGGCTTGGGCATGGCATCACCGCCGGGGCCGTCCAGCCGTACATGAATCCATTGCATGACGCGTCCTCCTTATGCGAGCACAAGCCCATTTGATGTTTCTTTTACCGGAAGGAAGATGGGCCGTTCATCGGGCGTACGGTTGGGCGTGTGGATGGCAAGGCGCAGGATGTTATCGACGCCCATGAAAATCATGCCATGGCCGCCGTCACCGCTGAAGAGGGCTTTCTCCTGCTGATGCCATGGGCCCAGGATATTGCCGCTGCCGCTGATGGATAGGCCGATGGCATAGCCCGTTTCCGACAGGCTGGACCAAAGCATCCACAACTGGCCGCTTGCCGGCTTGTACAGAAAGGGACCATCGGTAACGTGGCCTTCGATACTGCTGGAATGGCGGACAAGCTTTGTCCAGGCGGCTTCACGGGCGGCAAAGAGGGTATGCGTCTCTCCCGCGGGGCCGGACAAATCCTCCCTCAGCCGCCTTAAGCAGATGGTGCCGCCGCCTTCCTGCACCCATTCGTGGCAGAAGACGATCCAGGGCAACCCATCCGCCTCCACATGCAGCGTGCCGTCCAGGCACTCCCAGCCGGCGGGCGTTGCCGTCTCCTCCCCCCAGGGCATGAACGGGCCAAGCGGATGATCCGCCTTCAGGATGCTGGTGGCCCGGCGGCGGCCCGGCGCCTTGAAGGAGGCGAACAGGTAATAGCCGCCCCGGTATTTGTGCAGCTCGGGCGCCCAGAAGTTTTCCGTGCCCCAGAAAGTATCCGACGGGGTGAATATGCGGCCCGCATGCTCAAAATGCGTCAGGTCATCACTGACGTAGGCGTCAAAGCCTGCGGCTTCGCCGCGCCAGCAGTTTACGTCGGTGGTGCCGTACAGGTAGTATTTTCCGCCTTCCACGAAAACGAAAGGATCCCGCATTTGGATGTTGCCGCGCAAAAGCATGTGCCCGCCTCCCACTTATTAAATTGCGACCGTTCGAAGGATGCTCCCATTGTAATCGGTAACCACCCTGAAGCCGGCTTCCGAAGTAAAAGCGGCTTTCCCGTTCACCAGGGCGGTGGCGCTGCGGCCGTTGCACTTGAGCGTATACGTTTTATCGCCCCATACCTGCGTATAAACGTAATCCCTGCCGCCGGCGATGCCCCACCAGATTTCCCCGCCATTGAGATGGACACCGTACAGGCGCGAGATATATTCCAAAACCGCCAGCATCGTGGGGCCGTAGCCGTCATGATTGCCGGACCGCCTGCCCAAAAAGGGATCGAATTGCTGGGTGAAGATGCAGTCTTCGCCCACGCCCTGAAACAGCTTGTGGGCAAGCACCGTGATCAGCTTTTGGTATCCGTAGTTTTCCAGCGCGTGGATGGCGCGCTGATAGGTGAGCCCTTGGGGCTGGCCGCTCCAGTCGTTGGTGGGATTGTTTGCAAAAAGCGGATCGTTGGCCGCCACGGAGGGCAGGGGCATGGGCGTCCAGAATTCGTCCGGGTTCAGCAGATGGCCCGTTATGAACCGGCGGGCCATATCTTGAGAAAAGGAGCCCCAATACATGCACCGCAGGTTGTTGTGCACAAGTGTGTCCATGCGGCGGCCCGTGTGATCGCGGTCAAAGCAGGCGCCGCGCTCCTCCGACCAGAAAAAGGTGCGAAGCTTGCTTTTGACTTCTTCCGCCGCGCCGCGCCAATAGGCGTTTTGGCCGTTATCGAGGATTGTCGAAATTTTCGCCAATGTGTCCCGGGCGGAATAAGAGTAGCTCATAAAGTCCATGGAAGCCATGGGCACAACGGCAAACCCGGTGGGCGGAACCTCCTCCTCCCACCAGCAGGGGGCGTCGCCATAGCGCCTTGCGTTGTCTTCGCCCGTATCGTATACGCACCAGGATTCCAGGCAGCCGTCCGCATTGGAATCCCGCACGTGCCAGAGGTATGCATCAAACCGTGTGAGGGCATTTTGCAAAAGCTTCAAATATCCCTTGTCCTGCCCCATCCAGTAGTACATATTCAGGGCGGGGGCGGGAAAGCAAAAGCCCTGGAACTTGTTGAACTGCGGGATGATACGGCCGTTTTCCGCCATGATGCTGCCGGGCATGCGCCCGTCCGGCCTTTGAAGCTCCATAAACAATAGCTGGTTGTTGAGGGCGGCCTCTATATTGCGCTTAGCGTACATTTCGCCGCCCATGGGCTGTGTCTCCAGCCAGATTTTGTGATATCCTCCGCCTTCGATCAAAACCTTGCGATCAGCGAAATTTTTGAGGTTGTTTTTAAGCTTTGCTTCCGCCGAATCATACAGCTTTTGAACCAGAGGATCATCGATTTGAAACGCAACGCTTGTCTGAATAAAATCCATACGTGCAGCCCCTCTCCGAGTACATTTATAGCAGAAAGATTTCTTATGCGATATAGGCAAAATTTTTCACTATTTCTATTTCGATATGAACTATGATATACTGCGTTCACAAGATACCTTCACGGAAGGGCGTGGAGTTCGTGATAACGGTAAAGAGGCCGACGGGCGCTGATTTTGGCACCTCGTTTTGGGTGCGGCTTGGGCGCCGCATGCGCAACGACTGGCAGATTTATGTGCTGCTGTCGCCCGCGCTGATCTATTTTTTCTTCTATAATTATTTGCCTTTGTACGGCCTGCAGATTGTTTTCCGGGATTACAAGTTCGCAGGCGCCATGTCCGGCATCGCGGGAAGCAAATGGGTGGGCCTGAAGCACTTTCAGGACTTCTTCGGCGCTTATTATTTCGGGCGCCTTCTGGCCAACACCTTCCTTTTGAACCTGTACAACCTGCTGTGGGGCTTTCCCATTCCCATCATCATGGCCATCCTGCTCAATCAGATTGATTTCAGGCGGGCGAAGCGGTTTACGCAGACGGTTATCTATGTGCCGCACTTCATTTCTACCACGGTCATGGCGGGCATCCTGTACCTGTTCCTGTCCCCCACAAACGGCATCGTCAACCATTTCATCGGAAACATGGGGGGCAAGGCCATCAACTTCATGGTGAGGCCGGAGTGGTTCCGCCCGCTGTATATCGGCACGGACATCTGGCAGCACGCGGGCTGGAATACCATCCTGTATATCGCCGCGCTGACGGGCGTCGACCCGGAGATTTACGAGGCGGCCACCATCGACGGCGCGACCAAGCGGCAGAAAATATGGCATATCGACATACCCCACCTCATACCCATCGCCATGATGATGCTGATTTTGAGCTGCGGAAGCCTTCTGTCCAGCAACACGGACAAGGCGCTTTTGATGCAGACGCCGGGGAACATGGCCACCAGCGACATCATTGGCGTGTACGTATTCAATGAAGGGCTGTCCAAGGCGCAGTTTTCCTATACGGCAGCCATCAACCTGTTCGTGAACGTCATTAATTTCTTCATGATTCTCACCGTCAACTGGATTTCCAAACGCGTCAGCGATACGAGCCTGTTCTGAAAGGAGGCGCAGCCATGGACCTTATGCATATCAATAGGCCGGCAGGGATCAGGAAGACGAAGGGCGACCGTATATTCGACGCGGTGAACGCGGCGGTCTGGACCATCCTGCTGGCTGTGATCCTGTACCCGCTGTGGCTGATCCTGATCGCGTCAGTATCCGACCCGGACGCCGTGATCGCGGGCAAGGTGCTGTTCTGGCCGGTGGATTTTTCCCTGATCGGCTATACGGCGGTGTTTGAACACAAGGAGCTGTGGAACTCCTACCTCAACTCCATTGAGTATACCGTGGGCGGTTCCGCCCTGAGCGTCTTCGTCACCACGATGGCGGCCTATGCGCTGACCCGGAAGTTCGCGGGCAAGAAAATCTTCAACTTTATTTTCGTGTTCACCATGTTCTTTACCGGCGGCCTGATTCCCACCTTCCTGATGATGCGCGACCTGGGCCTGCGCAATACCCGGTTTTTGATGATCGTCATCAACTGCGTATCCGTTTGGAACCTGATGGTGGCAAGGACGTACATCAGGACCAACATCCCCAACGAACTGTACGAGGCGGCTGTCATCGACGGCGCAAGCCATTTCAAATACTTTTTCCGCATTGTGCTGCCCCTGTCGGGCACCATCATCGCGGTGCTGAG
Organism: Bacillota bacterium; assembly: GCA_023411395.1. Taxonomy (GTDB): domain Bacteria; phylum Bacillota; class Clostridia; order Christensenellales; family Aristaeellaceae; genus JAEWAH01. The sequence goes on from JAEYOV010000059.1 coordinate 16,392, forward strand.
CGTGTATTACGGCGTCGCCCGCTGGAACGACTATTTCACCGCCTTGGTGTATGTCAGCGACCGCAGCAAGCTGCCGTTGCAGACGATTTTACGGGAGGTCCTGGCGACGCTGCAAACCAGCACCGCCACCGATGCCTTCTTCAGCGCCTACGAAAACAACAGGCAGGGCATGGTTGAGGCCATCCGCAAGGCGCAGGTAGCCAAGTATTGCTGCATCGTTGTCGCCACCGCCCCGGCCGTCATCCTGTACATATTCATGCAGAAGTACTTCGTCAAGGGGATCATGATCGGGTCACTGAAAGGTTGATCCTTCATGGTTCTTGCCAGCACAGTGCGAAAGGTCGCAAGGGAATGGCGCAATCTCGAAAAAGGGGCGCAGCCACTTTTTCGACAGGCTCTCGCCATCTTCGGATGGTGCATATAGCAACAAAACAAAAAGGGAGGAAACGGACACATGAAGAAACTGCTCGCGACCCTGCTGGCCGCTGTCATGCTGCTGGCGACCTTCGGCGCGGCCGCCGAAGCCACTTTCCCCATTGTGGAAGAGCCTATCACCATCAAGGTGATGCAGTGGGCCGTTGAGAACCAGCAGGTGGACTTTGAAAACCTGTGGTTCTACAAGGAGCTGGAAGCCAAGACGAACATCAAGGTGGAATGGGAAGTCGTCAGGGATGCCGACTGGAAGACCAAGCTGAACCTGATGTTTGCTTCCGGCGAGTATCCGGATGTGATCATCCGCGGCGAGGTGGACGTTGAGGAGTACGGCGTGACCCAGGGCATACTGGTGCCGCTGGACGACCTGATCCCCCAGTACATGCCCAACTATTACAGCCGCCTGAACATGAACAGCGCCAACGCTTCCATCCCGGCGTCCGACGGCAAGACGTACTGGATCGGCAACCTCACGGCCCAGAATGTCAACCACGACGGCAACCACTACATCAACAAGGCCTGGCTGGACAAGCTCGGCCTGGAAGTGCCCAAGACCATTGATGAATTGACCGAGGTGCTGCGCGCCTTCCGGGATAACGATCCCAACGGCAATGGCCAAAAGGACGAAATCCCCATGTCCGCCGCGGACCTGATTCACCAAACCCAGGGCGTGTATACCCACTTCGCCAACTTCGGCGTGCCGCTCACCCGCTTTGTCTACGCCTGCGTCGATGACGACAACAAGGTGGTCTTCCCCGGCTACATGCCAGGCTTCCGCGATGCCTGCGAATGGCTGAGCCTGTGCTACAGCGAGGGCCTTTTGGACCCCGAGGCCATCACCCAGGACTCCAATGTGTGGGGCACCAAGATGAACGCGGAACAGGTGGGCTATACCACGTACCTGCGGCTCATCAACACCGCGCTGACGCCTGACATCGCCGCGCAGTTTGTTTCACTCATACCCCCGGCCAGCGAATATGGCGTATCCGTGCCCCGCATCCTGGAAGTGCCGACCTGGGGCGCGTTCATCACCACCGCCAACAAGCACATACCGGAAACGCTGCGCTGGCTGGATGCCCAGTTTGAAACCGAGACCATGATGGTCAGCGTCAATGGCCCCATTCAGGAGGGCGGCCCCATTGCGCCTACCATGAAGATCAACGAGAGCGGCAAGTATGAGATCGTTTCCATCCCCGAGAACAATGGCCTGTACCAATACGTGCCGGTGATCCATGGCCAGTTCTTTGCCCCCGGCGACTACTACTTTGACATTTACGAAATGCCGCCGCACCGGGTGGAGCGCTACAACACCAGCAAGGATTACGAGGAAGCCGGCGTGCTGGAGAAGAATTCCTTCTATTATTTGTACCGGCTTGTGAAAATGGACAACGAGAGCTCGCTGGAGGCTACCCGCCTGTTCAACGAGATCGAGAAGTTCATGAAGGAATCCATCGCAACCTTCATCACCAGCGGCGTGACGGACGAAAGCTGGCAGGCGTTCCTTAATACGGCCAAGGCTGTGGGCGCGGACCGCTATGTGGAGCTGTACCAGGCAGCTTATGACAAATACCTTGCCACACACTGAGAACCTATGCTAATATCATCATAACCACTGCATGGACCATGCCGCGAAGCTTTCGCTTCGCGGCATGGTCTGCGCGTCCGATGCTGAGGAGCGTGTTCCATGAAGAGGAAGGGCATCATCCATTCCATCCTGCTGCGCTATATGATTTCCTACGCGGCGATCATGGCGGTGCTCTTCGTTGGCGTAGGGATTTACATGAACAATACCTATGTCAGTTCCATCCGCGCAAACACGGTGGAGAGCAGCATCAACAAGCTGGGCAGGATCAGGTACCAGCACGAGGAGAAGCTGGCCACCCTGCTTTCCGTCGGCAGGCAGATCGGCCTTTCGCCCTACATCCGTTCCTTCAAGTTCAGCCAGGAGCCTATGAGGGCATACCATTTGAAGCTGCAACTGGCGCCCTACACCATGACTATCGATTTTTTCGACCAGTTTTACGTGATCTTCAACGAGGACGATTACCTGTATTCCTCCGCCACTTCCGCCGGGCTGCAAATGTTTCTGGATAAGCTGATGCGTTTTGAGGATACGCCGCCTGATATGCTGCTGGCGGCGCTGCGCAGGCAGGACAACCACATGACCATCCTTCCGGCCCAGAATGTGGACAGCATCCTTACCTACGGCGTCAACAACCGCATGGTGGCGGTGATCGCGCCGCTGAGCATGGGGGACAGGTACAACTCCGGCAACGCCCTTTTCTTGATCAAGGAAAGCACCTACCAGCAGATGTTTGCCGATGAAATCTATGAGCCGCGCAGCACGTACATTTTTTATAACGGCACGACGCTGGCGGCCAGCCGCGGCCTTGCCGTTTCGGATGATGCGATCCAAAGTGAGGTAATGGGAAACCGGGATACGCTGGTGAAGGATCTTGCGTTTGACGGGAGGCAGTACCTGCTCATTGCCCAGCGCGGAAGCAAATTCAACATGCAATACGCCACGCTGATCCCCATGGAAACGGTGTGGAAGGATATGAGCCGGGCGCAGCTTGGCCTGGGCCTGTTCCTGTTTGCGCTGAGCATCCCCTGCATGGCGCTGACGTTCTACTTTTCCCGGCGGCATGTGAAGCCCATCAAGGAACTGCGCTACCTGTTTTCCGGCGCCGCGCCGGGGAAGGATGACTTTGAAGCAATCCATACCGGCATCGAGGCGCTGGTGGACAGGAATCAGGACTTGAATACGCGTTTGATCAAGAGCCTGCCGGCGCGGCGCTTGAACTTCATCAAGGACTTTGTCAAAGGCCGGTATCCGTCCAGGGCGGAGGCCGTGAAGGCCGCCGCGCAGTTGGGCATGGACATCGACAAAAAGTGCTTTGCCGTCTCCCTGATCGGCGCGCCGCCCCGGGATGGGGGCGAACCGGATATGGAAAATATCACCGCCCGCCTTGGAGGCGATGTTACCGGGCATTACGTGGAGCTGCTGGCGTTGGAACAGTTCCTGTTCGTGCTTTTTTCGGACAGCGCCGATTTGATTGACGCCTGGGTCTGGCAGACGCAAAGCGATGTGGCATCATCGTCGGCGGGGGTGGCCGTATCCATCAGCAATGTCTACCAGGATTTTTCCCATGTGGGCAACGCCTACCTTCAGGCCAGCACCGCCTATGACAACAGGTTCGTGATGGGCAATGCCCATGTGCTGCGCTTTGCGGACGTCAGCGCGGCGGCCAAGGATATTGTTCCATTTACCCGCAGCTACCTGGACGGCTTCCGCAAGGCGCTTCGGGCGGGAGACGCCAGAGCGCTGAACGACCGCATGGATGAATTGTTCCACTACCTTGGCAGCACGGAGCTGTCGCTGTTCGCCTTCCGTATGATCTACAACAACGTGATCGGCGCCATGCTCAGCGAACAAATTGACAGGCATGCAGGAAATATGGACGCCATGCAGTATTATGATGTGTTCACATTGTCGGGATGCCGTTCCATCGCCGATCTGGATGACCTTCTTCGCAAGCTGTGCCGCGATATCCTGGCCCATGGGGAAAAGGAGAGCACGCAGGCCCACCCGGTGATCCGCGACATCATCGGCTACATGCACCAGCACTATGCGGACCCAACGCTCAGCATGAGCGCCATCGCCGATGAATATGGCATCAGCGCGGTGCGGCTGTCGCTGGACTTCAAGGAACTCAGCGGCATGACGCCTTCGGAGTACCTGTTCCTTTTGCGCATGGAAAAGGCCAAGGAATTGCTCGGCGGCACGAAGCTGTCCGTAAAGGACATCGGCCTTGCGGTAGGCTATTGCGACGCTTCCGGCTTTATCAGAAGGTTCAGGCAGCACATGGCGATGACACCGGCACAGTACCGGCAAATGATCGGCCAGAAGGACGGCACGGGCAGGGATGTGGCGGAATAATATCGGGAGGATTTTTATGGAATACGCGGGCGGACAGGTGAAGGGCTTGAAAATTGCCTATATCGGCGGCGGCTCCCGGGGCTGGGCCTGGGGATTTATGAAGGACCTGGCCATGGACGCGCAGATGGAAGGCCTGGTGCGCTTGTACGACATCGACCGGGACGCGGCGGAAAAGAATAAGCGCATAGGCGATATGATTTCAACGCATCCGGAGGCCAAGGCCCGCTGGCGCTATGAGGTGAGCGGGACGCTTGCACAGGCCCTTGCGGGCGCGGACTTTGTGGTCATTTCCATCCTGCCGGGAACGTTCAGGGAAATGCACTCGGACGTGCACTGGCCGGAGCGGTACGGCGTGTGGCAGCCCGTGGGCGATACGGCCGGCCCCGGCGGGTTCATGCGGGCCATGCGCACCGTGCCCATGTTCGTTAAAATCGCTCAGGCGATACGGGATCACGCGCCGGATGCCTGGGTGATCAACTATACGAATCCCATGACCGTTTGCATGCGTACCCTGTACACAGTCTTTCCCGGGATCAAGGCGTTCGGCTGCTGCCATGAGGTGTTCGGCACCCAAAAGCTGCTGACCGCCATGCTGGAGGACATGGAAGGTGTCAAGGACGTTGACCGCACGGAAATCAAGACCGGCGTGACGGGCATCAACCATTTCACCTGGCTGTACAGTGCAAGCTATCAGGGACAGGACTTGTTTCCCATGTACCGCCGGTTTGCGGACAAGTATTACGAAACCGGCTTCACCAAGGGAAAAGATGAAAACTGGATGAACAATGTCTTCGACTGCTCCCACAGGGTGAAGTTCGACCTGTTCCGCCGCTATGGCCTGATCGCGGCGGCGGGGGACAGGCACCTGGCGGAATTCATGCCTCCCTGGTATTTGAAGAACCCTGAAACGGTGCGCTCCTGGGGCTTTGGCCTGACCACCGTCAAATGGCGGGAGGAGGATCTTCAAAAGCGACTTGCCAGGCGGGAGGCGCTGCTTGATGGCAGGGAGCCGGTTGCGCTGGACGGCTCCGGCGAGGAGGGCCACCTTCTCATCAAGGCGCTGCTGGGGCTTGGGGATATGGTATCCAATGTCAACATCCCCAACCGTGGCCAAATCGAAAATCTTCCCAAGGATGCGGTGGTGGAGACCAACGCGCTGTTCCGCCGTGATGAAATTGCCCCTGTCCTGGCGGGCGCGCTGCCCAAGGGCGTCGATGGGTTGATCATTCGCCATGTTCTGAATCAGGAAAGCATTGTGAAAACCGCCATGACCTGCGATTTGACCTTGGGTCTTTCGACTTTCCTCAGTGATCCGCAATTGTCGGCCGTAAGCCCGGCGGATGGGGAGCGCATGTTCCGGGAGATGCTTCAAAATACAAAAGAGTACCTACCCAAGGGGTGGGAAACGGCCATCCGGTAATATTCATTGGTAACTTTGCCGTATCGTTGGCGATATCTTTGGATGCTACCCATGCCATACGGGGCATGACTTGATTTCCCTAAAACTGGGATTCCAAAGGGATAATACCCCTTTGGCGGGGGTCCAGGGGGCGGAGCCCCTGGCGGCGGAGGCAAGCTCCCGCCCTACACTGGCCCCATCGATACACAAAGCAGCCTGTCAAGAGTTTTTACTTTTGACAGGCTGCTTTTTAATGGTCAATAATCTACCCGCAGCGTCTTGATTTCAAAGGGGCGGAAGGTGAGGGAGACGGATTCGCCGGGCGCCAAAACCTCCCGCTCCTCCTCCAGCATATTGGTGAAGGCCAGGCCTTTTACAGGATGCCCGAAGGAAAGGAGGGCATTGGTATACGCGCCGGTGGACTCGTACAGCCGCAGGATGTAGGCGCGCGCCGCATCCTCGCAGGGCTTTACCGTTTCGGCGAGCACGTTGGGCGCATCCACCGTCAAAAGTGCGGGAAGCACTCCGGCGCCGTCCTTTGCAAGGGGCAGGTAGTTGAAGCGGTAGGCCGGGCGCACCACCGTTTCGGCGGAAAAGTCTCCCGCGTGGGGCAGTATGGCGTAACGGCATGCATGGCGGCCCCGGTCGCCCAGGTGGTCCGGGCGCTCGCCGCCCTTGTGCAGCGACAGCCGCATGGACCCTTCCCGGACGGAAAGGCCGTACTTGCAGTCGTTGAGTAGCGCCAGGCCGTACCCAGCTTCCGACAGGTCGGAATACTTGTGGTTGCAGGTTTCGAACCGGGCCTTTTCCTGGGAGCTGGAACGGTGGTTGCTGCGGCGGATGAAGCCGAACTGGATTTCGTTGCGCACACCGTCGCACAAAAGCGCCGTATCAAACGCCGCTTTCAGGAAACGGTGGCCGTCCTGCCAGTCGATGACCGTATCGAAAGTGACTTGTGGGCTGTGCGCATCAAACACCATGTCCTGGATGACGCTGGACTTTTCTGTGATTTGATACGTGCTGCGGATGCGCAATTCCACCGGCCCCATGCATACGGTCTCCCGCTTCACAAGGCGGCTCGCATCGGTGAATTTGTCTTCCAGGTCGGCTTCGATATCCCAGTTGTCCCAGGCGGCAGGCACATCCTCCGCGACCAGGAAGGTATTGAAGGCGTATCCTTCCCTGTCCACCAGTTCCCGGCCTGTGGACAGGTCAACAAAAGAAGCGAGCGTGCCGTTTTGCCCGAACCGCACCCGGGCATATGGCGTTGTGAGCATATCCCCTTCCAGGACGAAGGGGATTTTTTGCGGTTGCGGTTCTCCCGCCTCCCAGATGAGAGACGTTTCTCCAAAGGCTGGAAGCGCAATACCCGACACCGCCAGCATTTCCTGCCCGTTCAAATCCGCAAACGCCTGCTGGGGATAATCCCCCGCAATGCGGAAGCCGGGGCGGCGGGGAAGGCAGACCGTTTCCCGCCTTGCAAAGGACAGGGGGTTGAAAAGCGTGATTTCAGTATCGCTATCCGTAGGGGCAATGAGCGCCCTGGACAATTCCTCCGCTGCCTGGACCGCCTTTGTGGTGGCAGCAATGGATTCCTCGTGTACCCGGTGGATGCAGGTGCCCGGCAGGATGTCGTGGAATTGGTTGACCAAAAGCGTATCCATCAGCGGGCGGATGGCGTCTCCGCCGGCGCTCTTTTGATGGAACACCGCGTCCCTTACGGTGAGCAGCTCCAAATTGTGCAGCGCGATTTCCAGAAGCCTGTTGTTTCGCTTGATCTGGTGCTGGTTGGTAAGCGTGCCCCGGTGCAGCTCCAGATACAATTCCCCGGCGTACAGGGTGGGCTCCCTGATCTCGCTCTGAAGCCTTTGCATGAAGCGGCTTACGCTTGTATGCTCCGAGCGGGGCACGCCTTCCAGATCGGTAAGGCGCCGGCTCATTTCGATCATCTCAAATTCCGGGCCGCCGCCGCCGTCGCCCTTTCCGTAGGAAAACAGGCGCATTCTGGAAGCCATTTTTTCCGCCATGGGGCTGTTGTTGATGGCCCCTCGGCCGGTGATGTCAATGAGCGCGGCCGGGTCCGGGCCGATGTGGATAACGTTCATGTGGGTGAGCACCTTGCTTCCGTCCAATCCCTTCCAATAGAAGGAGGTATAGGGGAAACGGTTGGTGTCATTCCAGGCCATTTTGGTGGTGAGGAAATAGGATACGCCGCACCCCAGCATGATTTGCGGGATGGCGTAGCTGTAGCCGAAGGTGTCCGGCAGCCAGAAGGCGTCGGACCGGTAGCCGAAATATTGCCGGGTAAAGCGCTGACCCCACAGGAACTGGCGGACGAGGTACTCGCCTCCGGTCAGGTTGCAGTCGCATTCCACCCATACGCCGCCGTTGGGCTCGTACCGGCCTTCCTTTACTTTGGCCTGTATGCGCGAAAACAGCTCCGGATAGTGGACCCTGATCCAGTTGCTGTGGCAGGCGGAGGATTGAACGAAGGTGTACTCCCCATATTCCTCCATCAGATTCATCTGGTTGGCGTAGGTGCGGGCGCATTTTTTCACCGTTTCGTGAAGGGGCCAGAGCCAGGCGGTATCCATGTGGCTGTGGCCGATGAGGCCCACGTAAGCGGCTGTATCGCCGTTGCGCTTTTGTAGCTGCTCCTTCAAAAGGGGCAGGGTATTGCGCAGCCCCGCACGGAACTCCTCCGGGGAAGCCCTGTCCGGATCATACAAAAGAGCGCGGTGTGCTTTTTCCAGCGTATAGAGGACATCCGCCCGGCGGATGCTTTCCTCGGGCAGGGCGCCGGCCAGGCTCAAAAGCGTGCGCAGGTCGAACAGGTATTCCATGATCTCATCGTCCCTAAGGCACACTTCCACCGGGCCGATGGGATAGGTATAGCCGGCATAAATTTCATCCGTAAGCGGCTGGGTGCCGGGCATATCGTGAAAGGCATAATATTCCAGGGCGATATCCATTTTGGAACCCGCCCTGGCGTTTGTCTGGAACCGGTTGCAGTAATGGTTGCCATGGCTGCCCACCAGCGTTTTCTGGGCAAAGTTGCTGTGTATTTTGCCGTCCACCCAAAGCGTGGCCTCATAACCGCCGATGCGTGGGTACAGGAACAGGTCCTTCCCCTCCAGCTCCGACGGGATGACATACGTGCCCAAAAACCAGCCGTACTGGGATTCCCCGCCCCATTGGCCGCTTTCCGGCAGCGGGCCGAACCGGTCTTCTTCCGGGACCTGATGCAAGATTTCGGCGGTTTGGAAGAAGCGGACGTGGACTTCGCCCGCCTTTTGAAACAAAAGCCGCTCCAGGGTGGATTCCAGGCGTTTGAGCTTTGCCAGCGTTTGCGCCACGCTTTTTTCTGCAAGCATCGGCATTCTCCTTCGTGCTTACTTTTCGTTTCTCGGACATTCCCCGGTGGTGGTGCCAACCAAAAGCCTGGTGGGGACGACGATATTCTGCGCGGGTTTTACGGGGCCGCCCACGCGGTCCAGAAGCAGTTCCGCCACGTGCCTGCCGATCAGGTCCTGGTCCTGGCGGATGGTGGTGATGGCGCCGGGAAGCATATGAGCCCACTCGGAATCATCGAAGCCGCACACGCTCAGATCCTTGGGCACGCTGATGTTCAGGTCTTTGCAAACCATTAAAATCTGAAACGCCAGCTCGTCGTGTTCCGCCATGATGGCGGTGACGCCCAGCTTCATCAGCGCCTTGATTTTTTCGCCCAGGGGGCCGGGATCGCCGGCGCTGATGCCCGTGCGCAGGCTTTCCACCATATCGGTGACGATGTATTCGCTGCGCAGCGGCAAGCCTGCCTTCTCATGGGCAAGCACGTACCCCGCCACGCGGTCGCACACGGTGCGCCTCTCCTCCGGCTCCACGCCGGACAAATAGGCGATGCGCTTGTGACCCAGGGAGACCAGATGCTCCACCAATTGCGTGGCGCCGCCCAGGTTGTCGCTGGTGACGGAGCTGATATAGGGGCAGTTGCTGGGGATATCCATGATGACCACGGGCTTGCCGGAGAAGACCAGCTGGTTCAGCGTATTGATGTGGATGTCGGATGTCTTGGGATAATAGGCGACCCCCGCCACGTGCATGGCCGCCAGCTGGTTCAGGATGGTACGGCCACGGGAGGGGGGATCGTCCTCCGTGATGTAGATGGATGCGTAGCATCCCTGCCCGGTGAGCAGATGGTTGGCGGACTGGAAGGCGGCGGTCAGACCGGTGCGGCTGATATTGAAGGGAAATATGAATGCAAACAAATTGTTCGCCGCCTGGGGCTGTGCTTCCTTTTGATAGATGTCCCTGGAAACGAAGCTGCCCACGCCGCGCTTGCGGTAGAGGATGCCCTTGTTTTCCAGTTCCGTCATGGCCCGCCGCGCGGTGATGCGGCTGATACTGTACTTTTCCATCAGCTTGCTTTCCGTGCAGATGGGGTGGTCAAAGGAAAAAGCCCCGCTCTGAATGCTTTCCATGATGTCGTCGATGACCACCTGGTACAGTTTGGGCTGAGATGCGCCTTTTCCCCGCTTTGTAGACTGCATGTTGTTTCTCTCCCCGGCAGAGCCTGATGCAAATTCAATTGGTATTCCTGTTTATTATAACAAACTCCTTTCGGGTTTGCAAGCATCTATCAGAAAAATAGCACGCAGAATATAGGAAGCTATCCTAGACTCAACAATAAAATCAAGCTGTTATGCACCAATAGCACAAAGCAAATCACTGAATTCAAATATTTTGGATAATTTGTATTGACAACCCGAAATTCCTATGCTAGTATTTGTTATAATAAATTGGACGGGGGATTTGCGAATGTTGGGCACAGGCCATATAGCGCCCAAAAAGATGAGATCGCGGTGCGGAACGTTTTTTCGCCAGGTTTTTTCCAGTTGGCAGCTTTATTTGATGGCGCTGCCCACAGCCGCGCTCTTGTTTCTGTTCAGCTATATGCCCATGTTCGGCACGCTGATGGCGTTCAAGCGTTTCCGCATCAAAGACGGAATCTTGGGCAGCCCGTGGATGAACCCGCTTTTCCGGAATTTTGAAATTCTTTTCCGGGCCAATTCGGCGGCGGTGAACGCCATTAAAAATACGCTGCTTTTGAACTTCCTGTTCATTGCCGTGGGTACGGCCTTCGCGCTTATGCTGGCGCTGATGTTCAACGAAATCCGCAGCAAGACCTATAAGAAAATTACCCAATCCCTCACTTTTTTGCCGTACTTCATCTCCACGGTGGTGGTGGGCATCTTTGCCGCCGGCATGCTGGGTTATGAAAACGGCGTGATCAACGGCTGGCTTACCTCCGTGGGGCTTGAGCGCGTCGCCTTTTACATGGAACCCGGATATTGGCCGGCCATTTTGCTGGTGGTGAACGTGTGGAAGGGGGCGGGGTACAGCTCCGTGGTGTATCTGGCCACCATCGCCGGCATCGACAGTTCCTATTATGAGGCCGCGCAGATCGACGGCGCCTCCAAGTGGGATCAAATCCGCTACATCTCCCTGCCCCTTTTGCGTCCCACAGTGATCATACTGACGCTCCTTGCCATTGGCCGGATCATGAACGCGGATTTTGGTTTGTTTTTCAACGTCACGGGGGATATGCCCACCATTTATTCCTCCACCGATGTCATTGATACGTTCATCTACCGCACGCTTAGAAAGACGGGGGACTTCGGCATGTCCACCGCGGTGGGGCTGTTTCAGTCCACGGTGTCCTTTGTGCTGGTGCTTTTAAGCAACCGGGCCGCCCGGCGCATCGACGAGAGCGCCGCGCTGTTCTAGGAAGGGGTGCTGAAATATGCTTGTGGCAAAAGGGCGGCAGGCTTTTGGGCAAAGGAGACGGATGTCGGCGGGCCTTGCGTTTGTATACCTGTTTGTGGGATTATTCGCCTTCGCCTGCCTGTATCCCTTTTTGATGGTGATCTCCGGCTCCCTGACCAGCCGGGGCGAGGCCGCGCTGCATGGCTTCCGCCTGATCCCAAGGGAGCCCACCCTCGCTTCCTACAAGACACTGTTCGTCAATTCCACCGCCATCATCAATGGGTACAAGGTAACGGTATTCGTGACTGTGGTGGGCACGTTCCTTTCCCTGATGGTCAACAGCATGATGGGCTATGTATTGGCCCGCAAGCAAATGAAGTTCCGCAGAGTTCTGAACTTTTATGTATTGTTCACCATGCTCTTCAGCGGCGGCATGGTGCCCTGGTACTTTGTGTGCGTCCGCTATCTAGGCTTGCAGGACAATATCTGGGCGCTGATCGTGCCCATGCTGGCAAGCCCCTGGTACATATTCCTGATCCGCAACTACTTCCATTCCATCCCCGAGGAATTGTACGAATCCGCCAGGATCGACGGTGCGAGCGATTTTTTGATCTTCCGCAAAATCTACCTGCGCTTGGCCACGCCTGTCTTGGCCACGGTGACGCTGTTCATCGCCCTGGGCTACTGGAACGACTGGTGGCTAGGCCTGATGCTCATTGACCGCAGCGAATTGCAGCCGCTTCAAATGCTGCTGCGTACGATTATTGCCAATATTCAGTTTTTGCAGACCATGGAATCCTCGCCCCAGGTGCAGCAGCTATTGGCTTCCATCCCCAGCGATGCGGTGCGCATGGCGCTGGTGATCATCACCACCGGGCCCATCCTGTTCCTGTATCCCTTTGTGCAGCGGTACTTCGTCAAGGGCATCATGATCGGCGCTGTAAAAGGCTGAACTTGTATTGAGGGGGACGGATGCGCCCCTTTCGATAAACACATGCCGCACAGCGGCGAGTATAAAGGAGGAAGCCCTATGAAGAAGCTCGTTTCCCTTGCGCTGGTGCTGATGATGCTCATCGCGCTGGTGCCCCTGACCCTTGCTACCGCGGAGAGCAAGCTGGAGCCGGTGACGCTGCATTTTATCTTCTTCGGCGACAAGAAATCCGAGACGGACACCGTGTGGAAGGCCATTGCCGACAAGTACCGCGATGTGCTCAACTGCGACTTTGACGTACAGTTCATCGCGGGCGATGATTACAAGCAAAAGCTGCTGGTGAAGGCCGCCGCCGGCGATAGCTGGGACATGAACTTTGACGGCAACTGGCTGGGCTACTACCAGATGACCGCCATGGACGCCTACCTCGACCTGACGGAGCTTTTACCCCAATACGCTCCCGACCTGTACGCCGCCTACCAGGAGAGCGGCGCTTTGGAAGCCGCCGCCTATCAGGGCAGGACCGTTGCCCTGCCCTGGACCATGACCATGAACAACCGCACCCATTACCAGTGGCGCGGCGACCTGGCCGAGGCTGCCGGGATCACGGTGGAGCCCGATTCCGTCAAGACCTTCGAGGATGTGGACGCTCTGGCCCACAAGCTGAAGGAAGCCTATCCCGACAGGTATATTTTGGAGGCCGCGTCGCTGGACGGCTGCCTGATCAAGCATAACCTGGCGGACATCGGCAACTCCCTGGTGGTGGACTTGAGCGATCCCGAATTGAAGGTCATGCCTCTGGAGCAGACCGAGGCCTACCTGGAGTTTGCCACCTGGGCCAAGAAGTGGCAGGACGAAGGCATCATCTGGAAGGATATCCTCACCGACAAAACCGACCATAACGCGCTCATCGACCAGGGCAAGCTGATCTCCAAATGGGGCACCCATGAGTTCGCCCGCCAGAACCGCGCCTGGGTGGAAGAAGGCGCCCGCTGGGACTTCAGCGTGCTGCATCCCGACGGCTTGTCCGCCAACCGCACCCCCCTGGCCAACGTGGCCTGCATCCCCGCCACCAGCGAAAATCCCGAGCGCACGCTGATGTTCATGAACCTGTTGCAGACCGACAAGGAACTGTACGACATGGTGCACTACGGCGTCCTGGGCCTGACCTATGAGCTGGACGGCGAAGGTGCGGTGTTCCCCGAGGGCATGAACGGCGCCAACTCCAACTACATGGAGTGGGGCGGACGCTGGGCCTACTGGAAGCCGCAATTCATGCGCCCCGACTTCTCCTATGGCCCGGGCTTCTGGGCGGAGGAAGCGGAATTCGCCATGTCCAGCCCCAAAAACGTCAACTCCCCCCTGGCCGGCTTCAGCTTTGACAAGACCGAGGTGTCCATCGAGGCCGCCCAGCGCGACCAGATCCACACCGACATGAACAAGATCATTGAGGTGGGCCTGGCCGGCGACGCCGCTGCTGCCGTGCAGAGCCTTATCGACCAGCAGAAGGCTGCCGGCGTGGACATCATTGTGGCCGCCGCCCAAGCGCAGGTTGACGCGTATCTGGGAAAATAATAATATCTGATGGCTGGAGCCATGCGCGGGGAGGGGTCTTTGGGCTCCTCCCCGTGAGGTGTGCCTGACAATATGTATGGAGGTATTCTCATGCCCCACCCCTATCAGCGGCCCGATCTTCCCGTGATGGAGCAGGTGAATGACTTGCTGTCACGGATGACGCTGGAGGAGAAGATTGCCCAGACAGACATGATCCGGGGCGTGGAGCTGGCCACGAAGGTGCATCCCAAGCATTTTTGCGCGGTGGACGAGACATCGGACTTCCACTGGGACCGGGTGGAATCATCCATCGGCGTAAAGGGAATCGGCTTTGTGCATGATGTGTACGCCGTGCTCAGGGTGTTGAACCGCCTTCAGCGCTGGTTTGTGGAAAACACTCGACTGGGCATACCCTGCATTTTTACCGGGGAGGCGCTGCACGGCATCTGTTATCCGGGGGCGACGGTATTTCCCATGCCGCTGAACCTGGGCGCGGCCTTTGACAGGAGCCTGACCCGGGCGGTGGGCCATGCCATCGCGGCGGAAACGCGCAGCCTTGGCATCCATGAGATATTGGCCCCGAACCTGGATGTGGCAAGGGACCCCCGCTGGGGCCGCATGGAGGAAACCTTCGGGGAGGATACGTACCTTTCCGGCGAGATGGCCTATGAGATCGTCACCGGGGAGCAGGGGGAGGACATCAAAAATCCGGACAGCGTGGTGTGCGAGCCCAAGCACTACTGCGTCCACGGCATTCCGGAGGGCGGGGTCAACTGCGGCCCGGCCAGGGCCGGGGTGCGGGAAGTGGAAACCTGTTACCTGCCGGTGTTCGAGGCCGGCATCAAACGCGCCGGGGCCTACAACGCCATGGCCAGCTACAACAGCATCGACGGCGAGGCGGTGATGGCCTCGGAGCATTATTTGCGGGAGGTGCTGCAAAACCGCTTTGGCTTGAAGGGCTATGTCCGGTCAGACTTTGGGGGCATCAACCGGCTGAAAACGAACCACTTCATGACGCGGGATGACCTTTCCAGCATGGAAACGGCGCTGAAGGCCGGGGTGCACGTGCAGGGCTTTGACTACCCCAACGCGGTGTGGCAATCGGGGCTTATGCAATTGGTCCAGGAGGGGCGGATCAGCGGGGAAATCATCGATGACGCGGTGCGGAGGGTGCTCCGGGTGAAATTTGAGCTGGGTCTGTTCGAGAACCCCTACGCCTGTGAAACGCATTACCAAAGCGTGATACGGTGCAAAGATCACCGGGATTTGTGCTACCGTGCCGCCTGCGAATCCACGGTGCTGCTTAAAAACCGGGGAAACCTGCTGCCCCTTGAAAACAAAACCGGAACGCTGGCGCTCATCGGCCCTTCCTCCCGGCGCCAGCGCATTGGCAGCTATGCTTCGGTGCCTGACGGCTACCGGGTGCATTCGCTGTACGAAGAACTGCAAACGGCGCTGCCCGGCTGGCGGATCCTGCAGGAAGACGGGTGCGCCATCTCCGACCGGGACGTGACGCTGCTGCCGGCCGCATGGCTCGAAAACGGCGTGGAGCTTTCTTATTTCACCGGCGGGGATTTTTCCAAAAACCCTGTGGGGCAGGATGTGATGGGCGAAGTCAGCTTCAACTGGATCCTGGCCAAGCCCCACCGGGAATTGCGCTTTCTGGGCTACGGCGTGCGCATGGAAGGGGAGTTCGTGGTAAAGCCGGAGGCGGTGGGCCGGGAAGGCTCTTTTGACGGGCAATTGATTTTCACCACGGAAGACAGCGTGCGCCTGTTCGTGGATGGAAAGCTGGTCATAGACAGCTTTGACGATCATAAGCAGCCCCTGCCCGCCTGCCCGTTTTTCTTTGAGGAAGGCAAACGCCATCATTTCGTGGCGGAATATGTGTGCGACGTAAGCGGCAACCATGTGACCTTGAGCCTGATGCCCCATGGCAGGGATTCCATCGATAAGGCGGTGGCTTTGGCACAAATGGCCGATGTGACTGTGCTGGTATGCGGCGACGATACGGTGACCAGCGGCGAAGGCATGGACCGGTGTGAACTTAAGCTGTACGGCAAGCAGAAGGAGCTGGCGGAGCGGGGGCGGCCGCCGGCAAGCCGGCGGTGCTTATACTGGAGGCGGGCAAGCCGGTGGAACTGGGGGACGCGGGGGAGGCAGCGGACGCGATTCTCGTGCCCTGGTTCGGAGGCGAAATGGGGGCCAGGGCGATTGCCGATGTTCTTACGGGAAAAGTGAACCCCGCCGGGCGGCTGCCTGTCAGCTTCCCCCGCAGCGCGGGGATGCTGCCATGCTATTATTCCCGGTTGCCGGGAGCCAGCGCGGAGTATCTGGAAGGGCGCAGGGACGCGGTTTATCCTTTCGGCCACGGGCTGAGCTACACAGCATTTGCCTACCGTGATCTGCAATTGGAGGAGACCTGCGCGCCTTACGGGGTACGGGTATCCCTGACCGTAAAGAACACCGGGGACCGGGCCGGGGATGAGGTGGTGCAGCTTTACGTGCGGGACGAGGAATCCTCCATCGTCACACCCATGAAGCAGTTAAGAGGATTCAAGCGGATTACCCTTGCGCCGGGAGAAGCAAAAACGGTGGCCTTCGACCTTGGCTTTGATGATTTCAAGCTTATGAACAAGCGGTATGAATGGGTGGTGGAACCAGGAGATTTTATGGTCATGATTGGCGCTTCCAGCGAGGATATCAGGCTGGAAGGAAGAATTATTCTTTCATAGAGATAGGGGAGGCATACGATGCAAACAGAAAGAGCTGCCGTCGTTACCGGAGGCTCAAGCGGCATCGGCCAGGGGTGTGCCCTGGTGCTGGCCGAACAGGGGTATGACGTGGCCATTACCTATTCCCGCAACCGCGAGGGGGCGGAATCAACCCGGGAGCAGGTGGAAATGCTTCACCGCCGGTGCTTTGTTTATCACGCGGCGCTGGAAGAAAAGGGCGTGGCGGAAGACATCGTCAGGCAGGCGAGACGCGATTTGGGCCGGCTGGACCTGCTGATCAGCAATGCCGGGCGGGATGCCCGCAACAGCATCCTCACCGCCACCAGGGAAGACATGCAATACATTGTGGATACCAACTTCATCGGCTACCTCATGGCCGCGGGGGAGACCGCCCGCATCATGGTCAGGGATGGCACGAAGGGGTCCATCCTCTTTGTGACTTCCACCAGGGGCGAATCCGTCCATCCCGATGATTTCATTTACGGCGGCATCAAGGCGGCCATCAACCGGGCGGCGAAGTCTCTGGCGCTGGAGCTGTCCGCCTACGGCATCCGGGTTAACTGCATCGCGCCGGGGGCCACCAGGGTTCGCCCCAACAATCCGCCCCCCGATTTAAAAGCCGGGGATATCGTAAAGGGCCGTCCGTTTTACCCCATTGAGGATTCCATTCCCCTGGGCCGCATGGGCGTGCCCCGGGATACCGGCGAACTGGCGGCCTTCCTGGCCAGTGACAAAGGCGCATACATCACCGGCACCGTCATCCGGGTGGACGGCGGGCTGACGCTGCCCGGCCAGCCCGAATGGTTTGCGCCCTCCGTATGGCTGGACAAGGCCTGGGCCCGGCGGCACAGGGACGCGGCGATGGAACGCAAGGACGATTAATTACATTGCAAACGAGGTGGATTTTATGGCGCTTAAGATTACCGGTATCCGGCCGATCCTGACGGCTCCGCAGAACATTCCCCTGGTGGTGGTGCGGGTGGACACCAGCGAGCCGGGCCTGTACGGCCTGGGCTGCGCCACCTTTACCCAGCGCTTTTTGACGGTGGCTTATGAAATTGAGCATTACATGAAGCCGCTGTTGGTTGGGAAGGACGCTTCCCGCATCGAGGACATCTGGCAGATGGCGATGGTGTCCGCCTATTGGCGCAACGGGCCGATCCAAAACGCCGCCCTGTCCGGTGTGGACATGGCCTTGTGGGATATCAAGGGAAAGCTGGCGGGGCTGCCCCTGTATGAGCTTTTCGGCGGGAAGGTGCGGGAAGGCGCCCGTGTCTACCGCCACGCCGACGGGAAAACGCTGGAGGAGGTTGGCGACAGGGTGCAGGCCTTTATGGAAAAAGGCGTGTAGGTGATAAGGCTTCAGCACGGCGGCTACGGCGGGAACGCCGGGGGCATACAGCCCCTTTCCTCCCTGCGCCCGGAAGGGGCCTGCGATGGGGCGTACTACGATCCGCTGCAATACCAGTTGTCTGTGACCAGGCTGTTTGAGTATATGCGCGGCCGCTTTGGTTTCTCGGTGGAGTTCTGCCATGACGTGCACGAGCATCTGGAGCCCATGGAATCCATCCGCCTGGCCAAGGAGCTGGAGCCCTACCGACTGTTCTTTTATGAGGATTCCCTTGCCCCGGAACAGGGCGAGTGGTTTGAGATCATGCGCAGGCAAACCCATACGCCCATCGCCATGGGCGAACTGTTCGTGAATCCCAGGGAGTGGACGCCGCTTGTCTCAAACAAGCTCATCGACTATATCCGCTGCCACATCAGCCAAATCGGCGGCATCACTCCCGCCCGCAAGCTGGCCGCCTTCTGTGAGGCTTTTGGCGTGCGCACCGCCTGGCACGGGCCGGGGGACGTATCCCCTGTGGGCCATGCCGCCAACATCCATCTGGATGTTTCCAGTTGGAATTTCGGCATCCAGGAGTGGTCGGGCTTTACACAGGCCAGCCTGGATGTGTTCCCCGGCTCACCGGAACTGAAGGGCGGTTACGTATACCCCAATGATAAGCCCGGCCTTGGCATTGACATTGATGAAAAGCTGGCCGCGAAATTTCCCTGCGATCCGGCGCTGCCTATCTGGACCAACTGCCGCCGCCCGGACGGAACGCTGGGAAGGCCATAAACACTGAAAAATTCTTTGGATGCATGTTCAGCAAAATGCCGCTCTTTTTTAAGCGGCATTTTGTTGTCTAATTCTTTTCAAGCCTTGCTGGTTTCTTGCCCGGATCAACCTGCATGCTATTTGTCCATCAAAGCTGCCTGATACTTGGCATAAGGCTGCATGGGCCCGGCACAGCCCACCACGTATTCCGTGACCTCCATGGTTGCGCCGCCGTCTTCAAAGGTGAACCTGTATTCCTCGTGGTACGGCTCCTCCACGTACTGCCAGTCGATGATGAAGGTATTGTTCCCCTCCCAGCGGCCTTTCAGCGCCACGCCCTGGTAGGGGGGATACCACACCAGCGTGCCAAGCTGCTTCACGTTGGATACGCGGTATATGCCGTCCAGGCCCACCGGCAGTGAAATCTTTCTGCCCTGCTGCGCAATATTCAGCGTGCAGGTATCCGTGCCGTCAAACGTCAGGGAAAAGCTTGAAATAAATGCGTTCATCCCGAAGGTCTTTCCGCTGATGCGCGCGGCGGTTTCAGGCAGGGGAGCCACGGGCTCTGGCGCGGGATTTTCGATTTCCTTCAGGCGGGCCGCCAGCTCCTGGACGGCTTCTTCATTGGCAGGCAGTGCTGCCTTGGATTTTGCGGCGGGGACGACAAAATCGCTCATCAGCTTTACCGGCTGATAAGTTTCGGAATAATTGATGCCGCTGGTGAACACGGCGACCATATCATATTCCGGCAGGATGTATATGAACTGCCCGGCAAAGCCGTCGGCCCGAAAGCCCCCGAAGGGATTCATCCAGAACTGGTAGCCGTAATCGTCGCCCCTCGTTTCGCCCCAGTATCCTTCGATATGCTTTTGCGTTGCCGTTTCCACCCATTCCGAGGGCACGATCTGCTTTTTGTTCCAGGCGCCCTTGTGCAAAATCATATACCCGAACTTCGCCATGTCCATGGGGGTAATGCGCAATCCCCACCCGCCGGTGTGGATGCCCTCCTGCGACCTTTCCCAGGCATAGCCGCGGATACCCAGGGGATCAAACAGCTTCTCCCTGGCGTATGCCTCCACCTCCCTGCCTGTTGCTTTTTTTAAAATGGCGGCCAGCAGGTGCGACGCGCCGCTGTCATACAAAAACCGCGTTCCCGGCTTGAAGGAAAAGGACAGATCGAAAAAGGTTTGCGGCCAGTTGCGGCTGCCGTATACCGCGTCCACGGAATCGGCGGTATGCCCGGCCGACATGGTCAGTATATTTTCAAGCGTGATGTCTTTGGTACCCAGGCTGTTTTCCGGCATCGTAAGGTCCGGGAAGATGTCCGTGATCTTTTGGTCTGCCCCTTGCAGCTTCCCTTCCGCGATGGCGATGCCAATCAGCGTGGATGTGAAGCTCTTTGTGGCCGAAAACAGATCGTGGCGCGTATCCCTGTGAAAGGGATGGAAGTACGCCTCGCAGACCAGATAGCCGTTGCGGATGAGCAGCACGCTGTGGATTGGCACCTTTTCGGCCTTTACGGTATCAAGCATTTTCACAAGCAGCGCCGAATCCATCCCCTGCTCCTCCGGGGTGGAGGTTCGAAAGGCACCCGCGGGATAATACGTATCCCCAGGCTGATTCTCGGGGGAGCCCTTATTCTCGCCAGCAGTGTCACAGCCGCCAAGGGAGAAGGCAAGAAGCATCTGCGAAACCAGCAGGAAAGCGGCAAGGCTTTTCTTCATGGAAGTTCCTCCTTGAATGCGGTCATGTATGCACCGCCTGCTTTATGGCCGGCGCTGTTATGGAAAAGAGGGAGAAGCACACTTGGATCATGCACAGCATAGCAGGCCATTTTTTCCCTGTCAAGCCAGATGCTGCTTCTTTATACAGGAATATTTTCACTTGGCGTATGGATAGATTATCCATCGCCAGGCGTTTGTTTTATATATGCGGCAGGAAACTTTCAGCAGGGAGGAAACGGTATGAAAAAGTTGGCGGGGGTACTGGCCTTGGCGCTGTGCGCATCACTGTTCATTGGCGCGGTTACGGCGCTGGGCTCAGGCTCGTGGGGGCAGATCAACCAGGATTTGAAAAGGCCGGAGGACTGGCGTCAAATTGTGGCGGAAAGCCCCTTCCGCCTGGGAGAAAAGGTACAAATTGGTTCAGCCGGCGGCCAAATGCTGTATGAAGTGAAGTTCGGCACCTATCCCAGCATCGACGGGTCCACCGTTTCCGTACCCATGGTGATGGAGTTTGCCCGTCAGCATTTGCTGCTTCCGGAGGAGGAGGTGAAGGGCTTTTCCTTCCTCTCCACCACCCATACGGCCTATGAGCACCTGATTTTGCGTAAGCCCAACGGCTCTGCCATGCTCCCTTCCCAGTCCGCGGCGATGGACGAAAGCCACCCGGTGGATCTGATCATCGCCACGGAGCCGTCGGATGAGGAACTGACTTTGGCCGCGGAAAATGGCGTGACGCTCGTTAAAAAACCGGTGTGCTACGATGCCTTCGTGTTCATCACCCACAAGGATAATTCTGTCGGAAACCTGACCGTGGAACAGATTCAAAAAATCTATACCGGGGAGGTCGCCGACTGGAGCGAAGTGGGCGGCCCGAATGGAAAGATACTGGCCTACCAGCGGAGCAAGAACTCCGGCAGCCAGACGGCCATGGAAAACCTGGTGATGAAGGGGCTGCCTCTAACCGCCGCGCAGCCCAACTACGTCACCGGCGATATGGAAGGGCTTGTAAGGCAGGTGGGGGATTATGAAAACGGACCTCACAGCCTGGGCTATACCTACAAGTTTTAT
Organism: Bacillota bacterium; assembly: GCA_023411395.1. Classification (GTDB taxonomy): domain Bacteria; phylum Bacillota; class Clostridia; order Christensenellales; family Aristaeellaceae; genus JAEWAH01. Next base: position 38,042 of record JAEYOV010000059.1, read on the forward strand.
ATCGATACCCTCTACAAGAGCGACGCCATCAAGGTGCTTTCCATCAATGGCGTTGCGCCCACCCCTGAAAATCTTCGCAGCGGCGCATACCCCTTCACCACCAATTACTATGGAGTGATACGCGAAGGGGAGGAGAATGCTGCCGGCGGCCTGTTCCTTGACTGGATGCTATCGGAGGAAGGCCAAAAGTGCATCGCCCAGGCGGGTTATATTCCCATGATGGAGCTGCCCCCGCAATGAGGAAGGAAGACGGAAAAATGCGCAGGCTGTATCTTTGCGCGCTGCTTTGCGCCCTGGTTTTTTTGTGCTTGCTTGCCCAGACGGCACGGGCTGAAATGGTGTCACTGGGCGGCATCGTGTACGAGCTGAAAGACGGATACGCCTTCCTGGCCGGCTTTGAAGAAGGGATGGAATCCATCACTGTCCATTCCACGGTGAACGGATATCCGGTGCTGTATGGTGCAGCGGAAAGGGAGGTTGGGGAATCGCAGGCAAAAGAGGTGGTCATCGCCGAAGGCGAGACCGGCATGAACATCTCTGCTTTGTTGTCCTTATGCCCAAAGGCGGAAAGGATCATCCTGCCCGCCACGCTGTTGGAAGCGAGCGCGTATGCGGCGCATCTATGCAAAAACCTGAAGGAGTTCGTGGTGCCCGGCAATAATTCCGCCTTGACTGCCATCGACGGGGTACTCTTCAGCAAGGATGGCAAAACGCTCCTCTGCTTTCCTGAAGGCCGGGGCGGCCATTACGATATCCCCCAGGGCACAACCGGCATCGGGATGTATGCCTTCGGGGCCTGCGAGCAGCTTATAAGCCTGACGGTACCGGAAGGCGTTACGGCGATCGGGGAGCTTTCGCTTTCCAGCGCACGCGGTTTGGAGCGGATTTTCATTCCCGCATCCGTATCCATGATCGAAACGCGTTCGCTGCCCCAGTCGGGAGCGCTTGTCCGCCTGGATGTGGCTCATGAGAACGCCTGGTATCAAAGCGCCGGCGGGGTGCTCTATACCAAGGACGGCGGAACGCTGATCTATTTTCCGCCCGGCAAAGGCGGCCATTTTGACGTTCGCCAGGGCACAAGGATCATCGGGCAGAACGCCTTTGGGTATAATGAGGTGCTGGAGAGCGTTTCGGTCCCCCAGGGTGTTACGGCGCTGGAGGAAGCCGCGTTTTGCAGTGCCCGGGGGCTTCGGCAAATTTCCCTCCCCGCCTCCCTGACGGAGATCAAGGAAAATGCGCTGCCCCGCGGCAACGCATTCATGCATGTGGAAGTGGATCCTGGCAACCTCAAATACCAAAGCATCGGCGGGGCGCTGTATGAAAGGGAAGGCACGACGCTTTTGGTCTATCCCGCGGGCCGGACAGGCCATTGCGATATCGCCCAGGGTACTCTGGCCATCGCGCCGGGCGCGTTCGGGTACAATAGCGAAATGACGTGCGTGACAGTTCCGGAGGGGGTCACAATCCTCCCGGATTATTTGTTTTCGGGTGCGGCCGGGCTTGAAGAAATATATCTTCCTGTCTCCCTTCAGGAGATAGGGGAAGGAGCGCTGCCCGATTATGGAAAACTGAAACACATCGAGGTAAATCCGGGCAACAAGCGGTATAGAAGCATCGGCGGCGTGCTCTTTGAGGGGGAGGAGTTAATCTTCTATCCTCCCGCCCACGGTATTTCCTATGATGTGCCGCCGGGCACAAAGTGCATTCGTGACTATGCCTTTCAGGGCCGTGAAATGCTGGAGACCATTTCCATCCCCCGGAGTGTGACGGAGATCGGGGTCAGGATGTTTTCCGGCTGTACGGCCCTTGCCCGGGTATCCCTGCCCATCACCCTTACAAGCATCGGCCGGTCGGCTTTTGAAAATTGCATCGTCCTTTCCGGCATCACTCTGCCGCCCGGCCTTGTCACGCTGGAGGCAGGAGCGTTTTACAACTGCCCCTCCCTTGCCGCAATCACGATCCCTGAAAGCGTCAGGGAGATGGGGACCTACGTGTTCAACGGCCACAGCCCGGATTTTGTTTTGTATGCAGCCCAGGGCTCTGCCGGCTATTGGCATGCCTGGGAGTACAATCTCCCCTGGGCGGAGCCGGGGGGCACGCCGGGAACAGTCAAGCCCGTGGGCAGGCAAACACAGTCCGCCGTGGTCAACAACGCAAGCAATCAGGAGCTTTTGAACCTTTACGCAAAACCTCAAAAAAGCGCCGGGAGCCTTGGCAGGTATCCCAACGGGACCACGGTGCAGGTGCTGGACACTGCAAACGATTGGGCACATGTGCAGCTATATGGGGCGGAAGGGTATATGCCTTTGAAATCCCTGATGCTTACCGACAGGTTCAACGACTTGAGGCGCATTACCTGGGGCAGGAAACGGCAGGAGATGGCGGAGCCCTTGCGGCTGTATGCCGGGGCCTTGGAGGAGGCGCCGTCAGAATGGATCGTGGAGGATGTATCCATGCGCATCCTGGATACGGTGGGCGTTTGGTACCATGTTCTGGTTCAGGGGCGGGAGGGGTATGTGCCGGTGCAGAACCTTTATGTGGCTCACAGCCAGCAGCGTGGTTATGACGATTTTGATCTTTTCTATTCTGTCGTTGCCAACCCCGATCTCCATGACCGGCTGCACCTGCGCCGCGAGCCCTCCACCCAAAGCCAGTCCCTGGGCCGGTATTTCAACGGCACGCAGGTGGAAGTCATCGAATATACCCAGGACGGCTGGGCCCATGTGCGCGTGGACGGCAAGGAAGGGTATATGATGGTCCAGTATTTGCTGCCCATCAACTGGGGCGGAGAGCAAAGCCTGTGGGGGAATGGCTGATGGAAAGATAAAAGGCGCAATGGCCGGGGTGCAATATACAAAAGCACAAAGGGGAGTGTTTATAACAAATTGCGCTTGTTACAACCTTTTTGTTTTCTGCCTGGAAGCTTTCCGGAGAGAGGTGAGTGAGCCGAGCGCCGCCAGTGGCGGATGAAGTGAGGCGAAGGAATCAAGCGAAACGAGCATTGCGAGCGGCAGCGAAGCAATGCGATGATTGAGCTTGCGGTAGGGGAGGCCCCTTTTTCAAAAGGGGCCTCCCCGCTCTTTTCATGGTTGCCTTCAGGGCAGCAGCGCCAGCATCAGCCGCTCCGCCAGCGTCACTTTGAAATCAATATCCTTCAGGGACGCGTATTCCTTTATGGTATGCATTCCGTCTCCCTGAAGCCCCAGGCCGTCCAGCACAGGGATGCCGGCCAGGCCAGCGATGGCGATGTCGCCCGCCCCGCCGGTGCTTTCGGCGGTGAGGGTAACGCCGTATTCCGCGGCGATGCTTTGGGCCAGCTTCACCAGCGCCATGCTTTGCTCCGTGGCCTTGAGCGCCGGATGGGTATTGCCGAAGGTCACTTCCGTGGTGGTGCCGGGGATGCCGGGCTTTTGGCAAATGGCAAGGAGATTGTCCATCAGCTCCTGCCGGTAGCCTTGGTCATAATAGCGGAATTCGCCCCGGGCTTCCGCTTCGTCCGCCACCACGTTTTCCGCCGTGCCGCCCTGCAAAACGCCGATGTTCACGGAGATGTCGCGGCTGTCGTCCCGAAGCGTGTAAATGCCGCTGATCCTTGCGCAAAGCGCCTGCACGGCGCTGGCGCATTTCAAATAATCCGCCCCGGAATGGCCCCGGATGCCCGTGCAGCGCACCGTAAAGGCGGTAACGCCCTTCCTTTCACAGGTAAGCGCGCCGCCCTTGCGGGCAGGCTCAAAGCTGAGGGCCGCAAAGGATTTTTGAGCGGTTTCCAGAATGACGGGCCCGCTTTCGGGGGAGCCCACTTCCTCATCCGGGTTCAAAATGACCTTGACCGTATACTTTTTGGGGTCCACCTTGGGCAGTACGTTTTTGAGCGCATGGAGCATCACGGCGATGCCGCCCTTCATGTCGCATACGCCGGACCCGCGGGCAATTTCGCCCTCGATGCAAAAAGGCTGGCATTCGGCGACGGGGAATACCGTGTCCATATGCCCCATCAGCATCAGTTGCTTTTCCCCGCGGCCGAAGGAACACGCCACCGCCGGGCCCATGCTTGTGCCGGGGATCAGCCTTGTTGCCATGCCCAGGCTTTCAAAATCCGCGGCGATCACGCGGGCCAGGGCTGCCACATCCGCTGTGTCCAGCGTGCCGCTGGGCATGGATACATACTTTTTCAAGGTTTCCAATACGCTTTGCATATACGTCATCCTTTGCGCTTTATTGAGCCTCTTTGGGGAAATGACTCTTGAGCACCTGAAAGCTGCGGGCAAGCGCCTGGCGCTCCGCCACAGTCAGTTCAAGCTCCGGCAGGGGCACGGCTCCCGTTTTGCCAACCCGGCATGGCACGCTGGCGTACACATTTTCCCCGCCATAGGCGCCGCGCAGCATGACGGAGCAGGGGAGCATGGCCTGCTCATCCTGCAGTATGGCCCGGATCAGCCTTGCGGCGGCCGCGCCGATGCCAAACTCCGTGCAGCCCTTGCCCATCACGATATCCCAGCCGGCCGTGACCGTCTCCCGGCAGACGCTTTCAAAATCAACACCGGGGTGTGACGGCATTATCTCCTTCAGGGGCAATCCGCCCACCGTGACGGTGCTGAGGGCCGGAACCTGGCTGTCGCCGTGCTCGCCCAGGCAGTAACCCTGGACGGAGGATACATCCGCTGAAAGCGCACGGGCAAGCCGGACCCGGAAACGGGCGGAATCCAGCGCCGTGCCCGTGCCGATGACGGTGAGGCCGGTCTTTTGCTGCATGTATTGGGCAATCACGTCGCAGGGGTTGGAAATGGAAACCAATATCCCATGAAAGCCGCAGCCAACAAGCCCCGCGGTCACGTCATCCGCCACATTCAGGGTGGGCTCCAGCTCCTTAAGCCTGTCGGAGCTTTCATAGCCCGTGGCACAGGCGCACATCACCGCAAGGTCCGCATCCCCGATTTGGTCATACCATCCTTCATAAACATGCACTGTGCTTGAATAATATGCAGTTGCATCCCGCAGGTCGGCGGCGTGGCCGCGGGCCTTTGCACGGTCCTTGTCCAGCAGCACAAATTCCCTGGCCAACCCCTGGCGGATGCATTCCGAGGCTACATGGCTGCCTACGTGGCCTGTGCCTAAGATGGCGATCTTGGCGGCTGTATGCATAGCTTGCTCCTTTGAAAAAAGATCCCACAGGAAAAGCTTGCCGCCGTAGAATGTATACGGCGGCAAGCTGCTGTTGCTATAGGTCTGCCTTACGGATTGGGGGCGGTTCCGGCGGCAAGCTGGGCATTCAGGGCGTTGGCGTCATTGATCCACTGCACGTACAGCCCGTTGTCGCCAATTACTTCCGCGATGGCCTCGTTGATGGCGGCCAGGAGTTCGCTCTCGCCCTTCACGACGGCCACAAGAGCGCCGGCGGGCGCGTAGTCGAAAGGAGTCTCGCAGATGGCCAGGTCGGGATTGTTTGCGACCAGGGGTTCGGCCACGACGGCGGCCAGGGCGATGCCATCAGCCTGCTTGGACTTGAGCAACAGGATGCCTTCATCGATTTGGGTGATCTGCGTCAGCGTGGACTCTGGCAGCTGCTCAGTGACCAGGGACTGCTGCAAGGACGCGTTCTGCGCGGCCACGGACTTGCCTTTGAAGTCAGCCAAGGTCTTGATGGTCTCGGCGTCTTCCTTGCGGATGACGATCAACTGGTTGCCATCGTTGAAGTAAGGATCGGAAAAATCCATGGAAACGGTGCGCTCTTCCTTGTAGGTGAGACCGGCGATGGCCAGGTCGGCGCTGCCGGTGCCAATGGCGGCCAGCACGGCGTCAAAGGTCATGGGCTGCACCACCAGTTCAACGCCAAGCTTGTCGGCGATATACTGGGCGAAGGTGATATCGGCGCCTACGGGGTTGCCGTTCAAATCCAGGAACTCATAGGGAGGGTAGTCGGGGGAGGTGGCGACGATGATCTTGCCATCGGCCTTGATCTTGTCCAGACGGTTGGCCGGTGTGGCAAAAGCGCCGGTGACTGTAAAGAGCATGGCCAGAACCATGGAGAATGCGAGCAGCTTTTTCATAGAGATTTCCTCCTTGCGATCTTTGATGTGGCTCATTGTATACCTGTGCAGAACAAATGTCAATACATTTTAATGAAAATTTATGCACTCAGTTCTGACGGACGGCGGCATGTCCGGGAAGGCTTGCAAAATAAAGAAAAGCCGTATGGAAAAATCGCTGTAAAACTTCTATGCAAATAAGGCTGCTTGTGGTATACTAAAGCTTGTTATACCGAATATTCACAGAATTATACAGTTGAGGAGCCGTTAATATGCCAGAACTCAGCCGCCGGGTACAAACCTTTACAGATTCAGTGATCCGCCGCATGACGCGGATCAGCGACGAATACGACGCCATCAACCTCTCCCAGGGCTTTCCTGATTTTCCGCCGCCCAAGGCCATTACGGATGCGCTGAAGGACATCGCGGGTGAAGGCCCCCACCAGTATTCCATTACCTTTGGCGCGCAGGATTTCCGGGCGGCGCTTGCCAAAAAGCAAAGCAAGGCCATCTTAAGGGATATCGACCCGGAGAGGGAGATCGTGGTGACCTGCGGCGGCACCGAGGCCATGATGAGCGCCATGATGACGGTGTGCAATCCCGGCGACAAGGTGATTGTGTTTTCTCCCTTTTATGAAAACTATGGTGCGGACGCGATACTTTCCGGGGCGGAGCCGATTTTCGTTCCGCTGACGCCGCCTGACTTCAAGTTTGACAAAGAAGTGCTTCAAAGAGCCTTTTTGCAAAAGCCCAAGGCCATTATTGTTTGCAATCCTTCCAATCCCTGCGGCAAGGTGTTCACCAGAGAAGAGCTTTTGTACATCGGGCAGCTTGCCCAACGGCACGATGCATTCATCATCACCGATGAAGTATATGAGCATATTGTATTTGACCCGTGGAAGCATGTCTGTGCGGCGTCGCTGCCCGGCCTTTTTGACCGCGTTATTACCTGCAGCTCGCTGTCAAAAACGTATTCTATCACCGGCTGGCGGCTGGGCTATTTGATCGGGCCGGAGGCGGTGATTGAAAGCGCCAAGAAGGTCCACGACTTTCTGACAGTGGGCGCCGCGGCGCCCTTGCAGGCCGCCGCCGTGGCCGGGCTGACGATGGGACCGGAATACTATGAGGATTTGAAGCATCTGTATACGCAGAAGCGGAGCCTCTTCCTGGATGGGCTGGATGACCTTGGCCTTGCCCATACCGTGCCCCAGGGTTCTTACTTTGTGATGGTGGATATCTCCCAATTCCTTCAGAAGGAACAGTTCGGCGGCTGGTCTGACTTGCAGTTTTGTGAATGGATGATAAAAGCTATCGGTGTGGCTGCCGTGCCAGGCTCCAGCTTTTTCAGGGAGCCCGTAAACCACCTGATCCGGCTGCACTTTGCAAGGGAAAAGGCAACGCTTCAGGAAGCATTAAGAAGGCTTTCCAGGCTCGCGGAGGTATAAATGGCAGAGAGGGCTTCAAATACAAGCAGTGTGGTGCTTCCCCGCTATACCATCGGGCCGGAAGCGTACGAAGCTTTGCCTGCCGTTCTTTCCGCCTTGGGGCAGCGCATATTCTTGATCGGCGGCGGAAAAGCGCTGGCGGCGGGGCTGCCGCTTTTTGAGCAGGCGGTTTCCCAAAAGGGGATAACGCTTACGGAGGCTGTGTGTTACGCGGGGCCTTGCGTAACCAGTGACGCCAAAGCGCTGGCGGCAAGGGCACTTGCCAAAAACGCTCAGGTAATCGCCGGCATGGGCGGCGGGAAAGCCATCGATACCGCCAAGGCCTGCGCCCATTTTGCCGGTCTGCCTGTGATTACCCTGCCCACCATCGCGGCCACCTGCGCGGCGGTGACGGCATTGTCGGTGATGTACCATGAAGACGGCGCGTTTGACCGGTTTCTGTTTCTTGCGGGACCGCCGGAATTTGCGTTTATCCATACCAGGGTCATTGCGCATGCCCCGTCCAAGTATCTTCGGGCCGGGATGGGAGATGCCATCGCCAAGTATTTTGAAAGCGGCTTTTCCGCCAGGAATGAAGTATTAAGCTACAAGGATGCGCTAGGGCTGTCTATTGCCCGCACCTGCTATGAGCCCCTTTCCCGCCTGGGGGAAAAGGCGCTGCGTGACTGCGAAAGCAGGGTGGATTCTTTGGAATTTAACGAGGCGGTGCAGTCCGTGATCGTGAGCACAGGGCTTGTATCGCTGCTGGTCCGGGAGGAATTTAACGGCGCGCTGGCCCATTCCCTCTACTATGCTATGGAGGACATGCCGCAAATCAAAAATTGCCTTCATGGGGATGTGGTGGCCTGGGGGGTACTGGTCCAGTTAATGATGGATGGACAGGAAGAGAAAGCCCAGGAGGTCCTTCATCTATTGAAAAGGCTCAAAACACCTGTCACCCTTTGTGAGATGGGGCTTGACACCGCTTCACCCTCATTCCTTGAGGCTTTGGGTAACGTAAAGGACCAGCCGGACATGAGGTGCCTGCCATTTCAGGTGACTGCGCAGATGGTGCTGGATGCGGTCAAAAAATTGGAAGACCGGTGCGGATCATACGGATTTGATAGGGGGGCGCTGGATTGTTTGCCAACATGATACCAAACATTTTCAGGGTGATCGAAAGATTTCCGGGGTTGTTCCTGAAAGGCATAGGGTATACCCTGCTCCTGTCTTTGATCACCGTCTTGCTGGGGACTGTTCTTGGATCCCTGGTGGCGCTTTTGCGGCGGTCGAAGATCGCGCCTCTTAGGTGGATCGCCATCGCGTATACGGAGATCATCCGGGGTACGCCGCTTCTGCTGCAGCTGTATGTTTTCGCGTTTCTTCTCCCGGCGCTGATCCCGGCCTTGAAAAACGCCAACTTCTTTAACGTGACCGTCGCGCTGGTCCTAAACTCCGCGGGGTATGTAAGCGAGATCATCCGCGCCGGCATCCAGGCTGTGGATAACGGGCAAACAGAGGCGGCCAGGTCGCTGGGGCTCAATTCCCGCCAGACCATGACCCATATCGTTTTTCCCCAGGCCATTAAAAACATCCTGCCCGCGCTGTGCAATGAGTTTGTTACCGTGATCAAGGAAACGTCCCTGGCCTCCACCTTCTTTGTGGGAGACCTGATGACGGCCTACAACAACATCAAGGGCCTCATGTACCTGGTTCTGGAGCCCCTGATCGTAATCGGTATCATTTACTTTATACTGACGTTTACACTGAGCAAGGCCGTCGCCGTGCTGGAAAGGAGGCTGAAAGCCAGTGATTGAGGTACGTGATCTGCATAAAGCTTTTGGTGAGCTTCAAGTGCTCAAAGGAATCACCGAACGGATCGAAAAAGGGGAGGTCGTCTCCGTTATCGGGCCTTCCGGCTCGGGAAAATCTACCTTTTTGCGGTGCCTGAACCTATTGGAAAAGCCTACACGTGGGCAGGTACTGTTTCACGATTTGGATCTTACACAAAAGGGCGTGAACATCGACCGGCACAGGCAGAAGATGGGGATGGTGTTCCAGCATTTCAACATCTTCCCGCACCTGACAGTGAAAGACAATATTACCCTGGCGCCTGTTTTGACGGGCAAAAAGAGCAAGGCCGAAATGGAGGATTTCGCCAGGGAGTTACTCAACCGGGTGGGGCTGATCGACAAGCTGAACGAGCACCCCAAACGGCTTTCCGGCGGGCAGAAGCAGCGGCTGGCCATTGTGCGGGCCCTGGCCATGGAGCCGGAGGTAATGCTCTTTGACGAGCCTACCAGCGCCCTGGATCCGGAAATGGTGGGGGAGGTGCTGATGGTCATCCAGGACCTTGTCAGAAACGGCATGACCAGCATCATCGTTACCCATGAGATGGGCTTTGCCAGGGAGGTTTCCACACGCGTCCTGTTCATGGACGAGGGGCGCATCGCCGAGCAGAACACGCCCCAGGAGCTGTTCTCCCATCCGCAAAATCCAAGGACGCAGGAGTTTTTGCGCAAGGTGCTTCGATAATAACAAACACAAAAAAGGAACGCTCGAAAAAGCGCTCCTTTTTTGAATGAGACCATAAGAATGAATAATTCTTCAAATCACAAATACATCAATGGGTTCGGTGTAGGGCGGGGGCTTGCCCCCGCCGCATATAACGGTGGCAGATCATGGTC
>JAEYOV010000004.1 GCA_023411395.1 Bacillota bacterium
GCGGAGGGCCGGCCGCTTATCATTTCGGGCCTATTCGCGTGAAAGAGCTGTTTCACCCACTATTTGTGATGCCCGCGGCGTCATGGAGGTTAGTATAGAAAAATGTAAACAAGTGTGCAGGCAGCACACCAAATATAAGAAGTTTACGTTATAATATTCCAAAACAGGCTCCCTGTGCCCTTTCAGGAGCAGCAGGAGACTCTTTGTGACCCAAAAACTGAACAGAATGGCGGTGTTTGCATGGAGATCGTTCAGGAAGCAAAATGCGTGGGCTGCGGGCAATTGAAAACGTGCCATACGGCCGAATACGGCAAAGCACAAAATGGAAAGGCAGTGGCGCTCACTTCAAATGCTTTTCGCCAGGCCAGCTGGGAATCCAGGGTGGCCATAAGCCTGTGCGATGACTGCATCGGGGAGAACCCCCGCAATGCCCGGGCGTTCAAGCCCTGGGTCTGGACCCTGCTTGCCCTCTCTTTCCTGTCGGTCTCATACGGGTTATATGATATGCGCATCCATTTTTCATCCCCGGATATGCCCATTGGATTCCCCATCATCAGCGTTGGCGTAATTCTGGGCTGGATCGGATCAACCGCCGGCCTTATGCGCTTGTGGAAATTCAACACGGCCTTTCTCGCCGGGCTTCTTTTGGGCTGGACTCCCATCCCGGCAATCATCATGCTGTCTTCGCTAAAAAAGGCCGGCCGAAACGCGTGGGTGAACAGCCGGCTTGAGGAGAAGGCCAGTGTAACATTCAATGAAGACCAAAAAAAGCTGTCGGACCTTCAAAAGAAAGACCCGAACGCTCTTTCCGACGAGGAGAAGAAGCTGCTTAAGGATGAGAAGATACGCCGCGACGTGGCGGAAGCAGCGGCCGCCAGTGAGAAAAGGTCCGTAAACGGCAAGGCGGCCGGCAGAGCCGTATTGGGGATCGTCTTTACCATCGTCATTGCCATCTGGGGGATCAGTACGTTTTCCCAGGGTAACTATATGACCTGGTTGGGCATCAAGCTTTCCCCGGTGGGCTTTGCCTTTTTGATCGCGGCGTTTTTGATATATGACATTGTCACCATCGTATCCGCCACCAAAGAAAAAAGGGGTTAGCTCTCCTGTCCGAAGGAAGCCTCCATCGGCGTTGCGCTTGCCAACGGAGGCGTCATCGAAAAGGTGCCGGAGGAAGCCCATTATATGTGGATTGGAATATGATTTCCTCTCGCACAAAAAGAGGCCGCCTTTCCAGCGCCGGAAGGACGGCCTTTTTCTTTCATACATCAGTGGCCCCGGTTTACCCAATAATCATCTTCCGTTCCCCATATCTCCCATCGCCTATTCCGCTTTCAATTCCCCCAGCGGCTTTATGTACCGTTTATCCGCCCAAAAATACAATATGATGCAAAGCATGAGCGATACTGCCTCTGCCAACGGCACGGACCACCATACGCCGGCCAAGCCAAACGCCCTGGACAAAAAGAATGCCGCAGGCAATAGAACTACCAGTTGCCGCACCAGCGATATGAAAAGGCTCAGCGTGCCATTGCCAATGGCCTGAAACACCGTGGACAGTATGATGCCGCCCGCCGCCATCATAAATGCCAGGGAAATGATGCGCAGGGCAGGAATGCCGATTTGAAGCATATCGGGCGAGGCGTTGAACAGCGACAGCATCAGGCCGGGCAGCAGCAGAAATATCAGCGTGCCTGCCGCCATAATGGCTCCGGCGTAAAAAAGAGCCACACGGACAGCTTCATAAATGCGCTTTTTATTCCTGGCGCCATAGTTGTAACCGACGATGGCCACCAACCCGCCGGTGAGGCCGAACACAGGCATGAACACAAAGCTCTGCAGCCGGAAATACAACCCCATCACCGTTACAGCCAGAGGGTCGAGGGCAGTCAAGATCAGATTCAGCATCATGATCATTGCCGAGCCGACCGTTTGAATGATAATACTGGGGAAGCCCACCCGGTAAATTTCCCAAATGGTTTTCCCGCTGGGCCGGAAGCCTTTCAAATGCAGCCACAGTTCCTTATTCCTTGTCTGGTTCAGGATAAAGGCCAGCACCATGGCGGCAATCTGGCCGATCACCGTGGCAGTGGCCGCGCCGGCGACACCCATCGCGGGCACGACCCCCCAGCCGAAAATGAAGATGGGGTCCAGGATGATGTTCAGCCCCGCCCCTGTCATCTGCACGATCATGTTGTACAAGGTATTTCCGGTGCCCTGCATGACCCGCTCGATGGCAATGGCGGAAAACAAGCCGAAGGAAAACACCGTGCAGATGCGAAGGTAATCCGTTCCCATCCGCAGCGTCGCCTCGTCCTGGGTAAAACCCCGCATGAAGATACCGCTGAAGAAAAGGCCGAACAGAGCAAAAGCCACCCAACTGATAACCGCCAGGAAAAGGCCGTTGACGGCAGCGCCATGGGCCTCCTCCCTCCGCTTTTCTCCCAGGCGGCGGGAAATCAGGCTATTGATGCCGATGCCGGTGCCCACGCCAATGGCGATCATCAGCATCTGCACCGGGAATACCAGGGTTACGGCGTTCAGCGCCTTTTCGCTTTCCGGCAGCCGGGACACATAAATGCTGTCCACAATGTTATATAGCGCCTGGACCAGCATGGAAAGCATGATGGGAGAGGAAATTTTCAGAATCAGCCTCGGAATGGGCATCGTGCCCATCCGGGCAGACCTTTCTTGGTGCATGGGGGTATTCCTCCGTCTTATATCAATTGCCTGTCCATCATAACATACTTAAAAATTGTGTGCAAAGGAAGAATTATAATGCACACATTAAAAGGAGATTAGAAAAACAGAAATCCCTCTCCCAAATCAGGAGAGGGACTGATCATTTTATTGTGCCTTTTCCAGTCTCCCGGTCCCGTTCTCCACCCGGCGCAAGGTTTCCTCCTTGCCCAGCAGATAGGCGATTTCAATGGCCCCGCCGGGGGTGTTTGCCTGGCCGCTGATGGCAATGCGCAGCGGCCACAAGACCGCGCCATTCTTCCTGCCGCTTTGTGCGATGGCGGCCATCACCGCCTCATGAATGGATGCTTCCGTCCAGTCGGTGATCCCCCCCAGCACAGGCTTTATCATGCGCAATGCCTCCAGGGATACAGGCAGGTCCGTTTTCATTTTCTTGTGGGTGTAAATTTCCAGGTCGTACTCCGGCAATTCCTTAAGGAACCGCACCATATCGGGCACACGGTTGAAGACCTCCGTGCGGCCCTGCATCAGCTCCGCCAGGCGGCGGTAATCCATCCCCTTGCCCGCAAGCGCTTGGTCAAACCATGGGGCAACCAGCTTGACATACTCATCGAAGTCCATCTTGCGGATGTATTCGCTGTTGAACCAGGTGAGCTTTTCCATGTTGAAGATGGCCGGCGCCTTGTTCAGGCCTTTGAGGTCAAAGACCTCCACCAGTTCCGTAAGCGAAAAAAACTCCCTATCATCCCCCGGGCTCCAGCCCAGCAGCGCAATGAAGTTGATGATGGCCTCCTTCACATAGCCCATGTTCAGCAAATCTTCAAAGGAAGGATCTCCATGGCGCTTGGACAGTTTTCGTGTGGCGTCCTTCATCACCACAGGCAGGTGCACATAGGTAGGCTTCTCCCAGCCGAAAGACTCATACAGCAGGTTGTACTTGGGCGTGGAGGACAAATACTCCGTGCCCCGCATCACATGGGTAATGCCCATCAAATGGTCGTCTATCACGTTGGCAAAGTTGTAGGTGGGCAGCCCGTCCGCCTTGATGAGCACGTTGTCGTCCAGCGTTTCGCAGGCGGCCTCCACATGGCCGAACAGTACGTCATCAAAGGAAGCGGTGCCCGTTTCCGGGATATTCTGCCGGATGACGTAAGGCTCCCCCGCCGCCATGCGGGCCTTGGCCTCTTCCCGGCTCAGGTGCAAACACTTCTTGTCATACTTGAACGTTTCGCCTCTTGCCTGGGCCGCCGCCCGGCGCTCCTCAATCTCTTCCCTGGTGCAAAAGCAGGGATACGCCCCGCCTTTTTCTATCAATTCCATGGCGTAGGGCAGATACAGATGCTTGCGCTGGGTCTGGATATAAGGCCCGAAATCGCCCCCCACATCCGGCCCCTCGTCATAGTATAGCCCGGCAGCCCGCATGGACTTGTAGATCAGTTCCACCGCACCGGGAACCTCCCGCTCCTGGTCGGTATCCTCAATGCGAAGAATGAATGTGCCCTTGTTCTTTTTTGCGTACAAGTACGTATATAGCGCCGTTCGTAAGCCCCCCAGGTGCAAATACCCCGTGGGGCTGGGCGCAAACCGCGTACGAACCATGGTGCCTCCTTTTCGCAGGGGCTCCGCCCCTGCACCCCGCTAAAGGGATATCATCCCTTTGGAATCCTCTTTTTACTGCAAAATAGATGCAATACACAACGTGTCGTGTAGGGCGGGGGCTTGCCCCCGCCGCAAGCAGCGTATAATGCTCTTGGCTTTTATACGATAC
>JAEYOV010000049.1 GCA_023411395.1 Bacillota bacterium
GCCGCAAGCAGCGTATAATGCTCATGGCTTTTATACGATACATTGGGAACAGATGGCGGGGGCAAGCCCCCGCCCTACAAAATGGCGATTATTTGTTGACTTTCGCCCAGCTATCCTTGAGGGTGACCGTACGGTTGAAAACAGGCAGTTCCTTCGTGGAATCGGGGTCCTTGCAGAAATAACCCATCCGCAAAAACTGGAAGGTGGTACCGGTATCGGCTTTGAGCAGGGCCGGTTCCCCAAAGCCCTTCATTGTGACAAGGCTGTTCCTGTTCAGGCGGCTGATGAAATCCTTCTTGTCGGGAGCCGCCTTTTCCGCCGTTTCGTCATCCTCGTCTTCCTGGTCGTTTTCATCGGCCAGCAGCGGCTCGTACAGCCTTGCTTCCACCGGCACAGCGTCCTTTGCGTTCACCCAGTGCAGCGTGCCTTTCACCTTGCGGGAAGCGCCTTCGCTGCCGCTGCGGCTGTCCATATCCACCGTGCAGCGCAGCTCCACTACGTTCCCCGATTCATCCTTCACATAATCATCACAGCGGATGATGTACGCGCCTTTCAAGCGCACCTCGCCGCCAGGGTACAGGCGGAAGAATTTCTTCACCGGTTCCTCCATGAAGTCTTCCTGTTCAATATACAGTTCCCTGCCAAGGTTCACCTGGCGCGTGCCCATCTCGGGATGGTCCGGATGGTTTTCCATCTCAATGCTTTCGTTCTTTCCCGCGGGCCAGTTGGTTAAAACAACCTTCAGGGGATTCAAAACTGCCATCACCCTCGCGGCCCTTTCGCCCAGGTCCTCCCGTACGCAATGCTCCAGGAAGGCAAAATCCACCACGCTGTTGGCCCGGTTCAGGCCTACGCGGTCAATGAAATTGCGGATGGCGGCAGCCGTATAGCCGCGGCGGCGCATGGCGCACAGAGAAGGCATCCTGGGATCGTCCCAGCCGGCAACAAACCCTTCCTCCACCAGCTTGCGCAAGTAGCGCTTGCTCATGATGGTGCGGGTGATATTCAAGCGCGAAAACTCAATCTGGCGGGGGCGACCCGGAACCATGTGAGCTGATTTCTCCACCACCCAGTCGTACAGGGGCCGGTGGTCGTCGTACTCAATGGAGCACAGGGAATGGGTCACGCCCTCCAGCGCGTCGCCGATGGGGTGGGCGTAATCGTACATGGGATAAATACACCATTTCTTCCCTGTGCGGTGATGCTCCTTATAGAGGATGCGGTACATGGCCGGGTCCCGCATGTTGATGTTGGGCGAGGCCATATCGATCTTCGCCCGGAGCACATACTGCCCTTCCTTAAATTCCCCGGCACGCATGCGTCGGAACAAGTCGAGGCTTTCTTCCACAGGGCGGTCGCGCCAGGGGGAATTCTTGCCGGGAGATGTCAATGTGCCCCGGTATTCCCGCATCTGCTCCTGGGTGAGCTCATCCACATAGGCCAAATCGCGCCTGATCCAGTCCTCGGCAATCTCATAGCACTTCTCGTAATAGTCGCTGGCGAAATAAAGTCCGCCCTTCCACTCAAATCCCAGCCAGCGGATATCTTCCATGATGCCGTCGACATATTCCGTTTCTTCCTTGGCGGGGTTGGTGTCGTCAAAGCGCAGGTTGCAAAGCCCGCCGAATTTTTCCGCCGCGCTGAAATCCGCCACGATCGCCTTGCAATGGCCAATGTGCAGATAGCCGTTGGGTTCGGGAGGGAAACGGGTGTGAACACGCTGGTAACGGCCTGCCGCCAGGTCTTGGCCGATGGCGTCCCAGATAAAGTTAGTACGTGCCGCTTCGTTTTCCATAAAATTACCTCCCGCTCCTCAAAATTGTTCTTTGTTTGTTTTTCCACAAAACTGGGGCATTGCATCATTATATCCGCAGTTGTCTCAAATTACAAGACAAGCGGATATGTTTTCCGAAGGATCATTAGGAAAATCACGGGATCCCCCTCTGCTTTCACCGCCCGGGGCCATCCGCTATCTTTCTTCATTCTTCCAAACTTTTGCAGGCCGCTTCCCTTATGATGATTGGCCTCTCACACAACACGTTTATGCTGAACACGAAAATGTAAAGGAGGAAAAATGCATGAAGAAGCTTCTGTCCCTGCTCCTTGTGCTTGCGCTGGTTCTGAGCCTTGGCACCGCCCTTGCCGAAGGCGCCGCGAAAGCCCCCAGGTACGTGTTCATGTTCATCGGTGACGGCCAGGGTTCCCCGCAGATCACCGCCGCCCAGTACTACGTAGGCACGCTCCAAAATCCTGAGGCCGTTATGCCCACCCCCGCCGGGCTCTCCTTCACCAACTTTGGCAGCCTGGGCCTGATCACCACCTACGACGCCACCTCCTTCTGCCCCGACTCCGCCTCCACCGCCACCTCCATGGCCAGCGGTGAGAAGACGCTGTCCGGCGTTCTCAACTACAATGTGGACAAGACCGGGACCTTCAAGCTCATTACCGAATACGCCAAGGAAGCCGGCAAAAAAGTCGGCGTCGTCACCTCCGTATCCCTGGATCACGCCACCCCCGCCGCGTACTATGCCAAGGCCACCAGCCGCAGCCTGTACTATGATATCGCGGTGCAGGGCCTTGCCGGCACAACCCTGGACTTCCTGGGCGGCGGCGCTTTCCTCCAGCCCAAGGGCAAGGATGGCGACAAGCAGGATGTAATGGAAATCGCCGAGGAAAACGGCTGGACCGTGGTCCGCAAGCCGGATGAAATCCGCGCTCTTACAAAAGACAGCGGCCGTGTGCTGGCCATGGTGGAAGATGTGGACGGCTCCCAGGCCATGCAGTATGAAATCGACCGGCTGTACAAGGAAGCCAACGGCGAAGATTCCGTATCCCTGGCCGAAATGGTGAAAGCCGCCGTCAGCAGCCTGGACAACGAGAACGGCTTCTTTCTGATGACCGAGGGCGGCAAGATCGACTGGACCTGCCACGCCAACGACGCCATCACCTCCATCTACGACACCATCGCCTTCTCCGAAGCGGTGCAGGTAGCCATCGACTTCGCGAAGGAACACCCCGAAGAGACGCTCATCATCGTCACCGGCGACCACGAGACCGGCGGCATGACCATCGGCTTCGCGGCCACTGCCTATGACACACACTTCAATTACCTGCAAAACGCCAAGGTCTCCTACCAGGAGTTTGACAAGGTCATCGCCGGTATGCGGTTGAGCAAGGTTTCCTTTGAGGATGCCCTGAAGTCCATCGAAGCGTACTACGGCCTGACCACCACAGCCGAGCAGCCCCTTTCCCTCAACGAGTCCGACCTTGCCTCCCTGAAAGCCGCCTTTGACCTGAGCATGACCGAGAAGGCCGACCGCAAGCTTGGCGCTGCGGAAGCGCTGGCCTACGGCGGTTACGAGCCCTTGTCCGTCACCGTTACCCACATCTTCAACAACAAGGCCGGTATCGCCTATACCTCCTACTCCCACACGGGTTTGCAGATTCCCGTATACGCCATGGGCATAAATGCCGAGCTCTTCGGCGGCCAGTATGACAACACCCGGATCTTCGATAAAACCATGGCAGCCATGGGCCTGAGCAAGTAACAAGCCATCCCCCAATGAAGGGGCCGCCCCTGCAGGAGTTAATTCCCGGGGGCGGCCTCTTCCCTTGCTATTATGATCTCTCCATAGAAAGGACGCGCGGCATGAGCATACTGTCGTCGCTTTCAGAAAAACACGATCCCTCCCGTGATCTTCCGTCCATTAGGCCACGCCGGAACAGGCGGCGCAACTGGATCTTCTGTATTGTGATGGGGCTTTTGTGCATCGCTCTGTACCTTGCCCCCACCCCTTTCCCCGAAAGGGTGCCGGCCAACGCCACAAGGGAAAAGGTCCGCATCCTTTCAGTGGACAACAGCCAGCTTATGCCGCTGGGCATTGTGTACTCCGGCGCCCAGGAGGCCGAAATCGAGGTTTTGTCAGGCCCCCTGAAAGGGGCTGCGCTGGCAGCCGTCAACCATCTGAACGCCTCCCTGGACAAGGATAAGCTGTTTGCCCCCGGCGATACGGCACTTTGCATCGTCCATGCGGAAAACGGCAAAGCCACCTATGCCACCCTCATAGATCATTACCGCATGGAGACGCAGGGCTTTTTATTCCTGCTATTCTTCCTGTTCCTGATCCTCTTTGGCGGCGTATCCGGGTTTGGCACCTTCGTGTCGCTGGCCGCCAGCATCCTTGTGATATGGAAGGTGCTCATTCCGCTGCTGCTGCTAGGCTGGCCGCCCATCGTCTCCACTTTTCTGGTGGTAGTGCTCTTATCGGCCATCATCATGTACCTGGTGGGCGGGCTGACCAGAATGGCCACGGTATCGCTGCTGGGCTCCCTTTTGGGCACGGCGCTCACCTGTATTCTGGCGGTGGCCTTCGGCAATGCCCTGAAGCTGGATGGCGGGGACATGCCTTATGTGGTGCCGCTCCTAAGCCAGGCAGGATTGCGGCTTGACATCAAGGATCTGTTTTTCAGCATGGTTTTTCTGGCCAGTTCCGGCGCGCTGATGGATCTGGCCATGGATATGTCCGCCGCCGTCCATGAGGTGCTTTTGCACCATCCGGATATCACCAGGGCGGAACTCATCAAAAGCGGTTTCCGGGTGGGCCGCAGCGTAACAGGCACCATGACCACCACGCTGATGCTGGCTTATTCGGGAAGCTTTCTGTCCATGCTGATGTATTTTATGGGCCAGGGCACGCCGGTTATCGACCTGATCAACTATAAATTTGTGGCCACCGAAATCCTCAATACCCTGGTAGGCACCTTCGGGCTGGTAACGGTGGCGCCCTTTACCGTTATTGCGGCGGGCTTCCTGTACGTACGCCCCAAACGGTAGCCGCCTGTCCTGCTGTTTATGACGTTTATGATTGCGCCGCAGCAGGGATTGTTTCCTATCTGTATTTTTAACTATATAGGCTGTGTGCATCCCCGGTCGCACCTTGACAAGGCAGCCAAACATGGATACAATGTTAAAAATGGTAAATAATCCGCCATGTTTGGGAAGGATGAGGGATATGCCCAGCTATTTTTTTGGGAATATGGAGGATCTGCCGCCCGTTACGCTGGCAGTGGAGGGCATTCACGAGCCTGATCCGCTGGCGCGTTCAAGCGGCGTTTGGATTCATGCCGCGGGAAGCGTCATGCTTCAGCCGGGGAAATATCCCGCAGTGTCCCGCTCCCAATGGCGCTGGGTTGCCGCAGACAGCGGCAAGCTGGAGCTTACCTGGAACGAAGGCCATTCGCTTGCCTTTTCTGAAGGGGAATGCTGCGCCATTCCCCCGGATACGGGCAATGTTGTGCTTTCCGCCGCCGGGGAAGCCCGGATTCTCTGGCTGGCGCTGGACGGACCGCTTGCCCCCACGTTTCTGACCCGGCTGGGCGTGCTTTTGCACATGCCCATCAAACAGGGCGCGCTGCCCTCGCAGCTGTACCTCACAAGGCAGATCGTACAGGTGATCGTGCGGCACTCAGGCACCAGCGACGCATCCTTCCAGCTTCAGCAGCTCATGTGGGGCATGCTGGCCTCCCATTCCGGACAGCCGGTGGCCATGGACGCCATGCTGTCCCACGAGATTGCCAAGGTGGTGGATGCCCTCCGGGCCAGCCAGTACAGGGATAATTTTTCCCTGGCGGACATGGCGGCCATCTCCCGCATGCCCATGGAAACGTTCCGCAAGCGGTTCGTGGCGGAGGTGGGCATGCCGCCTTTGGGCTATTTGCTGTTTTGCAAAATGGAACGGGCCAAAGCTCTTTTGCAGGACCATTATTCCGTCAAACAGGCCGGGGCCGAGGTGGGAATGCAGGATCCCTACCACTTTTCCAAGCAGTTCAAAAACATTGTGGGCATGAGCCCGTCCGCCTATGTCAAGCACGCTCTGGCGGACAAAGATAAAAAAGAGCGCGGCAGAGCCGCGAAAGAGCAATAAAAGTACCTGCCTGAAGCCCGAGGCTTCAGGCAGGTATTTTTTTGCGGGTTCCGCTTTATTTCGCGCTAGCCTTGGCGATCGGCACATCATCCGTTTCCACGGCCGCCTTGGGCAGCAGCTTTGGCCTTACAGGCAAATGAAGCTCCTTGCCCCTTTCCAGCCGCTTGATCTTGTGCTCCGTCTTCACCCACTGGCTCTGGCGGCGGCAGCGGAACAGGCCCACGATCTGCGAACAGGTGGCCAGCAGCATGTTCATAACAAAGCTGACAATCATTTTGGGCAGCGTCCGTATACTCAACGCAACCTTGTTGTCCATCCAATCCGCCAGATAAAACATGAAAAAGAAACTATAGCCGAACAATAATCCCGATACCAGCGTCGATATCCAGCCCCCCTGGGCCGCTCTGGTCACAGCTTCCAGCGCCCCCTGAGAACCGGCCATTTGAACCAGATCATCGATATAAAAGAAAGCCGCAACCAAAAATTGGAAGATAACCACGACGAAAGAAATCGTCAGGCTGTACATGTACGTAAAGATGGATAAGGCCTCCCAGGGCGAGACCTGGCGTTTGAACACTGACTGCAATATTCTGCGGGAATTGCGGAAGGTGACAAACCAATGGCCCTGGGCCCAGCGGGTACGCTGGCGGTAGCTGGCCCGGGCCGTGGTGGGCTTTTCGTCATAAACGCGCACGTTATGGTTCCAAACAATGCGCTTGTGTGCCAAAGTCGCTTCCACCTGAATTTCAAAATCTTCCGTAAGCGATTTTGTTGTCCAGCCGCCGCGCTGGTGCAGGTACCTGGTGGAGGTGGCGAAGCCTGTCCCGCCAATGGAGCAGTTCAGCCCCAGGCGGTATTTGGCAAGCTGGAAAAAACGGTTGGTAATGGTATAGCTGACATAATAGAACCAGGCCACCAGGCCCTTTTTGTTCTTGGCCCCAAGGTAGCACTGAATAAACTCCGGATTGTTTTCGCTGATGTACTGGCTGTTGATCTCCAGGAACATGTTGGGATCCATCAGGTTATCGGCGTCAAAGATCATTAAAAGATCATAGTTGTCCTGATACCCTTCCAGTATGTTCAGCGCCCGGTGAAGCGCAATAGGCTTGCCGGTAGGCGCATCCGGCGACTCCTTTTCCAGCACCAGTACATTGGCGCCCATCTGCCTGGCCACGGCGGCGGTACGGTCCGTGCAGTTGTCGGCGATCACATAAAAATCGTACAGTTCCTTGGGATATTCCATATGCAGAAGGTTGTCCACAATATCAGGGATGACCGTTTCCTCGTTATGGGCGGGCACCAATACCAGAAAGCGCGTCCTGGGCGGATGATCCTGATACCCTTTCTCCCGGCGCCTGAAGCCGAATATGCTCAGAAAAAGCTGATAGGCCATCAATATGATAACAAAAACGCCACAGAATGTGGTCATGATCTCCAGTATCATGCGTACCGTCTGCACAATGTAACCTCCTCGGCCGAAAGGCGGCTTAATCGCGCCGCGGCCTGCTTATGCAGCAAAGAAAGACGAATGCAATGTATTAAACAATATTTGCCTGCGCTTTGTCAAGTGCTTTGTTACGGATGGCTGTCATAGAAGGTGCAGCCGCCGATGAACTCCCGCAATATGGAAAGCGGCGGAATTTCGCTGGCCGCGTCCTCCGGCATGGGCAGAAGGTAGTGGAGCGTTTTTAAAAGCCGCCTGGATAGAAGGTAGTTGGGATTTTCCGGGGGAATGGCCTTCAAAAGGTCGTACGCCACGCTTTTCAAAACCGGCAGCTCGTAGTGGAGGGTGGTATTGAACATGACATCCGCTTCCTCCTGATAGGGGAAAATCCACTTGTCCTCTCCCCTGCGCACGCTTTCCCACATGCTCATGGTATCATCGGGCTGGGTGCCCCGGAACTGATGGTCCCGGACGATCCGGCGAAGCAGCCGCACATCGGTGGTGCGGATGCGGTTGTGGTGGTCCAGGTTGACGCAGGTCAGGGCGCTGACATAAATGCGGAAGATCATTTCTTGAGGCAGATGCCCGGCCAGCAGCGGATTGAGGCCATGGATGCCCTCCACAAGGATGGGCTGATCCGCCTGCACATGAAGGGGCACACGCGAGTCTTCCCGGCGGCCCGTTTGAAAGCTGAAGCGCGGCATCAGGGCCGTTTCCCCGTTCAGCAGCCGTTTCAGGCAGTCTTCAAACAAGGGGATGTCAATGGTATGGATGGATTCCAGGTCCACGCTGCCGTCCGGTTCAGGCGGGATATCGGCCCGGTTCAGGTAAAAGTCATCCAGGGATAAAAGCGCGGGCTTCAAGCCCAGCACCTGCAAATGAATCTTCAGCCGGTTGGAAAACGTGGTCTTCCCGCTGGAGGAAGGTCCGGAGATGAGCACCAGCCGCGCCTTGCGCCTGCGGATTTCATCGGCGATAGCGGCGATGGACTTATCGTGCAGCGCTTCGTTGACGCGGATGAACTCCCGGAACCGCGAGGTGCGGATCATATCGTTGATATCCGAAACGTTGGTGGCTTCCAGTATCTCGCACCAGCGCTGGGACTGGGCAAATATGCGCAGATGCTTGGGCCTTTGCACATATGGCGCCGGCGCATTGGGATCGTCCGGCCCGGGCATCTGGATCACAAGGCCCGGAGGATGCCGGCGCAGCGAGAAGGCGGGCACCCAGCCCGTGGAGGGCAGCATGGTGCCGTAAAAATATTCCCACATACCACCGCAGCGGTACACCGGAAAATCATAATTGGGGCGGTAGGACAAAAGCTGCACCTTATCCTGCTGGCCGTCCTGCCCAAAGTATTCAATCGCCCTGTCCCGGTTCCAAAGCTCCTTCTCAAAGGGCAGGTCGCTTTTCACAATCAGCCGCATCTCGTTTTCCAGGCGCTCTACCTGCTTCTCTGTCAAAGACCTGCCCAGCAGCTTCAAGAAGAGCCCGTAGCCGATGCTGTTGGCGATACGCACCTGCTCGCCGGGAAAAAGCCTTCTCGCCGCCAGCAAAAACACGAACCTGAGCGACCGTTCATATATGCGCCGGCCTTCCTCGTGGGCAAAGGTGACGGAGGTTAATTCCATGCCGCCGCTTAAAGGCTGGCTCAGCTCCAGCACCAGCCCGCCCCACATCAAGGCCAGCACCTTATCCGCCTTCTCCGGCCAAAGCTGTCTTACCACCTGTGCCGCCGTAGCATTCACAGGAAATGTCCCTTCACGCCCGTCCAAGGCAATCCTCATGACTGGTTGTTCCTTTCTGCTGCCCAAAAGCCGGCAACGGATTCAGCTTGCCCCGCTATTATGCAAGGCTATGCTCAATCCTCAAAAGGCATGCTGGAGCGGATTGCCCGCTGCAGCGCAAGGTCGGGATCCAAGGCTGCCTGCCGCTGCTCCACCTGCAGTCTCTTGGTGTGCACATACGCCTTGTTCTGCTTTGTGGCCAAGGCCACCATGGATACCATGCTCACCTGCCCATCCTCCATCAGGGCAAACCGGAGCCTGGCAAACAAGCTTCCATGATCCCGGCAAGTGGCGAGGGCCACGTATTTATCCGGCGACTGGGGTACAAAGGGTGCCTCCAGCTTCGCCCGCTGGCCGCACACAGGACATTTGGGCTGCTGGACCGCCTCCGTATCAAGCGCGGAGCGCACGGAGGCAAAGGATGCGGCAGGCGTGCTCATACGGCGTGCGCGCTCCACATGCAAAAGCTTCCTGGGCTGCTGAACATAGCGGTGGACAGCTTCCGGCTCGGGCAGGCGGCTGAACACGAGGGCCGTATAATAGGCGTCATGCAGCGCGTTGTGAAAGCTTCTGTCCTCCTGCGTCTCGATCTGCAAAAAATCCATGGCGGCCTTCAGTCCCTTGCGGTCCTTGCCCATTTCAAACACATCGCTGAACAGCCGCTGAATGTCGCAAAGCGGCGGCAGCCGCAAGGAACACTGGTGAAAATCCATATTCTGCTTGAGCACCGATACATCATCGCAGCCCCAGGTAAGCAGCAAATAATCCTCACCGCACCAGGCCGAAAACCGCTCCATGGCCTCCAGAAAGGTGGGCGCGTCTTCCAGCGTGTCATCATCCAATTGCGTCATGCGTTTGATGCGGGGATGGATCTTCACATAATGGACCGGCCGGATGGGCAGGGATAGTGTGTCCACAATCTGCATGTCCCGGTCCAGCTTGACCGCGCCAATCTGGATCATTTCAAACATCAGTTGGTCTCCTACCGCCTTGAATACCCGGCTTTGGTAAGACATGGGCTGGTTCCATTCCAGATCGATTACAATATACTGCATTTGCTTATAACACCTTTGATCCGTCTTCCACAAAATTTCTTGCGGCGCAGCGGCCTGCCAGCGCGCCTTGGGAGAAGGCGATATGAAGGTTGAAGCCGCCCGTGTGCGCATCCACATCCAGCACTTCCCCCGCGAAATACAAGCCGGGGAGAAGCTTGCTTTCCATGGTGGCGGGAGATACTTCCTTAACAGGAATACCACCCCTGGTTACGATGGCCTCCGAAAGCGGCCGGACGCCGGATACGGGCAGCGGCAGCTCCTTCAACAGTGCCCCCATGCTCAAGCGTTCCTGGCGTGAAACCTGATTAACCGGCTTGTCGCCAGGTATGCCCGCAATCTCCGGGAACAATTCCGCCATCCTGCCCGGCAGCAGCCCAAGCATCACACTGGATAAATGCTTGCGGCTCATGAGTTCAAAATCCCGCAAAAGCCGGGCGTTAAGCTGCTCATGCGTCAGTGCGGGCTTTAAATCCAGGGTGATTTTCCAGGTGTCCGGCGGGTAGTCCACGATATGGCTGCTCGCTTCCAGCGTAAGCGGGCCGGAAATGCCAAAGTGGGTAAAGAGCATTTCCCCCTGCTCGCTGTACACCGTCTTGCCCCGGCATTTGGCTGTCAGCCGAACATTTTTGAGCCCCAGGCCCTGCAAGCGCCCCGGCCAGCTTTCACCGCATGTCAGCGGCACCAGGGAAGGTTGCAGCGGGACAATGGTATGGCCAACCTCCGCCGCTAGGCGGTAGCCGTCCCCGGTGGACCCGGTGGCGGGATAGCTTTCCCCGCCGGTAGCTACAATGACCGCATCCGCCTTGACCGTTTCCCCCGATTCCAGTACAACGCCGGTCACGCGGCCATCCGCCGCGAGCAGCTTTTGTACCCGTACGCCAAACCTGACCGCAACGCCTGCACGCTGCATTTCCCCCGCCAGCGCCCGCGTCACATCGCTGGCCTTGTTGCTTTTAGGAAACACCCGGTTGCCCCGCTCGGTGACAAGGGGACAGCCCGCGCTGTTGAGGAGCGCCATCAGGCTATCCGGCGGGAGAGCGGTCAACGCGCCGTACAAAAATCTGGAGTTCCGGGGCACCTGGCTCAAAAACGCTTCCCGGCTGCATTGATTGGTCACGTTGCAGCGGCCTTTGCCCGTGATGTATATCTTCTTGCCCAGCTTTTCGTTGCGCTCCAGCAGCGTGACCTTGGCACCCTCCCGGGCCGCGAACAGGGAAGCCATCATACCGGCGGCGCCGCCGCCCACCACAGCGATACTACTCATTTTCCTTCATCAGGTACACCTTGTTGGCATCCCAGATGCTCTCCAACTGCTTGAAATGCTCGCTGAGCTCCTCCCTGCGGTGCAGCCCCAGGGAAACGATCAGGGCGTTGATCACCGACAAGGGCGCTGCCAGGGAGTCTACAAAGGAGGCCATGTCCGTCCGGGCGGCAAGGCACACATTGGCCACTTCCATCAGCGGCGACATGGGCCCGTCGGTGATGCCCACCACCTGCGCGCCCTTGGACTTGGCAAAGCGCATGCTTTCCAGCGTGCGGGTGGAATACCGCGGGAAGCTGATGCCGATAAACAAATCTTCCTTGCGCACCCTTGCGATCTCCTCAAACACGTCCGCGGAGCCGGTAGACACCAGATGCACGTTGTCGAAAATGTAATGGAGGTAATACCCCAGGAACTGGGCCAGGGGCGCGGCGGAACGCAGGCCCATCACATAGATGGTATTGGCGCCAAGCATGCGCTGCACCACATCCTCAAAAGCGGCCACGTCGATCTCCTCGATGGTGGTGCGGATGTTTTGCATATCCGCCTTCAATACCGTGCGCAAAACGGCGCTGCGGTCGATTTCCGAGGACATTTCAAACCTCTGAACCGCCGTGAGCCGGTGGCGCACCAATTCCTGCAGCGAGCGCTGAAGCTGGGGATACCCTTCATATCCCAATGCCGCGGCGAAGCGCACCACGGTGGATTCGCTCACGCCCACATTCTCCCCCAAACGGGAGGCAGTCATGAATACCGCCTTGTCATAATGGGCTACAATGTACTCCGCAATCCGCCTGTGGCCCTTGGACAGGCGCTTGCCGCTTTGGTTCAACCGGCGAATAATGTCCTGCATATCCTGCATGGGGAACTTCCTCCGCACCTCAATTTACATGGTCTTTCATACTGGCATACCGTTCTCAATTATACTGGAATTTCCTTTATTTTGCAAGCGAGTTTTCATGCATCTTGCAAAAAATCAAGGCAACTCCTGGAATTTTCAGGTGGGTGCAGCAAAAAAGTGCAAGTTACGTGTCCCTTTTGCAGGAAATATTCGTCGCTCAGGGGCCGCGGCGGCTCTCTGCGGAATTCGGGCGTCACCCAGAAATAGGTTTCGCCCCTGGGGCTTTCCCGGCGCTCATAAATGTTGGCAAACATTCCATGGTTCACCGGCACCATGACGGCGGGCAGCAGTTTTTCCGGTGAAACCGCCGGGGCATTCAGGTTGAGCACGCTGCCGGCTGGCGCCGGATATTTCATCAGCCTCTCCGCCATTTGAAGGGCCAAGGCGGCCAGGTGGCAAAGCATTTGCTCATCCGCCGGACGGTCCAGGGAAACGGCCATGGCCTTCACGCCCATAAGTGCCGCTTCCCGCGCCGCGCCCACAGTGCCGCTGCAATAGATGGCAGTGCCGGCGTTCATTCCATCGTTGATGCCGGAGATGACGATATCCACCGGCCACTCCGCCAGGTTCAATATGCCCAACCGGGCACAATCCGCCGGCGTTCCGTCCACGGCGTAGGCCCGCGCGCCATCTATAGAGACGGGGGTCACGGCAATGGGCCGAAAGAACGTCAGCGCCTGGCTCACGGCGCTTTGCTGCCTGCACGGCGCACAGACCGTGACCTGGTGGCCCCTTTTTATTGATTCCCTCGCAAGAGCATGGAGTCCCGGGCTGTCAATACCGTCGTCGTTTACCAGCAGGATATGCATACGGCTGCTTCTCCTTATCCTATCTTCCTATACTTATCCATCATACTACAGGATGGAATCGGGGAGCAAGTAAGGCGGATTCAATGGCTTGCATTTTTACATTTTCCCCTTGGATGGCTTTCCACACAGTGCCGGAAGCAGGTTACATTTCAAAAGATGCATCCGCCGCCCGCCCTCATACTCCTTCCCCGCTCCGCATAGGCTTTCATTACAGACACCAAGGGAGGTGGCATGTTGCAAGCCGCAAAATTTCAAAGGCTGTACATCCTTTTGCGTCCCTGTGCCCAGGGCGGGGGCGGCTATGCCCGTTTGGAACAGGCGCGGGGCAAATATACGTTGACGGTGAACGCTCATGGCTTTTCCCCGTCGGAGGAGGGTATACGGGTCCTGCTGGCTGCCAGGGACGAGGGTGGCGGCGCGGCGGTGTGTGACCTGGGTCTTTTGCCCATATCCCAAAGAGGGCAGTCCTCCCTGCGCCGGGAAGTCGCCGCTGCGCCCGGCGGATTGCCCCTTTCCGCCTACAGCGCCCTGTGCATTGCAAAAGATTGGCCCAATCCAAGGCTTTTGCTCATGGGCTCTCTGGAGGAGAACAATTCACTTTCCACGTACCTGATGGGTGAAACGGTTTGCCGCTACCTGTCGGTCCCCGCAAAATCCACTTTGTCCCAGGAGGAAGACACAGCCGCCCGGCCCGTTTCCTCTCCCGCCGCGTCTGCCGTCCCCCGCCCGGCCGCCGCAGCATCTGAAACTGCAGCCGCCGCGCCCACCGTTGCCGTTCCGCCCGCAAACACTCCTGCGCGCGCTCCATCTCCTGCCTCGTCCGCCGTTGTGCCGGTTATTCCGCCCACTTTGCCGGTCATGGCCGATTTTTTGCCGGCCAGCATTCTTCAGGAGCCGATCCCTTTTCCCGCGTCAGGGGCCGCGCTTCCCCCAAGACCGGCCTCCGTGCCCGCCGCGGCCCTGACCGTAGCCTCCCTCCCTGCCTATGAACCGCCTGCGGAAAGCCTCGACCCGGCGGTGTTTACCGCCGCCATGGAAAGAATTGCTTTTCCGTCCGAAATCCCCGCCGCGGGGCCGCCCCCCGGCCGCCCGCCCGTCACTGCGCTGCCCAAGCTGCAATGGCCCGCCACTGTCAAGGAACTGGAGAATTACTTCTCCACATACCCTCCCTTTGCCCCCTTTGATGCACCGGGCTGGCGGTTTGTGCAGGTGCCTATGGCCGCGGGAAGCACCATTCCCTACTATGCCGTGGGCATGCTGGCCCGGGAGGGCAAGGTGACCCAGGTGGCCTATGCCGTACCCGGTGAACGGAGCGGACTCCCGCCGCCCGGCTTCACAGGCTACCGCTGGCAGCAGGGCCGCAACGGCCAGGGCTACTGGACGCTATGGAAACGGGCATAGCGGCACGGCCAGTTCCAGGGGAACATTTCAAGTATGGCAGCCCCGCAGGGTATTGGCAATGCCAACGATATTTAAAACACCGCATGCATGTGCGGTGTTTTTGTCAGCCGTGGACTGCAGGCCTAGATATCGATCCCCAAAAACTGTTTGGCGAGAAAGCCGATGACAAAGGAAACCGCCGCAACAGAGAGGGAGATAACGGCCATCTCCCCGAACCTGCGAAGAAACGGTTCATCCTTGGCCACGGATATATAGTAATTGAAAAGAAGAATGATCAGCAATACTGCGGCGATCATCACCGCGAAAGCGGCGATATACATCTGTGAGGGAAACAGCAAATAGGGCAGAACAAGCACCGCCACGGTAATCAAATAGGCAACGCCGGTATAGGCGCTGGATTTCAGCGCGTCATGGCTGCCCTGGGCGCGCTCGGCCAGATAATTGGACGCCGCCATGGAAAGTGTCGCCGAGATGCCGGTAATGATGCCGGTCATGGCAACCAGCCGGGTGTTTGTAAGGGCAAAGGTCACGCCGGCGATCGCGCCGGTCAGCTCCACCAGCGCATCGTTCAGGCCCAGAACCATCGCGCCCACATAATGCAGGCGTTCCTCATCCAGCATGCCATAAAGCTCTTCTTCATGCCGGCGCTCGTCCCCGAGCATGGCCGCGGCCTGAGGCAATTCCTTTTGCAGCTCCTCATAATCCGATTCCGCGAACCGTTCCTCTTTTTGCATGGTTTTCACCACAAACGTAAAACCCAGGAGAACTGTCAACGCCTTCATAAAAAGGAGCTTCCCCATTGGCGGGCGCAAGTCTTTCCCGGTCAGAGACCGCCACACGGCTGCGTGTCTTTTCTCATCCTGAGCCATTTGTAAAAGTACGCGCTTGTTCTCCGGATTTTTTTCACGCTTTGCCATGAAATCATACATCGCGGCGCCGGTTTCCTCATCCTTTTGCGCCTTGCGCACCCTTTCCAGCAATTCGGGAGATAGCTGTGAACCGTTCACCATGAAAACCTCCTGTTTCATTTGCCGTCCTATTTGTGCAAGAATCAGTACAATCCGTCCGGCCATACCTGTATGCTTTTCCCAGGGACCATTATACCATATCATCCCCCGCTTTGATACATGGCAGGATGCGGGCAGCATTGCCCATCCGGAAAAATGCCGCATCGGCGGCCGCTCACACCGGCCGCTGATTGACAAAGCCTGAATTCCTTGTACAATAGAGGGCAGTGACCAAAAAATAGAAGGAGGGGCATCCCTTGAGCATAATCCAGAAACCCTTTGGCTCCACCCCGGACGGACAAGCCATCGAGCAGTATATCCTCACAAACCGCAAGGGCGCAAGCGTCAGCATCATCACCTTTGGCGGCATCATCACCTCCATCCAGGTGCCGGACAAGACGGGCCGACTGGGAGAAGTGACATTGGGCTTTGACGAGCTGCCCCCTTACCTTCAAAAGAACGGCAGCCTGGGCGCGCTGATCGGCAGGTTTGGCAACCGCATCGCCCGCGGTCAATTCACCCTGGACGGCAAAACGTATCAACTGGCGCTGACCAACGGAAAAAATCATCTCCATGGCGGCGTGGTGGGATTCGGCGTTCAGGTGTGGACCGCCACCCCCGAAGAAGGGAACGGGGAGGACAAGCTGCACCTGCATCTTTTAAGCCCCGACGGGCAGGAAAATTATCCGGGCGCCTTATCGGTGGATGTAACCTACGGCTTCAGTGACGATTGTGAGCTTTCCATTGCGTACCGGGCCGTAACCGACAAGGCCACGGTATTGAACCTCACCAACCACGCCTACTTCAACCTGGCCGGCGCTGACGGCCGCACCGTACTCAACCATGAGCTGACCCTTTACGCCGACTTTATCACCGAAACGGATGAAGGGCTCATCCCCACCGGAAAGCTCCTGCCGGTGAACGGAACCGTCTTTGATTTCCGCACGCCAAGAATCATCGGCGAAGGCCTTGCGGCCGGCAAGGACGACACGAACATCCGGTATGGCATGGGCTATGACCATAACTTTGTGCTGGGCGCGCCCTTTGTGATGAAAAAGTGCGCTGTTTTGAAAGATCCTTCCTCCGGCAGGGTCATGGAGGTCTATACCGACCAGCCTGCCGTGCAGTTCTACACCGCCAACCAGCAGGGCATTCCCGGCCGGGGAGGCGCGTATTATGGCAAGCAATGCGCATTGTGCCTGGAAACGCAGCATTACCCCGATTCCCCCAACCATGAAAATTTCCCCAGTACCGTGCTGCGCCCCGGAGAGGTGTTTGGCAGCACCACCATCTACGCCTTCAAGGCCGAGTAACCAAAGGCACA
The DNA here is from genome assembly GCA_023411395.1 of Bacillota bacterium. GTDB lineage: Bacteria > Bacillota > Clostridia > Christensenellales > Aristaeellaceae > JAEWAH01. The sequence goes on from JAEYOV010000049.1 coordinate 16,914, forward strand.
GCAAAGCGGCAGGGAGAGCATCCCTGCCGCCTTTTATGTTAATCGGCAGAAACTCACTTTACCTTTGTCCGTGTTTTGTCTTTGCCCCGCAGATATTTTTGCCGGTATGGAGATATAGAGGCGTTAAACATCAAGCTTCGCAGGAAATCATACAGGTTAAAGGGAGCAAACGGCGCCAGATACGGCACGCCGAAGCTTTCCATAGAAGCCAAATGTACCAGGAGCAGGCAAAGAAATAGTATCAGACCATAGAAACCCAATACGCTTGTGCAAAGAAGCGCCACGATTTTCAGAATGCGGAAAGGATTGATCAGCGAGAAGTCGGGCATTACAAAGGATGCCAGCAGGGAGGTGGATACGATGATCAAAAGCAGCGGGCTGAAGATGCCGGCCGAAATGGCCGCCTGCCCGATCACGATGGCGCTGACGATACCGACGGCGGAACCAATCTGCTTGGGCACGCGCAAGAGTGCCTCCCGCAAAAGCTCCACAATAAATTCCAGCAAAAGCGCCCCGATAATGGGCGGCCAGGGCACTTTTGCCTGCATTTCCGCCAGTTCCAGCACATACTGGCTGGGGAGAACATCGATGTGGAATGTAGTGAGGGCCACAAAATAGCTGGAGGCCGTCAGCACGATAAACATGGACAGATAGCGGATCAGCCGCATGGCCGCACCGAAGTACATGTTGTCATACCGGTCGTCACAGGAGTAAAAAAACTCTCCAAACACCTTGGGCGCTGAAAGCCCGATGCCGCTTCCTTCCACGAGGATGATCACCTTGCCCTCCAGCAGTTGGTTATAGGCATTGTCCGACCTTTCCACCAAACCCATCTGCGGGAAAAGGCTCCATTTGCTGCTTTGCAGAAAGGTCTCCAGCTCCCCCGAATCACCGATGCCGTCGATATCGATGGCTTCTATCCGCTGCCGGACCAGGTTGACCACCTTGTCGCTGGCGATGTCTTCGATGTAAATCACCGCAACGTCTGTTTTTGTTCTTTTTCCTACCTTGAATTGCTTGATGCGAAGTTTGGAGTCCTTTACCCGGTAGCGGACAAGTGACAGATTGGTAGTCAGACTTTCCACAAAGCAGTCCCTGGGCCCCCGCAGCGTATACATAATCTGGGGCTCCGAAACAGCACGTTGCTCCACTTTTTTCAGGTTGACAACAATGTATTCCTCGTCCCAGGACAGGAGGATTACTGTCATACCGCTCAAAATGGTATCCCGTATCTTTCCGTCGTCGGATTCCAGATCACAGTCATCCGCATAGAGTATATTATTCATTACCTCCCGTGCACCGAGCGTTAGAAGGCCGGGGGTTCGCCGCCTGAAATGAAGAACAAGGGGTTTGATCACAGATTCTGAAAGGGCGATCCTGTCCGTAATGTTTTTTAGATACAGAACATGAAGCGCTCCCCCCTCAAAGGGGATGGCTCTTTGGGAAAGGGGAAAGCCCTCCGCTTCCAATGCTTTGATAATGGATTCCATTCGGGATGCCCGCATGCTGCTATTCCCTTTCTCTTTTCAGGAGGGATCATAATCCATCTTGGGGCTGATAGATAAATCCAGAGAAGACGACACATCTATTTGCACATTTGGATATACCTGGCTAAAATTCAGCTTCTCATATACACTAGGATAAGCCATTCGGAACGATTCACAAAACATCAGATAATCGCTTTGAAACTCTTTTTGCGACTGATTGATGGTTTTTTGGATTTCTTCCTGCAGCATTTGCGTCAGGTTTTGCTCTATTTCCTTCATCCTCTGCTCGTTAAGCGGAAACAAAGCCACCTGGCTGAAATACTGCACATCTCCTTTGAATTCCATCTGTACGCTGAAACGGATGGCGCCATCCTGATAGATAGGAATGATCTTTTTACCGGTCAGTTCCACTTCGACCGTAGCATGTTCCTCGCCATAGGGAACGCGGTAGAAGAAAGCAGGCTTATCTGCCAGCATGAAAACAAGTCCTCTGGCATCTTCCACAGGGATGAAACCAACATTCATGCCATCACGAAAAACGGAATACCCCACCAATGTAAGCTGCTTGTTCTCAAGGCCGATGCAGTGGACAACAAAACCGCGCTTTCCCAAGATGTCTTCAACATAGCTGGCGGTCGTTTTTGCAAATGTGAGGCCGCTATTGTTCAGGGATATCAGATTGTCGTCTATCGAGTAACCGCTTGGCATCTCGTTTTCATTTTCCGCTTCAATCAAAACCGCAGGATCATCCCTGGTCGTTGTCAGCGTAATTTTCTGGCGATAGGTAAAATCTTCCCTTAAGCGGAACAGATATTCCGGCAAATCGTTTTTTGACGCACTTTCCGTAATGATAAGTGTGCGTGTCGTACCCAAATACAGCGGCTTATCCACTTTTGTATCCAGGCTGTCCCGCGCTTTCACCAAGCTTGGGCCGCTTCCTTTGACAAATGTGACCTTGGGTCCCTGAGTCCCTCCATTCGTTCCTGCCGGTGTTATTTTCGGGATTTCAATGATGAAAGTGAACTCCTCACCCTGTTTGTCCAGAATCACCAACGTGATAAAGTTTTGGTCATTGATGTTAATGGCATCCCAGCAGCCGGTGACAAGCAGGATGACGGCTGCCAGCAGCAATATGAGCTTACTTCGTTTTTTGACCAAGGCCTCTCACCCTCGCAATCACAAGCAATAGGGCCGGAATGAGGAATGCGGCAATCATCCCGCTTATGGGTATCACAGCCTCGAAAAACATATTCGAGTCTTTTACAGTTTGCCCGATCCTGCTCAGGGTTATAATCAAGAAACCAAGTACCAGCACAATGATTTTGCGGTTCACCTTTGATAACAGCCTTGCGGCGTATTCCACCAAAGCCAGATAGACAACGCATACCCCTGCCACCAGGCCAAAAAATCCCACGGTCAGATACAGTATTTCGACTCTTTCGAGTACAGGGATATCAACCACCTTGATGGCTTCAATCAGAGCGTGGTTGTAGTTCTGTATATTATGGATGCCCAGCATCATAAAGCTGGTTTCCACAGCCAGCACATAAAAAAAGCCGATAAAGAGCAGCGTGAAAAAGGCCGTGACAGCCGCCTTTTTTTCGTTATGTTTTGCGAAAGGAACAATGGTCAATATTTCTATGCCAAGAAAAGATAAGATAGTATCTTTGCTGGCCGCAAGATACCGCGCCGCTTCAGACGGCCGGAACAATGGCAGTATGTTGTTGATGTCGCCTTGCAGAAACATAATGAAATGAACGGCGAAGGCGGTAAGCAAATAAACAGGCCCAATAATTTCAATAAACCGGGCAACGCTGTTAACTCCCTTATACGCCATACAGCCGAAAACCGCAACACCGACAACAAGCGTCGCCCAATCAGGCGTCCTGGGAAAAAACTCAGCTTTCAGCACGTGAGTTAACTGAAAATTGAGATAGACGGAAATCAATAAAAAGTATATGGCAAAAAAAATGGAAAGGATATGCCCAAAAAACTTGCCGATAATCTCCTGGCTATACTCAAAAAGCATCCTCCCCGGAAATTTATTTCCCAAGCGGACAACAAGCATAACAAGCAGCGAAAAAACGGCAGTCATGATCAGGATGGGCACCCATGCGCCTGTGCCTGCTTTCTCGGCTAATACCTTGGGGATGCTGATGAGTGTGTAGGTGGTGAGCGTCAGGTAGAGCAGGAAGAAGATCTGGCGGTTTGATACATCGCTTTTCATATTCCTTACTCCTCCCCACAGAATGGATATATTCTTGTCCGTTTTTGCCTTCGGTATCCTAAGCAGCGCAAAAAGAGGCCTCCGCATGACTGACGGAGGCCAATCTGTTTTAATTGTTTGTTTGAGCCTGAAACCCTATGCGTCCCTGCGCCATACCACCACGCCTGTTCCCTGCGGGACTTCACCGTCTGTCAGTGAGGGGTTCAGGGTAAGCAATTGCTGCCTGGGCACGCGGTAATGCTTGGCGATATCCCAGAGCGTATCCCCCGGCTGTACAAAATACAGGCTGATGCCCCCGGTCGGAATAGCCGCCTCCTGGCTCTTTACGTCGGAAACGATTTTGGCATCCTCCCGGCGGCAGCCGTCCACCGTCAGGTGAAGAATGTACTTCATTTCCACCCGGTCGCTGGTGATGGTCGCCACATCAATGTTCCCTGCCTCCAGCATCAGCCAGTCGCCGGGCTCCGCCTCACAGGCAAAGGCTACTCGGAAGGGTTCCTCCTGGTTGACGGTCACAGGCACTTCGGAATCATCAGTCATATACAAAAGCGTCACTTCCAAAAGCCCTTCGGCGTTGAGCCGCCCGCCGATCTGCTCCCACCCGGTGAGGATGGGCCTGGCAAACCCTGAAAGCATCGTCCGGGCAGGCGGGCTGCCCTCGGGAAGCATGATCACCAGCTTGCCGCTCTCCGCAGTTTGATAACGCGCCGTGCCTACCCTAAAGGAAAGCGGCCTCACCGCAAGATTAAGAGCCTCGCCGCGGGTGGTGTACGCATCCTTCCACACGGTAGCCGTTTCCTTTTTATCCACGGAGGCCGAAACGCCCAGCAGCACCTCCGCCCTTAAAATACGGCCCGCTTCCCCGCCATCCTGGGATAATACCGCCACGTCCTTGACCGCCACGCGCCCGGCCAAAAGATCGCCCCGCTGGCCGCCCAAATCCACCGCCTGCTCAAAGGGCAGCGTGTGGCGGGTCAGCACCAGGGGCCGGGAGGGCACATTGGATGCATGGTACACCTCCAACTGTACCGTGCCGGTCACATTGGCCTTACCTTCGCCCCCGGACACGTCCTGCACCATGGCCTGGGCGGTGCCGTACAGCGTCTCCCGGATATCCAGCGCGCGGGGCAGGTCAAACTCATCCCTCAGAAGCGTTTCCGCCGTTCCTTCCCCCACGGTGCGCTGCAGCGTCAGCGTCTGGCTGAGGCCTTCCAGGCCGGGCACATCCTGCATGCCGGTAACGACTGCCGCAGGGGTGGCCGAAAGCACGCGGGCTTCCAGGTTCAGAATGCTCCGCAGCGACAGCCGCCCGTTGTAAGCGGATGCCTCCGCATGCTCCACCTGGCCGCCTGCCTGGGCGATCATCCGGGGCGCCGCGTCCTTGACCTCAATGGCATGGCTGAATTCGGTGGAGGCCTCCAGCGCGGCAATCTTTGTGGGGTCGCCCTGGGTGTACAGCACATGAAAGACTACGCGCCCTTCCACGGCAACCCGGTCGGACAATGCTTCCGCACCGGTGATCACCATCATGGCGCCAGTCTGCAGCACATGGGCTTCCTCCCGAAGGCCCCCGGGCAGGGTGATTTCCCCCTCCACGGAGGCCTGCCCTTTCCCGCTGCCCACCAGCCTTTCCAGCTCCACGTTTTCGCGCAATATCCGTAATTCCATATTGTTGTCCCTCCCAGATTGCAATCAATCTGGTGATGCATATGCTGAATCGCGGGAAAGTAGAACAAAAAGGCGGAGTTACCATAAACGGCACTCCGCATAGAATCTATCTACAGACCGGAATTTATTCTCGGGGAAGCAGCGGGGCGGCTCTGCCCCTTCGCTGCATCCCCGGAAGCTGCGCACGCATTGCCCGCACTCAGGACTTCCCCTTAATAAGAAAGCTGCGGTGATGACACGATCATCACCCTGGAAACGGAGCATATACGCTATTAGCTTAAAATCATGCCGTTCTTTCCATCGACAGCTTGTCGGCGATCATGGCCACAAACTCGCCGTTGGTGGGTTTGTCCTCCTTGGAGGCCACCTTGCAGCCGAAAGCACGGTTCAGCGTTTCAATGCGCCCGCGGCTCCAGGCCACCTCGATGGCATGGCGGATGGCCCGCTCCACCTTGCTGGCGGTGGTATTGAACCTGCGGCCGATGCCGGGATACAATTCCTTGGTGATCCTGTTGATGACATCGGGGTTGTCAATCACCATCTTCACCGCTTCCCGCAGGAATTGGTAACCCTTGATATGGGCAGGGATGCCGATCGTCAAAAACAGGCTGGACAGCCGCTCGTCCAGGGACTGGCCATGGCCTGGTGTCGCGGACCGCACCGGCTCCAGGCTGCGGACAGGCTGCCCCGCGATCTCCCGGATGCGGGCGGCCAGCACCTGCACTTCAAAAGGCTTGACCATATAGTACCTGGCGCCCAGCTCCACCGCCCGCATGATGAAATCATCCCGGCCCAGGGCCGTAAGCACGATCACCTGCGGCATTGGATCGAATGGCCGCCTGCGCAGTTCTTCCAGAAGGGCATATCCGTCCATTTGAGGCATGATGATATCCATGAGCAGGATATCTACAGATTGTTCTGAAAGGATTTGCAGCGCCTCCGCTCCGTTGGAAGCCTGCCCCACAATGCTGATGCCTTCCTGTTTGCCAAGGAAGTCCGCTACCAGCCTGCGCAGTTCCGCATTGTCGTCTACCAGCAATACCCGGATTCCATCCATTTGTCTACCACCCTTCCGCTCATTTGTACCTTTCTTTACATATAGATTGCTATTAATCGTGGTTGATGTGGGAAATCTGGAGTATTTGGGCTTTTTTTCATCATATGCGTGCATTATAGCACAAATATACTGCCTTCAGTAGCATTTGATAAAAAAAAAGCAGTTGCGACAACATATGTTGCAATTTTACACAAATCGACGCGCTGTTCGCGGATTTTTTTGAAATCGGCACAATTGAACCCGCATTTGCGTCAAATAAGATAAGGACGCCCGCTTCGGAAAGGCAATTCCGAAGCGGGCCAAGTGCCTTGTTACGGCGCGAACCTATGGATAATGGCAGTGACGACACCATCTGTCAAATCATATTGCAGGACGAAGCGATTGTTCTCCAGCGTGAGGTAGGTATATTGGATACTCTTTTGCTTTTCAGGCGTAAGCCTGATGATGCCCTCGCTGCTATCGTCAAAATACAGGCTCCGGTCGCCATTCTGGCTATCGGGCTGGCGCATGTCCCGGAACTTATCGGTGACATCTTTTTCGCTCATCCCGATTTTTGTCTTTCGGGGTGCCGCAAACCTCTCCTGCGTTTGGTACACCTCCACCACCAGCCATTGGCCTTCTATGGAAGCCACAATGCAATGGCCCCAGCTATAGATCAATTTGTGGCACTCGCCCGCAATGTTCTTGACAGTCACAGTCTCTTGGGATGCGGGCTCCCCGTTTGCCTGCACGAACGCCTCACGGGTGGTTTCAAGCAATTTGAAGCCCGGGAATACATCCTCCTCACTGTACATCATGCGGAAAGGCACGTTCTGAATCTTATAACCCACCTCCAGCACGTTGGAGGTTTTGCCATATCCGTTTACCGCAATGGCTTTTAAAGTGACCCGGCCGCCGGGCAGCGGAATGGGCTGCCCCGTATAGCGCGGGGAATTCAAATCGGGGGTTCTGCCGTCCAGCGTATAGTACATGGTGATGTCCGTTTCTTTCCCCGGATAGCGCAGGCTTACATTCTGCGCCCGCTCATACGTCTTGGGGGCGAGGCCGGCCTTGGGCGCGTCGGGGGAAGGCATGACGATGCTGTAAGTCACGTCCAGCGGGTCGCTGTATAAATCCCCACTGACGCATACAGCCCGCAGCCTTTGCTGCGGCTGCTCCAGGTTCTCCTTGAGCAGGATCGTGCCTTCATAGGGAATGGCATCCTTGGGGAACTCGCCCTCACCGATCAGGTACAGGATATCATAATCCTGGGGCGAGGAAAGATTGACCTGCTTTTCCTCACTGTAGCGGCCCGCGGGCAAGTCCGTCTCCGGCATGTGAGGAAGCGTTTCATCACGCTGCTGGCGGAAGGACGGCAAGCCTGTCTTCTCATGTGCCAGCTTCATCAGTTCCGCCGCCTCCGGGGTACGGTCCTTGGCAATCAGCAGGCGGATTTGGTTGCGGTAGGCCTCAGGCCGCTCCGGGCCGACTTCCTCATACAGCCGCACATAAATGGCCTGGGCTTCCTCCACTCTCCCGGCGGCTTCCAGGGCGGCGCCCAGGGAGAGAAGCCCGTCCATGTTATCGGGATTCTTTGTATCCGCCGTCTCAAAAGCCTCGATCGCCTGATTGATAAGGCCCTGGTTCATGTATTCCTCGCCCACCTGCCAGTACGCCTGGGCGGAAGCGTCACGGCCCATGCGGGCCAATACCATCTGCCCGGCGGGCGTCCGGTTGAGATAGAAAAATCCGCCCACGATGCTAAGAAGAAAAAGGACAATCGCAAAGGCAAGGATGTGCATCCAGTTGACCATGTGTTTTTTCACCGGGTGAACCTTTTCCTGGCGGGTGCGCAGCTTGCGCACCTGGGATTCCGATACCTTTGGTATGCCGCGCCTGCTTTGAGGGCGGCCGGCATCCTCCAAAAAGCGCCCCACGCCCCGGCGGCGTTCCGGGCGCCGGTCGTCCCTGTACATTTTGGGCACATCCCGGGCAGCATCCCGGCGGGCCGCCGCTTCGTCCTTTGGTTCCGTGCGGCTGCTGCCCGGCAGCGGCTGGATGCCGCCCATGGCCCGGCCCTGGCGGATTCCCCGCACGCCCGGCTCCGGCTGGGGTCTTCTTTTCATCAGCGTGCCGCACCCCTCGCAGGTGATGGCGTCATCCGCCATATAGGCTCCGCATTTTTCACAGAGCATCGGCGTCCCTCCTTTCGGCGGTTATTCCAGAACGGGCCTCGGCCGGTTGTTCACCGGCCGGCCGTTGATGACCAGGTCAAAGGAGCAGTTCAGGAAAGCGGCAGCCTGCTCGCACATGATGATCCGGGCCAGATAAATCTGCAAATATTCCAGTACGGACGATGTATCATCCATGGTCAGCTCATGGCGGATAACCCTGCTTTTTCTATCCACGGTAACGTTGTTTTCCAGAATGGAAAAATTCACCCGGTCGTGCACGTCACCCAAATCGGGCTTGCCGCCCCGGACCCTGGTGCGGTGGGCGTCACTTTTGTCGCCGATCACAAGCGCCGCGCTCACTGCGCTGGAGATGGTGCCGCTCTGCTCCTCATGGTTGCCCACGGCGGTGACGATCTCCATAACGTCGCATATATCCAGCCCGGCCTCCCGCAAAAGCGGAAACAGCAAAATGGCGCCGTTGGGCCCGTGGTCATGACGGTTGACGGAGTTGCCCACATCATGGACCCAGCCGGCGATGGCGGCCAGCTCGGCTTCCCTGGGGGAATAACCGAGCGCTTTGAGCACTTGAGACGCGGTGCGGCTGACGTAGCTCACATGGCGCGGGCCGTGATCCGTATACCCCAGCGCCTCCAGATAGCGGTTGCCCGCCCGGATCAGCGCCTTGATGTTTTCATTCTGCTTGATTTCCTGTAAAGTGACCATTCCATCCCTCCTTTCGGAGACTTCGAAAAACGGCTGCGCCATTTTTTCGAGTTTGCACTTTTCGCCTGTGGGTATAACGCATCGGTCTGCACTGCGTTTGACCGGTGTTCCGTTTTCAAACGGCTTTGCCATTTGAAAACTTCAGGTTCGGGGATTTCATCCCCTCACCCTAACCCACGGTCAGCGAAAAGTATAAAGAAAGCTTGCTCCGCAAGCGCCCCGCCCGCATGGCAAAGCCGGGCGAGACGATTTCAATTGAAGGGGCTCCCCCCCATCTGGCTCAATCGGCGCACTGCTTCGCTACCGCTCGCATTGCTTGTTTCGCCAGCCTCCTTCGCCTCGCTTTACCCGCCACAGGCGGCGCTTCGGCTACGGAGCCTTCAATGCATCCCCGGAAACTTGTCACCACTCCGCCTGCAGGCCCATCTAAGCAAACATTATATCGAAAGTCTACTGCATTTTGATCATTGCTTCATAGCCGGGATCGTCATGGAACACCCGTTCCGGCGCGTCGCCGCCCAACCGCTCGATGGCGTTGCGTATCTCAATGAAGTCCAGGTACGGCAGATTTGGCTCCCCGGCGGCTTTCAATAGAGCAGGCAGCGCACGCTCGTCCGCCAGCCTGCCCAAATACCCGGCAAACAGCGCCCGGCGCTTTTTGTCCTCCTCAAAAAATTTCATGGCCAGCGCAAATACGGGCTCATGGCCGGGATAAGCGGTCAGCACATCCAAAAGCGCCTCCTGCCCCGCCCGGTTGCAGCCATCGATGGCGTCCAGCATATCCGGAGCGACATCCCGGCCCATGGCCGCCAGGCTTTCCAGGGCATTGTCGCACAGCTCATCCTTCTGCCGCCGGTTCAATTGCCAGGCAATATACAGCGCTTTGGGCGCGCTGCTCCTCATCTCCCGCAACAGGCCCACCGCCGTCATCCTGGCTTCCTGGGGGGCGGATACGTCCTGCAAAAGCGCCATCAGGCCCGGTTCGCAGTCCTTTCCCAATTCCAGTATCCTTTCCTGAAGCGGGTCCGGCACGGGCACGCGCTTTGCACAATATTCCCGCATCCATTGAACCAGTTCCGCCGCGTCGGAATACTGCTCAAAAAACGCTCCTGGCGTCGCCCCGTTCAGCCAGGGCGCAGGGGTGTTCAAAAAGCGCAGATACACTTTGAGCATGTCGCCTTCCATATCCTCCAGGGTTTTGTAATCGCGGCTGTGCTCTTTCACCCACTGAGATAAATATTCCGCGAAACGCCTGTCAAAGTCGATGCACCTCAAGCATTTTCCCCCTCTCCCGGATACAAGGTTTTAGGACTTAGCCTTTGAATCCGGCGGATAATTCTTTGGACACGCCTAATGGAAATGGGCAGATCCCGCACTACCGCCTTGATGGCCTTATCACGGCCTTCCCGGTTCAGAAACAGGATCTCAAAAGCCTTGATCCATTGCAGCCCCCGCTCCCCGGACGCCTCCTCCCGCACGGCCCGGGGCAGTGCCCGGTATAATTCCGCCGCGAAGAAAGCCGCCTCCCGGCCGTTTCCCCAACGCCCCGCCTCCTTAAGGAATGCTTTGAGGAAGGAGCGCCATTGCGGAACGCCCCGAAGCTCCTGTGGGATGCATTGCACCTGGGTGATGCGCCGCCGGTAGGTGAGCACATAAGGCATAGGCTCCCCCATCCGGTTGAGTAGCAGCACGGCCCGGCGCTTCAGCTCCTCAGGCAGGGAATCATCGGTGAGAAGCTCCTTGACAAGGCCCGCGGCCTCCGTCCCCACGGCGGCCAGCACACCGAGCAGCGCGCCCTGCAGCCTGTCGTCCGGCAGGGTAAAGGCCCAGCGCACCATTTTTTTGAGGGTGCTGTCCCTGCGCCACCGCTCCCTGAGCACTTCTTCCCCGCCGGAAAGTGCCGCGGCAATCAACTGCAGGCGGCGCTGGTTCTCCTCCCTGGGAAGAATGGGATGGTAGCTCAGCGTCTGCCGGCCGGCGGCCTCCCCTCTTTGAGCCTTTTCACAGAGGCTGTGGCCATATTCCGCCAGCAGGTTATCCGGATCGATCTGCAAAACCCTTGCCCACAGCGCCTTTGCCTTTTGCACATGATTCAGGTTGAAATATGCAACGGCCAGGCTGTGGAGCGTGCCTGTACGGTAAGGCGTCCACTGGCTGCGGGCCTGAAGAAACTTCAAAAGCAGTTCCCTCTGGTCAAGCTGGCTGGCGGTATGGCAAAACAAAAGCTCCTCATAGGGCGAATCGCACAACTCGGCGGTCTCCCGCAAAAACCCGGCCGCAGCCCTGGGTTTTTTCAGCATCCAAAGCGCACAGCACAGGGAGCAGCGGGCTTGCACACTTTGTTTGTCCCGCGCGCAGGCGGCCATGGCATGACGCAGCGCCTCCTTGGGCTTCCCTTCCGACAAAAGGGAAAGGGAGAGCATGGTGCGCACTCTGATTATATCCCTGGAAATGCGCAGCGCCCGCTTCAAATGCTCCGTGGCCTTATGCGGCCTGTCGTCGGCAAAAGCCTTCATCCCCCGGCGTATGAGCAGTTCGCCCCGGCTGTTCCCGGCGCCCATATCCACCCCGGAAAGCATTTCCAGCATGTCCCTGGCTTCCTCGGCATAGGGCCCCTCCGGGGCCAGGCGCAGGTAATGGAACAGCGCGTCCAGCGCCTCCTCGTTTTTCTGCAGGCCGTAATCATTGCAGGCCAGACCGTAATAGCACTCCGCCAAGTTGGGATTCCGGCTTAGAAGCCTATACAAAAGGCGGCTGGACTGCTCAAAACACTCCATCTCGCTCAGCGTCTCCGCCAGATCCATCTGGATCTCCACATTGTCAGGCTCCTGGCGGGCCGCGCTGCGTAAAAGCTCCACCGCTTCCGGAAACCGCAAACTTCGGCGGTTATCCATGGCCCGTCTGTGCCAGTAATCGGTGGAGCGGACAAAGGATACCACATCTCCGCGGCGGCGGGAAATACTTGCGTCTTTCATAGAAAATCTCCGGCGGGGTTTACAATACACCCCCAATTATCATATACCAGGAAAAAATCATGACCGGGATGCTTGCTTTAGAAGCTCCCGAAGGTCACCGGTGGTAAAGGCGTAGCGGCTTCGGCAAAAATGACAATTAAGCTCCGCTCCCTGATCCTCCGCAATCAACTGGCTCAGTTCGCGCCTGCCCAGGGCCACCAAGGCACGCTCCATGCGTCCGCGGCTGCAGCCGCATTCATAGCGCAAAGGCCGCCTTTCGAGAATGACCGGCTCAAGGCCCCTGAACCAATCCTCTGCAAGCTGCCCGATGGACGCGTAGTTCAGCTCGTTGCTGATGGCGGCGAACATGGGCGAACGAAGTTCCAACTGGTCCAGCGTTTCTTCCGCGCAGCCGGGCAGAGGCTGCAAAAAAAGTCCGCCTGACTGCAACACCTGATCTCCCGCCACCAGAACGCCCAGCGCCACAAGAGAGGGCTGCTGCTCGCTCTTGGCAAAATAGAGTGCAAAATCCTCGGCGATCTCGCCGGACACAAGCTCCACCTGGCCGATATAGGGCTCCTTGAGCCCCATATCCTTGACCACGGTCATGCGCCCTTCCCGGCCCACGGCGCCGCCCACGTCCAGCTTTCCGCTGGCCGCCAGGGGCAAGTCCACCAACGGATTGTCTATACAGGCCTTCACCTGGCCGGGGACCGATACGGCTACCAGCGTTCCCGCCGGCCCGCCACCCTTCACCGTTACGGTGATGGAATCCTTCGCGCCCTTGAGCATGGCGCCCATCATGGCTGTTCCGGTCATGAGCCTGCCCAGGGCCGCGGTACACACGGGCGTGGTGTGATGGATGTCCGCCGCTTCCTGGCAAAGCTGCCGGGTGCTGCAAAGAAGCACCCGTGCCTGCCCGTCCATGAGGGAGATGTGAAGCAGTTCATCCTGCTGATTATATGATGGCTGCATCATCCTGTGATTCCTTCCCATAGATTCAACGAAAATAAAGAGCTTTCTGTTTCACCTGTAAGCCATTGGCGCCTGCCGTCTGAGGGCTGCCACGTGCCAGCGCTTTTCCCGGTCACCGGGCCGCTGCATATGGCAGTCGCCATAGAATGTTATCCCGGAGAAGCCTGCGTCCCGCAGCCACCCCTCCACTTCCGACATGGTATGGGCGCGCTGGCGCTGTCTTTCCTCGATGCGGCGGTACAGGCCGTCCTCCTGCTTGATGAAGATGCATAATTCCAGATCCACAATACACGTTTTGGGGGAATAATGGTTCTGCCACAGATAAGTAATGTTTGGCAGGTCCTCCCCCAGAAGCTGATCGCCAAGCAGGTATTGAAGCTTGTAGGGCGTGGAAATGTCAAAGAACAGGCCGCCCCCGGGCCGCAGTGCCTGATAGGCGGCCTGAAAAAAATCCTGCACCTGCCGTGGGGTGGTCAGGTAGTTCACCCCGTCGCAGGTGCATAACACGGCATCCATGGCCCGGTGCAGCCGGAGGCTGCACATATCCTGTTTCACAAAAGGGATGGACGCTCCCGCCTTCCGGGCCTTTTGAGACGCCTGCCAGAGCATTTCCTGGGAGATATCAATCCCCGTGATGCCAAATCCCATCTTGAACAGCGGGAGGGTGAGCCCTCCCGTGCCGCAGGCGCATTCGGCCACCTTGCCTTCCCGAATACCGTGCTGCGCCATCATCTGCCTGTAAAAATCCGCCCAGGCAGGATAGTTTACATCCGCCATCAAAGCGTCGTACACCTGTGCAAAGGCTGTATACATATACACCTCAGAGCTTTTGTTTTCATCCGTGGCCATACGTACCGGCATTCCACCCCGGCAGGCATTTCACCCCTGCCTTTTGCGGGAGCGCTTGCGCCCCATCTTGCCGCCGATACGGCCGCTTTCCTTGGCGGTTAGGCCCGCCCATCCCACCTCTGCCACCCGGTCCAATAACCCAAGTTCCCGAGCGGTCTCATATTTCTGCCGGTCCCGGGGGGACAGGGTTTCAAACACACCTGCCAAAATATCGCCTCCCTTTTCATTGGTAGCATGCGCCAAAGGGAGGCCGGCCATACTGAACTATTCGTCGTCCTCTTCATCCATATCGTCGTCCTCTTCCTGGCTCAGGCCCCGGTTGACAGCAGCGCCCTCGATACGGGCATTGATGAACCTGTCGAACACCGCATTGGAATAGCTGGCATATACGAAGCGGCTAAGCGAGAAGCCGATGAGTACATAATACAGCAGCACTCCCAGTATGACCCACTCCACCCGGCTTGTTAAAAAGAGCACCGCCCCGCCGATGGCCAGGGGCACCGCCGACAATAGGCGCAATCCCACCGATTGGGGCAGGCGGCCGATGGACAGCAACAAGGCGTTGCGGATCAGGTCCTTGAATTTCAGCTTGTAGGTCACCATCAGCGGATACATGTAGATCACCGCCAGGAACCAGACCACGCCAAGCATGGTGGCGAGCACCTGCGGCACCACATAAAACGGAGACTCTGCAGCCTTCTGCCCGTAAAACATCCAGCAGACATACAGGATGATAGGCATCAATGATGTGATAAAAGAAACCAAAAGCGCCTGCTTCCAGTTGGCCTTTACCGCATCCTTGAAATCGGACCACACAAAGGCGTGTTCATCCCGCGCCCAGTTGCGGGTAACGTAGCTTACCCCTGCGGTAAACGGTCCTGTGATGGTCACGCAGGGGATTAGCGCCACCAGCCACAAGATCAAGGTCCCAATCGCCATTTCCTGCTGCAATTCCTGGGGCAGCGCGATGGCCTGCCCTGCCTCGTCCACCCCTCCGCCAGTCAACAATGCCATAAGAAAAAACATCGTCATCAGGATCACCGGCAGCCAAACCACTGCATACATCAGATTCAGCCGCATCAGCCCAGCGAAACGGATGCGAAGCATCTCCCAAAAAAGCTGCCACCTGTTCTTGGGCAGATCCTCCTTGCGGTAATCACCCTTGCCACTCTTGCCATAATAGTAGCTGTTCATCATTTTCCCAAACATGCGCTTTCCTCCTTGCACGATGCCACCGGAATATCATCATATCATATTCTCAAAAGAATTTGAAGGGCAAGCCTTGTTTTCTTTGGCAATTCCCTTGGAAAAATACGGTTCAACCGCTTCCTTTCCACCCCATATCCATGGTACAATGATGCAGTCCGGCAAAAAGCCTATTATCAAGCGGCAGTTTTGCATACAATATGCAGGCGGAGCCGCCGTTGCCAGGTTTTGTCGAATAAAAATATTTCTTTCTGCCATTGCAAGAATTGGGAAGGGCGAACCGTTTTATGGATGACGATCGGAACCTCTCCCCCCTGACGAACGCAGCGAACCCCCCCGCAAGGGAAATGGATGCGGCTTATTTCGAGGAATTGTATCAGAAATATGCCACGGATGTGCTTCGGGTCAGTTACTTTTATTTGGGGGACAGGCAAAAGGCTGAGGATGTATGCCAGGATGTGTTCGTCCGGCTAATTACCAACGCCCCCATCATCACCGAAGGCCGGGAGAAAGCGTGGCTTTTGAAAGTGGCGCTGAACCGATGCCGCGATTTGTGGCGGGCCGCCTGGGTGCGCCGGGTGGTGTTGGGTACACCGGCGTTTGAGTTGATTCCCGCGCCGGATGAAATCGCCAAGTTCACCGACCGGGCGGAAGTGATGGAGGCCATCCACCAGCTTCCGGCAAGTTTTAAGGAAGTTATATTGCTCCATTACTACCAGGGGTTTGGCATCTCGGAGATCGCGCAGATGATGAATCTGCCGGAGGGAACGATCTCCAGCCGCCTGTCCCGTGGGAGAAAAAAATTGGAGAACATTTTGAAAGGAGGCGATGCCCGGTGAAACGCTTCGAGGATTTGAAAGACATGGCGCAGGAAGCATTGGGTGGCTTGTATGCCGGGCAAGACCTGAAACTGCGGATACTAAAGGCGGCCAGGACGCAGAAGCCTGCCGCAAGAGTCCACTTCCGGCCCGTACCCATGATGGCCATGGCGGCGGCCCTTGTCGTGCTGGTTACGGCAGGTGCCTTGCTTTATCCGGGAGTGCTGGTCCCAAAAACCTCCCCCGACGGCACCAACGACGTCATTGTCAGCCTCCCTGCCGGCCAGGCTACCGCCATACCCTATGCCGCACGGGCCATGCTGCTGGACGTTCCCCCGGGGAGCATCACACTGAGCCCCGGGAGCAATAGTCCCGAATACCGCAGCATCTGGGCAAACGCCAGCGGCGGCAACTTTCCGCTCATCTGTGTAAACGGAAAGTATTACCGCTTGATGCGCAACCCTTCCAGCATTCCCCAAGGCCTGCTGGGCGGCAGCATCGGCCAGGTATCCGAGTATACGGATGAGCCTGCCCTTGCCGATCCGAACCAAATCGTCAGCAACGCCGTTGGCCAGGGCGAGACGGTGTACACCATCAGCGGCATGGGTGAAGCGCTGGTAGCCGCCAATGTGAATGGGGAAATGCGTGTATTCCAGCGGGTATCCTTTGCCAACAATGCCATCCTCGGCTGGGAATCGCTTGGCGATACGCTTGGCATCGGCGGCAAGGTCATCGGCATGGAGCTTACGGATGTGGGTACCGTCAGTGACCATGGCATGGCATCCTATCTGGCCGACATCCTTTTAAACAACGCTTCCTTTGTAAGCGCCGCCGGCAGCCAAAGCAGCAACCGTTCCCTTTTGATCCAGCTTGACAACGGCCTGTTTGTGCAGATGTTTGTCAAGAACGACACCCTTTCCGCCTGCGGCTCCTGGTCGTGTCCCGAGTTCTTTGAGGCGTTCAAAGCAGCTGTACAATAATCTACCCGCAATGCAAAAGCCGGTCCTGATGGAGGGCCGGCTTTTTTGTGTACTGCTTTACTGCTGCGTGTTTGAAAACTTCTGCCGCACCTGATCGATCTTCTGCTGCTCCACCTGTTGGGTGGGATACCATCCCTTGGCCGCCATTTTCTGATAGAGACCACTTTGCATGCCCAATGTGTCTTTCAGGGCATTGTTGAATGCAGCGTTTACATTGGCGGTATTTGCTTCCACGGTCCCGTGCATGTACAGATCGCAAGCGCCTTTGGTGGTCAAAAGCAAGTTTTCAATGATGTTCCTGTCGTTCATGCATGCCCCTCCCTACACCAATTGGTAAAGCTGGTTGTAAATCTGCCTGTGTTTATCCATCAACTGCTGGACAAAACCTTTCAGCTCCGGGTCCGTCAGGCCCTGCATTGCCTGCTGGCACTGGGTTTTCAGAAATTTTTCGTGGTTTAAAGCATCCTCAATATACAGCAATTCTTTGGGACTCATTGCCTTCACCTCCATCTGTAGTATGTTCGTTGCGTAAAAAGCTTATTCCGGTTCCGGCAGTTGCCCCGGCTAAAGACATGGATTGAAAAAAATTTCAAGGGCCCATTGACAAATGCGCTTATGTCGTCTATAGTGTGTATGCACATTATTTACACTATGACATCAGGAGGAACCCTGTGGATATCCTGATCAGCAATGCCAGCAACAAACCAATTTACGAGCAGATTACCGACCAGATCAAGGGACTGATCCTGGGCGGCGCACTATCCGCCGGGGATGCGCTGCCAAGCATGCGGTATCTGGCCAGGGAGCTGCGTATCAGCGTCATCACCACCAAACGCGCTTATGCCGACCTGGAGCGGGACGGTTTCATCGTCACCGTCACGGGGAAGGGCACCTTTGTGGCTGACAAAAACATGGACTTTTTGAGGGAGGAAAAGCTTCGCAGGATCGATCAGCACCTGCTGTCCGCCATCGAAGCGGCGCGCCAGGCCGGAATATCCCTCAACGACCTTACCCAGGCGCTCATCACGCTGTATGAAGGAGACTGATTATGACCGATGCCATATCTGCGCGCGGGCTGCGCAAAAGCTATCAGGATTTTACCCTGCAGAATGTTTCCATCGCCCTGCCGCCGGGCCAGGTGATGGGCTTTGTGGGGGAAAACGGCGCGGGAAAGACCACCACCATCAAAGCCCTGCTTGGGGTTATCAGCAGGGACGCGGGAGATGTTGAGCTTCTGGGCCTGCCCATGGAGGGCAATGAAAAAAAGCTGAAGGAGCAAATCGGCGTTGTGCTGGCGGAAGGGCAGTTTCACGACTGTCTGACGCTTGGCGGCATCCGTAAAATTCTCAGAAACATTTATGCCACCTGGGATGAGAAGCTGTTTGAAAAGCTCTGCAGACAGTTTTCCCTGCCGGACAGGAAGCCCTACAAGGATTTTTCCACCGGCACCAAGCGCAAAACCGCCATCGTCGCGGCCCTCGCCCATCATCCAAGGCTGCTTATTCTGGATGAGCCCACCAGCGGCCTGGACCCGGTGGTAAGAGAGGAAATGCTGGACCTGTTCCTGGACTTCATGCAGCAGGACGACCACGCCATCCTCTTTTCCAGCCACATCACAGGAGACCTGGACAAGATCGCCGACAGCATCACCTTTTTGCATCAGGGGAAAATCATCTTCAGCCGCAGCCGGGAGGATCTGGCCGAAAAAATGGGGCTTTTAAAGTGCGGCAGCGCAGCCTTCCAGGCTCTGGACAAAAGCCACGTGCTTCGCATCCGCAAAAGCGCCTTCGATGTGGAGGCACTGGTGGATAACCGCCTCTTCTACGCCGGCCGTTACCCCGAACTGCTCCTGCAGCCTGCCACCACGGAAGAGATCATGTTGTTTTACGTCAGGGGGGAATCGCTATGAAAGGCCTGCTGCTAAAGGATTTTCTCCTGCTTAAAAAAACGGGCCGCATCTTTATTTTGCTGATGGGCTTGTACCTTGTCATGACGGTTTTTATGGATACCGACCTGGGCCCGCTGATGGTTTTTATCTGCGGCATGCTCTCCATATCCACCTTTGCCTACGATGAGCAGGCCAAGTGGGACGGTTACGCCCTCACCATGCCCCTGTCCAAGCGTGATCTGGTATGCGCCAAGTACATTCTGACCATCCTCCTGTGCCTTGTGGGCGCGGTAGCCGGCGCCATCCTGA
Source organism: Bacillota bacterium (assembly GCA_023411395.1). Taxonomy (GTDB): domain Bacteria; phylum Bacillota; class Clostridia; order Christensenellales; family Aristaeellaceae; genus JAEWAH01. The sequence continues at coordinate 36,208 of JAEYOV010000049.1, forward strand.
GCATTGCCGGAAGCCTGGACGCTCCTGTGACCGACTGGAATGGCATCCTCACCGCCTCCGGCATCGCGCTGTGCGCCAGCTATCTGTTCAACAGTCTGGCGCTGCCCCTTTTGTACAAGTTCGGCGCGGAAAAATCCCGCGTGATTCTGCTGGCCTGCTATGCCGTGCCCCTCATCGGCGCCTCGCTGGTGATGAACGAGCTGGAGAAATCCACAGCCTCCCTCCTTCGCCTCCAGCCCCTTCTGAACCTGGGAGCCATCCTCCTCCCCTTCGTCACCATCGCCGCTCTGCTGATCTCCTACTTTATCTCACTGCGCATCTATGGCAGAAAGGACGTCTGACAGGAAAGAAATGGATGGCACATAATCGGGGAGGGCTTCGTTTGAAAGAGAAGCCCTCCCCGAATGATTATTTCACGATCAATCCAAAAATCTGGGGCGGCGCCGAAAACGCCATCATGCCATTGTACAGCACCGTCACCTCGTCCCCTGCTTCCAGCGCCTCCGGCAAAGCAGTTTCTTCGCCAAGGTTCACAAGGATGGCTCCCGTCTCCGTGTCCAGCATGAAATAGCCTTCCCCAATCTCCGCAACCGTGCCGGATGCCTTCGCGTACACATCCACCTTCAGCCCGCCCGCCTGGGCAGGATAGGACAGCGCCATGATGCCGCTGAAGTATACCGCCACAAAGTCCCCCTCATGAAGTGCAGCTTCCATTTCCGGCAGATGCACCGTTACCAGACTGTATTTTTCCGATTCCACCAAAGCGGTCCTGGCGGCCTCATCCAAGGAAAGCACCGTGCCCTCAATCACAAAGCAGCTTATCTTTTGGGCCGTTACCTGAGGAGGCAGTGATTCCGCCATAGCCCCGTCATAATCCACAAACACATACTGGCCCGCCGTCAGGAAAGAAACTCCCTCCAGCAACGTTTCCTCATTGATTTGCACCAGGATCTGGCCTTGTGATATACTGCCCATCAGGAAGCTCCCGTCTTCACCGACCTCCAGGATCACACCCTCCAACTGCGCCGGGATAGCCATTCCCGCCATTGCGCCGGGGATCATCCCGGCGGCAATCATCAGCACCAGCACAAACAGAAAAACCTTTTTCATAAGTACCTCCTAAAGCGATTTGTTTGCCTTCCTTACTGTTGGACGACAGGTTTTTGATTTTGTTCCCAGTGCCTCTCCACAGTACCTTATGCCCCATGGATGGCATCGAATCTGCAATTCACCTTCCTACGGGAAGTTATGGATTCTGCGGAAACTGGGAAATCCGCCGGAATCAGTCTGAGGAATCTACAGTCTGGGGAATCCGCAAGTCTGGGGAATCCGCCTGGGGAATTTACTGTCTGGGGAATCCGCGTAAATTCCCAAAGTAAGTTCCACAGTGGGAAGAGTGTAGAATTTACATAGAAAAGCAAAGGAAGTAAGTTTGGGAAAAGCGGTATCAAGTAAGGCTAAGCACGGTTAATCAGACATAGCAGAGCAAAGAAGTCGAAGCGAAACAAGCCTTGAAACGGGCCGTCTCAAAGTAACTTCCACCGTATGGGAATTAAGTATGGGAAATTTTCCAGTGGGTTTGCTAGAAAAGGATTATTCTAAAAAGGCAGCAATTTAGGGGATTGGATCACTTTGTCAGGGGGAACGAATTGAACGCCCAGAATCTTGACAGCAGCTTCGCTAAAGATGAAAGTAAACATTTCGTATGGAGTTCTGCCATTCAGGATCTTTCTTTTGACGCCATTCACGTGGGAGAAAACCAGGTTGACCGTATCCTGTGTAAACCCGTCAAAGGATGAGCCTTTTGGGACGATGTCACGGAACAGGGTGTGATTCTTCTCAACATATGGCTTTTGGGAAGACTGCATAGGGTCACAGAAGAATAGATCGGTTTCCTTCTGTCCATCCAAACCATTCTCAATGGTGAAAACATCGGCAAATTCTCCCCCGTTGTCGGTAAGAATGATAGCCATGATGCTACCGAAACGAATGCCTGCAGCATCAAAGCGATTTTTGAGCGATTGGATTTTCTGTGCTGTTTCAGAGGCGGTTTTATTGTCTAAAAGAATGCCCGCCATGAAATTGCAAAGGGTAAAATCCAGCGTCAGTATGACCTTGCCGCCGATACGGCCAATGACTGTGTCCATCTCAACCCATGAGGCCATTCCACTTTCATTCATGAAGCGAAGGAAATCTTCATAAGTTCTGCCGACTTTAAGCGCTTTGGGGACATAGTCATTAGGCCTTTTATTCCTGGGTTTGAATTTGACCACCCTTGGGAAATCAATCGCACTAACCGAAAATATCCTTGTTTCAGATGCCGGTAAACAGTGGACTTGGATACACCGAGCTCTTTCGTCTGCATGATGTGGTACAGATGTTGCCCGTGTTGGACACCTTCTGAAAGTACCCTGTCCATTTCGTAAAAAGATTCCTTGCTCAAGGAGATCCCCTCGCGGGCTTCGCAGAGCAGTGCCTCATATTCCTGATGCGCCTTTTTTGCGTGGTAGAACTGCTTCCGGTACTTGCACCGGGTGTGCCTTCTGTTGCATGGGTTGCACACGAACGGTGCTTTGAGTAGTGCCGGACAGACTTCAGGCACTATGGGATTGCCGTGCATATCGGTTCTGGTCACATCGTCCACTGCAACGTCTAGATGCTTTTTCACCTCTTTGGAAATGGTAGTCTGGTCCTTGCCGATCCTTTTGGCTATTGCCTTGAATGTCATCCCATGATACAGGCAATCCTGTATCTCAATACGGTTTTCCATGGTCAGATGCTTGTTCTTTTGTGTTTCTGTGTTTGTCATGGCTTCCTCATCGTCCTGGAAAATTTCCCGGACTTAATTCTACCAGATGCCGTGTCAGACTAAATTCCACTCCCGCGTCCACTGTGGAACTTACTTTGGGAATTTACTTCTGGGGAATCCGCACTTCTGGGGAATCCGCCTGAAAAAGTCTAGACAAACCGCCATCGGTCTGTTATAATGATGCACGCTGGATTTGCCAATATAGCTCAGTTGGTAGAGCAGCGGTTTCGTAAACCGCAGGTCAAGGGTTCGAGTCCCTTTATTGGCTCCATTTTTTCGAGGTGTAGCGCAGTTTGGTAGCGCGTTTGGTTCGGGACCAAAAGGTCGCAGGTTCAAATCCTGTCACCTCGACCACATGAAAAGCCCGGAGAATCAAGGTTCTCCGGGCTTTTGCATTTCTCCAAGTACACACAAAAGTACACGCTTTGGATTTCAGAAGATCGACATCAGTGAAGGGTTCAACTCCCATCACCTCCATCAAGTAAAAACCAATCACCACACTTTTAACAACGCATCTATTTCCACCACTACGGATTTACATTCTTCCGCGGCGTCCATCGAACACCCTCCAACTGGTAGTGCACCTCCCCTCTCCATTGTCGTCGACGCAGCTGAACTAAAAAAGTGGTATTGAGCTTCATCTCATATGTTATACCGTTGCCACGAATGATAATCCTGGGTGCCATGATACCTTCCTTAAACATTGAAATATTCCTGCAATTATAGAGGTTTAGGACATTCAATTATGGTATAATCCACACACAAGTCTCCTTTTGAAAACTTGCCATAACGACAAAGATGTTATAAAATACACCGAGGAAAGAGGTGAAATTGTGGCTGCAACATTATCAGCACAAAGGCAGACAGGTTCATTTTACACTGAGCAATCTATAGCAAAATATATGGTGGACTGGGCAATTCGCAGCCCATGCGACCATATACTCGAGCCTTCGTTCGGTGACGGGGTCTTTATTGAAGCATCGGCGCAACGAATAAGAAAACTTGGAAACAAATCACCTAACATTACTGCTGTTGAGCTCAAAGAAGATACCTTTAGACGTTTTGGTAATAAGGGTATTGATATTACCGCATATCATGATGACTATCTGGGCGTGACCTTACATGATAACGTTGATGTTGTTATTGGAAACCCTCCATACGTAAGTTTAAAACACCTACCGGAAGATCAAAAAAGAAATGCACTAAATATACTATCAAATCATGATATAGCTGCTCCACTCAACGGCAGCCTTTGGCTTCCGTTTGTACTTCATAGTGTGGACTCACTAAATGATGGTGGCCGATTGGCATTCGTATTACCTTTTGAAATAACATATGTAAAGTATGCATTTGAAATGTGGAATTTCCTTGCTGAGAGATTCGGTCAATTAACCGTTGTTAGGCTTTACGAGGATTTCTTTCCAGATGTTGATGTGGAAACGATTTTACTTCTTGCAGAAGATAAGGGTAAACAAACAGCCAGTGTTGAATATATCATTTATGAATCTATCTACAATATGTGTTTAAACATCGCCATGTCAACTAACACCGTGAAGATAGTTGATATAACACAAAACAAAAAACCCTTCATTTCATCTTTGATCACGAACGCACAAAAATCAAATGCTAATATTATTTTTTTTTCTGATGAAATCTTAACACCTTTAGTTGATGTGTGTAAGTTCAAAATCGGATATGTTTCAGCAGATAAAGCTTTTTTTCACCCCAATGAGAGCACAGTAAAAAAATACAATCTATCATCTAATAGCCTTGTTCCATGTATTCAAAACGGAAAACAAATAAACGGTGGAACAGGTATCGGTGTATTTGTTGACGAAGGATTATGCGCATCGAAGCTATACCTTCCTTTAAGTCCCAATGATCAAGATAAAGAATATATAAAACATGGAGAAGAACTCGGCGTTTCAAAGAAATATAAGTGCTCCCACCGTAATCCTTGGTATATAACACCGACGGTGGAAATCCCTGATGTAATATTGACCGTATTTGGTGACTTGCCAAAGCTTGTGATAAACAGTGGAGGTTATGCAGTATCAAACAGTTTATTGTGCGGAACCCTTAAAGGTATAACCGCAAAAGAACTTGTGGCACGATGGTATAACAGCCTCACACTATTATCGATCGAATTGTCGGCGCATTCACTTGGTGGTGGCAGCTTCGTTATTATCCCTGGAGAGGCTGACCAGCTAAAAATAGTTAGGCCATTACCAGAAGCTAATGTAGACGATATTAGCTCTTCTATTAACAAATGTATTTGTGATCGCTCAATTAGTGAAGCATATAAATTGGGCGATGAACTTGTGCTGCAAAATATTCTAGGGCTCACACAGTTACAAATCTTTCAAATAAGAAGTGCTATTGAGACCCTGCGCAAGTGGCGCCTCCCACACAACAGAAGGCACAAGTAACAAAAAGGCAGAACTAGAGAGGTTTTCTGTCATTATAGGTTGAGATAATATTATCAAAAAATCCTTGGAACTGCAATTTCTCTGAAGTTGGCAACAAAATTGGTGGGTCTTGTTCGAAATCAACTTTTAGAAATGCAAAATGCTCATATTTGTCTTTAGGGTCTCGCCAATCAACGCGACCTGCTATTCTTTCAAAGAGTCTTTCGGCGCGTTCAAGATTTACAGTTTCGTTGATACCAGGCTTAATTGCTTTCTTGGGTAATACATAAATATAAGCAAGCACTGCCATGGGGAAACGATCATGCAAAGAAATACAGTCACCAATGATTTCTTCATAATATGTAAGGATGTTCTTGGAAACGGAAGACATCTGACTTCGAATACCAATAATTATTTGTGGCCCATTAATATTTTCTATAATAGCAACATCAACATCCTTTGGCTTATGAGAACCATATATTGTAGCCTCTTTGAGAATCTCATAACTATCACCAGAAATGCCGAGATCACGCAATTCCTCAACGCATAGATCGTGAAGAACATTGATGAACGACTGACTTCTTACGGAGTGATTGGGATCTTCAAGATATTTTACTTTCATATTAACAAGGCAGTCTGTCAACCGAGTTGGGCTTATTGGCATGTCAATCACTCCAAACTTTTCCAAATATCAATACACTAATAATATCACATTTTATACTTTATTGCATCCCTAAATTTAAATGACACTCTAAACATAAACAAAAAAAGTGGCTTCTCGATTTGAGGAAGTCACTTTTCTTACATTTACTGTATACAATTACCAACTTGAACGTATTGTGCGCCTCACTGCCTCTGACAGATACCGCTGATTGAACCCTACCGTTCGATATCCCTCCCTGATACAATCAAGATAGGTTTGGTTAGGTGGAGCCAGGCAACCATAATTCATAATATAGATCATAGCCTCCATCTCCAACGTTGCAGTCTGTGACATGACTTTGTTGGGTAGCCATTCAACGCTTTCCACATTTACGACTTCCTTCCGATAAAATGAAGGGTATCCCTCGTAGCAGTCCAAGGCATCCTCGCAGGCCTCGGTGATTGCCCACAGCAGGATCGGCACCCGGCGCCCCTTGCGCGGCTCAACGGTGGCCACGCCGCAGCCCCTGGCTCTGCCCAAGAACGCCAGCTGGTAATCCATGAGCCACCCCTTGCCGATCACCCGCGCAGCCGGGCAGCGCTGGGCCATTTGCTCCAGGTTGATGTTGGACCCATAAGCAGCATAAACTTTCAAGATTTCCACCTTTCCGCCCCGGAGCCTGTGCCCCAGGGCAACCTTTCATTTTTATTGATAGCACTTCAGCGTCTGCCTGACCACCGCCAGACATTGCTTCTCCGTACCCCAGTAGTATTTGTGGCTGCCGTTGGGCTTGCCCATCCGCATGCCGCCATAGGTCGCATGGATATCGAACATGCCCCGCCCGGTTTCAATAGCGGCCTCCAGGATCATCAGGGGTTCCAGGTACGCGGGCCGGTTGGGGTCCAGCTTTACTTCTGCGGTAAATCCCATGGCCCGCAGGCCCTCGGCAAGGGTGTCAAGGTTCAGGTTTTGGTTTGCGCTCATAGTGTGCCCCTCCTTCGTGTAGGCGGCTTTGCCCCCGCCCTGGGCTGTGTTTTAGCGCCTGGTGATCACCGCGTAGTAGAAACCGAAAACATCCCTGGCTGCTCCGTACACCAGGCTATCCGTGGAGCCGTGGAGCATGTCATCCGCCATAGCAAACCCGGCCAGTTTCATGGACGCCTGGCGGGTTTCCTCGCGGGTCAGGCCTTCGAACTTGTACTCGCCTTCCTTTTGCAGCCGCCTGATCATTTCCGCCGTGTACTTCATCTGCAGCGCCCCTTTCGTTTGATTGTGTGTATATTACCTTAGGTGCCCAGGGAAAGCCACGTTATAAGCGGGTTGATTTGGGGTTGTTTCCCTTAACTAAATACGTCTGAAACGTAACACCAAGGTCCTCCGGGCGGAGGGCGCCTCCCGGTGGGCCATGGTGCGGTGGAGAGAATCAGCTGGCATGCCGCCAGGCGCTGTTCCCTTCCAGGCGCTTCATGAGGTGGAGCCGGGCGGTCTGGAACTCATCACCGATCAGGCCCAGGCGGAGCAGCCAGCAACGGAAGGTATACTTCGCGTTATCGGTGACAACCGGCTTGTAGGTGGCGGACCGCTGGGTGAGGGCCTGGTGGCTCACGGCCAGGCAGAACTGGATGTAGGCTTTGATCTCCCCGGCATGGGTGGTGGAGTTGAAGCAGCGGAATTCCACGGTGCCCTTGGAGAAAACGCTGTGGAAGTTCAGCATGCGGTAGCGGGTGTTGGAGTAGTGGATGTGGCTCTCATCGCGGCCATCGTACCAGATGGATTTGAGCTGATCGCGGGTGGCGGGCTTGCTAGCGTTCAGCTTGTCCATGAAGCCCTTGTCAGACTTCTTGCAGTAGCTAGTGCGGGCGGCATTGATGCCCAGCGCGGCCACCAGCATGTCCTCGCGGCTGGCAAAGACATTGGCCAGGGTGCGGAGGGATTGAGCGGTATGGGGCGCCGCGTTGATGTGGATGTGGATGCCACAGGAATTGTTGGCCTTGGCGCCCTCTTTCCGCAGGAGCCGCACCAGCTCCTGGACAGCTTCGATGTCGGCGTAGGTGCAGATCGGAGAAACGATCTCGCATCGGTACCGGGCATCGTTGGTGGCGGTGCCATCGCGTAGCGTGGCCCGGATGGAGGAATCGCTCATGGCCTTCCAGGTGCGGCCCTGCTGGTCCTTGGCGGTCCACATATCGTAGGTTCCGCCCTCGTAGGTGTGCCGGGTTCCGAAGTAGGTGGCCATGGTCTTGGCGGCTGTCTCGCGGGTAATTCCGGTCAGTTCGATCTCGATCCCGAAGTTTTGGTTCTTCATTCGTGCGTGCCCCCATCGCTTAGATGTGTGCATATTAGCTCTGATGGGGATGTAAAGCCACGTTATAAGTGGGTTGATTTTACGTTGTTTCTCTTATGTATGTGTGTCCTGTTCGTCACAAATTGAGGGCATAAAAAAGAGCATCCCTCGCAAAGGCAAGGCAAAAGAAGCGATAATCATTGTGGCCACAATCATATTGGCAAGATTTTTCTGTGTAATTCAAAGTTATAGTTGGGCAGAATTTAAATTAAATATCCTGTGAAGTAACGACACGCAGGCTATAGTTCCTCTGAAGGGATATTTTGCCTAATGAGACATGTTGGTTTTTATTACATCATAAAGCGAATAAAATGGTTTCTGTATACGCTTTACGATGAATGCTACGTCATCATGCGCAATTTGCTCCGAATCGAGTAACAGTGGTATAGCATTAGTGGATGTGCCAGTGGGTGAAGTATCCATAGAGATTTACAAACATTGTTCAAAGGCCAGGTTGTAATGGCCAGGCCAACGGGCATATTCTATCTATTTTAAAGCAGAAAAATGAAAAGGTTGATGAAATATAATCATTATGGCAATAGCAAAGGCAAGACCTATAGGCCACACAATGAGAGGCTTTTTATAGTGAATCCGAATCAATATAAACGCAAAAAAGTATAATCCGAAAGACCAGAACATGTTCCAGCCACCATAATGGATTAAGTTGCCGATATGGCAAGAGATACATTCAATGACTGTATAAAGGGCTGTCCACAGGAGTATGTACAACCCTTCTCTTAGAAGACCTTTTGGATAGTATCTTAAAAACAGCATTGCCGTACAAGGAAAAACGAAAAAAGCATAGGTCATGTCAGCTACCCTATGGTCAAATAATGTCTTGTATTCCCACAAAAACCGCTCACTAAAGAGCATGTTATAAGAAAAATCTCCAATAACAGCAAATAAAGCAGTAGGATAATACTCCTTCCAATGCTTCCAGGTGCCCGTGAAATAGAAAGCACCGAAATGAGCTAGTAGAATGGTGATCGTATAGAGCATAAGCGCCTCACATTTTTTATTTAGAATATAGCTATTATTTCCACTTCTCTGATAAACATATCCTGACGTTCCAATTATTAGGTTAGATGTTGCCCTGTCAGATTCATGATAGTTCATAGGTGCCTGATTATCTCATTGACCAGGCCATTATGGCACAACCGATAAAAAATCTGCCGCCCAGCACAAAGGCTAGGCAGCAGAAGGGATTGCATCATTATTCAGTTGTGCCGGAATCGGAATCGTTCTTCTCCTTGATGTGCCCCAACAGGTCCTTGATGCGCTGCGGGAAAGGGACCCCGGCCAGGGTCATGTTCTCCAGGATGGAAAGGCCCTCGTTTGCCAGGTAGAACCACACTGCAGCGTCCCTGACGATGAATGTCCCGGCGCCCATGGCCTTGTCCACCTGTGCGGCAGCGAACACCAGGCCCAGCATAAACAGCTTTTTGAGGATGCCCTGGAAGCCGATCCTGCTGGAGGGACCGCCGCCCTCGGTCTTTTGTGATTTGCCCATCCAGGCCACCAGCAGCCCGGTACCATAGTCCACCAGCATGAAGTACACCAGCACAGATAGCTGCACCGTCCACCCTCCAAAGGCCCCAGCGATTGCACCGCCCAAGGCCATGCCCGCCTTAACCACCTTGTCCCATGTCTGCTCCATTGGAAGGTCCTCCTTTGTGATGATCAGTCTTTGAGCTTCCCCCAGGTCTTAGGCCCGACCACACCGTCCCATTCCTTGGGCTTAGAGGGGAAGGCGTCCAGCTGGAGGGCCAGCACGGCAGCCTTTGTCTTGGGGCCATACACCCCATCCACCGCGCCAGGATTGTGCCCCAGGGCCTGCAGGCGGACCTGTGCCAGTTTCACATCCTCGCCCCGCATCAAAGGCAGGCCAGGCGTATAGCGCAGCGTCCGCAGCTCCAGTGGCGCCGTGGGCGGCTCCGTGGGCGGGTCCGCAGGTTTCTCCGCAGGCGGCTCCGCTGGCAGCGCAGCGCCCACGTTGACATACTGCTTCATGGCATATGCCATGCCATCGGCATAGTAGACCTTGAGCCAATCAGCAATGGTCTGGCCATCCTTGTACACGGCCAGCACCTCGCCGCTGGGCAGCTTCGCCAGCACCTGGGAATTGGTGTCGGGCCGCGCCCGCAGGTTGAGCTTTCCCTTGGAGATCACCACGGCTCCAAGCATGGCGGGCAGGTCGGGCCGGACCGCCCGGTAGTCCACATCCGCGAAACGTGCCCAGTGCGTCCACTTCACGGAGGACACCGGCCCCAAGAGGACCCCATTGGAGGACCCCCGCGCATCCACGGCCAGGCCGCCCCCGATGGTCATGCCGATATGGCCCATCTTGTCCACGCCCGCCTGTGCCCGAAAAAGAGCGATGCCTGGCTCATTGGGTGGCAGCGTGTCGATGGTTCCCTTCTCGATGAAGGGCCAGGTCTGCCAGATCGTGGTGGCGCCGCTGCTCCGATTGACACCGGCAGCCTTGAAGGCTTCACGAACCAGGGTGGCACAATCGAACACCTGCAGGCCGTCCCACTTTTCGCAGATGCCCAGGATGTTCCCCTTTTGAGAGGGCGCCCGCTTCGCTAAGATTGAGCGCAAAGATGGGGAGCAAAACTCGCCGCTTGCTCCCCATACATAGCCGCAGCCCACCTTGCTGCGCACATAAGAAACCAGGTTCCAAACAGGTATCAAAGTCACCCCTCCTTTTTATAGCAGAGGAATCGCCGCCCGCAGTTGCGCGATGATCGCCGCCGCCGGGCAGTTGACGGAGATGGTGGTCCAGGCGGGCAAGGAAATGTCGTTCGTGCTGTTGGCCGTGTCCCAGCCGTTCACCAGGCTCACCACCTCATCGATGGCGGCCCGCAGCTCGGCCACATGGCCGGTCCAGCCCACCAGTCCGGTGACGCCCGCCGTGATGGAGGAAAAGGGATAGGCCGCCAGGCCATAGTAGGCCCGCACGTTATTGATGGCCGCCTGCAGCTCCGTCATGTGCGCCGCCTTGATCGGGGTTTCTCCGGCCACCAGGCTGGCGTCCGTCCAGGCAGGCACAGCATAGGTGAAGGACCGGGCCGTGGCGCTGCTGGCCACGCCCAGGGCATCGGTGGAGGATACCGAAACAGACTGCGCCCCGGCGCTGGCCGCGCTGGACCGGCGGAGCAGCAGCTTCTTCCCCGGCGCCTGTGCCCCGCCGCTGCTGGCCGTATAGCCGCTGGCCGCCAGGGTTTGGCTGTGTCCGTCCGTATCGCTGCCCACCGTGGCCAGGATACGCGGCTGGCTGTTGTAGATCGTTTTGGACGCCACCGGCGCCGTTACACCAGGCGCAGCTGGTGCGCTGTTCTTCCGAACAGAGCCGGTGACCGCCTTCCAGCCGGAATAGTAATCGGCGCCCGCAGCGCCCCGGACCCGGACCTGGAACTTTCGGTATTTGCCACGGGTGGAGGATGGAGCCACGGATATGGAGCCGGACCCGCTGCCGGTGGGAATGGTGGCATAGGCCACCCAGTCTCCCCAGTTGACGTTATCATCCGATTCAGCATACTGCACCTCCAGGTCGGTGATGGCATTGTTCGTGCCGCCAGCAGCGCCAGAAAAGGACAGGTCCAAATTGCCCTCGGAGAGCGCAGCAGATAGGCTGGCGCTGGAGGGCGGAGTGCAAGCGGAGAAGGGCAGCGTGTAGTTGATGATGATCGAAATATCGTTAAAGGACAAAGACCCAATATTGGTTTTTGTGTTGGGCGGGCCGGAAATCGGCGGCTCCGAAGGATAGCTTGTGTTGTTTTTTGCGGATCGGAACTTCAGGGTGATGACATTGCTGCCCGCCGACATCAGGCTCGTTATGTCGATATCGGTGGCCGCAGGCAGCCATGTGGTGACGGTATTCCCATTGACCACCAGCGTCCTGTCCGCCGTGCCATGGAGCGGAGAGCCTAAACTTTCCACCCGAAAGAAAACGGAATCAATAGTGGACCCCGGCATGATGCCCAGCTCGTTATTGGTGAACGCGGGAAGGTTATCAGAGCCATACGAAGCAGTGCCGGTCGATTGCGAACCGCCGTATGCGGTATAAGCCGTATACGAGCTGCTGATGGATGTACTGCCTAGGCTGTGTACAACTTGTGGCATTTACCTCACCCCCCCGATCACGCATAGACAGCGCCGATGACCCTATTGGCCGTAACCACATTGAAGGTCGGGCTGGAAGTGGATTTGAGCGCTTGGTCCACCCGGCTCACCAGTGTGTCCAGGGCCGCCTTGTCCGTGGCCGAAAGGAAACCGGCCAGGGCCTGGGTGGCCGCGCTGTGCGCATGGCCTGCCGTAGCGAAGTCGCTGGCATGCTTGCCATCCACAGTATCCGAATCACCGCCGCTGGCCGGAAGGGCCGTAGGTGTGCCGGTCAGGTTGTCGTAGGGAATCTTGGACCCCTGGCCCGCAGCGCCGGAATGCGTGTGCCCGATGCCCGCCAAGTCGGCAGCATGCAAATTGTCCACGGTGTCTGCATTGCCACCATTGGCCGGAAGGGATGCGGGCGCCCCGGTCAGATTCGCATACGGAATCTTGGGACCTTGCCCGGCTGCCCCCGAATGGCTGTGTTCCACAAGCGGAAAGTCGCTGGCATGCTTGCCATCCACGGTGTCCGAATCACCACCGGCAGCCGGAAGGGACGCGGGGCCGCCGGTCACATTCGCGTAGGGGATTTTGGGGCCATTGCCATCCGTGCCGTTGTGGGTGTGCCCGGTGGCCGCCGCCAGGGCCTCCTGCTTCGCCACCAGGCTGTCGATCAGCTGCAGGATGGTATTGATCAGTTCGAAGTTGGCAACGTCCGTGGCTTCCAAAAGACGAATGCCAAGCCGTGGAGTGTTCGCCATGGGTATACCTCCTTAGTGTTTTTTTGCCAGGCGTCAGCCCATCAGCGCCTGCTGCGCCTGGTTTTGCACCAGGGCTTCCAAAGAGATACCGGCAGCCTGCAGGGCCGCCCTGATGACCGCTATCTCGTCCGCCATTTGGATCATGGCCTGCTGCGCCGCCAGGGCTTCCTGGGCCTTCGCCTGCGCCTCCAGTTTGGCCGCCGCGATTTCATCAGATGCCGTTTTGAGCTGCATCAGGAGCAGGGCTTCATCGGGCACTTTCAGAAAGGTGATGGTGTACTCCTTGATATAATTGCAGCCGGAATGGACGCCCAGCAGGGTGCCATCTTCGGCATAAATGTTCCATGGGTTTTCCAGCAGGTCGATGATCTGTTCCTCCGTGATATCGGCAGGCAGCGATATTTTCAAAGCCTCCACCGCCGCCCCATTGAGCGTGTCGGAATGGCCATACACGCCCATGACTTCCAGTTCCGTGGACCCGGCCACAAGACGATTCATGAAATCCCTCCTTTATGGAATGCCCTGCTTCCACACCCCGCCATCATTGCACCAGGCTACGCTGTCCTTCCAAACACCGGCATCGTTGGAGATCGGGGTGCTGATTTTCCAAACGCCGCCATCGTTGGTGTACATGCTGCCATCGGCATGCTCGCCCTCGAAGCGCACAGTGTTTGTTGCGGTAGTCTGGCCATAGAACGTGACATACACGGAGCAAGTAAGAACCAGATACCAGGTGCCGGTGAATTGGGAGATCGCGTCAAGCATCGAAGCTGGAACAGCAAGCGTTTTCCACCCGGTGCCCGAACCAAAGATCGGCAGCTCCCCCAGGTAGGCCATGTGGGTGGTGACCTGGCTGGGAGTAAGGCTGGCATTGTCGGTCACGTAAACCCGCAGATAGCCGCCGCCGCCGGAATTGGTTTTGTTGAACTTGAAGTTCAACGATGTGATCGGCTGCCCGCCCGAAAGGCTGTTGAACTGGAGCCGCCCAGGCCGCCCATGGGAAGTGGAAAGTTCCATGGTCGAATGCTCAGCCCACGCTGCTGAAGGATTGAAGGCATAGTTGGAATACCAGGATTCCACGGCCAGCTGCGATATCGCGCCCATGCCCCATCACCTCACGAATGCTTGAGATAGATATCGCCAGAAATACCGCCGGAAGGAGTGCCGGTGCCGTGGTTTGGAGTGTTCAGGATACCGTAGTGCCTTGTGGCATAGACGGTACTGAAAGGCCAGGAGGATGTGCCCAGCGCCCCATGCCCGCCGCTTTGATACGGAATAAGGCCGTTGACCGGGGTCCGTATCCAGACGCTTGCATTCCCATCGGGCTGCACCAGACCATAGTGGCCGTTGACATAGGCGGCCCCCATGGCGCCCAGGTTTCCCCTCGCAGCCGCCGCGTTATTTGCGCCGGACCCGCCATTGGCTACAGGGATCACCTGAGATTCGTCAAAAATCTTCACCCATCCGTCCACCGTTCCGTTGCCGTTCCAGCCGCTGCCGTTGCCTTGACGGTGATACAGCGGACCTGATGCCTGGGTGAACCAAAGCTGGGATTTCTCGCCGCCGTTACCGATGGACAGCATATTTCCATAGCCGGAAGGTTGCCCGGCAGACAAAGGCGCCCCAGGGCTATAAAACCCCGTTCTAAGGCCATTAGCCGCAGTATTGTGATCATTGGACGGAGTGGTGAGATGATGGCCAAGATCGCCGGAAGGCATCGCCCCGATATGCCCAGGCGTGTGGTTGTGGCTCGTCAGGGTCCCGGTCAGCACAGCCTCCACGTTGGCCTTCGTGACCGATGCGTCCGACCCTGCCGGGCCTTGCGGGCCGGTGGGGCCGGTAGCGCCTGTAGCGCCGGTGTCTCCCTTGGGGCCAGCAGGGCCAGTAGGGCCGGTAGCGCCTGTGGCGCCGGTGTCTCCCTTGGGGCCAGCAGGGCCAGTAGGGCCGGTGGGGCCAGCCGGGCCAGCCGGACCTGTGGGGCCTTGAGGGCCATCCGCGCCGGGCGGACCTTGCGGGCCAGGAATCAGCTCAATTTCCTCCAGGGCCTGCGGCAGCGTTTTGGTTCCCGCCTCGTCCATGTACACCGCAGCCGCGAGGGTTTCAGGAACAAACTGCTCCTGGCCAGTGGGACCCATGGCCCACATTTTCCCTTGCTTCAATGCCCATCACCGCCTTAAATGACATCGTAGGTTTTGAGCTGCTCAAAGGTCACGCCCTCGCTTTGGAGCTGACCCCAGGTAACGCCCGCTGCGGCAAGTTCGCCCATGGTAATCCACCGCAGCACAAACTCAATCGCCAGGTGGGCAGGGACCGCCGCCCGGAGGGCTTTTTTCAGCTCCTCTAGATAGACAGGGACGCCCAGGTCATCCATGAACTCGATCTCAACCGTGTACTCGTCAAACCGCTCCGTGAGCGCAAGGGTGCCGTTGGAGAAGCTCTCCGCAATGGATCTGATTTGTGCAAAGGTGGATGTGCCGGACCCGCGCAGCTTCGCCACAAGGGCGCTCCGCCTGGATTCCAAAGGAAGGCTGGGGTCAGCGGCCAGGCCAAACACCTTCTCCAGCCGGGCAATGCCCCAGGTGGCCATGTGTGGCCATATCTGCTTTGGAAGGTCGGCCACGGCCACACCGGCAGCCTCCAGCTCCGGCGCCGCCGCAGCGTAGAACGCATGCATCACCGGGTCCTCCCGAACAAAGGCGGGAACCATGGATTCCAGCTTTTCAAGCTCGGTCATGTAAGCGTCACCGTCCCCAGGGTGGGCACTTGCTCATCCGTCAAGGCCACGTTGCTGGCCAGGCCATTGAGCAGCAGCCCGGTATAGTCCAGGACGCCCGGTACCGAAAGCAGCAGGGCGCCCATCTTTGCATGGGAGAGGTAGCTTGAAGAAAGTGCCTGCTCCTGGAAGTGCGCCAGGAGCGCAGCCGAAAAGGCATCTGTGACCGTCTGCAGCATGTACCCCGCCGCCTGGTCCACGTTGGCCGCAATGTTCACCACCACGGACGCCACGCTGGCCACCGTGACCTGTGCCCCGATGGGCCGCACCACTTCCAGGTGTTCCTCGCAGCGCTGCAAGGTTTCTCCATCTGCCGGCTGCATGTTCGCACCCGCGATGATCACCTTCACCGTTCCAGGGCCGTTCCAAAGGCCCACGCAGCGGGCAGCCTCCACGCCCTGGACCTCCAGCGCCCAGCGCACATAATCCGATTCAATGCCGCTGGCGGAGGGGAGCTGTATCTTTTGGAGCAGCCGCGCCCGAAAAGCTGTGTCGCTCTCGGTATCTGCGCCGCCGGTCATTGGCAGGCTGTTGGTCACGCTGTCCACGCCCGCCACGGAGATGGGAACCACCGTCACCGCCCCGGCGCCCACGTTGCCCCTGGCGCCGGACAGGGCAGCCGTTACGGTCACGGTGACGGAGCCGCCCGCCGGAATGGTCACCTGGCTATTGGTGAGGAACACGAATCCGGCCTGGGTGGACACAGGGACCGATGCCCCGATGACCGTATCAGGTGTGCCGGTGAACGTGACCTCGCCCACCGCAGCAGCCGCAGCCTTGCGGGTCATGCCATACGCTGCAGCTACGCGGTCCAGATCGCTGGCTAGCGCCGTGTCCGGCATATGCGCATCCAGGGCCGCAGGAAGGGTTTCATCTGCCATGGCATCGATCTCCACCGCCATCGGCGAAAAAGCATCGTGGAGGAAGCTGCCCTCCGTGACCGGGTAACCGGTCACCAGGGCCTTCATCCGATCAAGGGAACCGCTCATACCGTCACCTCCAAAGAAGTTCTGCCATAGGCCGTGGCCACATTGCAGCGAATGGCCAGCAGGCCGCCCTCCAGGGCCGCATCCACGCCGCTGACCGCATGAATGTAGGGAGAAACCAGGAGCGCCTCTGTGACCATCCTGTGGGCTTCTGTGCGCACCGCTGCCGGGCTGTAGGTTCCGCCCACCAGGTCCTCCAGGTCGCTGCCAAAGGAAGCGGAATATGCTTTGAAGCGGCCCCTTGCTGTGCAAAGGGCCTTATACATCCACACCTTGAGCGCATCCAGGCCGGTGACCCGGTGCATCTGGCCATCGGTCACAAGCAGCCGCCCGGCTTCGAAGTCGAAAGCCCATTCCTCCAATAGGGGCAGGCTTTGCGGTTTCGCCACCGGCGCTGCCAGAAAAGGAAACACACCCATCAAATCACCCTCTCGCCCAGGATCAGGAACATGGAAAAGGTCGGGTCAGGCAGCACCGCCACCTGGGACCCGACCTGCAGCTGTGAATCGGAAAAGCCATGCAGCCAAAAGAGCTGCGCAGGTTCCAGCACGATACCCCCAAAAAGGACCTTGAGCGGGGCCAGCTGGGCCACCTCGCCCACGCCCCAGGCGGGCGGGTTGTCCTTGCCACCCTGCTCCCGCATCAGGCCCAGGAGCGCCGAAAAGGGATTTTCTGCAGCACCAGACATCCGCAGCCACCTCCGTTATGCCGTGTACTCCCATTGCTCTGTCGCGGAATTATACCGGCCCGACAGCTTCCCATCCGCGCCGTATTCCTCCCACTTTTTCCAGGGATTCTCCGGCGGAGGCGGGGTCTTTTTCTTTTTCTTGGCCTTGATCAGCTCCACTTCCACCTCGTCCATCATGCCCTCGAAGGACAGCCCCAGGGCCACCTTGTGCAGGCCATCGGAGAAGGTGTGCGTATCGTTGATGATGTGGAACTTTCCGTGCAGGCCGGTGGAGGGTTCCTCCACAAGGATGGCATTGCCGGTCACCATGTCCAGCGCATCCGGGCCGCCAATGATCTCCGAAAGGCTGATCTGGTCCTCCGGGCCTTTCAGCTTTTCCTTGGCCTGGGCATCCGCCGCCAGGCCGCTCTCCTTTTCCACGGCAGCCTGTAGCAGGCCGTACAGCTTTCTGTTTTCGGCATCCTCCGCCGTGGCAAGGGTCTTGCCCTTTTTGTCCACCACCAGGACCTTGGTCACCGTGTCCTCGATGGAGGAAGTGATCTCCCCGGCCACTAGGTCGGTGGAGGGTGTGAGGATGCGATCCGCCACCGTTTCCCCCATGACCGTGACGCCCAGCTTCCCGGCCTTCATGACCGGCAGGTACAGCTTGCCGCTGGCCTTTTTGACATGCGTCCAGGCGCCCATGATGGCCTCGTAGGCGGGCTTGGCAATGTGGGCAAAGGAAAGGGACACCCCGCCATCATCGGGCATCGTGCCCACAGGGACGCCCAGCTCTGCGGCCACCTGTCGGGTCATGCCCTGGGCTGTTGTCTTTTGGAAGTTTTGCGCGATGGAGGATTTCAGCAGGTAGATCAGCCCATCGTAGACTGTGTATCTCCGCCCTGTAGCGCCCAGGGTTTTTCCCAGGGAGAACACATACCCCTGGAAAAGCTCCTCGCCATCATCGTCATACAAGAAAAACATTTCGCCGTTGTCGATGCCGCCGATGACCTCCCTGGGGAAGGCCGGGTCCGTGTCGCTCCAAAGCAGCGACACCTCCAGCTTGCGGGCCGCCTGCTGATAATCGCCGGACCATACTACGGACTCCATCACCTCGGTGATATCCCAGGTGGCGCCGCTCCGGGCCGCATAAACCAGGCGCATGGCCACCACCTCCTATAGCCGCTTCACGGTAATGGGCCGGTACTCGGTCAGGGTGAGCTGGTAGGCCACATCACCGGCCACCTTGCCCATGGTGAACGTGCCGCCCTCGATCAGCACCAGCATATTGATATCCAGGGCGCCGCCGGTGATCAGCAGCCGCACCTGTGTGCCCTCGTCAATCCAGAGCTGCAGCAGCGCAGCAGCCGTGGAGGGTAAAGGAATGGCCCGGTACTGGCAATTGCCATCGTACCGGGCCGGAAAGTATGATTCGATTTGCATGGTTCGGAGCTTGCGCTTTCCCGAAAAGATGGCCTCGCCCAGCTCCTGGAGGGTGGCCCGCTGTGCCCCGCCGGTGTGTTGCACCGCGATATCGGCAGGCAGCACAGGCAGCCGCAGCCGGTCCGCGCCATTGGAAAGCCAGATTTCAATCATGGACCCGCCTCCTTATGCCGTGTTCAGGGCCACCTCTTGCAGCTTGTTCACCAGGAGGGACGCCAGCCGGTTCTCGTCCATGTTGGCGCCATTGACCGTGATGTTCAGGCTGATGTTGGTTCCCGCTTTCCCGGCCTGGTTGCCGTTGGCACGGTACTCACCGGCCTCCCCGGAAGGAAGCACGGTCTCGCCCTTGTGCAGCAGGGCCGGGTAGTTGTCCCAGGGCACACGCTTGATACCAGCAGCCTTTTTCCCTTGTGTCGGGCCATCGCCGCCGCCGGTCCAGCTCACCAGAGCTTTGAGCATGCTGGACAGTGTCGAAATTCCCACCGCCGCGTCCCCCGCCGCCTCACCCATGCCGCCGATCAGGGTGGCGCCTTTGCCCCATAACGTCGAAGCGCTGGAAATAGCGTCCACCATATCGTTCTGGCTGGGAGTGAAGGGCTGTGCGCCGGAAATCGTGTCGATCTTTGTGGACACAAACCCGGTCATCATTTCCTTGGCTAAATCCTTGACTGTTGAATCCCTCTTGAAGGTTTCGCCAAGGTCAATGATACCGTTCGGCAGGCGCTTGATGCCGAAAATGCTGTCCATGGTGGCGTTGAAATTATTGCCCCATTCCTTGACGTTTTTGTCGATGTAGGCGTTGGTATCCGCCATCTTCCAGCCCAGGACCTTGTTCATGCCATCCAGGGTGGCCGTGTCCGCCTTCGCAGCGTGTGAATTGGCGTACTCCTGCTCCCACACGCGAAGGTTGTTCTCGAACCAGGTACCGAAAGCGGGAAGGAACGTGCTGCCCCCGGCCCCCATGATGGTGGTCAAGGAAGCCGTGCCGTTCACCATGGCAGCATTGGCCGCAGGGCTGGCCGCAGCTGCAGCCGTGGCCGCGTTGGAAGCAGCGGTCCCGATACCGGCAGCCGCCGATCCTGCCACGCCGCCCTTGGCCGAAAGGTCGCTCAAAAACGATACGCCCTTTTTGAGGATGCCCAGGAAGCCTAGCCCCTTAATTACATCCCAGGTTTTCCCCAGGTCGATGTTCGGCCCGCCGGTGGAGGGTGTGCCGGTGTCCTTCGTGGAGCCGGTGGTGCCAAAGTCGATGCCCAGGATTTTCAGGATTTTGTTAATGGCGTTGTTCGGGTCCAGCAGCGCAGCCGAAAGCCGCTCCCATGTGGAGATCAGCCAATCAATGGCGTTCGGAATTTCGTCCTGCAGCCAATAATAGGCGTCCTTGAGGGCCTGGGTGATCACCTGGACCCCTGTCGGGCCGCCGGTTGTGAGCGGCTCAAAGAGGAACTTCTTCAGATCAGGGATAACGTCCGAAAGCACCCACTGCAGGAAGGGCTTCATTTCCATGGCCATTTTCAGGCCCACTTCCGCAACCTGGGTTTCCAGTTCGCCGGTGATGGTGGACATCATGCCCGCCGTGGTCTTGGCGAATTTTTCAGCACCGCCTCCGAAAACCTCCACAAGCGTCTTCCCGGTAACGCTCTTGGTGGAGAACAGGTCCATGCCCGCCTTCTTGAAATCCTCGGCGGTCATTTTGAAGCCAAACTCCTTCATGCGCTCCATTTCGCCCATCTGCGCATCCGCCAGGGCTTCCATGGCGTCCATGACGGTTTTACCAGGGGTCAGGGCGGCCATGTCCTCGGCCATCTTCACCAGGCCCTGGGCGGCCAGTGTCTTTCCCTCTGCGATCTGCACAGCCCTGGAACCGGCCTGGATCACCTCGCTGGTTCCAAAAGGCGTAGCGTTGGCGTTCTCCCGCAGCCAGGCCAGGTAATCCTCCGTCTGCTTTTGCACCTGGGCCGCGTTGGCGTTCGGATTGTTCACGCCCACAAAGTGGCCCATGGACACGTTGTAGCCTTCCAGCTCCATGCCCTTATTGATGGCATAGCCACCGGCGCCCAGGACCGCAGCCCCGCCGATCAGGATGCCCTTGCCCACTTTCTTCAAGGCCGTGTTGATTTTCGCCAGGACAAAGGACACGCCATCCTTCACCTTCAAAGTGACCGTCCACGCCTTGGTGGCAATCTTTTTGAAGGTGTCGGTCACCGGCTTGATCTGGTTTTTGAAGTGCTGGATGTGTGCGGCCACCTTGACCATGACATTCCTCATGGGAGCGATCTTCTTCTCCACGGCTGTCAGGGCCTTCATGGCCGCGCTGTTTTTCACCTTCAGGTCATGCTTTTTCTTGCTGGCCTTATCCAGCCGGGCGGTCATTTTTTGAACATCCTTATCAAAGGCGCTGGTGTAACGCCGGGCCTTTTTGATGACCGCTGTGTAGTTGTCCCGCAGGGACAGCACCGTGGTAACCTTACGCGACATACCGTCACCTCCTTTTGTGGACATAAAAAAGCACCAGCTTATAGGCTGATGCTTATGTTATCTATTCGACAATTTTCGAAATTGCAGCACTCCTGCATGTACTGCAATTCTTAAATTATCATTTTTGATTTAAGAAATAATACTACACTTTCATATTTTTTGCTTGTATATGGTATTTCGTGTAGAGGAATACCATGTTCACCAGCATAAGTCCGTTTTAGTTCATCATTTATCTTCTGAATTTCAAATTGAAATTTCCCGCCAAACTCATCGACAGGCTTAAAGTGCTGCTCACCTTGGCACTCAATTAGACATTTTATGCTACCATCTGTACTTAGCACAGCGAAATCATATCGCAACAGGTTTATAGACCCTGTTCCATATAGATTCGGAAAAGAAAACTCCACTCTATACGGCACTTTATTTTCAGACAAAATCTTTGTGACAATCCACTGGAAAGATGATATTTTATGGCAATCGCAATATGCCTTGCTATAATAGCCATTATATGCAGTATGTCCGTATGGAGTGGGTGGGTTAATTGAAAAATCTGATGACTTTATTATCTGTTCTTTTCCACACAAATAGCAACGACACTTATAACGCTTATAAATTCTAAATGTTCCTCCGCCCTTCTTTCGCTTATCTTGTTCGCAATATAACTCTTCATAATTATCATCTATACATTCCAAAACTTCCAGTGACTCGTATATGGTTTTCGTAAAATCAATGTTGTAGCTCTTATCATACACACGTTCATATGATTCTAATAAACTTTCTCTTTGCCTCTTTTTTAATCCACATTCAGAATCAGGACTATAATTGCCAGGACAATAACGGTGTTTCTTCTCCAAAAAGTGAAATTCATCTAAATACTGAGTCTTACCACATTTACATTGACATTTGTAATACTTTCTAGTTTTATAATTTTGTATCCATCTATCAAAGAAATCTACAGAATCAACATTTGACCCAGGTTTTCTTTTCCCTTGTAAAAATTCTGCTTTGTCCTGTTCTAATTGAGCAATTTTCTTAATTGCAACGTCCTTTTCGTATTCGTCGAATCCTCCGATTATCGTAAGACACCCATATTTTGTTCCGATTGGCAAAGATGACATATCGGGATAGCAGATTGGACATTTCAAATTAAAAATAGTTCTTGCAACAACACTACATTCCCATTCATGACTTTCATGGCATTTCCAGTTTACATCAAGAGGGTTATCGTATGCTATTTCCGATGGCTGCTTTGGAAACCTAGATGACATGTTTTTTTCTCTATTCCAATCATCTAGCAAATCATCTTTTCCATTTTCGTGGCACCATACTTCTAAACTTTTTGTTTGTCTAGACATACATTCTCCTTCGCTTCATGCTCTTTACAATCAGCCCAAATATAACCAAATGATTTTATACAAACACATTTTGCTATATTATATCAGTTTAAGCAGAATTTGAAAGAGAAAAATGCTCACCCCCTCGCCATTTGAAGTAAGTCCACCACAGGGAATACCTGCTTTTGGGCTTTCATCATCCGATTGACCTCTTCCCGCTCATGTTCGTAAAATGCCCGGATGATCTGACGTTCGCCCATGGGCATGTTGAAAAGGACGGATGGCCTGATGCCATGCCTGGTCCAGTAGTAGTACATCATTTCCACCAGGCCATCCGTCTCGATTAGTTTTTTACCTCAGATACCGCGCCTTCTCCAAAGCCGGAAAGCTCCTGAATGGCGTTGAACAGCTGCGACACCTCGCCGGGCAGCAGGAAAGAGCCGTTCAACAGCTCGTCAGGGGTTGCCGCTTCGTACAGGTCAAGCAGCTGCTTGTCCCGCAGGTTGGGGTCCTGGGTGCCGTTCAGGACGCACATCACCTGCAGCATGCGGCCATCCACATCCTCGACCTCGCCACGCTTGGTCAGGCTGTAGGCCGCCTCCTGGGCTTCCTTGAATTCCTCGCCGGACAGCGCCCGGATTGAAAAAATGACCGGCTCTCCGCAGACCTCAGAGAGCCGGGTGATCTCCACTTTTCGGGTTGGCATGAGCCGCAGCTTGCCACGGTCAGCGCCCAAAAGGACAGCAAGAGTGCTTTTATTACTCATAGGTTATATCCCCCTCATTCGTGCTTGATGGTGGACACCGGCTCCCAGTCGGTGAAGATGAACGGCAGCTCCTGCTCACCCAGGGCGCCCAGCTCCCAGTTCACCAAGGGCAGGGTGGTGAGCTGTACCCCTTTCAGGATGACCCGCTCCGCCCCGAAGGACGCCGGGTCATTCAGCTCGGATACCATGGTGAATTCAGGGTTCACCCCCTGCTTGATGGAAGTGTTCAGCTTGCGCATGGCCCGGCTGAACACCTTGTGCAGGCGGAGGGTGCCGGTGCCGCTGTAGCCCAGCATCTTCTGGCCATCGGCCAGCTGCCCGGCCTGCTTGACCGCCTCCATCTGCATTTCAACAGACGCTTCCATGCCCTTGGCCTCAAAGACCAGCTCACCGTCCCACCAGACCTTACCATAGGTGCCGGAGATCACCTGAGAGGGCTTCCAGTTTGCTCCGTTGCTCATGTTTCATTCCTCCTTACAGCGTAAACGCGATAGCAACGTCTTCCACGCTGTCCACAGGCCGGACCGTGCCCGCCAGGAACAGCTTGTCATCGGTGTACTGCTCACGGACCTTGTCATCATCCATGGCGTCCACCTGTGCCTCCGGCAGCTTCGTTTTCAGGTAGGTGCGCTGCCTGGGCAGGTCGATATCCACGGTGTTGGACCCGGCATACAGGACCGACAGCTTCTCCAGGCTGGCCAGGTAGTCACGGATGGCCGTGATCAGCAGGGATTTGTGGATATAGCTGTTCGGGACCTTGCCGATGTAGTTATCCTCGATGTTGGTGACGATGTCTTTTTCCAGCTGATTGAGGATGCGCACCACCTTGATCTTCTGGAATTCGGTGGACGCACCGCCCAGGGTGGTGAGGGAAGTGACGCCCCTGGCCAGCTTGACCTTCTCGCCATCGTGGTACAGAATCAGCTTACCGGCAGCAATGGCCGTGCTGGCCTGTGCGCGGGTCAGGTGCGGGCAATCGTCCACCTCCGGCAGCACCAGGTAGGTGGCGGATTCCCAAAGCTGCAGGCCCGCCAGGGCGCCCGCAATGCGGGGCAGGTAATCAAAGGCCGTGTAGGTTACGCCACCCACAACAATACCATCGGTGGCGAAGTGAACGAGCGCAGCATGATCCGGCGCCGTGGACCCGGCCACCACGAATAGGGCCTTCTTGCCCTTGTTGTCATAGGCGTCCTTTGCCCAGGTGATGAAGCCCGCCGCCTCGCCCTCGGTCAGACCGGCCACCGTGCAGACATCGAAGCGCTGCGTCTCAAGGATGGTATAGCCATCGGCCAGCGCACCGGCCTCCGGCATGGCCACCAGGAGCAGCACAGAGGGCCGACCCATGAAGGCCCGGCTGATGGCCAGCTTGCTCTCATCAGACCATTCCAGGGCCGCCAGGGCCTCCGCTTCGCTGGTGAAAGTTAGGGCGGAAGTGGAGGGCACAACAGCGTCCCGCAGGAGCAGCGCCAGCCGCCCGACAGGTGCAGCATTCCAGCCAGCCTGCAATGCCGTGGAGAAGGTCAAAATGACCTGCGGAAGTCCAAAAGCCATAAGATCACACCTTTCTATGAATTGGGGTTGATTGAAAGATTCAGGAATTTCAGCTCCAGGAATTGAACCGGCGCCGGTTCCTCATCCTCGCGGAGCATGAACACCGAAAGCGCCACGGTGGCATAGCCGGTACCGTCCCGCTCATCCCAGGCGAAGTCGGTGATGCTGGCCATGGACCCGTCCGGCAGGGGCAGCGTGTACACCTGGCCAAACAGCTCGTCCAGCTTTACAGCCACCGCCCGAAGGACCTCTACGTCCTCGTTCCCGGCATCGTCCAGGGGAGGGAAATACACCAGCTGCCAGGTGATCGGGTAGTGCCGGATGTTGGTGGTGATGTTCGCGCCGCGCCAGGGCAGCAGGTCCAAAAAGAAAGAAGGCCGCTGGAAATCAGCGGGCACATCCACCGTGTATATGACAGGGACCTCCGACAAAGGAAACACCGTCCGCAGCGCATCAATGATGCCCTGCTGGGTTTTGTTCAGCATCAGTCCCCTACCCCCTTTAGGATTCCGGCCAGGAAGTCCTCGGCCATCTTGGGCAGCTCCGGCTTCAAATCTTCCAGGGCCGCCTCCGCGAAGTGTGTGCCGGGCACAAAGCCCTTGTTTACCTCATAGCCGCCCTTGGCCCGGCGGGCGCCCTTCCGGCTGCCGTGGTTGTGGCCCTTGGCCCGCTTGCCGATGACATGCCCATCATTGACCATGGGCGCATAATAGACTTTGGTACCCACTTCCACATCACTATCGGAATACTCTTCCACCCATTCCTCGTCACCCTCATAGGGCACTTTGTGGAAGGATTGACGCAGCCGCCCTTCCTCGTCCGGCGGGGCATGCTGGTCCAAGTGGACAAAGTACCGGGTGGCCACCTTCTTCTGCAGGGCCTTGTATTCACGCGGAGCGATACGTGCGGCCCGGTCCAAAGCATCAACGAGCTTCGACAGGCCGGTCACTTTGCCCATTACACATCACCTTCCCAGGCGCCGGTGACCTCCAGGTGATGGCCGCGCACGTTGCCGGGCGGGTCCAGCCGCAGCTTGCCGATACCCGGTATGATGGCCAGGTCACCGGCCCGGATGTCCGCATCCGGCATAAAGCACAGATTATAGACTTTGGATTGTTTTGCCTGCGGGGCCTCCTGGGAAAGGTCGGTGGAATTCCGCGCAGCAGAGCAGGGAAAGGACCCGATCACCGTGGCCGTGGCCTTTTTCTTCACCACGCCCTGGGCATCCGCATCCTGCACCAGGCGCTGGATTGTGGCGGTCTTGTCAAGCAGGGAACGAAAGGACACAGGGCCACCTCCTCACCACACCCTGGTACGATAGGGCCGCAGCAGGGCCGCAGCGGCCACAGACAGGGCCTCCAGGCCCGCCGCGCCTTCCGGGCGGGCATAGCTCACCTGGTAGTCCGAAAGGCGCTCACTGGCCACCTGTTGGCCCTTGTTTTCAACGGTATTGTTCAGGGCAGCCACCAGGAGCGCAGCGGCCTGCTTGATGGGCGCCGGAACCGGCTCCAGGCCGCCGGTATACTTCACCAGGTAGCCGCCGGGCATGGGCGGCCAGACGCGGCCCTCTTCGCGGTACAGCAGCCCGGAATCCTTGTCCAAATGGCCGCCGGGCACAACCACGCCATCCATGGTGACCTCCGTGATGGATTCCACAGGGTAGGCTTTCAGGACCAAAGCCCCGCCGCCGCCGGAACAGACCTGCGTGTATTCCTTCACGGTGACCCACCGACTCAGGTACTCCTCCGCCATGGCGCAGGCAGCATCCACAAGGCCCTGCAAGCGCCCGCCCAGGTCATCCTCGCCCAGGCCCAGCATGGTCTGCACTTCCGCAGCGGTCACAATCGCCATACCCATCACCTCCAAGAAATACGCAAAAGGAAGGGCAGACCCCGCCGTGGGAGCCTGCCCTGTGCCGATTAGCCGCTGGTCTTCATGTTCAGCGTCTGGATGGCCGTGGCGTCCAGCAGCTTGGCATCGTACCGGCGGTAGGCCAGGAAGCCCACCTGACCGCTGGTGGCGTACAGCTCGTTCAGCCTCTGGAAGTACAGGCCGCGCCGGTCCAGGATGCGGTACCATTTGAAATCACCATAGGCAATGGCCTGCTTGCCAGCCGTGGGCAGGGGCATTTCATCGCTGGTGTGCAGCGGGCGGGAGAGCAGCGTGTCGGGCTGGCCTTCCTTCAGGCCAGGCTGCCACAGATACTGGCCATCCGCCGGGGTTTTGAGCTTACGGATGAGCTTCACGGTGGCATCGTTCATGAGCCAAACCGCATTCTTGCGGAACTTCCGCTTGAGAGCATGCTGCAGGTCGATCAGCTCATCCGCCGTGATCGCAGTCTCGGAAGCAGCATCACCGCCCTTTGTGGCATCCAAGAGGAAGCCCCTGGGCTGCTTGATGCCGGTGCCGTTCACGAAGTCGGTCTCCTCCAGGGTGGAGAAGGCCACGCCGAAATCGTCACGAATCCAGTTTTCCAGGTCAATGAACATGTCCTGCATGGATTCGTTGGTGACGATGGACAGCGCACCGGCCTTGTGAGCGCCCATGGTGAGCTTCGCCCAGTCGGGCTTGCTGGCCGTGAAGTCGGCGCCTTCATCCAGGTGGTAGGCCACCGCCCGGCCCGTAGCGTAGGGAATCTCAACATCGGAATTGCTGGACCGCACGGACGCCAGGCTGCGCATGATGTTGTACTGCTCGGTGAAGTCCAGGAGGGTGCGCTCCAGGGTGGCGGGTGCCAGGATGCCGCCGGTAGCGCCAACGCCGGTCAGAGATACGCCCAGGATGGAGCGGGCCTCGTCACGCCTGTGGTCCGCGATGGCCGTGCCATCATTGACGCCAGCGATCAGGTAGCGCAGGACGCTCTGCCTGTACTCCGGGCTGTTGGTGCGGTCATCACCGCGCTGTTCACGCTGGCCGGGCTGGCTGCGGTTCGCGGGGTTCTGGTTGCCGTTGGCGGATTCTGCGAACTGCGCCTCGCGCTCGGCCATGCGCTCTTCACGCTCAATGTCCTTAGTGAGCTTGTCGATGTCGGCATCGTGGCCGTTGTACTGCGTCAGCTCTTCAGGGGTCATGTCCCGGTTCTCGCCGTGGGCCTTGTCCAGGATTGCGCGGGCAGCGGTCATAGCCTTGGCCCGCTTGTCCATCAGGGCACGAATACGATCATTCATGGAATTTCAGCTCCTTTTCTTTTAGGTCCAGTTTCCGTTTGAGGATGGCCACCACATGAGAGGGCGCATTGCTGCGGGCCTCCTGGTGTGCGTGATAGATATCCCTGGCGCTGGCCTGGGTGGCCTCGTAGGCCGGGTAGGTGACAATGGACACATCATGCAGCCTGCACTCCAGCAGCGTCCGCTCGTCCTTGCCATCCACGGTGCGCCATTCGTCCCGCAGGCAGGTGAAACCGAAGGAGCATTGATTGATATCTCCACGCTTCACACTCTCCCGCAGGTCCCTGGCCCACTGTGCGTCCGGCGCCACCACATCAAAATGCAGGCCCCGCTCGTCCTCCGAAAGCGTAAGTGTCCCGCTTTTGTTGCGGCCCAGGACGCGGTCCGGGTTGTGGTTCACCAGCGCCCGAACATCGTCCGTCAGCAGCGCCTTGGCAAAGGCGCCGGGCGCTATCTGTTCACGGAAGCCGCCCAGGTCCTCGCTCCAGGAATTGAACATGGCTGCATAGCCATCAAAGCGGATTTCCCCCTCCGCCTGGCCAGGAGAAGCACGCACCTCGGAGGAATATGCGCGTACCTCTCTTTTCGGGGTTTTGATCGGTGGCAACTTGCCTTTCCTCCCTTCTTTTTGAGCATGCAAAAGCCGCTGGCCCTTTCGGAACAGCGGCTGAATGCCGGGGTTATTGGTCCTTTTGAATGCGCCGCCCGGCCCGCACTGTGCATTTGCAGCCGTGATGGAGGGGCGGGTGCGTTTTCAGGCCGCCAAAGCCGGTGATCTTGTCCGCGAACAGGCCGCCCTTGGCAATGCTCTTGCCGTTCAGCCTCTGGCAATGGTCGCAGCAGGAAGGGTTGGATACCCAAAGGATTTCGTAGCCGCCGCGCACCAGGACCTCGCTGGTGATCGCACAGGCCATGCGGGTGCCCTCGGTCTCAGCCATGCGCTTGGCCTTTTTGCTGCCCCAATCGGACAGTTTGCTGTAGAAAGCGTCCGGCACATTGCCCCCAGTGGCTTCCACCTTTTCCAGCATGCGCATAAGCTCCCCGTAGTTCTGGCCGTTCAGGCGCTTTGCCATCATGCGGGTGTAGTCAGCCACGAAAAGAGAATACCAATCCTCCACACGGTCCTTCAGGCCGATCTCCGCATAAGCGCCCACACGGGCGCTCACAGCAATGCCGGTGATCGCGTCAGACAGGGCCTTGGAGGGCTGGCCATAATGGTCCATAAAGATGCCCTTGAGCAGCTCCCGCAGAGCCAGGACCTCGGCAGCGGAGCGCAAGCCGTACACGCGGTCCACCGCAGCCTTGACAGCCGCCCGCTGGTCTTCCAAAAGGCGCAGCATGATCGGCTCCAGGATTTGCACAGCCTGGTCAGTCAGGTCCCACCGGGCATCAACGGTCATTTGTTTTTTACCGGCGGCCCGCTGTTCACCGCCGTACAGGAAAGGGAGGGACCGCGCCCCCTTGGACGCCGGAAGCCCGCCCGCCTGTGACCCAGGCTGTGTGTTCATGGGCAGCCGGATTTCGTCCCCGCCTTCCATGGGGTTCATGTTCTCCTTGGCCCTGGCCTCGTTAGGCGTCATGATCCCGGCATTCACCGCGATAGAATACGCCTCCATGCGGCTCTTGGTATCGCCGCGCAGGAAGTTGGCCGTGTCGAATTCGATGACGAGCCGTTTCCGCTCCAAAGTGGTGAGCAGCCGGGCCGCCATGGCCTGTTCCCAGCGCACCAGCCAGGGCAGCAGCGTCCGCTGCAGGTAGCCCAGGTCCTGATGTTCGATATTGGAGAAGGTGGCCCGCTCCAGGTCCCCGATCAGGTGCAGGGGCACACGGTAAATGGCCGCGATTTCCGTCCGCTGGAACTTCCGGGTTTCAAGGAACTGCGCATCCTCCGGCGGAATGCCGATAGGCGTGTACGTAGCGCCCTTTTCCAGGATCGGAATGCCGTGGCTGTTTTGCAGGCCCTTGTACATGGCCCCGAATTGCTCCTTGGCCCGCTCAAACTGTGTGTCCCCCATTACGCCGGGGTCGGTGATCACGCCGCCTAGGTGTGTGCCGTTCTTGAAGAACTTGCTGCCGAATTGCTCCGCAGCCATGCCCAGGCCGATGCTCTCCCGTGCATACGCGATAGGCGAAAGGCCCAGCAGGCCATCAAATGACATGCCCGGCACATGCAGCACCTCGGATGCGGAAAGGTCCGCCTGGCCGCACTTATATCGGATGTTGCCGCTCTCGGAGCGGTAGGGATAGACATTATCCGCAGGCATGGGCCACAAGGCAATCACTTGCCCGGCCTGGTTGAATTCGATGAAGGCGTAGGCATTGCCGGTCAGTAGCACGTTCACCATCATGCACTCTTTGAAGGTGAACGCTGTCATTTCCGTGTTGGGCTGGTCATGAACCAGCTCATATAAAGGATGGCTGCGCAGCCTTTCCTTCCCGCCCTCTTTGTCCCGCTGGTACACATGGATTGGCAGCGAAGCAATGTCCTCCGAAAGGACCCGGATGCAGGCATGGACCGCTGCGAAGCGCATGGCGGTATCGTCCGTCACCACCACGCCGGGTATGCTCTCGACAACTGTATTGTGAATTACCGTACCAGGCGTCCGTTCCTTGGTCAAAGCCGACAGGGCGCTGCGCACCCGATCACGAAAAGCCATCCAAGCTCACCTCCTAAAGGGGTACAAAAAAACGCCAACCTCGATTGAGAGCGGCGTATGCTAGTAGTTTTCAAATGTGAAGTTAATTCCTAATCCATCTTATCGAACCAGAGTCATCGACTTCGATGACCTCTATTCCTTTTAGAAGATGTCCATCAATCCGACAGTAATATTCAGCAAGAGTATAGGCTTTGTTTGCAAAAACAGATTTATTGATCGCAATAATTTTCCTTGTTTCTGGCGGTAGATAACTCATGTAGAACACAGCTTCGTTTAAACCCATTAATTTAGCAGATGGCACATTGCCCGAATTTGTCCATGTATAGCATTTACATTCAACCACAATGTTCCCACTTGTGGAGACGCAATCAAAGCGATGCATCTTCGAAGGTTCTCCAATAGGGATAGGCTTTTCAAGCACGAAATCCTCTTGAAAATGCTCTCGCATTAAAGCACAAACATACTCTTGAAACTGCCTCCCAATCTTTGGATTATCGCTATTACTCATTTGGACACGTTTCTCCTTCTGTACTCCGATTATCAAGCTTCTTCAAGTGTGATATTCAATTTCTCTTCTGGCTCCCATTCTGTAACAGCTCCAAACATCATGGCATATCCACATTTTTCGCATTCAAATAAGTATCGTATTTGATCAATGTTGGGCATATCAGAATCCACTATTTTGACTCTCGTACGATAAAATAGTCTATGGTCACAAATTGGACAAACCAAATCTTTATCCCATATCTTTATTTTATATTTTTTCATAATCAACTCTCCTTCAAATCCATACCTATAACGCAGAATAACCTATCAACAACGTAATATTATCAGGAAACTCTTGGTAATTCAAGAAAAAGAATTCCCTTAAAAAGTGATGACCCGCACCGGGCGGGTCTCGTAAACGGACCGTGTGTCCCGCCAGCGAATGGCCCGGTCCAAGCCCATGATTAGTGCCACGATACCGTCAATCTTCTCGGCGCTCTTTTCCTTGTCCGGCTTGATGTTTCCGGCGGGGTCCACCCTGGCCACCACATTGTCGGCCATCCAGGCAAGGACCGGGTGATCGCCGTGGTGGATCTGTTTGTCAATCACCAGGCGCTCCAGTTCCTTCATGGGTGCCGACATGCTGCCAAAGCCCTGCCCGAACTGCACCAGGGGAATCTCGGTGGCAGCTTCAATGTCTGCCCGCAGCTTGGCCGCACCCCAGCGGTCAAAGGCCACCTCTTGAATGTCATAGTCATTCTTCAGCCGGGCCAGGCGGGCCAGGATGAAGTTGTAATCCACCACTTCGCCAGGGGTGACCTCCAAGAAGCCCTGCCGGACCCACGGCTCCAAAGAAACGCCGTTCTTCCGCCGGTTGGTAAGCTTAGCCTGGGGAATCCAAAAGAAGGGCAGCACTTCAAACGTGCCATCATCGAAGGGGAACACCAGCACCAGGGCGGAGAAGTCATCCGTGGAGGAAAGGTCCAGGCCAGCGTAGCAGGGCCGCCCCACCAGCTCCGCCATCCGCAGCGGATCGCCGCAGGCTTTCCAGTGTGCCCGCTTCATCCACCGCGTCAGGTCTTGGACCCATTGATTCAGGTATAGCCGCCGGAAGGACAGCTCAAGGGTGGGTAGGACCTTGGCCCGCTTCGCATACAGCCGGATTTCCTCCATGTCACGGAAAGCCCCGGCGGAGGGGTTGGCCTTGAGCCACACCACCTCGTCCCAAATGTCATCGTCCTCGGCAGCCTCGAAGATCAGCGGGTAATAGGTCTTATCCTCCACTAGGCCATCCCGGACGGAGCAGGCATACTTGTACTGCTCATAGCACACGCCCTGCACATCGGTACCCGCCGTGGTGATCGTCACGAACAGCGGCTCAAGGCGGGCACCCATGCCGGTCTTGAGAACATCGAACAGGTCCCGGTTCTTGGCCTCATGCAGCTCGTCATAAATGACGAAAGAAGGGTTCAATCCGTGGGCCGTGGCGCTCTCGCGGGAAAGGGCCTTGTAGAAGGATTCCGTGTCCGCCCGCACAATGCGCTTGGAGGAATCGTAGATGCGGCAGCGTTTCAGCAGCGCCGGGTTGGCCCGGATCATGCTGGCCGCCATGTTGAAAACCAGGGCCGCCTGGTCCCGGTCATTGGCCGCGCTGTAGATTTCCTGGCCGTACTCGTCCGACATGAACAGCTGATAAACCACGCAGGCCGCAATGGTGGTGGTCTTGCCGTTCTTACGTGGAATCTCGACAAAGGCTTCCCGGTATTGCCGGGTGCCATCGGGGTTCTCCGTGGCGAAGATATCAACGAAGAACTTCTCCTGCCAGGGCAGCCATTTGATGAACTTGCGCTGTTTGAGCTTGCCGCCCTTCGGGTCCTTGAGCAGCCGCATGAAGGCCAGGACGCGGTCAGCCTTCGCCTGGTTAATCACCGGCTGTCACCACCTCATCCGCCGCGAAGAAGCCGTTCCATTTCGTCCTCGGCATCCTTGTCCTCCGGCAGGACCATGCGCCCTCGCGCAGCAGGCGTCATGCCAAACTCCCTCGCAATTTCGATCATGGTTTTCATGTACGCCCGCATGGTGCTGCCGTGGGGCAGCTCCAGGACCGCATTGTTCCCGGCATACGGCTTATAGAACTGTGTCTGTGCCGTATTGATTAGGTCCTCGCAGGCCCGGTACTTTTCGTAGGCCGTACAGTACAGCTCCAGCTGCCGGATGTCCGCCACGGTGATCAGCCTCAGCCGCGACAGGAAGGTGGCCGTTTCAATCCAGCACTCCCGACCCACCTCAGAGAAGCGGGCCGGTGGTGGAGGAATATCATCGGGTGTGTACGCGTCCGGCTTTGGCTCCCGCTCGTACTTTTCCTCCAGGTTCGAAATCTTGGAGGGGTTACCGTTCAGCACATGGAGTTGCGTAGGCTTCCTGGGCCTGCCGCCTCGATTGCCTGTGGCCATTGCTTACACCCCCAAATGTGGTTGCGCATAAAATTTATGCGCAACCGGAAACATCCGAAAAAGGAAGGCGTTGACCGTCCCGCAACAGGAACACATCGTCCCGGCCTGTCAGGTCCCGGTAGCGCCGGATCGTTTGATCGCAGTAGTAAGGCTCTAGCTCCATGGCGCAGCACCGGCGGCCATTTTCCTCACACGCGATGAGGGTGGACCCGGACCCGTTGAAGAAGTCGGCCACCAGGTCCCCGCGTTTTGAGCTGTTCCTCATGAGCTTAGCAACCAGGTCCACCGGCTTCATGGTCGGGTGCAGATCGTTGGAGCTGGGCTTTTCGTGATAGATAATAGAGGACATGGCGTCCAGGCCGTTGTCCAGGACCTGGTAGTCCTTCGCCCGGACCGACACGATGTGCAGCCCATCCGAAAAGGTGATGACGGTGGAACCGTCCGCCTCCTGGCGGAAGGTCACGCCGCTGACATCCTGCTGGAGGGTGGTCTTTTTGCGGCCACCGTACCATTTGTGGGAGCCATCAGGCCGCCAGCCGTACAGGATCGGTTCATGGCGCCATTGGTAATCGCTCCGGCCCAGCACGATGGAGGATTTGGCCCACACCAGGCAACCGGATAGCTTGAAACCGGCCTCGCGGAAAGCGGCCCGGAAGTTTAGCCCTTCGGTGTCCGCATGGAACACATAGATGGCAGCGCCGGGCGCCATCACCCGATACGCCTGCGTATAGAAGTCCAAGAGGAACTGCCGAAAGGCCGCGTCCTCCATGCTGTCGTTTACAATGCGGGAAGTAGCCCGCAGGACGGATTTAGTAGCCTGGTCGGCCACCTTGGCTTCATAAGCCACATTGTAGGGCGGGTCCGTTATCACCAGGCGGGCGGGCTGGCCCTCCATGAGCCGGTCCATATCTGCCGTGAGGGTGGAATCGCCGCACATCAAGCGATGCGGCCCCAATATCCATATATCTCCACGCCGGCTGATTATCGGAAGGTCCTCCGCGTCCCCGGCGCCCTTGTCCTTGGATTTCTTCACGCCCAGGAGCGCTTCCATGTCCAGCTCCGAAAAGCCGGTCAGCAGGGCCATGTCATCGTCCAGGCTGCGCAGTAGCGCTGCCAGGGCATCGTTGTCCCATGCGCCGGAGATTTTGTTCATGGCCACGTTCAGGGCCTTCTCCTGGGCCTCGTCCAAACGAACAATGGACACCTCCGTCTCGGAGATGCCCATATCTTTCAGCACCGTCAGCCGCTGATGGCCGCCCACCAGGCG
The DNA here is from genome assembly GCA_023411395.1 of Bacillota bacterium. GTDB lineage: Bacteria > Bacillota > Clostridia > Christensenellales > Aristaeellaceae > JAEWAH01. Next base: position 71,308 of record JAEYOV010000049.1, read on the forward strand.
CCCGGTTTCCTCGTTCCAGATCAGCGGCTCCACCAGGCCAAAGGTCTCAATGGACCGCCGCAGCTTGTTATATTCAGGATCGCCCCGCTTCAGGGCTTTCCTGGGGTTATAATCAGCAGGAAAAAGGGCCTCCAGGGGCATGCGCCGAATTTCCACGATTTACACCCCCCGCCGCGCCTTTTTGTGGAAAATACCCACGTTTCTGATGAGATTCCGCATGATTTCCTCCATTTCGGCCTCGTTCTTTGACGAAAGGAGCTGCCCACGAACGGTTTTCATGGCCTGGCGAGAAATTTCCCCATAAAAATAGAGCGCTTGCAGCGCCCTCAAGTGGTGGAGGCCCATAATGGACACCCCCCCTTCCAGTTTCCCGCCCGGTTGAGCGTTTCCCCCAGCGCGGTCAGTGTCGTAAGGTGCCAGGTATTTGACCTGCCTACCCCCTGGAGCGCCTTTTGTTGCCGAAACCACCATCCTCGGTGGCTGTCTTAGCGTCATGGTGGGACTTGCAGAGGGGTTGCCAATTGGTCTGATCATAAAAAAGTCGTGGATCACCACGGTGAGGGATGATATGGTCCACGATGGAAGCAGCAGTCAAGCGGCTTTGCTTCTCGCATTCAGCGCACAAAGGATGTATGGCCAGGAAAGCCGCTCTGCCTTCCGTCCAAGCCCTGGTGCAGTACAGCCGATGCATGACCGCTGCTTCGCAACGCTTAGGCCCCTGTGGCCGCTTGTGGACGCTGCAGGTGTTTGTGCCTGGTTCCGCGTAACGAGGGCAGCCAGGCTCACGGCATGAGCGCAAGGGATATTTTCTATCCATCTATTACCTCCAATGCCATAATAAAAAGCACACTAAATAAGTGTACTTTGCATATTTCATACCATTTGAACCTTTTTACAAAAACCAAAAGATAACAAACTATTTTCTTCTTCTAGGTGTAAAAATACCTCTGGCATTGATTTCTTAACGAGAAAGGTCGTAGCACATGCTGTACGAAAAAGAACGTGAAATTGCAAGACTGTCTTTAGAACGTTGGTTGAAAGATGAAATATTTTCTTTGGGCTGGTTCATCGAGATAGGGATTCTCATTGTTGTCTATGTGATTTGGCTAAAGTTACTTGATAAGAGAAGATCAACTGAATTATTGCTGATTGGTTCCTTGACAGCTGTTGTTAAATCAATCAATGCCATGATGCTAGGCGGTGGATTGGGTCTTTTCGATTATTCAATTAGATTGACTCCTGTCCTTTCTAATGTTTTTGTTACAAGTGTAACTATATCACCAGTAATTGTGATGTTATCGGAGCAGTATTCATCCTCATGGGGAGGATTTATGCTAAGAAGTGCGATAGGTTTTGCTATTCTAAATTTTGCCATATTCCCTCTGTATGTGCGGTTAGGAGCATTGAATTTTTATAACTGGAACGTCTTTTATCACTTCCTTGTCTTGTTTGGGTATAGTCTTATTGTTAGGCTTGCTTTCCTGTGGATCGAAGGAATCAAGAAAAGGCATCTTTCAGTGAAAGAGAATAAAGCTTAATGGTTTATATCATGTCGAAGGTATCGAATCTATATTAAATAGGCACACCGTGAGCTGTCGGTGTGCCAATGGAAGGGAGGGCTGATGGGGGACCGTAGTCGCTTCGCATGATTATATCATACCACACATGGACCCCTGTGAAAAACCCTCAAAGGCTCTCATAAGCTCTCAAAAGCTCTCACCTTTATATTTCCGCTTGGCTGCATCATGGACCCGGTGTGCCGTGGCCTCTGAAATGTACTCCAAGCTACAGATGTCGGGCCAGGACAAGCGGTTGAAATACCGCAGCTTGATCACCGCCAGCTCCAGCGCATCCAAGCTGTCCAGGTACTGCTCCACTTCCATGGCAATACCTTGCTTCACAATACGCCTTTGACAGAGAGCATCATATCGCTCCCATCCGGGCAGGACCTGGTTAACAACCGTGTTCCCGCAAGGGTCGCTGGGGCCGCTACCTCCGGGCATGCCAGACAGGACCGGCGGAGCGCCCTCATAAGATGCAAGCACCTTGTCCCGCTCCATGCGGATCATATCATCCAGCTCCGGCAGCTCCTTCAGCAGGGCCGGATACAAATACAGCTTCCGCCGCATGCTCCAGTTTATCATTTGTGCCGTGTACCTCCTTATTCTACAGGTGGCGCTTGCTCACCAGCGTCCGCTTTCTGCAGGGCTTCCTTGGCTTCACCCAAACCATAAACCACACAGCCAAATCCACCGGCCCGGTTGATTTTACGCAGGGTAGCCTTCTGCAGCTCACTCGTTATGCCCAGGACCGGGCGCTTCACCTCCAGCCCCACGAATCGTCCCACACTTGGAGCTATCATAATCAGGTCTGGCAGCCCTGCAGCTTGAAACAGGTTTCCATGCGTCTTGATGATAAATCCAACGCCCATTGCCTTCAGCCCCTTTATAATTTCATCGACAATGGTTTTTTCCAGGGGAATCGTATCCCTCATAATGAAAGAACCTCCTGCCACGTTCCTTGTGTGGCATGCTTCACGCAGGCTTCCAACTCCGAAAGAGCTGCCTTTGCACCTGGCTGATCTCCCACCTTCCAGCAAGCGCCAACCTGATCCAGGAGGTGCCCCACATGGTCAAACAACTTCGGATAATCATGGCCATCGTGAAGTGGGACTAATGCGCTTTGTATTCGTAGGATAAGCTGATCCGTATCCTTGCCGGTAGCCGCACGCAGTTGCTCGATTCGTGTTTCGAGCTTGGCGATTCCAGCAGCAAAAGGCGCTCTCTGCTCAAGCGGCAGCGACATCGTCCGCCAGTATCGGTCCAGGCATTTTTTCAAGTCGGAAAGCAGCTCCAAATCCAACCTTTTCACCTCCAAATTTGCAGGTTCATGCCAAATCGGGTCATGGAGGCCAATAGTGCGGCCTCCATCAAAAGAGCCAAAAACCTAGGGAAATCAAGGGCTTCACACCACGGAGGCCATGGAGGCCACCTTTGGGAGATATACATCATGTACATGGGGAAGATGTTGATTTTTGAAGTTTACTTCATGTCCCCTCTGCGTTGTATAAAACCTGGCCTCTTTGGCCTCCTGGCCTCCATATATATATATTTAATAGAAAAGCATATATATATAGGGCCTTTCCCCTTGCTTCTTTGGTTGTTCTCTACAAAACATACGGAGGCCAGAAAAATCGGGCGCTGGCCTCCGTGGCCTCCGTTTTTAGTCCACAAACGGAAGTTCAGCATCATCCACTTCGGTAAAGCCATCCAATATAATCGCCTGCGGAAGGGAGAAACGAATCATTTCAACCCTGGCCCCATCTATCCAGCGCGGGATCGTGCAGCGCATCCTACTGCCACGCATCCTGGTTTCGATTTTTTCACGCTCCGCCATCCACCTCATAATCTTGGCATAACTGTACCCAGCTTTTTGCAATTCTTTCTCCAGCAAGGACGGAAAGATCAGCACATGATGGATTGGTTTCTTCTTCCCATCGATGCCGGGTTCATCACGCTCCGCATGGCCAAGGCGAATGATTTTATAATGGTCGGTGAATTGATCAATGTTGGACATGATCCAGTCCAGCACATATCTGTAGGCTTTTTCATTGACATCCAGGTCTTCCATGGTCTGCAACGCCCCCAGAATCTCTTTGCCCATGGCAACTGCAGAATGAATGGCCATCTTTTCATCTACCCCGAAAATCCACTGGTCTATCAGGAAATCTGCCGTGCAGCTGACTGCCACGCTGGCGATATGACTGCTGCTGTGATTGCTGGCACACCGGTCCAGGTCACCCTGGATCTGCTCAAACACCTGCGTTAGCTTTACCTTGTCATAGTCGATCAGTCGCTGGATGAAGTCAGGCCCGGCATGACCATGGTGTTTTGCCACAAAGGAATACACCTCTTTTGCAACCTCTGGGCTTTCAAAGGGAGCGCCATAGATTTCCAATACACGCGTGCTGACGCCCGTTTGAGATGTGCCCACAGTGAGCGTTTCCTCACCGCTGGTGAGGATGACAGATCGCCAGATGGTCTGTTCCTGAAGACCTCCCTGCTTGCTACCCCGCAGCTTGCCTGACCCCTCCGCCAGCATGTAAACCACACCTTCGATGAAACCCTGCTTATTCCCGGCCAGCTGGCGTTCATTGATCCCCAGAGGCAGATCGCAGAAAAAACCAGCGGCCTTTTCCAAACCGACCTGGGTGGCGTTGAAATTAAGCATCATCTTCTCCGGTTCCGCCCAGCAAGATAAGGCGGCATACATGGCTGCGGTCTTTCCACTTTTTGAATCAGCCCAGTTGTGAACTAGATAGATACGCTGTGCCAGAAGCTTGATCAGTGGAGCCGCGAATGCGCTGGCGAATATGAACCGGAAAATGCTGTTTTGCCTATACTTGTTCATGATAATCCTCCAAAGATCATAACTGCCTTTTGTCTTGCCAAGGCAGGCATTTCGGCCTGACCCCTCCGTATCCAGATAATAATCACCAGCTGCCCCAGGGGAAAAATGCTGATCATCGATCCACCCGTAATGGGTAATCCGCTTCACAGTAGGGATGCGGTCCATGTTGACCCGCTCCAAGGCCGAAAGGAACTTCACCAGGTGCCCTCCGTTTTCCGAATTGACATCCACGCCCCGGTCCGCCAGCTCAATCATGCTGCGGCTGTTGGCGAGGGTTGTACGGGCCACCAGGCACTTGTGCCAGCTGCCATCCCGCAGGTAGGCCAGCTCCAGCTTGAAGCCGCCTGTGGCTGCGCTAGGCAGGAACCGTGTGATCAGCAGCGGGGTCCAGCAGAATGGCACTTCCGAAATGACCTCTTTTTCAATGGTGTAGATGCCACAGCTGTCCATGTCGTAGCCGGGCGGCAGCTTCAGGTCGATAGGCGCATCGGCCATGCCTTCGATATCCTCCAAGGCCGCCTGCTCCAGGTTCGTAGGCTTTGCAGCCTTCGAAAGGTCCAGGATGATCCTGGCCGCCTCAGCGTCCTCCTTAAGATACAAAGCGCTGGGGTCCTTGCAGCCCTTGTGCGCCGCGCAGGCGAAGGCTTTTACCGTGCCTTCATACCCCAGCTCCAGGAGAATTTGAGCCACCTTCCGGCGCATCCGCCGCCCGGCTTTGTCCGGTTCCACATGGAGATAAATCAACGGTATGTCCAGCAGATGGCCTGCCATGGTTGTGTTGAATGTGTTGGCACCCGGTACCCCCAATGCCGAAAGGCCAAGGTGCCAAAGGGTCTGTGTGTCGCTTTCGCCTTCCACCAGAATCACGTACCTGGCTGTGCTGACTTCCGCCATGCGCCACAGGCCGTATAAGTCCAGCTTGGTATCCTTGCCCCATTTGAATGGCGGCTTGCTGCCCGGCGGCATACGGCGCCTGACCCCCGTAATCGTCCCGCTTTCATCCTTGTAGGGAATCTCCACGCATGACCCTTTAAAGCCGTCCCGGACCCCCAGGGTAGCCAGCCATTCCTTGGGCAGGCGTTTTGACAGCGCATACTCGGCCAGGGTGTACTTGGGGTCTTTGCCCTTTTCCTTAGTGACCGCCTTGTCGGCATCGGGGTCTAGGCCCGCCACCTCGCACAAGCGCTTATACGCTTCGCCGGTGGTGATATTTAGATGCTTCGCCAGGAACTGTGTCGCATTGCCCTGTCCGCAGCCGGTCTCGCACTTCCACATGCCATTGTCGGTGTTGAACCAGAAGCTGGGGTTGCATTCATGGTGGAATGGGCAGCAGCCATGCATTTTACTTGCCCCCGCCGATTTCATGTCCGGCAGGTATTGGCGATAGAAGTCCGGCCACCTGATCAGCCGGTCCAGGTCGGCATTTGCCATGGTTGCCTCCTCGAAATGCGGCAGGAGGGGAGGACCCCTCTCGCCAGTGCTTATGTGTGCTTAGAAATTGTCGGGCAGCTCGTCCGCATCGACCTGTACGAATCCGCTCTGCGCATCGACAGGGATAGCGGCATCCTTGGCGTTCTGCATGCGGCTGTTGGTGCTGGTCTGGACCCGGCCACCGTCATCCGCAGCGGCAGCAGCGTAATCGTCAGCCGTGATGCCCGCCTTCTGTGCCGACTTGAGCATCCCCTCCGCGTACTCGCGGACCCGCTCCACATCAGCCAGGGGCAATAGGCTCACCGCTTCGAACTGCGGTATGCTATAGGCTGTGCCGGTGCTGCTCTTGGCTTTGGCGAGGGTGAACTTGGTCATCACGGCCAGGCTCTTTTTTCCAGCTGTGGCCAAGCGGGTGCGGTAATTGTCGTATGCCTTCAGGGCTGTGGGCGGCAGTGACATCACCAGCGGCAGCACATCGCCCTCGCGGAGGATGTACAAGCGCCGCATGTTTTTACATGCCTTGCCCTTGCCATCCCCGGCCTTGGAGGACCCGAACTGGTTATAGGGGCAGGTGGCGCACTTGATGACCTCGCCATCCTGGGTCATACCTTCATCGCCATCCATGGAAGCGCAGGCCGGGTTTTTATCCTCGCTGGTGCCAAAGGCGTCCGGCCAATAGGCGTTACATTTGTGGCTCATGAGGATCACGCCCTGGAACTCCTTCACCGGCTCCTCGTCATCGGAACCAGGCTCCACGATGTTGTACACACCGGCGGCAGCAGCTGCGATTTTCACGCGGCCAAAGGGAATGCGGTCCATGTCGGAAAGCTCTTCCATCACGGCCAGCAAGACATCCTCCTGGGGCACGATGATGTGGGTGGTGGTGTCGATCACGGCCAGGGCACGAATGTTTGTACTCATTGCTTTTTCTCCTCCGTTTTTTCGATTGCAGCCACCAGGCCGGAAAGCCTCGAAATCCTGACGCCGCCCTTCCTGTCGCGCAGGGTGACAGCAGGATCGCCATCAAACCAGAATGGGACCCCGGCCACGGTGAACAGCTCCCCGCTCTCCATGTGCCGGACCTGCATGCCGTTTTGGACCTCACTCATCTCCATCGGCTTCATCCCCCGGCAGGTAGTCGGCGCCGCTGTTGGCCTCGGCCATGGCCTCCATGGGTGTGGGGTCGGCGGGCCGGTTGCTGAGCAGCTGATCGGTGACGTTCTGCGTCTGGACCGCCAGATTCACCGCAGCAATGGCCGTGTCCAGGGCCGCGCTGTACAGGGCCTGCACCGTGTCCACGAAAGGACCGTCATCGGTGGAGGGCAGTAGCTTGGTGGCATCGGCCATAGCCGCCGTGACCGCCTTGGTGGCCGCTGTCAGGCCCACTTGGCACTCGGTCAGGTATCCGTAGGCTTCGTGCCGGTTGCGGATACCAGGCAGTGCATACGCCTCCCGGCGCTTGATAAATTCACCATCCGAAAAGGAGCGCACCGCCTTTTTGAAACCTTCTGGAAGCATTTCCTCAAAAGACATCTGTCTGGACATTGTTTCTTTCCTCCTCAAGCTTTTCTGTCTGTAATCTTGGCTTCATCGTAGGTGCTCAGCTTTGGCACCAAAGCATCATACGCATCAGGTAGCACCCCGCCGTTTTCCTCAGCTACGCTGGCAAGGAAATTGGTAAGTGTGCGTGGGTCCACTTTTTGCTGGATCAGCTCGCCCTGTCCCAGGTCGCGAAGCACTTCAAAAAGTTCTGATTTTCTTGTGGCTGGGATGCTGTAATAGGTTTTGATGGTCAGGCCATACCGGCGGCCATCAATAACCACAGAAAAATTGCTGGGATCATCCAAATCTTGCTCTTCGGCCAAATCACACATGGCCGTGACAGTTTCCTTCTCCTGGGCCGTGATTTGCTTCTTGACCGATTCCAGCTCGGCATCCAGTTCTTTCTTTCGGTCTTTCAGCCCGGCCAGGCCACGCAGCTTGTCCCCCAGAGAGCCAACATTCATGCCCATTGAGCATTCCTCCTCATTCGTTGAAATAGGTCTGCCATTCATCAACCACACGCCGGGCCAGGTCCTCCTTGGCTTTGAGTGCGGCCATGATTTTGGTGTCGATGGTCCCAGGGACCACCAGATGGATGTAGGTGCAGGCGTTCTGCTGGCCGATTCGGTGGATGCGGGCCAGGCTTTGCTGATACTTCGCCAGGTTCCAGTTGACGGAGTAGTAAAGGATTGTGCTGGCGGCTGTGAGGGTGATCCCCTCCGCGCAGGCATCGATCTGGCCAACGAATACCCGGCAGACCGGGTCCTCCTGGAACTGCTTCACCAGGGCGCCCCGCTCCTGGGTGGGCACATCGCCACAGATCATGACCTGGGTGAGATGCTCCCTGCCTTCCCTGGCCAGGACCTCCGTAACCCGCTCATGGATGGCATCCAGCTCCGCCGTGAAGCGGGAGAAGATAACGAGCTTCCGGCCTTCTCCTAGGCAATAGCTGTCCACGATGTCCTCTAAAGCGTCCAGCTTGGCCGTGTTGATTTGTTTCAGCGGTCCATCGTCCGCAGGCAGGAATCCGCCGGTGATCTGCTGCAACCTCAGCAGCCGTACCAGGACATTATTAGCCGTGACCTCGCCACCCTCGATTATGGCAACGCTTTCCTTTTGGATCTGCCGGTAGATGCGCCGGGTCTTTTCATCCAGTTCCACCACGAAGTCCTCAAAGGTCTGTTCAGGCAAATCCAAGCACTCCTCTTTGGTGATCCGATATGCGATGCTGTGCGTTTTTCGGGTCAGCTCGTCCAGATTGCGCGGCCCCAGGTATTGATGATTCCCTACGCCACCCATGATGGCAAAGCGCTGCTGGAAGGTGTAGAAGTTGGGACCAAAGATGGCCGGGTTTAAGAATTTGTACTGAGACCATACATCCCTGGTATCGTTCTGGACCGGGGTGCCGGTCAGAATCATTCGATACCGGGCGCCGGTGGCCAGCCGGTGCATGGCCTTAGATTGCTTGGCTGTGGGAGACTTGATGCGCTGGCTTTCGTCACAGATGATCATGTCGGGCTTGAACGCCGCCAGCTCTTCCTCCAGGCGCCAGGTGGATTCATAATTGATGACCGCCACCCGCAGCGGTTCCGGCTGGCCGCGCATCGGCGGAGCATTCAGGTACCGCAGGCCCTGAAGACGCTTCTCCCTTTCGCCCAGGAGGGTGATCACACGCGAGGGGAAGTCCCCGAACTGTGCGTATTCCCTGGGCCATACCGCGCACACGCTGGTGGGCGCCACGATCAGCACCCTGCTGATCTTCCCATCGAGGAACCGGCGCCCGGTAATCATCACGGTGGTGATGCTTTTTCCTGTTCCCATGTCCATGAGCGCCGCGAAGTGTTGAAGTACAAGACCCAGGTTGTACGCTTTGATCTGGTGGTTATAAAGGTTGAACGATGGCTTGAGAGGTGGAGGCTTGAGCGCCTCCACAACTAGTGCCGACTTTGTCTTTTCCACCCATTCCTGGACCCGCCGCATCTTGGCAACCTCGGCCAGCAGGGCCTCATCCATCTGTGCCCGATTATCCTTTAGGTGAAGATAGGCATCCAATGAAAGTGGCAGGTTCCATGTGTTTCCTGGCATTTTGGCCGTACGGGTGGTGCCGGGTATCCGTTGTATCAGGCGGGCATCCTGAGAATCCGCCCGTACTATGATGGTAGCGCCATGAAGGGTGGCGGATATCATTCCACCGCCGCCTTTGCCTTGATGTCCTGGCCAATCTGAATCAACAGATCTCCAAGCTCTGCAGGCGCATTTTCAAGGACCAGGGCTACCGTTTTGCCAGGCTTTTCATATCCCCTGTCATCTGTCCAATCCGGTTTGCTGACCTGCAGGGCACAGCTTTTATAATAGGAAAGCTTATTTTCGTCCGTTGTGATTACCACATCAGGCCGGGCTTTCCAGTAAGGTGTTTTCATAAAATTTCTCCTTCGTGTTGCTCTATTTTCAGGTGATTGAAAGCTGATGGAGAAATGTGATATACTATAGGCGATGTGTTGTCCAAACCATCGCCCAAGCGCTTTCCTGTTTCGCACACAGGCAAGCGCCTCTTTTTTGCATAGCCATTTACCCAACCTGCCTTCTCTTGCTTGTTGCCTCCTGCGTTAACGGAGGAAAGTAGATATGAATTTCCGTTGGCGGAATGTCCAAAGCAGAACAGATGGCATAGACTTCATCCAAATCCCATGGTTCATGACCATTGAGCCTGGCACTGGTGGTTGTTCTCCCACGGAGGATCACCCCAGCCAGATGTTTGAGGTCCATGTCGTACTCCATCATCCTGATACGCAGTTTCTTAAAGCGCTGTTGCACAGCCTTCCGCCCCCTTGCGATACTTGCTAACGAAGTACACCTGCCCTTTGCCGGTCACCATGGTAGTCAGGGTTAGCCGTACACTGCCATCCGGGTTATTGATGCTTCGCTCACGAACCTCAAACAATTGCATCTCCATGGCCCGTTGTGTCGGCATGTTCCACCTACCCTCTGTGCTGCACAGGTATCCATCCCTGCGAAGCATATCAAATAGGCGATTCTGCCCGATCTCAACGCCCTTCTGCCTCATCATCTTTGCCAGCACACCCACCAGGATGGATTGGTCTGAAGCTTCCACCGTGTCAGCAAAAAGTACCTTCGGTGCATCCTGCTCTATCTTTGCTTCCAACGCTTGGCGCCGCTGACGCTCTGCCTTGTACCTTTCAAGAACCGTAATCATGCTGTCGGGATCAGCCAGAAGGTTTTCCAGGGTAGCTTCGTTGGCATACATTCCATGGCGTCGAATGTCAGGTATAACGTCATGGGTGATCCAGCGCTTGAAGGCTCGCGCTTCTGCCTTGCGGCTTCTAAGAACCAGTGAGTATAGTCCCGGCTCATTGACAATAGCCATGATCTGCTGTCTACCCATGGTGTCGGTTAAACCGACATCATCTTTTTCATCAGCGTCAAGGCGTGTGATTGCATCGCGGCTATTTGCAATATCCAGTACACGACATACATCCGCAGCTACGAACCATGGTTGTTGATCCCGAATAACCGTGCGAATACTCCCGAAGGCTGGGTTTTCAAAGATTTTGATTTGGTTCATACTTGCTTCCTTTCTTAATGTGTCGTTTAGGACACTTCCGGCCAAAAAAATACTCAATCATTTGTGCATGGGTCCAACCTAGCTCATGGGATATCCGCACCATCTCGTACTTGGTGAACTCGCTTTCACCTTTTATCTTTCTGTACAAGGTGGAACGGCTGATGCCCGCTGCTTTAGCAATATCTACCATCTTCTTCTGTCGGAGCACGCATTGAGACAAAAACACTGCACGATTCAAACACTCACCCCCTTTCCTGCCGCCCAGGCTTGAAGTATCGTATGCGACACGGGTATTCTATCAAAGGCTTGTACAGAAGTCAATCAGAAAAGTGTCATTTGAAAAACTTTTTCCACGCCACGAATTATGTGTTGCAAAAAGGCTACAGATGGTTTATAGTATTGACGAATGGAAGGAGGTAGAAACACGAATGAAGGTCAACGAACGAATTCATGCACGGCGCAAGGAGTTAGGTCTAACCCTTGAGGATGTCGGGCAAATGGTTGGCGTTGGCAAGAGCACGGTACGCAAATGGGAAACAGGTGACATCGCAAACATGCGAAGGGACAAGATCGCCCAGCTGGCAATTGCTCTTCGAATGTCACCGGCGGAGCTGATCGATTGGGATACGTATGATAAGGGTAGCGAATACAATTTCGAGCTTGAACAGATAAACTCCATATCCGGCAGGCTTCGGTTCCTACGCGAAACATACAATCTCTCCATCAGTGATGCTGCCAAAAAACTCGGAGCATCTGATGAATACATTGAAAAGCTTGAAAAGAGTGCGTTTTGCCCAGAGTATGAAATGCTTACTCGCTACTGCCATGCATTCGCTGTATCAGCTGATTTCATTTTAGGATTGCCTTCTGATATCACAGAGGCAAAGATCAAATCTAACAATCATGCCCATCTAAAATGGGGTGAGCCGATTCTGGACAAGTACAAGATGGTCGAACAGCCCACACAAAGAGCCGTCTGCGCAGTCCTTGGCATACCGCATGTTTCATCCGAAGAAACAGATGAAGCCATTGTTGAGACAAAAAGCATGCTGGTATACTCCTTCCCCGCAGCCGCAGGAATACCGCTTTATGCAGAAGATGATTTTGAGCATGTTGATGTTCCGGTTGACGAAGTGCCAAGAGGTGCAGACTTTGGAATACGCATACGTGGCGATTCCATGATGCCAACCATTGAGGATGGCTCCATCGCCTGGGTACACAAACAACAGGATCTGCAAAACGGGCAAATTGGCATTTTCATGCTGCATGATGAAGCGGTCTGCAAGCGGTTTTTCAAGGATGATGATGGGATACACCTTGAATCCGACAATAATGCGTATCAGCCAATCATTGTGACAGACTATGAAACGTTTGGCATTGTCGGGAGGGTCATTGAACACTATCGGTAATGGCATAAGCTTTACATAGGCAATCATACCCTTGGTCGGCACCCAAAAAGAAACCCACCGCAGGGCTGGCACCCTACGGTAGGCGATACAAACCCCACCCAAACATCCACGAAAGGGCTGGCTTTGTGATGCCATTGTATCACAGCCAAGCCCGGAAAGGAAGAAGAAATGGCAAAACAACTCCGACGGGCAGAGGCTTCCTGGAATGAAAAACTAAAACGATGGCAGGTGAACGTTCAAAAAGAGGGAGAACGAAAGACATTTGTCTGCTCCACCCCAGGCCGAAAAGGCAAACATGAATGCGAGGCAAAAGCTGATAAATGGCTAGAGAGTAACTCAGCTGAGGATATGCGCTTTGAAACGGCTTGGGAACAGTTTCTAGCACATGCCAAAGCCTCTATGCAAAAGGGAGGATACAACAATGTATCTTCCATCGGGAAGCACCACATGCTCCCGAAACTGAAAAAGAAGCGCCTGAGCAAAGTAACCCCAGCAGACTTTCAGGATTGCATTTATGCGCTGGCACAGACTGGCGCCGCCAGGCGAACCTGCATCAACCTACGTGCATGCATTGTTTCCTTTTATAGATACTGCAGGAAAAAGAGATATCCCCTGGAAGAACCATTTGATCTGAAAATCCCTAAGAATGCGCCGGTAGGGCAAAAGAAAATTCTACAGCCAAATGACATTGTAACCCTATTCACTAAAGACACGATCTTCAGATATAACAGAGATCATGAGGCATTCTTCATTCATGCATGGCGGCTGATCGTGATCCTTGGTCTCCGGCGTGGTGAGCTGTGTGGATTAAGAAGCGAGGACCTGGAAAATGGCGTGCTGCATATCCAGCGCGCCATTAACCGTCTTGGGGAAGAAACGCGAGGGAAGAATGATAACGCCAGAAGGTACATTGCTCTCCCGGACAGGGCATTGAGCGTTCTGGAGGATCAACGCAATATGCTGAAGCGTCATGGGATCATAAGCCCATGGCTTTTCCCGGATGAGCACGGTGACCGGCTGGACAGCAACCATCTCTACAAAAAGTGGTCCACCTTCGCAAAACAGCATGACATCAAGACAAGCCTCCATGAGCTGCGCCACACCATGATCTCCATTGTGAAATCCGATATGCCTGCGCCACTGCTCAAAGCAACAGTCGGCCACAGCGAAACCATGGACACCTTTGGGGTGTACGGCCATGAGGTGGATGGCGACCTGCAGCGGGCCGCTTCGATTATAGACAATGTGTACAATCGCCTTTTACCACCCGCAAAAAGCGCAAAATAGAGTACACGTTAAAGTACACGTTTTGGGTTTCGATTCGCAAGAACACCGGTTCTAGGCAGCGAACCAGCGTTCAAAAAAGTGAGCAATATCAAGGCTTCCCGGACTCGCGGTTCATTCCCTTGAATCAAAAAGAGCAGTTCAAATCCTGTCACCTCGACCAAAAAACCCGCTGAAATCGGATGATTTTGGCGGGTTTTTTATGCATATTGAACAATATTCAAGAAAATTGCTATTTTCTTTACAACTATTTTGCAACTATGATAAAAAGAGCCAAAAGGTCGCAAGGCACAAGATATAGTAGATTTGCAAGAATGTTGTACTACATCTTGCATATTTGGAGTTGAGGCATTTAGACTTACATTTCGTTACATCCAAAATCACATGTCTCGAGACCTAACCTAAGCGGTAGGTAATGGTAAGGAAGCCACACCATCCAAGAAAGCAACTGGGAAGCATGTCTGTCAGCCCTTCGCGGAGCTGTGTTGTAAGGAATGCCTTCTTTATGGTGAAATTTCCTGAATGCTTACATTGTATAGTTTGTTATCGCGATCCAAACCCATAAGAGTAACTTTATAATCGATACCTTGATATTTATAAGTTTTCGACTCTCCTGGTTCAATAAGGCCCGTCCATTCTTCTCCATTGGGATAAGTGATTGCACAATATGAACCGGTTGAATAGATATAATTTATCGATATAGTCAAATCAGATTGCTTATCATAAACGGCTATTCCTTCTTTGCTTTCATAACTTTGAGAATAGAGTTCAGTTTTTCGCTGTTGTGGCTGAATTTCAATTGTGTAAAGATCACTGATATAGATCGTCTTGGTCTTACTTTTGCTGTATATTTCAACCCTGAATTTCGTGGTTTTTTGAAATTGTTTATGGAGAACCCATAAGCTTGAGTTATACTCCGCTAACAAGTATCTATCGTATGAAGAGTAATAATATTCATAAGCAATAAACTGGCCTTCCTCATTTGGTAAACTAAGTAAAACTTTGTATTCATCTGGAGTTGCTGATGTTTTTATCGATATTGATACTATATCACTTGCTAATGGTGATTGAGGCTCAATTATAACAACCGGCTCAATGATCTCCGCTGCTACGGGTTGTAGTGTTCCTGTAGCAGCTGGGCTTTTTGATGGCACAGGGGGAATAGGTACCGGTCTAATAATGAAACATAGTAAGAATGAAATAGCAATAGGTACTGTGAATACCAAAACAGCAAGCATCTTCAATTTCGGTGTATATATATATACTAAGAATGCTGCAACAATAGAAATTATAGTTACAACACCGACTACCCACCAGTTAATCATTGTTTCTTCTAAACCCTTCATTTGTGTTTTTGTTTTTTATTCTACCACATGAGAAAAGATGTTTCTACATATTTCCATCATCTTTCCCTATTATGTTTAGGATAGTGTCTGCCCCAAGAAATGCCGGCCAGAGTTGAAAGAGGCATTGAGCCTAATAAACACGTCTCTACAGGTGTGCCTGTTAGTGTCAAATGTGGCTTTTATGAGTATCCTTTCTCTATGTAATGCGACCGTGTGTGCTAGAGCATATGTTCACATCAATGGGGTCACTGGTTCGAGTCAAGTACAGACCACCAAAAAAACCGTCTTCGTAAGAGGGCGGTTCAGACCATCAAAAAACCCGGGGGAGATATCGGAGGGCCGAAACCTTCCGATTTCCAATCGAAAATCAGCGGCATGTACAGTGATTTTCGCGGGAATTTTGAAGAAATTCCTTCTTTGCCCGAGCAAACGGCCGCAATATGGCAGCGCAATTTTGCAGTGTTACGAGGGAAAAACTCGACAAAGTGGCTTATGCCACTTTGTCGATACACTGAACCGCCTTCGTAAGAGGGCGGTCTTTTTATATGCATTACAGTTTTGATGGTCTTCTAACTCAGATGGTAAGCATCAAAACACATGGATGGATAATCAAAATTTTTTCCTTTTATCACCACGCTCATGACCAGACGGCTTCCCAACACCATCATCGAGTGGAACAACAAAATGGTCGTGATCATCCGTGCGAACATTTCCACAAAAATCAACTAGATATCTATTTCCGTTCTTATCTTCGACAACCTTAGTATACCCATCATCTTGTGTATGTAGCACCTTCAGCTTCTCCAGTGACAGGATGGATTGGCTACACTAAACTGTACAGAAAAGAAGAGGTCATGGTATACTTCGAGACACGAGAAAGAAGGAGAGAACCATGGCAGAAAAACGAGTACGGAGGACCTACAGCGAAGAGCAAAAGAAGC
>JAEYOV010000072.1 GCA_023411395.1 Bacillota bacterium
CGCCCCCCCCCCCCCCCCCCCCCCCCCGGCGGGGGCAAGCCCCCGCCCTACATTGAACCTATCGATGCATATATATTTTATGGTATTACATCATCACAAGCAGGTCGTTTTCTTCCGCGAGCTCCTCGGCGCGGATCGGACCGGGCTGGCGTTCCTTACCGTTGAGCACAAGGCGTGTCACGCCGCTTTCCCGGTGCGCCGTATTGTCTACGGTGATGCGCAGGGTTTTGCCCCGGAATACCTTGCGCATGGTGAAGCCCGGCCATTCTTTAGGGATGGCTGGCGATACCACAAGGCCATCAAGCGTCGGCCTAAGCCCCAATATGCCTTCCACACAGCCGACCATCACGGTGGATGCGGTGCCAGTGAGCCAGTGCACGTGGCCGCGCCCGGCGAAGGGGCTTTCCGAGCCTTCAATGAACTGCCCGTGCACGTAAGGCTCAATCACGCGCAGGTCGGCTTTATTGTTGAAGCTGGCCGGGGAGGATTCGCCGAAAATTTGGAAGGCGCGGCTGCCGTGGCCAAGCAGCGCCTCTGCAAGGATCGCCCAGCCCTGCGTCTGGCAGAACACGCTGCCGTTTTCCTTTGTTCCGGGGTTGAACAGCAGCATCCGC
The DNA here is from genome assembly GCA_023411395.1 of Bacillota bacterium. Taxonomy (GTDB): domain Bacteria; phylum Bacillota; class Clostridia; order Christensenellales; family Aristaeellaceae; genus JAEWAH01. Next base: position 615 of record JAEYOV010000072.1, read on the forward strand.
GCGCCGTCAAACGCCTCATGGCGGTAGGAGGGCGCCATGATCTGCATGCCGTAGGGCGTGTTGAGCTTGTCAAAGGCGGTTTGCATGACCGCCTCCGCCTGCTTGCCTTCCGCGGCGCGGCTTATCACCGCCCAGCTTTGGGGGTTGAGCCACATGGCGGCTTCGTTATGCGCTTTGCTGCCGATGACCGCGCCCGCCTCGGTGAACCCGCGGATGAACCGGTCGCCCTCAAAGCAAACATCGTTGAGCACTTTCTTAAGCTTTGCGCTTTCCACCTCCAAATAGGCGGTATATTCGGCGTCGCTCTGATCCAGTTCCAGCATCAGGCGCATGGCGTAGTAGAGCTGGAAGGCCACAAACGTGCTTTCGCCCTGTTCACCCAAACGCAGGCAATCGTTCCAGTCCGCGTGCAAGCCGGCGGGCATGCCGTGGGGGCCCAGGTGCGTCATGCTGAAGTGTATGGCGCGGCGCAGATGAGTGATGACCGTGCCCTCCTCCTTGTCCGCAAAGGGGATCACCTCGTTAAGATACGCATAGTCGCCTGTTTCGGCCACGTACTTGTACACCGTGGGGAACAGCCATAAGGCGTCATCCGCGCGGTAATGGGGGTGGCCGGTCTCCTTGACGTAGCTTTCCTGCTCCGGCGTGTCCTCATGGCCTGGGTTGTGGCTGTATTTTACCAGCGGCAGGCCGGCGCCGTGATGCACCTGCGCGGATAGCATGAAAGTCAACTGCTTTTTGGCCATCGCCGGGTCAAGATGGATGATGCCCTGAATATCCTGCACGGTATCGCGGTAGCCGTAGCCGTTGCGCTGGCCGCAGTACATGAGCGAGGCCGCCCGGCTCCACACCACGGTGGTAAAACACTGGTAGGCGTTCCATGTGTTCACCATCGCGTTGAAAGCTTCATCGGGCGTATTGACCTGCAGGTTGTAAAGCTCTTTATGCCAGTAGGATGCAAGTGTTTTAAGCTCCGCATCGGTGACGGCAGCGGGACTTGCCGCATATCGGTCTATAAGCTTGCGCGCCTCGTCCTCCGTCTTTTGGCCGAGCAGAAACACCAAGGTGCGCTTTTCATGGGGGGCAAGCGTGAGCGCGGTGTGCAGCGCGCCGCAGGGATTGCCGTTGTAGCACTGGCTGCCGTCACAGTGGCCATTAAGCAGGGATTGCGGCGCGTCGAAGCGGTTGCGGCCCAAAAACGATTCGCGGCTGCCGGTGCAGCTTGATAAAGGCGCGCCGGCAAGGCCGATAAAGCGTTCCCGGCCGTTGGAAGAGCCGGCTTTTGCGTCCCAGTATTCATTGATGTGCTGGAGGATGTGGTCGCCCATACATTCCGTGCGGCTGATGAATTGCGTATATTGCAGGTTGACCATGTCCTGCTCATAATTGTTTTCGTTGGTAAACTCGCAGTAGCTGAACGCGGAGAGGCGGCGGGGCTTTCCGTCCATGTTTTCAATGCTCAGCCGCCATACCTCATGGGCTGCGCCCTGCGGCACATAGTACAGCGCGCTTGTGCGGATGCCCGCGTACTCGCTTTCAAATATGGTATAGGCGGTGCCATGGCGGCAGAGGGTTTTGTATTCCGGCAGCGGCTTTTTGACCGGCTTCCATGTGGCCGACCAAAAATCGCCGGTCTCGTCGTCCCGAAGGTACAGGTAGCGGCCCGGCTCATCAAATTGGTTGAAGGTGTAGCGCAGGATCCGCCCCCCCGCGCCGGATTTGACAAAGCTGTAGCCGCCCGCATTAACGGTGATGATCGCCCCGTATTCAGGAGAACCCAGGTAGTTGGCCCACGGCGCGGGCGTGTCGGGGTTGGTTATGACATATTCCCTTGCCTTTTCATCGAAATACCCGTATTGCATAGACGGCCCTCCTATCATCGAAAACGTTTTAGATTTTGGGCATAAAAAACCCCGGTTTGACTTCCATGTTTTGCCTATCATAGCACAATGAGCCGGGAAACGCAAGTCAGGACCGGGGAAACAGCACACAAGTGAAATCAATCCAAAAAATCCGTTGCCCTGTCCTTTTCCGTGATCACCTCATACGTTCCGCCGCCCGTGGTCGAAACGCTTATGTTTCCATCAAAATAGGTGATATAGGTATCCGCGCCCATTTTTCTGTATTTCTGATAAATGCCAAGGTCTGAAAGGGTATGGCTGACCATGACCGCGATTTGGGGGGAGATGGCCTCCCTGTAGGGCTTGGAGGAGGAAGTGACAGACCCGTGATGGCCTACCTTGAACACATCGCTCGCAAGGCGCGGGCCATATTTTTCGGTAATCATCCGCTCTGCGGTGGTATACAGGTCGCCGCCGAAAAGCATGCTGGAATCCCCGTAGGAAAAGCGCAGCACAAGGGAGAGGTCATTTACAAACTGGGTGCTGTTTTCAGGATAGCCTTCATAATAGGTGATGTCCGCGGCGGGATGGAACACCTCCACTGTAACAAAACCGCCAAAGGCAAGGATATCTCCCTCCGCGAGGAAAACTTGGGGGATATTCTGCTTTTGCATTTCCGCCATATAGGCCGCCACATGGGATGTGGGATATTCCACATGGCTGGTGTATACAGCCTTCACGGGGAAGTCCTGCATGATCCTCGCGAAGCCGCCGATATGGTCCACGTGGGGGTGCGAGGCCATCAAAAAATCAATGGAATCAATGCCCAGGGCCTTCAGCGCATCCGCCACCTGGCCGGCGCACTCGGGCTCCCCGGCATCCAGCAGCATCACCTTGCCGTCGGGAGAGGTCAAAATAGTGGCATCCCCGGATTTTTTTCCGTCGGGGGAAAGCAGGGAAAGAAACCTTGCGGTAAGCCTGCCCTCGTCCTGCGTTGCATCGAACACCCGGCCATGCCGTGTTTCGGCCGGGGCGGCCGCCATGCACAGCAAACACAGGCATAACGCCAAAACGGCGGATATCCATCTTTTCATTTCATCGCCGCCTTGCTCATGCCGGTCATGATGTACTTTTGCATGATCAAGAACAGAATCACAATGGGGAGTATGGCAAGCACCGCGCCGGCCATGATTTCGTTGTAGTTGGCGGTAACAATGCCGGCGAAGGTGCGGCGGAGGAACACGATGCCAACCGCCAGGGTGCGGCGGATTTCCAGCGGCGCGACCATCCTTGGCCAGAAGTAGTTGTTCCAGCCGTTGATGAAGGTAATGATGCTGATGGTGATGAGGGTCGGGGCGCACATGGGCATCAGCACATGAAAGATGGAGCCGATGCGGCCCATTCCGTCGACCCGGCCGGCTTCCAGGTAGCTGTCATCCACGGTGAGAAAGGTTTGCCGCAGCATGAATATAAAGTACGCGGAAACAAGATTGGGCACCACGATCCCGGCAAAGGTGTTCAGCCAGCCTAAGCGCGCCACCATGACATAGATGGGCACAAAGGTAACCTGGATGGGCACCATCAGCGCCCCCAGCACCAGCAGAAACAGCACATTCTTGCCCTTGAACCGGCCCTTGGAAAAACCGTAGGCCGCGGTTACCCCCAGCAACAGCTCCCCCGCCATCATCAGAAAGGTGGTTACGAGCGTGTTGAAAAAGTACAGCCCGAAGGGCGCCCTGTTCATGACATTTACATAGTTTTCCCAGCGTATGGTTTCGGGCCACAGGGTTGGCACCGCCAGCAGCAGCTCCTCGCTGGATTTCAAAGAGGAGACCACCATCCAGTACATGGGGAAAAGCATGACCAGTGTTATGAGGATGGCCCCCGCATACTGCAGGATCACACGGCCCCTGGCCGCTGCCTTGACAGCGCCGGCATTGCCGCGCACAAGGGGGGTTAAAAAGCGCATGCCCAGAAGCCCGGCCAGGCCAAACAGGCCAAAGAAGGATGCCAGGGTCAGGAAAACTTTGTAATTTGACGACAGAAAGCCGTGGGCGGAGGCGATTTCATAGGCACTGGCGTTTTTGGGCAAGGCCGCTGTGATGGCATTGTAGCGCAAAAGCCCCGCAACGCTCAGGCCGCCAAAGGCGATGCCGATGACAAGGAAGAGAACCAGCACGTCAAACCAGCCCGATTCCCGCATTCTTTTCAGATGTCCGGTTTTCATGGCGCATCCCCCTCCTTACGAATCATAGTTGACGCTGCGGTTGCTGTAGCGCATGGTCGCCGCGGTGCATACCAGCAGAATCACGAAGAAGACCAGCGATACGGCGGATGCCCTGGCCACCCTGAATTCCTCAAAGGAGAGGGCGTAAATCCACTGCACCAGCACGTTGGTGGATTTGCCCGGGCCGCCGTTTGTCATGACCTCCACCGACTGGAAAACCTTCATGCTGGCGATAAAGGTGGTAACGAACAAAAACAGTGTGGTGGGCGCCAGCAGCGGCAGGGTGATAAAGCGGAAGCGGTGCACGGCATCCGCACCATCGATGGCTGCCGCCTCATAATAATCCCGGGGGATGCCCTTCATGGCCGAAAGATAAATCATCATGGCATAGCCCACCACACGCCAGGCGGTGAGGAACAAAATGCCGGCAAGGGCTGTATCCCCCTGGTTCAGCCAGTCAGGACCCTTTATTCCAAGAACCGACAGGAAATTATTGAGGATACCGAAGCGCCCGTTCAAAATCCAGATGAATACAACGGCGCTGGTGGCTACGGCGATGTACTTGGGCATGAACACAATGGCGCGGAAGGCGTTGAAGCTTCTGGTCATGCGGTTGAAAAGCAAGGCCAGTAGCATGCCGCCCACCAGGGTGATCACAAGCTCCCAGAAGGTATATGTAGCGGTGATGGCAAGGGATTCCAGGAAATATTTCCAGCCTGTACCCTGAAACAGCCATTTGTAGTTTTTGAATCCCTCAAAGGAAAACGTGGCGTCGCTTAGCATCCGCATGTCGGTAAAGCTGATGCGGATCAGGTCAATGACGGGATAATACACGAACAGCAGGAAAAAGAAAATCGCAGGCTCCACAAAAAACAGGTCCTTCATCCTTTCCCAGGATTGGAGCCTGAGCATGATGCCGTTATAAATGAGCATGGCCCCAAACAGGACCAGGATAATGGCCGTGTTCATGATGCTGCTCAACAGGTTCAGGGATATGCCGCCGTCCCAAAAGAGCAGGCGGTAGCCCTCCACGAACAGGTAGGCCGTGCCCGTTACTGCCGTGCCCGCGTTCTGGGCCACGGCCCGGGCCGCGTACACCTCATTGGCCAGCGGCGACAGAAACGGGACCTGCAGGTCGCCCATCATATAGCCCGTGATGCCGATGAGGGTCACCACGGCGCCGATCAAAAGGAGCAGCACGGAAGCGGTGTTCGTTCGCCTCCTCCTCAGAAGAAGCAGTGGCGATGCGGCGGAAAGGCTGTTTTGCATACGATCACCTCGAATGATAAACGGGGGGAGGTTTCCCTCCCCCCAGGATGAATGGGAACTGATTATTGATCTTCCAGGTTCTCGGTGATCTCCAGGGCCAATTGGTCAAGCGTCTCCTGTACGGGAGCGCCTTCCACGAAAATCTTGGCCAGGGCATGCCGCCACAGGTTGGCAACGGTATCATAAACGGGGTGCTGGTCGCGGGGGTTGATCCAGCCGGACATGCTCATCACCGATTCCATGGCGGGTTTGCGCGTGAGGTAGTCCTTCACCGCTTCGGTCTCAAGCACGCTCTGGCGGGTGGGGAAATAGCCCGTAGCGTCCGCCCAGTACAGGTTGATTTCGGGGCTGGTCATGAAGGTCAAAAATTGCCAGGCGGCGTTCTTCTGCGCCTGGGAAGCCTTGGCGGGGATCAGGATGGCAGCGCCGCCCACTTCGCTTTTGAAGGTTTCCCCGTCGTTTCCGCCGGGCAGCCAGGCCATGCCCACCTCAAAGCCGGAGGACTTCACGTATGTATCGTACAGGGAGGAGGTGTGGAACACGCTGAAAGCGCCGCCGTCCCAGAACAACTGGCGCATGTTGGGTGACGCGTCGGTGCCGTAGGCATAGTAGGCATAGCCCTTCTTGATCCACTCGTCGATCTTGCCGGTGATGTATGCGGCGGCTTCGCCGTTGACATCGGTGGTCAGGCCGTCCTCATTGATCACATTCACGCCGTTGTTCTTGTAGAGCATCTCGTAATACCAGTAGTCCCAGCCGCCAAACACGGTACCGTAGCGCTTGGTGGTGCCGTCAGCGTTAAAGACGGTGGCCTTTTCAAGGAAAGCTTCCATCTCGTCAAACGTTTTGGGCATGGTGATGCCCTCCGCGTCCGCGGCGGTCTTGTTGTAGTACATCACCTGCGTGGAAATGAGGTAGGGCAGGCAGATTTGCTGGCCGTTATAGCTGGTGGAGGCGATCAGGCCCTGGCCAAAGTCCGCCACATCATAGCCCGTCGCCGCAATGTACGGATCCAGCACTTCGCAGATGCCGGCCGCGCCGTACGCCGCGGGGTAGGACGTATTGCAGGTGGAGAGCGCGGGTACATCACCCGAGGCGACAGCCGCGATGAGCTGGGTGTTGATCTCGCCATAGGAACCGATATACACGGGCTCCACTTTGATCAGGGGATTCTCCGCATGGAACTTGTCGACCATATACTTGATCTGTTCACTGAACTGGTCTTCGTGGGCATGCCACCATTGGATGGTAATGGGCTCTGTCACCTCGTAGCTTTGAGCCATGGCGGTGGCCGTCACGGTCAATGCCAGGACTGCAGTCAGAATGAGAGCCAGAAGTTTTTTCATGGGCGGTTCCATCCTTTCCTATTACAAATGGGTTATGTGAACATGCATTTTACTGCATGCCAACATGCGCAGACCGGATGAGTCAATCAAAAGGGCGGCTGAACGCTCTTTATGCTGCCGGTTCCAAGGCCCCTGGCAGGAGCGTCCTCAATCCCAAATTGAAGACATCAAGAAAACCCCTTTGCAGCATATGCTTGAAAACAACAGTGCCGCAAGTGGGAGAAAGCCGTTCAACAATACCAAAAATCACTCCTCTAATTGGAAATTATACATTCATTTTGGACAGAACGCAAGCCCTTCGCGCATTGTATACAAGAAAATCCTGTCTGCGCCGCAACTGGGATGTTATGGTCAGGCTGGCAGGACCGGCACGGGTTTCGTATGCACAGCAATCTTTGCCCGGGCAGCTTTCTTATTATGTGAAATTGTGGTATATTATACCAAACATTGTGTCGAACCGAAGGGGTTTTTCCGTACAGATGATTTCCTGGGCAATGAGCGAATAAAAGGAGCAGACATGGAAACAACGATTGTTCTTCCAAACCGGGCAAAAATGCCTGAACATCATCCGGATTTCGTGCTGACGATATCCATGAGGGACATAAAGCAAACAGTGAATTTATCCATGTACGGGAAAGACAGGATCACCTTTGGCAGAAAAGAGTACAACGACATCGTCATCCCTTCGGCATATGTCAGCCGGGAGCATGGCGCTTTTTTGCTAAAGGACGGCAGGATCTACTATGAGGATTACGGCAGGAACCATGCGACCATCAACAACCAGGCGCTTCCCCCTGACACAATGAGGGATCATGCCGGCAAGCCTTTTGAGCTGTCCGAGTATGATGTGCTGCGGATTGACTATAGCAATACAATCACGGCATACGGCGTTGAAATTCTTGTCAGCCGGGGCAGCGAGCTGCAGTCGGAGACATATGATTTGTGCGGCAGGCGCGAAATCACCATCGGGCGCGGCGATAACTGCGATATTCAACTGAATCACGTGAATGTGTCACGCCGCCATGCCATTATTCAAACGGCGGAGCATGGACATAAGCTGTTGGATCAGGCAAGTACAAACGGTATCTGGGTGAATGAAAAACGGGTGCGGGACAGCGTGATGCTGAAAATGCATGATGTCATACGCATTCATGATTTCTGCATCATTTATCATGAGAGCTACGTCACCGTTTTCGGCCGCGCATCAAGCGGCCCGTCGCTTGACATCTATGCTCTTTCCAAGACGGTCCGGGATAGCGAAATGCCGGATGGCAGAAAGACCATACTCGACCGGGTAAGCCTGCATATTGATGCCAATGACCTGGTGGCGATCATCGGCGGGAGCGGCGCGGGCAAATCCACCCTGCTCAATGCGGTCAGCGGTATGGCATCCCATTCCGTGGGATGTGTCAGGGTAGATCAGCACGACTTTTTCCGCAACTATTCGGTGCTGAAAAATATCATCGGCTATGTGCCGCAGCAGGATATTGTTTTTGATAACCTTACGCTCAAAAGCATGCTGATGTACACGGCGGAATTGCGTATGCCCAGCGATACGACGCGGCAGGAAAAGGACACAAGGATCGGGCAGGTATTGGAGATGGTCGGCCTTGGCCAGCACAAGGATACGCTTATCAGCAAATTGAGCGGCGGCCAGAAAAAACGCGCCAGCATCGCCATTGAGCTGCTGGCCGATCCGAGGCTGCTTTTTTTGGATGAGCCCATGTCCGGCCTGGATCCGGGTACAGAGGAATCGCTGATGAAATCACTGAAGGAGCTGTCTCAAAAAGGGCGTACGATTTTGCTGGTTACCCATTCCACGCTGAATTTGCATTTGTGCGACAAGATTGTTGTCATGGGCAAGGGCGGGCGGCTGTGCTATATCGGCAAGCCGGATGACATGCTTGGCTTTTTTCAGGCGGAGCATATTTCGCAAATATATGAGAAATTGGACAATGAGTCCGTGCAATGGCAAAAAAAGCTCCGGGAGAGGGATGGCGTGGAGCCGGACGAACCGCAACCGCAGAAAAGGGAATCCAGGGATAGGGTTCGGGATAAAGGCAAAGGGTTCAGGCCTGCCGGAGCAAAAAAGGGCATTTCCATTGGGCGCCAGTTCAGCATTTTGGCGCGCCGGTACAAGGAAATCATATTGCAGAACAAAAAGCAGCTTGTTTGGATCATGGGCCAGGCAGTCATCTTTGCCATGGTATTGGCGCTTGTCAATAATGAAAATGCCTACAGGGTTTATGCGGACACAAAAACCACATGCTTTGTGGCATCCTGCCTGGCCATGTGGATGGGGCTGTTCCTGGCGATACAGGAAGTTACCAAGGAAAGGGTCATACTCCGGCGCGAATACATGGCAAACCTAAAGCTTACGCCGTATATATTATCCAAGATTGCGGTGCTGAGCGTACTTGCCATCCTGCAGACCATTGTTTTTGTCATGTGCTTTGCAGGCTCCAATCTGCTGATTGGCGGCACGAACCCCGGCAGGAGCATTCTTGGCAGCGTCATTGCGGAGAATGGTGTTACATTTGCGCTGGTGAATATCGCATCCGTCTGCATGGGGCTTCTGCTCTCATCCTTAAGCAAACAGCCGGAACGGTTCGCCCCCTACGTGCTGATGCCGCAGATTGTGCTGGCGGGCGTGCTTTTCGGCTTGGGAGACGGGCTTTTCAGCAAAATCAGCCGCATCATCATCACCTTCTGGGGGAACAGGGCGCTGGCCAGCTCGGCGGCGCTGAACGAGCTGCCTATGAACACTGTTGTCATTGAGACCGGAGCACTGGCAGGGCAGCGCTTTACCCCTGAAACGGTTCAAACCGCGCTGTATGCGCATACGGCAGGCAACCTTCTCCTGTGCTGGGGAGCCTTGCTGCTCATGTCGGCCCTGTTCGCGTCTGCCAGCATTCTGGCGCTTAGAAGAATACGGGCCGAAGAAAGGTGACCGCGGCCGGGCACCGTGGGGGAATCACCGCCCGGATGCCATTTTTGCATGCGGCGCGCTGCCGGGGTCCTGCTCCTTCATTTTTTCGATTCACGGGCGCAAATCATCGTTCAACAGGAGGCTCCAGGCCATGAAACAAGCATTTATTCCGGAAGAGCTCAGAAGGCTGCACCCCTTCTGGAACGCCTGGCATATGGATGGTGTTCTGGGCTCCGGCGCTTATGGAAAAGTATTCCGAATCGTCAAGCGCGACCGGAGCGGGGAATACAAGGCCGCGCTGAAATGGATCCCCCTCCCGGAAAATGAGCAGGAATTGGAACTCCGGCGCGGCGAAGGCCTGTCCAAGGCCGGCATCGACCGGTATTATTCGGACAAGGCGAATATCCTGGAGCAGGAAATCAAGCTTCTGAGCAGGTTTAAGGGCACCAGCCATATCGTAAGCTATGAGGACCATCTGATTGAAAAACGCAAGAGGTCCGTAGGCTGGGATATTCTGATCCGTATGGAGCTTTTGACTCCCCTGAACGAATATCTCTCCCATCATCAAGTCTCCTGCCGCGATATCGTGTCCATGGGCATTGACCTGTGCGACGCGCTGTCTTTATGCCACAGGAACAAGGTCCTGCACCGGGATATCAAGCCGGCAAACATCTTTCGGTCCGAAAATGGGGATTTCAAATTAGGCGACTTTGGCATATCCCGCAGGATTGAAAGCATTTCTGATCAGATGACCCGCATCGGCACCTGGGAGTACATGGCCCCCGAGGTGAATTTGGGAAGCAGCTATGACGTTACGGCGGATATCTATTCCCTGGGCTTGGTCATGTACAAGGCGCTCAATTGCAGCCGTGATCCCTTTCTCCCGTCCGCGCCTTTCAACTTTACCCATGAACAGCATAATCAGGCTGTTTTCCGCCGCCTGAAAGGCGAGGCGCTGCCCAGGCCCCAGTATGGCACCGATGCGCTATGGGCGGTTCTTCAAAAGGCCTGTGCCTTTCAGCCCCAGGACCGTTATGGGGATGCCGCCAGGATGCTGGAGGACCTGAAGGCGATTGAACAGGATCCTGATCTTAACCAAATCATATTGCCGGGCGACAGGGTTACATGCAATCCCAGGCAGACGAACGGCCTGACCGGCACAGGAACAATGCTGATACCCAATGGCGGAACCCCAACCTCCCGCCAGGCGCGCACGGCGGAACGCATCGAAAAGCGAAAGATCAAACGCCTGTATGCCATTTCTGCCGGGGGCTTTCTTATCGGCCTTGTTGTTATTGCGCTATTGTTCTTGCCCAAACTGAATCTGTTTTCGGGCGCTACCCCTTCGCCTGCGCCTGTGTCTGCAATCACCCAAGGGCCTGTGCCGGCGACGCCCGCGCCTACAACACCCGCGCCAACAACGCCCGCGCCGACAACACCCGCGCCGACAACGCCCGCGCCGACAACCCCCGCGCC
>JAEYOV010000073.1 GCA_023411395.1 Bacillota bacterium
TCCGCAACCCCCCCGCCCGGCGGGCAAAGCCAGCCGGGACGATTTACATACGAGAGGGCCCCGGCCTCCTCGTTGCTCCCCCGAGGGAGTACAGGCTTTCATAATTTCGCCGGACAGCGCAAACTGAGGATATTCCCTTCCGGGTCTCTGATCCAAACGCTTCTCAATCCCCAGGGATGGGTTTGGGGAGGCTTGACGATTTGAGCGCCCAGGCTACGCAGCCTGTCAACCAGCGAATCCACGTCCTCCACGTCAAAGGACAGCACAGCCTTGCCGCTGCCGGCGCCCGCCATGGAGCCGGGAGCCATTTCCTCCGTCCCCCTGACTGAGAAGATGGCAAGGCCCGTGCCAGGAAAATCCACGTGTTCTTCCCCTTCCCAATGACCGTCTTCCTCCAACATGGCTTGATAGAAAGCGGCCAGGGTGGGGGTGTGCTCCGCAATCAGGCATACACCGGCGAATTTCATGTGTGATCTCCTCTTTCCTGTTTGTCTTTCGTAGGGCGTGGGGCGGGCGTTCGCCGCGCGCTCCCATAAATGGAATGCCGAAATACCGCCCTACAGTTGCCTGGGGGAGCAACGAGGGGGCCGAAGCCTCCTCGTTTGTAATCGTCTCCTCCGGCTCTGCCGGAGGGGCGGGGCGCTTGCGGAGCAAGCTTTCCTTACAAACTCGAGGAAATGGCAACGCCATTTCCTCGAAATGCTACAGCATCTCGTATGTGTTTACAATATCCCTCGCCACCTGCATTTTCGTCTGCCTTGTATCCATAGCCTGCTTTTCGATGTGGCGGTGGGCCTGCTGCTCCGTCATGCGCAGGTACTGGATCAAAGCGCACTTGGCCCTGTCCACCATGCGCATTTCCTCAATCTTCTTTTGCAGCTTTTCGTTCTGGTTTTGCAGCATCAGCATGCGGTTCCGGGCCGTCATCGAAAGCCTGAGCGCCTGGTCAAAAAGCTGCCTGGCCACCGGTTTTGCCACCACCAGCACGCCGCTTTCCTCCACCTTCTGGCTCACAGCGTCGGCCATCTCATTTTTCACCAGCAGAATCACGCCCGCCAAGGTGCTTTGGGCCGTTTTGACAGCCAGGTCAATGCCCGGCTCGTCGGTCAAGGGCGTGTTGATAATGGCCAGGGCATACTCGCCCTGGGCAAGCATCCGCCTGGCTTCCGCGCCGTTTTGCGCCAGAGCGCACTGACTGAAGCCCGTTCCGCCCAGCAGCGACTGCAACAGCGCCTGGCTTTTTTCCGAACTGCCCACCAGCAGCGTCATTCCTTCCAATGTCATCCCTTCTTTCCCACCGAAGAATATCAGATGGTTTCAAAGTGACTTTGGAATACCTGCTGGGGATCGTTCTGCCAATTCAGCCAAACCCGCTCCTTCTCCCTGATGTAGGCGTCAAGCGTCTGCTTGGGCAGTACCGCTTTCAAAAACCCGCTGCTCTTGGCCAGCGCGGCCGCCTCTCCCAAATCGCCGGGCAAACGCGTAAGGGAGGGGCCGGGGTTCTCCCTGTCGATGCTTCCCATGAGAGCCGGGCCGGGCTCCGCCTTGTTTTGAATGCCGTCAAGCGCCGCCTCCAGAAGCAGGGCAAAAAGCAGGTAAGGGTTGGTCGCCGGGTCTGGAGAGCGCAGCTCCATGCGGGCATCCTGCGCCCCGGCATACGGGATGCGGATCAGATGGGAACGGTTCCCATAGGACCAGCTCAAAAAGCCGGGAGCATTGAAAGCGCCCAGGCGGTGATAGCTGTTGGGCAGCGGGTTGCAAAAAAGACTGATCTCCCGCACCCTGCGCAGGATGCCGCCCATCGCGTAAAGGGCTTCACCGCTCAAGCCATTTTCCGTGCGGTGGAAAATATTTTCACCCCCCTGTACAGGAAAAGGTTCACATGCTGTCCGTTGCCGTTTTTGTCGGGAAGGGGCTTGGGAAGGAAGGAGGCGCACAGCCCGTTGGAAGCGGCGATGGAGCGAACCACATCCTTGAACGCCACCAGCTGGTCGGCGGCGGTCAAAGCGTCAGCGTGGCGGAAGTCGATCTCGTTCTGCCCCGGGCCCTGCTCATGGTGGGATGATTCGGGCTGGATATGCATGGCCTCCAGCGCGAGGCAAATCTCCCTTCGCACGTTTTCGCCTTTATCAAAAGGTGCCACGTCCATATATCCCGCCGTGTCCTGGGGCGTCGTGGTGATGCGGCCCTTTTCGTCAGCTTCAAACAGATAAAACTCGCACTTGGCCGCCACATGCATGGTCAAGCCCTGCGATGCCGCCTTTTCCACCGCCCTGCGCAGTATCGCCCGGCCGTAGCTTTCATAGGGGCTTCCGTCGGGATACCTCAAATCGCAGAACAGCCTGATCACCCGGCCCGACTGCGGCCGCCAGGGCAGCACCGACAGCGTGGCGGGATCGGGCAGCAAATGCAGGTCGCCCTGTACATCGGAAAATCCCCTCACCGCCGCCGCGTCAAAGGGGATGCCTCCCTCAAAGGCGCGGTCCAATTCCCCGGGCTGGATGGATATGTTTTTCAGCCGGCCGTACAAATCGCAAAAGGCCAGACGGATGAACTTGACATCGTTCTCCTCCACAAAGCGTAAAACTTCCTGCTGGGTAATGTTCATGGCTCGCGCCTCCTTCGATGATGGCAGGAAAAGGCTGCCCATTGGTTGGCCCGTATTATAGCATACGCCTGCCGGGTATTTCTACTCCTTTGCGTTGTTTTTTTCCTGTGCGTGCCTGGCGGCCGGCCGGCGGCGGACGCAAGCCGGCCCGGAATCAGGCATGTGGATTTTTGCATGTTGCGAGTAATCTTCATGCAAAATTTATTTGCACGCCGGGATACTCTGCATCATACACTCCAATGTATGCCCGGATTTTCACGCCGCATCCCAATCCGGGCACAATACAAGCACGGCAGGATATGCAATATTCCATTCAAGAAGTTCATTTCAATTCCTGCCGCAGTTGGACAAATACACAAAAAAATCTGTATCGGCAATCAAAAAGGGATTGACATCCAAGCGCAAAAAGATTATACTGCTCCCCATACAGCAAGGGCGCTGTGAGGCAACTCGCAGCACCCTTGTCTCCTTTTATAAGTCCATCCGCCAAAAGCGGAACACGAAATGTAGGAGGCAATCATATGGCGAACGTTACAGAGCTTTTTGGCAGCATGGTATTCAATGACGCTATCATGCGGGCACGCCTGCCCAAGGAAACGTACCGCGCCTTGCAAATGACGATTGATGAAGGCAAGCCCCTGGACCCGCAGGTGGCCAATATCGTTGCCAACGCCATGAAGGACTGGGCCGTGGAAAAGGGCGCCACCCACTACACCCACTGGTTCCAGCCAATGACCGGCATCACCGCCGAGAAGCACGACAGCTTCATTTCCCCCGTCAAGGGCGGCAGCGTGATTCTGGAGTTCAGCGGCAAGGAGCTGGTAAAGGGCGAGCCGGATGCTTCCTCCTTCCCCTCCGGCGGATTGCGCGCCACCTTCGAAGCGCGCGGCTACACCGCCTGGGATCCCACTTCCTATGCATTCATCAAGGACAAGGTCCTTTGCATTCCCACCGCATTCTGCTCCTACGGCGGCGAAGCGCTGGACAAGAAAACGCCGCTCCTCCGCTCCATGGAAACGCTTTCCAAGCAGGCAGTGCGCATTTTGAAGCTCTTTGGCCATGAGAGTGTGAACCACGTGTTCTCCACCGTCGGCCCGGAGCAGGAATATTTCCTCATCGACAAAGCGCTGTATGAAAAGCGCCGCGACCTCATCTATACCGGCCGCACCCTCTTTGGTGCCAAGCCGCCCAAGGGCCAGGAGCTGGAAGACCATTACTTCGGCGCCATCAAGCCCCGCATCCAGGCTTTCATGGACGCATTGAACGAGGAGCTCTGGAAGCTTGGCGTGCTGGCCAAGACGGAGCATAACGAGGTGGCTCCCGCGCAGCACGAGCTGGCGCCTATCTTCTCCATCACCAACGTGGCCTCCGACCATAACCAGCTTGCCATGGAGATGATGAAGAAGGTCGCCGCCCGATTCGGCCTTGTCTGCCTGCTGCACGAAAAGCCCTTTGCCGGCGTCAACGGTTCGGGCAAGCACAACAACTGGTCCATGTCCACCAACACCGGCATGAACCTGCTGGAGCCGGGCCAGACACCTTATGAAAACGCGCAGTTCTTGCTGTTCCTGGCAGCGGTTTTGAAGGCTGTGGACGAACATCAGGATATGCTGCGCGTCTCCGTGGCCAGCGCCGGCAACGACCACCGGCTGGGAGCCAACGAAGCGCCGCCGGCCATCGTCTCCGTGTTCCTGGGCGAAGAGCTCACCGACATCGTGGAGTCTTTGACCACCGGCAATCCCTACAGCAGCCGCAAGAAGGCCGATATGACCATCGGCGTGGATGTGCTCCCCCCGCTGCCCAAGGACTCCACCGACCGCAACCGCACCTCGCCCTTTGCCTTCACCGGCAACAAGTTTGAGTTCCGCATGCTGGGCTCCTCCTTCTCCGTCAGCGGCCCCAACATCGTGCTCAATACCATCGTGGCCGAGTCCCTCAAACAGTTTGCCGACGCCCTGGAAGGCACGGAAAACTTTACGCAGAAGCTCAACGACCTGGTCGTCAAAGCGCTCAAGGACCACAAGCGCATCATTTTCAACGGCAACAACTACGCCGCCGAATGGGTGACGGAGGCCGAAAAGCGCGGGCTGCTCAATTTGACCTCCACTGTGGAGACGCTGCCCCACTTTGTGAAGGAAAAGAACATCAAGCTCTTTACCGCCCACAAGGTGTTCAGCGAAACGGAAATCCACAGCCGCTATGAAATTCTGCTGGAAAACTATATCAAGGTCATCAGCATTGAGGCTTTCACCATGCTGGATATGGCCCGTAAGGACATCCTGCCCGCGGTGCTGGCTTATTCAAAGGCCGTAGCCGACACGGCGGTGAGCAAGAAGGCGCTGATCCCCTCCCTGGCCCTTTCCTGCGAGGAATCGCTTTTGTTAAAGCTCTCCGTATTGACCGATTCCCTCTCCCAAAAGATTGAGGCGCTTGCCAACGCCATGGCCGACAACGGCGCGGCGGACCTGCTCGCGCATGCCACACACAGCCGCGACAAACTGGTGCCCGCCATGGCGGAACTGAGAGCCGTGGCTGACGAACTGGAGACGCTGGTATCCAAAGAATACTGGCCCTTCCCCTCCTACGGCGAGCTGCTGTTCAACATCTGATCCCACAGTCAACTGTATAGCCAATGGTGTGCACAAAGGCGTGTATGCGGGTAACAGCCGCATGCGCGCTTTTTGCTATTTTTCAGGGCCCCGCCGCATTATTTTTCTTCATCATCGCGCGACCTGACAAGAACAAGGAGGAATGGGAAAATGGAAGAAGTCACCATGACGATTGCGGATGTTGTCAAGAGCTTCGCTTCCTCGGTAGACACGATTTGGGTACTGGTTGCCGCCGCATTGGTATTCTTCATGCAGGCCGGATTTGCCATGGTGGAGACGGGCTTTACCAGGGCAAAGAACGCCGGCAACATCATCATGAAAAACCTGATGGACTTTGCCATCGGCACATTGGTGTTCTGGCTTTTGGGCTTTGGCCTCATGTTTGGCGCATCCCATTTTGGCCTGTTCGGGTCGATCGATCTTTTCATCCGTGGCGAGTACGGCTCGACCTACCCCACCTTTGCCTTCGTCATCTTCCAGACCGTGTTCTGCGCCACTGCCGCCACCATCGTCTCCGGCGCCATGGCGGAACGCACCAAGTTTATCTCCTACTGCATTTACAGCGCCGCCATCAGCCTTATCATTTACCCCATCTCCGGTCACTGGATATGGGGCGGCGGCTGGCTTACCCAGAAGGGCTTCCATGACTTTGCCGGCTCCACCGCCGTGCACATGGTAGGCGGTGTGGCCGCCCTGATCGGCGCCAAAATGCTGGGACCCCGCATCGGCAAGTATGGCAAGGACGGCAAACCCAGGGCCATCCTGGGCCACAGCATCACATTGGGCGCGCTTGGCGTATTCATCCTGTGGTTCGGCTGGTTTGGCTTCAACCCCGGCTCCACCGTTTCCGCTTCCGGCGACAGCGTATTTGCCATCAGCAAAATCTTTGTTACCACCAACATTGCCGCCGCGGCCTCTACCGTTGTTACCATGATCATCACCTGGATCCGCTATAAGAAACCGGACGTTTCCATGACGCTCAACGGTTCTCTGGCAGGCCTGGTGGCCATCACCGCGGGCTGTGACGCGGTCAGCCCGATGGGCGCGTTCTTCATTGGTGTCATCTCCGCGTTTGCCATCGTATTTGGCATCGAGTTCATTGACAAGAAACTCAAAATCGACGATCCGGTAGGCGCCATCGGCGTCCATGGCCTCTGCGGCGCGCTGGGCACGCTGCTGGTCGGCGTGTTCGCCACCGACGGCGGCCTGGCCTATGGCGGCGGATTTTCCATGCTGGGCACCCAGGCGCTGGGCGTTGTCTCCGTGGCCGCCTGGGTAGCCGTTGCGATGACCATCGTATTTTTTGTCATCAAGAAAACGGTTGGCCTTCGCGTTTCCGCCGAAGAAGAAATCGTTGGCCTGGATATTGAAGAGCACGGCCTGGCTTCCGCCTATGCCGACTTTATGCCCGCGCCCGTGGTAGGCGCCATGCTGCCCACCGGCATGCCCTCCGTCATGGAGAATACACCCAATGCCGTCTCCATGGACGAAGCCGTCCCGGTTGTGCTGGCTACCGAAAAGAAGCCTGTCAGCTCCGATGTGAAGATGACCAAAGTCACCATCATCACCAAGCAAAACAAGTTTGACGCCTTGAAAAACGCCATGGAAGGCATTGGCATCACCGGCATGACCGTGACCCAGGTGCTGGGCTGCGGCATGCAAAAGGGTAAGCCCGAATACTACCGCGGCGTTGCGGTGGAGTTTGATCTGCTGCCCAAGATTCAGGTGGATATCGTGGTGTGCAAGGTGCCTGTCCGCGCCGTAATCGAAACCGCCAAGAAGGTGCTCTACACCGGGCATATCGGCGACGGCAAAATTTTCGTGTACGATGTGGAAAACGTCATCAAGGTCCGCACCGGCGAGGAAGGCTACA
The DNA here is from genome assembly GCA_023411395.1 of Bacillota bacterium. Taxonomy (GTDB): domain Bacteria; phylum Bacillota; class Clostridia; order Christensenellales; family Aristaeellaceae; genus JAEWAH01. The sequence goes on from JAEYOV010000073.1 coordinate 7,091, forward strand.
ACGCGCTGCAAGATGTGGAATAACCTTCGGGTTTGTTCAGAATCGCAGAATTGGAAGGCTTCTGCCCCCCATTCCTTCCTTGGTTTTTTGAGAGTCTGGGCCCATGCCGCCATGCGGCATGGGCCTTTCAGAATGTCGAAAAACCCCCGCCATGTCATCCCTCGCTGCGCGAAGGATCTTTGAAAGCCTTGTAACTCCAAGATTCATCGTCGCTTCACTCCTGAGAATGACGCCCGTTTGTTTCTCTTATCTTAGGTCTGAAGGCCCATGCCGTCTCCGGCATAGGCCTCAGGGTGTCGACAAAACCCCCGCCATGTCATCCTGAGCGCAGTGAAGGATCTTTGAAAGCCTTGTAACTCCAAGATTATTTGTCACTTCGCTCCCGAGAATGACGCCCGTTGGTTTCTCTTATCTTAGGTCTGAAGGCCCATGCCGTCTCCGGCATAGGCCTCAGGGTGTCGACAAAACCCCCGCCATGTCATCCTGAGCGCAGCGAAGGATCTTTTAAAGCCTTGTAACTCCAAGATTCTTCGTCGCTTCGCTCCCTAGAATGACGCCCGTTTGTTTCTCTTATCTTAGGTCTGAAGGCCCATGCCGTCACCGGCATGGGCCTTCCTATCCACCGCCCTATCAAGCGGCCTATTGTATCCTGTTTTGCGTGGCCTGCCAGCCCAATTCGATGGCCCTTTGATGCGAGGTTGCGTAGGGGCCGATGGACTCCACCTCCGCCTGGGTGCGCGGGAAATGGATGCACAGGTGGCCCGGGAAGTTATTATTGGTAATGTGCTGCACTTCGTGGGGCACGTTGTGGGTGGAAGCCATGTACACCCGTCCGTCGCTCATGATCACCCAGACCGGCTTGGGCGTCCAGGTGGTTTTCCCGCCGAACGCTTGGTTCATGATGGCCGTATCCGCCGCTGTCAGGGGTTCGCTGTCGGCGTGGGCGCCGATGCTGAACATATGCACCTTCCAGCTTAAGCCTGTGTTATAATCGTAAACCGTGGCATAGGGGTATGTTCTGGCGCGGGAACGGATCTCCGTATACCAGTTTGCATAGCGCACCTGGGATGCCTTTGGAACGTTGCTGAGCGCAGGCGCGGTGGGCTTGGGCGTGGCGGTGGCGCCCGGCACGGTGGGAGCCGGCTTGGCGGTGGAGCTGGCAAGGATGCTGAGCGTCTTCTCTCCGGCAACGCCGTCCGCCGGCAGGCCGTTGTTGCTCTGAAAGGCTTTGAGGGCCAGGAAGGTTTGCGCACCGAACACGCCGTCCGCCGTGCCGTTCAAATATCCAAGATCTATGAGCGTGCGCTGCATCGCCTTGACCGCCTCGCTTTTATCGCCCTGGCGCAAGAGCGAGGGCGTAGGCGAAGGCGCGGCGGTGGGCGCAGGCGACGCGGTGGTGGAATACAGCTTGCTGAGCGTTGTGGCCCCTGCCACGCCATCCTGCAAAAGGCCGTTGGCCTTTTGGAAGGCTTTCAATGCCGCCGCCGTGCCGCTGCCGAAGTTTCCGTCGGCTTTGCCCAAAAGGTAGCCCAGCTGGATCAGCCGCTGCTGGAGCGATTTGACCTCGTTGCCCATGTCCCCCTGGCGCAGTGTGCTCAAATTCGGCGTGGGTGTGGGCTCGGGACTCGGCGTGGGGCTAAAGGCGGTGCCGGGTACCGCATTGTCGCTGTACAGAATTTTCTGCGTTTCATATCCTGCGATGCCGTCAGCCTTCAGGCCGTTGTTCTTTTGGAACGCCTTGACGGCGGCGATATCAGCGGCCTGATAGTCGCTGTCCATTTTCGCTTGATAATATCCCAGTTCCGTAAGCCGCTTTTGAAGGTTCAAAACCGCGACGCCCCTGGTGCCGCGCTGGATCACGATCACATTTTCCGGCGTGAGCGGCGTAGCGGTGGGAATGGGTGTCACCTCGCCTGCCGCGGGCAGAGCCGCGTTGCTGAACAGCAGGGTTTGAGTCTCCGAACCCGCAACGCCGTCCTGCGTCAGGCCGTGCCTTTTCTGGAAAGCGGTAAGGGCCGCCACGCTCATCGTGCCGAACTTGCCGTCCGCCGAGCCGCTTAGATACCCCAAATCTTTCAGGCGCTTCTGCACCGCCCTGGCGGCTTCCCCTTCGTCCCCCTGGCGTACCGTTGTGCCCGGCGGGGTGGCAACGGGCACGGGTGTCGGTGTAACCGTATCCTCCTTGGCCAGCGCGCTGTCGCTGTACAGCCGATCCTGGGTGGTGCTGCCCGCCAGCCCGTCCGCCGTCAGCCCGTTCTTTTTCTGGAACGCCTTCACGGCCGATATGGTATCCCTGGAACACACACCGCTGATGGAACCTGTATAGTAATTCAGCGCTTTCAGCCGCTCCTGCAGCGTTACCACAGCGTCGCCCATATTGCCCTCGCGGATGGTCACGCCGGGGATCGGCGGCAGCGTCATAACCGTGACCGCTCTGTTTTCGGCATTGCGCGGCTTGTTTTCATACAAAAGCGTTTGAAACGCGGCATCCGCCGTGCCCGTCTCCGCAGAACCGTTCTTCTTCTGGCAAGCTTTGACCGCCGTTTCCGTCTGACTGCCAAATTCGCCGTCCGCCGTTCCGGAAAGATACTTCAGTTCCTTCAAAGCCTGCTGCAGCGCCTTGACCTCTTTGCCGGAAGAGCCTCTGCTCAAGGGAATATACGCGTTGTTCACGTTAGCGGCGGGGGATGGTGTGGGCGTTGACACCGTTCTCACATAAACGAATTCCGCCATGACATAGCCGCTCTTGCCGCCAAAGAGCACCTTCAGGTACTTGCCGCTTTCCCCTTCCACCGTCAATTCAGCGCCCGCGGGCAGCTTTTCCAGAATGACGGAGGACGAGGAGGGCGACCTGCGCATATTCACGCTGTCCCGGGTGGTGGTATTGTAGGGAAAGCCGGATGCTGCTCCGGCGGAAGGCGTGGCTTTGGCGGTCGGCGCGGGGCTGCCGGACGCCTCACCCACATATTGCTTCACAATATAGCCGGTACGGTTGTTGTAGGATACCTTGTAATAGTTTCCGCTCTCCCCCAGCACCGTAACGGTTACACCCTTTTCCAGCCGCTCCAGTACAATGGAGCCGCTGCTGGGGCTGCGCCGCATGTTGACCTTGTCATTGGTGGTATCTGCATAGGGGTAGCCCGCCGCCTGGGCAAGAGGAATGCAGGCGCTTAAAACCAGCAGGACAGCAAGAAAAAAGGCACACCTTTGCCTCAGCAAGTTCTTTCCCTGTGTCCTGTTCATGGGCATCCCTCCAACTGTGTATATCCTATGGCCTACCCATTTTATGACACCTTTATTCCAATGTCAAGAGAATTTCTTAATAATTACGTAATATTTACAGTTGTGGAGGAGGAAGGTCCACGGGCGCGGGCGGCAGCTTCATCACGCCCGGACGTTTCTTCACCTGCTCATAGATGAAGCGGATGGCATCGTCATACGTTTCCGGCAGGGCGTGCAGCGTCAGGCAGAGCCAGAAACGCGGATTGTACAGAAGTATCTTGTCCTTGTCGGGCCAGAAGGCGACCCGGCGCAGCATGGGCCATGGAATGTGCCTTTCCTCCAGCATCCACATGGTTTGGCCTGGCAGGCCCGTTTGGCCCTGATCGGGCACCATGCGGAAAACCCGCTTAAACAGGGACGGCTTCGCCTGCCAGACCTGTACGTGTACGCCCTTGCTGTCCAGGATATATCGTACATCCTCCCGGCCCCGCGTCAAAAGCATCAGGAGCGCCGCCAGCATCATGGCAGCCGCCAGCAAAAGCAGCAGGCCCCAAACTCCCTGGGCCAGCAGTGCCTGCACGCCCAGCAGGCCCTTGCGGCCCCACTCCACGCCAATGATCAAAAGCATTAGCAGCGCAAGCACCGGCAAGGCCACCCGCAAAATGCTGTTCCAGCTCAAAAAATCCCGCACCGGGGCAAACTCATACGCCCAGCTCAACCGCAGGCTGTTTGCCGGAAGCTTTTGCCCGCACAAGGGACATACGGAGTCCGGCATCACTTCCTGTTTGCACTTTTTGCACCAAGCCATCACAGGCATCCGCACCGGCACTCCTTTTTATCAGGATTCATGCATTCCATTATACTGGAAACAAAAGCGGCGGACAAGCCAAACTGTCCGCCGTACTGCATAATACAGGCCCGATATCAAAAAAATAAGCCGGATGATTTCAACCAAAAGGAGTGGACACAATGCACAAGTATTCCGGCCTGAACGACCTGCTGAACGATAACCAAGAGGCCAGCGCCTACTTTACCTCCCTGCCCGCCTATGTCCGGGATGCCATCCGCCAGCGCGCGGACAACATCAATTCCTTTGCATCCCTGAAGACCTATGCCAACAACCTGACCCAAGGCGACGACTAGCCAGGGACTCTGTCCCTGGACCCTGCCAAAGGGACACAGCCCCTTTGGAATCCCCATATTCAAAGATAAAGCGATAGGAACTGATTAAAATCAAATCCTATGGCACAGATGATCAAAAGAGTATATCCTATTAAATTTTACAGAGGGGCGCGGGGAGAGGGAATTTTTCAAAAAGCCCTCTCCCCGCAATATAAACGTTCTCCTAAATGAGTGCTTCCCCCGTCATTTCCTTGGGAACGGGGATGCCCATGCTTTTGAGCATGGTGGGCGCGATATCCGCCAGGCGTCCGCCTTCGCGCAGGGTTTTGCCAACGAACTCCGGTCCCACGGCAATGAAAGGTACCGGGAAGGTGGTATGGGCGGTGAAAGGCTCGCCTGTTACGGGGTCCACCATCTGGTCTGCATTGCCATGATCGGCGGTCACAAAGGCGCGTCCGCCGTTTTTGAGCACAGCTTCCACCACCCGGCCCACGCAGATATCCACAGCATTCACCGCAGCCATGGCGGCCTCCATGATGCCGGTATGGCCCACCATGTCGCAGTTGGCAAAGTTCAGGATCATCACGTCGTACTTGCGTTCATTGATCAGCTCAACGGCCTTTTCCGTCACCTCATAGGCAGACATCTCAGGCTTCATATCGAATGTGGCCACCTTGGAGGAGGGGATCAAAACGCGGTCTTCGCCCTCGTTGGGCTTTTCCACACCGCCGTTGAAGAAGAAGGTCACGTGGGCGTACTTTTGCGTTTCCGCAATACGCAACTGGGTTTTGCCAAGGGATGAAAGGTATTCCCCCATCGTGTTGTCCATGGAAGCGGGGGGGTTCACGATTTGAAGGCCCGTGAACGTCTCGTCGTATTGCGTCATGCTTACGAACTGCAAGGGGAACCAGCCCCTCTCCCGTATAAAGCCCTCGAATTCCGGCTGAATGAAGGTGCGGGTTAATTGCCTTGCCCGGTCGGGACGGAAGTTGAAGAAAATCACGGAGTCATTTTCGCGGATGGTGGCGGTGGGCAGGCCGTTTTTGACAACGACCGTGGGCTTGACAAACTCATCGGTTTCATTGAAGGCATAGCTTTGGGCAACGGCCACTTCGCCGGTTTCAGCCGTAGCCTGGCCCAGACCCAGCACCATGGCGTCGTAGGCTTTCTTCACCCGGTCCCACAGGTTATCCCGGTCCATGGCCCAGTAGCGGCCCATGACGGTGGCGATTTCGCCTACGCCGATTTCAGAAAGCTTGTCCTGCAGTTCCTTTACGAAGCCCAGGCCGCTGGTGGGAGGCACGTCCCGGCCATCCAGGAAGCAATGGACAAACACCTTTTGAAGCCCGCGCTTTTTCGCCATTTCCAGCAGCGCGTACAGGTGGGTGTTGTGGCTGTGCACGCCGCCGTCGGATAAAAGGCCCATCAGGTGCAAAGCAGTCCCGGCCTTCTTGGCGCTGTCCATAGCCCAAATCAGCGCTTCCTTTTCAAAGAACACGCCGTCAAGAATATCCTTGGTGATGCGGGTCAGCTCCTGATACACAATGCGCCCGGCGCCGATGTTGAGGTGGCCCACCTCGCTGTTGCCCATTTGCCCGTCAGGCAGGCCCACGTTCATGCCGCTGGCGCCCAATTGAGTATGTGGATACGTCTGAAGAAGTTTGTCCAGGTTGGGCGTGCCCTGCCGGAATATGGCATTGCCCTCGTGGCTGGGATTCAGGCCGAACCCGTCCATGATGATAAGGGCGGTCATGGTTTTGTTCATGGAATATTATCCTTTCACATTACAGATGGTAATTGACCACCTTGGCAAAATCCGCAGCCTTTAAGGATGCGCCGCCGATGAGACCGCCGTCGATTTCGGGCTGCTCCATGAGGCCCTTAACGTTGCCGGGGTTCATGCTGCCGCCGTACTGGATGCGCACGGCGTCGGATACTTCCTTGCCGTATTTGCGCAGGAGCGCGGCCCGGATGACGCCGATGGTCTCATTGGCCTGCTCGTCGGTGGCGGTAAGGCCCGTGCCGATGGCCCACACCGGCTCATAGGCGATGACGACGCCCTTGACCTGCTCAGCGTTAAGTCCGGTCAATGCGATCAGTGTTTGGTATTCCACCAGCGCGTCGGTGTAGCCTAATTCCCGCTGCTCTTTCATTTCGCCCACGCACAGGATCACGGTAAGACCTGCGGCGATTGCCGCCTTGACCCGAAGGTTCACGGTGGCGTCGGTTTCGCCAAAGTATTGGCGGCGCTCGCTATGGCCGATGATTACGTATTCCACCCCGGCAGCCTTGAGCATTTGGGCGGAAAGCTCACCGGTATAAGCTCCCGATTCCTTCCAGTGCACGTTTTGGGAGCCCAGATGAATGTTGGTGCCAGTGATAGCTTCCTTGACGGCGGCATAATCCACCGCGGGAACACAGACGACGACCTCGCAGGCGGCGTCCTTGACCAGGGGAATCAGTTCCGTAACCAGTTGTTCCGCCTCGGCGGGGGTTTTGTTCATTTTCCAGTTACCGGCAATGATGGGTGTGCGCATAGGTCAAATTTCCTCTTTTCTTCTTATATCCAACAAAATCTCTGATTGAGTTAATGGGTTTTCGCTCCTGCGGGAGCGAACAAAGGGCTTTCCGGTCGGTCCAGCCGGCTCAATAGTCGCTATGCTTCGCTGTCGCTTGCACTGCTCCTTTTCACCGGCCTCCTCCACCCCTTCCATTTCCGCCACAGGCGGGGTAGGGGTTGCGGAGCCTTTGGAAACCTTCGGAGGCAATGATTGGATTAATCACCTATGTTCGCCTATATTATCTCCGTATTGATGAACCTTATCTCATAGATACAGGCAGAGGGTATATACCCCCTGCCTTATATATACCCTAATATGGGGTTTCCAAAGGGATGTATCCCTTTGGCGGGGTCCAGGGGCAGAGCCCCTGGTTACTTGTCGTTCAGCGCGACAACGCCGGGCAGTTCCCTGCCTTCCAGGTATTCCAGGGAAGCGCCGCCGCCGGTGGACACATGGGTCAGTTTGTGGGCAAAGCCCATCTGCTCCACGGCCGCCGCACTGTCGCCGCCGCCGATGATGGTCACGCCGCCGCATTCGGCCATGGCTTTGGCAATGGCCCTGGTGCCGGTGGCGAAGTTTTCAAACTCGAACACGCCCATGGGCCCGTTCCAGATCACGGTCTTGGCCTGAGCGATCTCGTTGGCGAAAATGACCTGCGTCTTGGGCCCGATATCCATGCCCTCAAAGCCGTCGGGAATTTCCTTGGAATGAACGGTGATGCGCAGCGTATCGTTGGAGAAGTTTTCGCCGGCCTCGTTGTCCACCGGCAGAAGCAGCTTCACGCCCTTTTGCTTGGCCTTTTCCATCAGTTCCTTGGCCAACTCCACCTTGTCGGCCTCCAGCAGGGACTTGCCGATGTGGCCGCCCAGCGCCTTTTGGAAGGTGTAGGACATGCCGCCGCCGATGATGAGCACATCGACTTTTTCCAGCAGGTTGTTGATAACGCCGATCTTGTCGGAAACCTTGGCGCCGCCCAGGATCGCCACAAAGGGGCGCTCCGGGTTTTCCAGGGCCTTGCCCATGACGGAAAGTTCCTTGCCGATCAGGTAGCCGGCCACGGCGGGCAGGTAGTGGGCCACGCCCTCGGTGGAGGCATGGGCGCGGTGCGCGGTACCGAAAGCATCGTTCACATAAATTTCAGCCAGGGAGGCCAAAGACTTGGCGAACTCGGGATCGTTCTTTTCCTCTTCCTTGTGGAAGCGTACGTTTTCCAGCATCATGACATCGCCGTCTTTGAGGGAAGATGCCAGTTCCTTGGCGGAAGGGCCGATGACATCCGCCGCCAGCTTGACTTCCTTGGCAAGCAGTTGGCTCAAACGGTCCGCCACGGGTTTCAAGGAGTATTTCATGTCAAAGCCGCCCTTGGGCCGCCCCAGATGAGAGCAAAGGATGACCCGGGCGCCGTGCTGCAAGAGATATTTAATGGTAGGCAGCGCGCCGCGGATGCGCGTCTCGTCGGTAATCATGTTGTTTTCATCAAGAGGAACGTTGAAGTCGCAACGGACGAGCACCGTCTTGCCGGAGACCTGGATGTCCTCGATGGTCTTCTTTGCCATGGTACACACTCCTTATGCAAAAAAATTGGGAACTCGGTTGTTGTATTGCCATCCCGTAAAGGGCGTGCAATCGGTTAAGCCAGTAACCCGATGATCTTCCTGGCGGCCCCCTCGTCGGTGACTAGCATTTCGTGGCGGTAGTGACGCAAAACCGCGATCATGGCCTCGGCCTTTTTTTCGCCTGCCGCCACGGCGATCATCAGGCAGTTGGGCTTTAAGCGCCCCAGGTCGACCCCCACGCTGGAAGCTGTATACAAACAGTTTCCCTCACGGTCGAAGTAATATCCAAAAGCCTCCGCCACCGCGCCTTCGGACAGGAGTTTTCTGGTGAGGCTCACCGACAGGTGCCGGTGCTTGGCCATTTCGTCGGCCCGGCCGATGCCGTGTAGAATCACATCCGCCCGCTGAAGAAGCTCGATGGTCTCCCGCACCTCCGGCAGCTTGCGCATTTCCTGCATGGCCGCCGCGTCCATATGGTCGGGCAGGTGCATCAGCCGGTGATGGCCGCCAAGCTTCCTGGCGATTTCAGCCGCCAGTGTATTGGCCTGGGTTTCCACCGTGCGGCCCATGCCGCCCCTGGCCGGTACCACCATCACGTTCATGGGCGAGGAGGGCTGCATGTTCCTAGCCACTTCCGACATGGTTCCGCCGCCGGTCACCGCCAGGGTGTCGCCGCTTTGCAGAATGCTGCGAAGCCGCTGCGCCGCCATCCGGCCCACATCATGGAGCACATGGCTTTCCTCATCGGCGTTCCCCGCCGCCACAAACACACGGGGCACATTCAGAAGCCCGGACAAGGTGGTCTCCAGGGCGGTGAGGCCGCGCATGGCCCGGCTGAATTCCCGGGCGCCTGGCAAAACGGCATCCGCCGCTGATGTCAGGCTCATTCCCGCCGCGTCCAGGTCAATAAAACCTTCCTCTTTGAGCACTGTGGCCACCGTGCGAATCTCCCGCTCCGGCAGGTTCAGCCGCGCGGCCAACTGCCTGCGCCCAACCGGCTGGAGGACAGCGATGCGCTCCAGCACCAGCGCCCGCAAGCCCATTTCCCGGGCCAGATCGGGGGCAAGATGCTGCATCAGGTCCAGAAAATCCTCCTGCATTCCTTTCCTCCGGCGGGCTCAAAGTGTCCCACTTGACCATTTTCGTCCCGCAAAAAGTATACAACAGCCTGGGAGAATCCGCAAGCCCCAGGTAAGGAAATTGTGTGCCCGGGAAATTGTTTTCTTTCTGTCTTTAACCGCATACAGTATCTTAAAGGGGGCGCCGCCATGGAGAAAATCGTATTGATCGCGCTGTATGCCGGACTTCTGCTGCTCATTTACATAGCCGGCGTCCATGTGGAGCCGTACAAGCCCGCCTGGAAGCTATTGGAGCGGGGCTTGCTGGGTGTAGGCGTGCTGCTTGTATGGAACCTTTTAGCCGCGCCATTCGAGCTGTCCATAGGCCTAAATCCCCTGACAGCCATCGTCACCGGGTTGCTGGGCGTGCCGGGGCTGGGGCTGCTGCTGGTGCTTCGGATGATGTAGCCAGGGAGGCTCTGCCTCCCTGGACCCACCGCCAAAGGCTCCGGAACCCCGACCCCGCCAGTGGCGGATAAGGGAGGGGCGGAGGAGACTGGCGAAACGAGCGATGGGAGCGGTAGCGAACCAGCGCGACGATTGAGCCAGATGGAATATATCCCTTTGGAATCCCTGTATTGAACTATGTGCAGGGAAGAACATTTAAACCAATAGTGAAAACTGGCGAAGCCAATTACTCCTTCAGTCTCCTTCGTCGACAGCTCCCTCAAGAGGGTGCCTTTTGGAGAGCCTCCCTCTTGAGGGAGGTTCTGAAACTTCGCCCCTGCCAGTGGCAGGAATGGGCGAATTGGAGGAAATGGGCGAAACAGAGCAATGGGAGCGGTAGCGAACCATTGTGACAATTGAGCCCATCGGAGGCACGGCGAAGCCGTGACGGAAGGAGTAGCCTCCAAAAAGCATATCCTTCCCCTTACACATCCACAATCTCAATATTGTCCATCGCATCCTGGATGAGGGCCTCGCTGTCAAGCAGCGCTTCTCCTTCCAGGATTTTTTCCATTCTGGGCTTTGTGGCGGGATGCTTTGGAGTAAACACTGTGCAGCAATCTTCATACGGAAGGGAGGATGTTTCAAACGTGCCGATGCGCCTTGCCACGTCGATGATTTCCTGCTTGTCAAACCCGATCAGCGGACGGAAAACAGGCAGCGACACCACCTCATCGGTACACTGCAGCGCCTGCATGGTCTGGCTGGCCACCTGGCCTATGCTCTCGCCGGTAATCAGGCCATAGGAATGCTCCAACTTCGCGATGCGCTCGGCAATGCGCATCATGTACCTGCGCATGATGAGCGTGGTATATTCCTCCGCGCACTTTTCATGAATCTCCATCTGGATGCGGGTAAAGGGCACCACATGCACTCGCACGCCGCACAGGCTTTCGGAGAGGATGCGGGCCAGGGAGAGCACCTTTTCCTTCGCCCGGTCGCTGGTGTAGGGGAAGGAATGGAAGTGGACGGCGCTGACGGTAACGCCCCGTTTGGCGATCATGTAGCCGGCCACGGGGCTGTCGATGCCTCCGGATAAAAGCAGCGTCGCCCGGCCATTGGTGCCGACAGGCATGCCGCCCGCACCGGGTATGGTCTTCACGTACAGGTAGGCAAAATCCCGGATCTCCACGTTCAGTACATGCTCGGGGCTATGCACATCCACCGCAAGATCCGGCAGCCGCTCAAGCAGATACTCGCCCATGCGGCCGTTGATTTGCGGGGAATCCAAAAAGTATCGCTTGTCGGAGCGGCGGGCGGACACCTTGAAGGAGCCTTTGACATCCTTCATCATCTCCGCCGCGGCGGCGCAAACCGCGTCAAAATCAGTCTTGTCCATTTCAATGGCCGGGCATACGGAATGCACGCCAAACACCTTGGTCACCCTGCGGATGCATTCGGTCATGTCCGCATCGCTCACAAACACGCGGCTGTCGTTCAGCCACACGCGGCCGCCCATCTCTTTCACGGCAGCCTTGACCCTGTCCACCAGCATGCGCAGAAAATAAGGCCGGTTCAGACCTTTCAAATAAATCTCGCCAAAGCGTATAAGGAGCACCTCACGCATGATACAAATCCCCTTTAACAAACCAATTGAACTTACCGCATCAAATATTTTGGATTTCGCGCCTGTAGGCGCGACCAGGGCTTTCCGATCGCCCTGGACCTTCGGGTGCAAGCGAAGAAAATATGGCTGGTTCATGCCTTACAAATAAATTTCATAAAGCGGATGGAGTACCTCACGCATGAACATATCTCCTTTTCCTATATACGCCTACATCAGATCACCACCAAGGTATAACTCCCACGCATTTGAGCAAAAGAAGCAAAGCGCAGACACCAAGATTGATTTTTCCGCAAACCAAAATGATCTTGTTCAGTACATTTTGTACCTTGTAGCGCTTGTCACGCTTGTCAAATCTGACTATCTGCAACGTTGTGCTTTCATTTAGCTTGGAAGAGGGAAGGATATCCAGAAAGAAGACCAATACGGATCCGATGATATATGCTGTACTATACATACCACACCCTCCATCAGTCCGGACCTGTTTGAATTAGGAAGATCCTGCAACTGCATCAACGCCTTTGATATCTGGACAATTGCTGATAATGCTCCTTCACTCTACTCGCGGTGTAATCGATCTCCGCCTCCGTAGTATAGGGCGACAGGCTGAAACGGATGGCACATTCCGCATCCCACTGGGGCACGTCCATGGCCTTGAGCGTTTCCGATACCTTTTGCTTGCGGGAGGAGCAGGCGGAACCCATGCTGACGTACACGTTGTCTCCCGCCAGGGCATAGAGCATGGTTTCAGAACGCACAGGCCGGAAGGACACGTTCAATACATGCGGACCGCAGGCGGCGCTATCCAAGTCCGGTCCGTTGATGTTCACGCCGGGCAGGTTTTGTGAAAGCAGCTCAAACAGCCGCCGCTTGAGAGCATACATCGTTTCCGCCGCATTATTCGGATATGTTTCCACCGCCGCCATCAGCCCTTCGATGCCCGGCGTGTTCTCCGTGCCGGAGCGCAGCCCCTTTTCCTGGCCGCCGCCGAATACCCTGGGACCCACCTTGTGCCCTTTTTTAAGCACCAGCGCGCCCACGCCCTTGGGGCCGTGTATCTTATGAGCGCTCAAGGCATACGACTGTATATTCAGCGCTTCCATGGAAAATGGCACACGCAAAAACCCCTGCACGCCATCCACATGTATGGCCGCTTTGGGGCAGAGCCTGTCCCGAAGCACGGCAATCTCTTTCAGCGGCTGTATGGCTCCCGTTTCATTGTTCACCTGCATAACGCAGATCAAATGCACGCTTTCATCCAACAGTGCAGCCATCGCTTCCAAATCCACCGTGCTGTCCCTTCGCACCGGGATGCTGACAGGCGTATGGCCCATCCGCTCCGCATATAGGCAGCTTTGTTTCACGGCGGGGTGTTCCACCGCCGTGTATAAAACCTTGCCCGGCTTTTTGACGGTGGATAAATACCCCAGAATGGCCAGATTATCCGCTTCCGTGCCGCCTGCGGTAAAAATCACCTCCCCCGCCCCGGCCTGCGCATGCGCCGCCAGCAATGCCCGGCAGGCGTCCATCCGCTTCTCCGCCTGGAGTGCGGGGCCGTAGGGGGAGGAGGGGTTATAAAAGCCATCCCGCATGGCCGTCAAAACAGCCTCGATCACCGGCTGCGACGGCCTTGTGGTGGCGCTGTTGTCCAGATACGCTTCCATTATGCCTGATAGGCGCCCCTTTGCAGGTATTTTTTGATCATTTCCACCATTTCGCCGGAGGGTTCCAGGATGATGACGCGCTTGTTTCCGTCCTTTACAAAATAGAAGTAGTACAGCTCCGCGCCGCGGTTTAAAAACCAGTGTTCCCTTTTGATGCCCGGCATGGAAATGTAGCGCTGGAAGGAGGAGGAGGAAACGGGGCCGAAGGCTTCCACGTTCTTCACCCGCATGGTACCCAGGCTCTTGCGCTTTTGATTGTTGAACACCTTGGCAAAATCCATTTCGCCGTTGGTGAAGGTGTACTCAAACTCGGTGCGCAGCCGGTCGCGGCGCAGGAACAAAAGCACCGCGCTGCCGCCGAAAACGGCGACAAAAATCACGGAGAACAGGTCGAACGCCGCAAACAAAAGCTGAAGCTGCATCACGGCAAGCAGCGCCATGACCACCATCACCACTGCCGAAATGTAATACAGCGCCTCATCCAGCCCCCTGTTTTTCTTGACCACGATCTCTTCCTTAAAGTGATCCATTTGTTCTTCCTCCTTGCGTATATTAGATCAGGAACAGCCCCGTAATGATCAGCCCCAGCACAGCCCCGGCAAATACCTCCAGAGGCGTGTGGCCGATGAGTTCCTTCAACTGTTCTTCGGTAATCTGCTTGCCGTCCACCAGCATATCGTGCAGTATCCTGTTGATGACCACGGCCTGCGTGCCCGTTTCCCTGCGCACGCCCGCGGCATCGTACATGACAATGATGGCAAGGGCGAAGGATATGGCAAACAACGCCGTACCAAAGCCCTCTTTTGCCCCCACCATGGCGGCCAGGGAAACCACCAGCGCGGTATGGGAACTGGGCATGCCTCCGGAACCCAGCCATCTGCGCCAGTTCAGCTCATGCTCCACCAGATAGTAAATGGGCACCTTCAGCGCCTGGGCAATGAACCAGGATGTCATGGCGCAGATCAATATTTGGTTCCGTAAAATTTCCGCGATGCTATGCACGAAACAACCGCCTCTGATTAAAGTCCGGAACTGCACTTATTGTACCCGGTGAAGCATGCTTTGCGCAAGGGATGCAAGAAAGTTTCCCTTTTGTTCAAAAAGGGAAAGCGCATGAACCGCCGCCTCCACGTGGCGGAGGGCGTCCTCCCGCGCCTTTTTGAGCCCCACGCAGGCGGGCCAGGTGAGCTTTCGGTGCTTTTCATCCATGCCTGTCTTTTTCCCCAGCAGCTTTTCCTCGCCGACAAGGTCCAAAAGATCGTCCACAATTTGAAAGGCCACGCCCATGTGACAGCCGTAATCTCTCACCGCATTGAGCTCTTCCCCCGTGCCGCCGGCAAGCAAAAGCCCAGCCTCCGCCGCGCCGGTGAACATATCCGCCGTCTTGTGGCGGTGGATATAGGTCACCAGAGAAATGTCCGGCTCCCGCCCTTCCATGGATACATCCAGCGACTGGCCCGCTACCATCCCCGTGACGCCCGCCCGGCGGGCAATGGCGCCTGCGGCAGCCACGGCTTCCGGCGTTCCCAATCTCGCGGCATGGGCCAGCATGGTTTCAAAAGCCATGCTAAGCAGCCCATCCCCCGCCAGAATGGCCATGGCCTCCCCGTACACCTTATGGCAGGTGGGCATGCCGCGCCTTAGATCGTCATCGTCCATGGCAGGCAGGTCATCGTGGATCAGGGAATAGGTGTGGATCATCTCCAGCGCCACGGCATAGGGCAGCGCCGGGGTGACATCCTCCTTCTTCAAGGCGTAGGCACCCAGAAGCATCACGGGCCTTAATCGCTTGCCCCCGGCCAATAAGCTGTAGCGCATGGCCTGCCCCAGAAGGCCGGGTATTTGCCCGTCTTCGGGCACCGTATCCCCCGGCCGGACAGCTTGTTTAAGCGCGTCCTCCACCAGGGCATGATATTTTTCATGCATCTCTTTCACGGTTCGTACTCCGTCTTGTTCTCCACAGGCGCATCCCCCTGAAGGGAAAGCTCCGTCAGCTTGCCCTGGGCCTTTTCCAATTGGCCCTGCAATTGGCGGGAGAGGGCGACGCCTTCCTCATACAGGCGGAGTAAATCTGTAAGCGGTAAACCGCCCGCCTCCATGGTTTTCACCAGCACTTCGAACCTTTCCAGCGTTTGCTCAAAGGATTCGGTGTTTTGGTTTTCACTCAAAGGGATTCCCCTCCTTCGTTTCCAGCGCGCCGGCCAGCACCTGGCCGTCCTGAAATACCACCCGCAGCCTGTCGCCAGGCGCAACGGCCCTGACACCCGTCACAGGCACATCACCCTTCAAGGCCAGTGCGTAGCCTCTTTTCAGCACCTGCATGGGGCCCAACGCGGAAAGCTTGGCCTGCGCGGCGCCATACCGCGCTCCCGACACCGCAAGGCCGGCCGCAGCCGCGTTTTTCAGCCGGGAAACCAGCAGATCAGCGCGGCTTGCCGCGGCCAGCACCTGCGCCCTGGGGTGCAGGCCTTGAAGCCTGTTCTGCGTCTTCAACAGACGCTCCCAGCTTTTGAGAAGCGTTTTATCCGCGCCATTTTGCAGCCGCCGGGCCATTTCTTCCACCGTGAAAACCAAATCTTCAAGGATCGGCACCGCCAATTCCGCCGCGGCGGAGGGGGTGGAAGCCCGCACATCCGCCACGAAATCAGCAATGGTGAAGTCCGTCTCATGGCCCACGGCGGATACCACCGGAACGGGGCAGGCCGCGATGGCCCGGGCGACAATCTCTTCGTTGAAGGCCCACAAGTCCTCCATGGAACCGCCGCCCCGGCCCACGATGATCACCGAAATGCCGGGCGTCTTCCCCAGCGCTTCGATACCCCGCACAATATCCTCTGCCGCGCCTTCCCCTTGCACCTGGGCCGGGAAAAGCACAAGATTCATGCCGGGATGACGCCTTAAGGATACCTGGCAAATGTCCCTGATCACCGCCCCTGTGCGGGAGGTGACGATACCGACCTTCTCTGGCAGCAGCGGCAGGGGCCGCTTGCGGGCGGCGTCGAACAGCCCTTCCTTTTGCAGCTTCAACTTTAGCTGCTCAAAGCGCAGGAACAAGTCCCCCAGGCCGTCCTCCTTCATGGCTTCGGCATAAAACTGGTAGGCGCCGTCTCTGGGATACAGGCTCACGCTGCCAGTCAAAACCACCTGCATTCCATCCCTTGGCGCAAGCCGAACGGACAGATTGTTCTGGCGGAACATGACGCAGCTTATGCGTGCGGTTTCATCCTTCAATGAAAAGTACCAATGGCCGGAGGTGTGGCGCTTGAAGTTGCTGATTTCGCCCTTCAGCCGCGTGTGCTGGAGCATGGGGTCAGCCGCCAATGTCCTGCGCACATACTCATTCAGTTCGCCTACGGAAAGGATTCCGTCAAATGCTTTCATGATTTCCTTAAAGAAAGACGGGCGCGTGCAATTTGAAGCGTGTTGGCCATCAGCATAGCCACCGTCATCAGCCCCACGCCGCCGGGCACGGGAGATATGTACCCTGCCACCTTGGAAGCGGTTTCAAAATCCACGTCGCCCACCACCTTGCCTTCCACCCGGTTGATGCCCACGTCAATGACCAGGGCGCCGGGTTTTACCATATCCCCGGTGATAAACTTGGGCCGGCCTACCGCCGCCACCAGGATATCGGCCCTTCTCGTATGGGCGGCCAGATCCCTCGTGCGGGAATGGCATACCGTCACCGTAGCATTTTCCTGCATGAGCAGCATGGCGATGGGCTTGCCCACATTGTTGCTGCGGCCTACCACCACGGCCTCCTTGCCGCAAAGTGGAACGCCCGTGGAATGAATCATTTCCATCACGCCCTTGGGGGTGCAGGCCACAATGGTATCCATACCGCCAAACAGCCTGCCCATGTTGACCACATGGAAGCCGTCCACATCCTTCTCCGGGCGGATCAGGGACAAAGCCGCGGCCTCGTCCATATGCTTGGGCAAGGGCACCTGCACAAGAATGCCGTCAATCTGTTCATCCTCATTGAAGCGGCGGATGAGTTCCTCCAGCTCCCGCTGGGTGGTGGTTTCGGGCAGGCGCAAAACGGTGGAAGCGATGCCAATCTCATGGCAGGCCCGTTCCTTGTTGCGCACGTAAATCTGGCTTCCCGGGTCTTCCCCCACCAGGATCACCGCAAGGCCGGGGGTGACGCCCGCCGCCTTCAGCTCCTCCGTTTCACGCCGGAGCTTTTCCTTGACAGCCGCAGAGAGTATCTTCCCGTCAATCAGTTGTGCCGCCATACTCCTCATCCTTTCCAAGGCTTTTGTACTTTTCCAGCCCTATCAGCGCCGCGCCCACGGCATTGTCGCCGGAATAGGCGGGGTGGCCGAAATAAAGCGCCATATCAGCATCCAGCTTACGCAGCCGTTTTGTGATCAGTTCTCTAAACAACCGAGATGATGCCACGCCCCCCGCCACCAATACGGGCTTCAAATCCGTCTTCCTTCCCGCCCCGGCAATGAGCCTGGCTACGGTGCGGGCCAGAAAATCGTACACCTCCGCCGCCGCGTCCTCCGGTGATTTTTCCCCGCTTTTGAGCCATCCCACCGCCCTGGTTTCCGCGCCGGACAAGTGGCAGTGCAGATCCTCATCCGCCATACTGACTGGAAGCAGGCTTTGAGCTTGACCCTTTACCGCCAATTCCTCCAGGTACGGCCCGCAGGGAAAAGGCAGGCCAAGCATTACACCAACCCGGTCTACCAGTTGCCCGGCGTTAAGATCCAGCGTTCCGCCGATGCATTCGACCGCCATTCCCCGGCAGCGCAATATTTCCGTGGTACCTCCCGACAGGTGCACCGCCAGGAATTCCGCTGCCTCAAGGCCTGAATCCAGCAGCGCGGCTTTCACATGCCCCGCCTGGTGGGTGGCGGCAAAACAGGGGATTTGTAAAAGAGCGGCCAGGCCGCGCCCTTGCGCATCCCCTGCTAAAAACACAGGCATATAGGATTCTTCCCCGTCCCTGGGCTTTCTTGATACGCATACGGCGGCGATTTCATAGAGCGCGGCGACCTTGCCCAATTCCTCCATCAGCCCCGGCAACTGCCGCACATGCTCAAACACCGCGTCGCTCTGGCGCAAGCCACGCTGCCCCATAGGCACCGGAAGCAGCTTGCGAAGGCTCGCGATCACGCGCCCCGATTCGTCCACCGCCGCCACGGAGGTTACGTAACAGCTTGTATCCAGCCCGATCACGGCCTTCATTTGTGCTTTTGCGCCTCTTTCTTGCGCAAAATGGAGCCCAGCACACCGTTGATGAAGCGGCCGCCCGCAGGATCGGAATATTTGCCCGCCAGTTCCACTGCCTCGTTGATGGCCACACTGCCGGGTACATCCTCCCGGAAGAGGATTTCATAGGTGGCCAAACGCAAAATGGTCAGGTCCACCCTGGCCATGCGCTCCAGAGACCAATCCACGCTGAACTCCCGGATGCTCTGGTCGATTTCATCCTGACGGGCCGCGATACCCGCCAAAACATCGTCTATATATGCCTGGTCATCCTGTGAAGGCGTATCCTTGCCCTCATTCAATTGCTCGTACACCAACTCCAGCGTTTCCCCGCCGCCCTGGCCGCCCAGCAGCCGCTCATACACCATTTGCATCGCCGCCGCCCGTGCGGTTGTGCGCGCCATACATAAAGCACTCCGTTCTTAGTGTTTTCCGCTCAGCTATTTTGGCGGGGCGGGAATAATTTGTTGATGAGGTTTTTGATAAAAGCCTGCTTATCCTTCACCGCACCAATGAACAGGCCAATCGTAAACAACAATACCACAAAAAGCGTTTTCCAGAAGCCGATAAAAAGCAGCAGGAAGGCCAGCACCACAAAGCCAATGCCCCATATAAGGCCATACTGCGGCGTGCCGGGCTTGAACAGCTCCTTCAAAATTTCCTCAATGTTCTTCATGCGCTTCCCCCTCCTGCCCCTCCGGCGCTTCGCGGGCGGAATCCTCCTCCTGCACGTCAAACATCACCGGCTCATCACGAAGCTCGGCCTTTCTCTCCAGTTCCGGGGGGATGGGCACGATGGCCGGCTGCTCCTTGTGGCCAAACAGCCGCTGATGCAGCGGGCGCTTTTTCTCCTCCATATTTTCAACCGGAGCCGGCGGTTCCGGAAAGGACGGCCCTTTCAAATCGGGCGTGATCCTTTGCATCACCTGGGGCGCGGGCTGCTGTACCGCGCTTATGGGAGGCTGTACGCCGCCTATGGGGGGCGGCACCGTCCGTTCTGCCCTTTCGGTCCTTTCCACCGGCTGCACCGGCCTCTCCACCGGCGGCACCGGCCTTGCCGCAGGCGGCGTTTCCACGGGTGCGGCTTTCGGGGTGGTTTGGAAAAGGGTATCGGGCACGGTATAGGGGCTCTTTTCCGCCTTGATGCTGGCGGTTTCTACCTCGACCTTCACTTCCTTAACGTCGATGCCGGAGCAGGAGGTGATGTACTGCTTAATCTGCTTTTGCAGCGTGCTTACCACCAGGGGGATGCTCACGCCGTTGGCCAGGCCAATGCGCAGATCCACCACCACGCCGTCACGGGTATTTTCGATACGGTTGCTGACCACCGTCAGCTCCTCATGCCTGTCGACGCATTTTTGCACCAGGTTTTCCATGGCATGGATGGAGATGCTCAGCTCCCCGTGCTCCGTTTTTTGCACGACAAAGCCCTTTTTGCCCCGGCGCCGGAACAGCAGGGAAATGTTGTGAACACCCAGCAGCGCCATGAGCGCGCCTACGCCCAGCGCCACAAAAATGGGAAGACGGCCTATCTCCTTCACGGTCAGCGCGCTCAGCCAATCGGCCGGGATCCCCCTGAAAGCCCAAAGGAAAAAGACCAGCCCTGTGATAAACAGCAAAAGCCCCGCCAGCGCCGTCAGAAGACGGTCCCAAAAACGCACTTTCACGCGGTACACCTCCTCCATCGTAAGCACCTTTCAGAAAAATGACGCTGTTATTTTTCTGAGCCGCACTTCCCGCCTCCGGCCCTGCGCACCAGTCTGTGCTGCGCTTGACCTAAAATGGCCTGCAGCCGGCGAAAAGTGTAAGGAAAGTTTGCTGCGCAAGCGCCCCGTTGCCCTCGAATTCAATCGGCGCATTGCTCACTGATGTCCGCACTGCTTGTTCCGCTCGTTTCCACTGCCTGACCCATTGCCCCCGCCTGGGGCGGCCTCGCTCCGTCAACCGGCGAAGCCGGGTGACATCATTGCATGTGAAGGGATTCCGCCCCATCAATGCATCCTCAAAAATCTGATGACACTTTTGTCTTCATACTGTCCGGCAGCGCATCCCGCCGGCTGCTTTCATGCTATTCCTTCGTTTCTTCCTGCTTTTCTTCCACAGGCTCGTCGGGAGCATCTTCCTTTTCTTCCTCCCCGGCATCTGGATCTTCCACGTCATCCGGGCCGTCAAGGCCGTCCAATTCGTCGGCCTCATCCTCCGGTTCCGAAAGATCGCGCTCCTCCTGGGCCTCATCCTCCGTAAGCTCCACGGTGGCGGGGGGCACGGGCACTTCCTCCTGCGCGGGTTCCTTCTTCCCGGAGACCTTCTTGAACGTTTCGCCGCTGGCCAGCGCCGCGCTCTGCAGGCCCTTTTCCAGCGCCTTGTTTTCCTTTTCAAAGCTTACGCCCTGCACGTGTACATCCACGCGCACCACGCGCAGCCCGGTCATGGTCTCAATGGCCTTGCGCACATTCTCCTGGGCGTCGCGGGCGGCCTTCTGGATGGGCGTGCCATACTCAATGATGACATACAGATCCACCGAGGTCTCCTCGGTGCCCAGTTCCACCTTGACCCCTCTTGTTATGTTCTTGTTCCGGCCCAGTATGTCGGTCAGCCCGCCGCTGGTGCACATGCCGGCAATGCCTTCCACCTCGCTGGTCGCTACCCCGGCGATAATGGCGATGACCTCATTGGCGTATGTAATGGTACCGGTGCTCGAAATATCTTTTTCCACGTCCAGGGGAAGATTGTCTTTCTTTGAAGGCATGTAAAACGCACCTCCTTGCGGTTAAACAATAGTATAACAGATTTCCAGAAAAATAACAACCAGGGGTTCAACCCCTGGACCCCGCCAAAGGGACAAGGCCCCTTTGGAAACCCCATATCAAGGGGAAACATAGAACAGACAAAGCATTTGCACCTGTGTCTCCTAAATAGGATTCCCAAAGGGATACATTTCTTGAGCAGTAGGCAGAATTTTCAAACCAACTATAACAAGCAGCGTTTACCTACGCAGATGGCATCCGAAGGTACAGGGCTCCGGAACACCGCCCCCGCCAGTGGCGGATATGGGCGGTGTGGAGGAGGCTGGCGAAACAAGCGATGCAAGCGGCAGCGCAGCAGCGCGACGATTGAGCCAGATGGGTAGGAAAGCCCTGGTCGCGCCCGCAGGCGCGAAATCCTTTCTTTGCACTCTTTATGTGTAACTTGTGCTTACCAAGACAGCGTCAGCAGAGACTACGCCTCTGTCCGAATCTTCAAAAGCTTCAGTTGTTCTTCCTGCACCTGCGCCGGGGTATCCATCATCAGGCAGGCGCCGTTTTGTATTTTGGGGAAGGCTAAAACATCCCGCAGGCTTTCGGCACCTTTCAAAATCATCACCAGCCGGTCGATGCCAAAAGCGAAGCCGCCATGGGGCGGGGTGCCGTACTTGAAGGCCTCCAGCAGGAACCCGAAGCGGGTCCAGGCTTCTTCCTTTGTAAAGCCCAGCAGGCGGAACATGCGCTCCTGCAAATCGCTGGCGTGAATACGGATGCTGCCCGAACCCATCTCGATACCGTTCATGACCAGGTCGTACGCCTTGGCGCGCACGCGGCCGGGGTCGGTTTCCATGAACGCAAAGTCTTCATCCATGGGGCTGGTGAAGGGATGATGCATGGCCGCAAAACGGTTGTCTTCCTCGCTCCACTCCAGGAGCGGAAACTCGGTGACCCAGAACAGGTTGTACTTGGCGCGGTCGATGAGGCCGAGCTGCGCGCCCAGCTTCAAGCGCAATTGCCCCAGGGCGGTTAAGGCTACGTTCTTCTTGTCGGCGATCACAAACAGCGCGTCGCCCTTTTCCATGCCCGTCTTGTCCATCAGCTTTTGCATGCTGTCGCCGGTCATCGCTTTGGCAAAGGAGGAGCGCAGTGTGCCGTCGCTTTGGAGGGCAGCCCAGGCAAGACCCTTCACATGATAGGTTTTCACGAATTCCGCAAGAGCATCCATGTCCTTTCGGGACAGCTTCTCCGCCGCGCCTTTGGCCACGATGGCAACAACGCTTTTGTTTTCTTGGAGGGCGCTTTCAAAAACGGTAAAGCCGCAGCCTGCTACCACTTCGCCCACGTCGGAAATGGGCATTTCAAAGCGCGTGTCAGGCTTGTCGGAGCCATAGGTTTCCATGGCATGCTTCCAGGTCATGCGGGGCAGAGGCAGTGTGATGTCAATACCCATCACATCGTGGAACACGGTTTTGTAGGCGCGCTCCACCACACCCTGGATATCCTCCGGCTCAATGAAAGACATTTCCATGTCAAATTGCGTGAACTCCGGCTGCCTGTCCGCCCGGCCGTCCTCGTCGCGGAAGCAGCGGGCTACCTGATAATACCGGTCCATGCCGGCCAGCATCAAAAGCTGCTTGTAAATTTGCGGGCTTTGGGGCAGTGCGTAGAAGGTGCCGGGCTTCACGCGCGCGGGCACAAGATAGTCTCGTGCCCCTTCCGGGGTGGATTTCGTGAGTATCGGGGTCTCAATCTCCACAAATCCTTCGCTGTCCATGTGTTTTCGGAGTGTTGCCACCACTTTATGCCGGAAGCGAAGCATCTCCTGCATGG
Organism: Bacillota bacterium; assembly: GCA_023411395.1. Classification (GTDB taxonomy): domain Bacteria; phylum Bacillota; class Clostridia; order Christensenellales; family Aristaeellaceae; genus JAEWAH01. The sequence continues at coordinate 30,142 of JAEYOV010000073.1, forward strand.
AGGGCCGGCGCAGGTCAAGGTACCTGTATTTCAGGCGCAGCGCCTCGGACTCCTTGGCATCGTCATCGATATAAATGGGCGGCGTATCGGCACGGTTGAGGATTTTGAGCTCCTTCACCATTATTTCCACCTTGCCGGTGGGCATCTTGTCGTTCACCGCTTCAGGCGCGCGCAGGGAAACGGTGCCCTTTACCGCCGCCACGAATTCGCCCCGCAGCTCTTCCGCCAGGGCAAACGTATTTTGATCGCAGGTGTTTACGTCGAACACCGCCTGTACGATACCGGACCGGTCGCGAAGCCACACGAACAGGATGCCGCCCAGGTTCCTGGCCCGCTGCACCCAACCCATCAAGGTTACTTCCTGACTGACCATGGTTTCGCGAATCTCGCCGCACATATGGCTGCGTTTCCAGCCCCCCAAAAATTCCGCCATGACATTTCTCCTCCTTGCGTTTGCTGAAGGCATCCTGGCCTCCGTGCCTTACTCCGCCAGACATAAGCTGAACCAAATGTTTCTGTATCTCCATCATTAATCAGACCGCCGCTTGGCGGGCGATTGATAATCGCCCCTACACCGCAAGGAGAAGTTTCATTTCCCCCCCCCGCAAGCATACTCCCGGCAGAGGCTTGACAGCCGCCCGTATACATCGTAGGGGCGGTTATCAACCGCCCGCATGCTGCGGAGCGCGGGCCAGCCACAGATACTAACATCAAAGCATTCCAGCAATAGCCCCCGCCGCGCCATCAACTGGGATTTCCGTCTCTTCCCTGGTACTCATATTCCTGACCTTCACAACGCCCTTTTGCAGCTCATCCCCGCCCAGTATGGCAATGAGGGGAGCATTCACCTTGTCGGCATACTTGAACTGGGCTTTAAGGCTTTTCCCCATGTGGTCGCAATCCGCCTTGACCCCCGCCTTACGCAAAGACTGCACAAGCGTAAAAGCCGGAATCCTGGCTTCATCTCCCAGGCTGGCCACATACACATCCAATTGCCGGGGCTGATTCAGCTCAATGCCCTGGCTGTCCAGCAGCATCAGGATGCGCTCCAGCCCCATGCCAAAGCCCACACCGGGCATCTGAGGGCCGCCCAGTTCCTCCACCAGCCGGTCATACCGCCCGCCGCCGCATACGGTGAGGTTGCCCTGTGGCGTTTTGGTAATCAGCTCAAACACCGTTTTGGTGTAGTAGTCCAGCCCCCGCACGATGCGGCTGTCAACGGCATAGGGGATGTTCGCCGCCGAAAGGTAATTTTGCAGTTTTGCAAAATGGCCAGCACACTCATCGCAGAGCATATCCAGCATATTGGGCGCGTCCTTCACAAGCGCCTGACAGCTTTCCTCCTTGCAGTCCAGCGCCCGCAGGGGATTCCTTTCAAACCGGTCCTGGCAGGTCTTGCAAAGGTTTGCAAGCCGCTCGCCAAGAAATTCCTTCAGCTTCGCGTGATAGGCCGGCCGGCATTTGGGACAGCCGATGCTGTTGATGTTCACGGAAAGGTTGGTGACACCCAAGCCCTCCAGCATGCCAAAGGCCAGCGCGATGATTTCCGCGTCCACAGACGGGCTCGGTGCGCCAAAGCATTCCAGGCCGAACTGGTGGTGCTCCCGGAGCCGCCCGGATTGCGGGGCCTCGTAGCGGAATATCGGCGAGTTCAAATAGTACATTTTGCACGGAAGCACGTCGGCATACAGGCTGTGCTCGATCAGCGCCCGCACCGCGCCGGCCGTGCCCTCGGGCTTTAAGGTGATGGAACGGTCGCCCTTGTCCTTGAAGGAATACATTTCCTTTTGCACGATGTCGGTGGTATCCCCCACTCCGCGCAAAAACAGCTCCGTATGCTCAAAAACCGGGGTGCGCACCTCCCGGTAGCCCGCCCTGGCGGCGGCATCCCGCATGATCGCCTCCAGCGCCTGCCAGCGCCCGCTTTCCTTGGGCAGCACATCCTTGGTGCCCCGTGGTGCCTGTGTCAGCATCTTTATTTCCTCCTCATATCTTCATGCAGTAGCGAATCTCCCATACAGCCTTCCCGCAAAACTCCTGGCTTTGCCGGACTCCGTCGGGCTTAAAGCCAAATCGCTCATACGCCCTTTGCGCTAGGTGGTTGTCTTCCAGCGTCCATAGCGCGCATTCTGTAAAGCCCAGCCTTTTCAGTTCCTTCACCGCCCAGCTCAGCATCAGCTTTCCGAAGCCCTGATGCCAGTATTCCTGCAATACATAAATGGAAACAATTTCGCCGCAGGTTTCCGGAAGACCATCGTCCTTGTTTTTCATGAAGCTCATCACGCCGATGACCTTGTCTTCCAGGATCAGCACCGCCACATGGTAGCCTTCCATCTTGGAAAAGCGGCTGCGGTACCTTCCCTCCCAGCTTTCATACGTCAGGCCGTCCAAATATTCCTGGGGGATCATGCCCTGATAGGCGGCCTTCCAGGTGTCCACATACACCCGGCCCATGCCATGGATGTCTTCCACGGAAGCGTATCTGATTTCGTAATTTGCATCCATAGAAAAAACCTGAACCCCCTTTCCGGGCAGAGAAGATACAAAAAAGCCCCATGCCTTTGCATGGGACGAATTTCACATCTTCGTGGTGCCACCCCGCTTGAAAAGACTTGCGCCTTTTCCACTCAAATCCCGGTAACGCGGGATACGCGCCCGCTCTCGCGGGAGGCTCCGGGGTGTCTTTCCCCGTCCCTTGGCAAAGGAGCTTTCAGCCAATGGCCCCTCTCTCTTGATGCCGGAAACGGGTTCCTCTTCCCATCATCGCCGGATATGGAGGAATTATACAATGGGGCGGGATGGATGTCAAGGCCGGGGAGGACCCTACCCAAGAAATCTTTATTGATTCGGAAAAAAACTGCGTATTCCCCGGCAAGCCGGACAAGCCATCTGTCTTCAACCGTACAATACTGACCCAATTGTTCCCAAGTTTAAGTTTTCTGGGATGGGCGCGGGAAGGGCTTCTTTTTCAAAAGAAGCCCTTCCCGCAAACCTTCCATAACCTTTACTCCCCAAAATCCATCCTATCAAACTCTTCCTGCGAAATGAGCACCTTCCGCGGCTTGGCCCCGGCGGCCTGGCTGATGATGCCGCGCTTGGTCATTTCGTCGATCAGGCGGCCGGCGCGGGCGTAGCCGATGCGCATTTTGCGCTGGAGCATGGATATGGAAGTCTGACCTTCCTGGATGGCCATTTCAATGGCCTGGGACAAAAGCTCGTCCAGCGTGTCGCCGTCGTCGCCGGTAGCCTCCGCCGCGTCGGGAGCCATACCGGAGGGCGAGGAGGTCTGATCCAGCACCTCCTGCACGTTGGGGTCATAATCCGGGGCGGAGTGTCCGCGGATGAAATCGGTGACGCGGTTCACCTCGTCGTCGGACACAAAGGAGCCCTGCACCCGAAGCGGGGCCAGCGCCCCGGCGGGGGCGTAGAGCATATCCCCCTTGCCCAGCAGCTTTTCGGCCCCGGCCCGCTCCATGATGGTGCGGGCGTCAATGCCGGAGGCCACGGCAAAGGCGATGCGGGAGGGCAGGTTGTTTTTGATAAGGCCCGTGATAACATCCACCGACGGGCGCTGGGTGGCCACCACCAGATGGATGCCCGCGGCCCGGGCAAGCTGCGCGATGCGGCAGATGGATTCTTCCACCTCCCGCTTGCTGGCCATCATCAGGTCCGCCAACTCATCGATGATCACGACGATGCGGGGCATGGCCTCCTCGCCTTCCATAAGCGCCGCGTTGTAGCCGCTGATGCCGCGGACGTTGTGCTCCTTGAACTTTTGGTAGCGGTCCATCATTTCCGTTACAGCCCAGGTGAGGGCACCGGCGGCCTTATGGGGGTCGCTGACCACGGGCGTCAGAAGGTGCGGGATGCCGTTGTAGCACTGCAATTCGACTACCTTGGGGTCAATGAGCAGCATGCGCACCTGCTTGGGGGAGGTGCGGAACAACAAACTGCAAATGATGCTGTTGATGCATACCGATTTGCCGCTGCCGGTGGCGCCGGCGATCAAAAGATGCGGCATCTTGGCAAGGTCGCAGATGATGGGCGTACCGGCGATATCCTTGCCCAGCGCCACGGACAAGGGCGAATCAGCCCTGTTCATTTCGTCGCTTTCCAGCACTTCCCGAAGGGAAACGCTGATGATCTCCCGGTTGGGCACCTCCACCCCCACCAGTGCCTTGTTGGGGATGGGGGCCTCAATGCGCACGCCGCCGGCCGCCAGGTTCATGGCGATGGTATCGGTAAGGCCTGTGATGCGCTTGACGTTGATGCCGGAGGCCAGCTCCAGCTCAAACCGTGTGACCGTGGGCCCATGGGTGACCTGCTTGACCTGGGCGCTGATGCCAAAGCTTTGCAGCGTTTCTTCCAGGATCTGCGCCCGCTGCTGATCCTCCAGGCGTGTGTCCGTCTGGGACCGGCGGGGCAGCTTCAGCATATCCAGGGTAGGATAGGCATAGGGCGGCGGAAGCTGCATTTGAAGCTGCTGCGCTTTTTTCACTTTTTGCGGCAGCTTCAAGTCAGGCTCGTCCAGCCTTTGGCCGCTCATGCGCTGCTCGGGTGGCACGTTGGGAAAATCAGGCTGCGGCGCAGGAGCCGCCTTGGGCGCGGAGAAGCGGATGGGCTTGGCAATGCTCCTGCCGCTGTTCAATTCCTGCGCCATGTCCGGGTCGTTTTCCCAGGGGAGATCGTCCGACCTTTGCGGCGCATAAGGCGGCTGTTCCGCATTCTTGCGCCCTCTTGCCTTTTTCATGGCCCCGGCCACATCCATGGGCACGCTTGAATTCACCGGCGCAATGGTTTCATCATACAATTCCGGACCGCGCCATAAAGGCCCGGCCTGTGGCGCCGCCTGCACGTTCTGCTGCCGGCGCTGATAGGCGGGAGCTGGCGCGCTTTGCGCCCTTTGCGCCGCCTGCCGCTGCGCCTCCTTAAGGCGCCAGGCCTCTTCCTCAGCCTGCCGACGCACGGCCTCCTGCTGCCTTACCTCCCGGCGGGCAAGGGAATGTTCCCTTATGTTCACGGCGATGGTCCTCACATCCAGCCTGGACAGGAGGATCAATAGCCCCAGGATGGCAAGGCCCAGCACCGCCACGCCGCCCGCTATGCCAAGGCCCGCATTCAGCGGCCAGGCCAGCAGCATGCCCAGCAGGCCGCCGCTTTCGCCTTTGGGGCTGCACAGTGCGTACGCCTGCATCAAATAGGCAGGATAGCTTTCAGGGCTGGAGACCAACTGGCGCTGATTGGTGACAAGGATGTAATCCATCAAAGTGCGTTCGGTATACGGCCCCTGGCTGTCGGGGTAATGGGAAACCAGCACGATCAGCGCCAGCAGGCACAGATAGACCGTGAAGGATAGCAGAATCGCCCGAACCTTCATCTTTTTCCTTGCGGAAAACGCCACCAGCGCTCCCGCCCAGGCGATGAACGCGGGAAACAGCAGACACAGTCCCCCGGCCAGCCCCTGTACGACCGGGCGGACAAACTTGAAAATTTCCACCTCCATGTCTCCGGGGCTTGTCACCAGCGACACAAAGGCCAGAACCCCCAGTGCGATCAGCACGATGCCCAGAATGGTACGCAAAAGCAGGGCCTCGGGCGAATAGACCGGGGCTTTCTTTTTGAGCGCCGTTCCTTTTTGCTTTTGCATGGTTCCCTCCGGGGTTTTCAATAGACTATCTCAGCAACTGTACGCTTTCCAATACGCCTTCCTCGTCGGCGTGCAGGCGCAGCCTGTTTTCACCAAAGGCATAATAGTCGCTGGTTCCTTGGGACAGCCGGTAATCCTCCGCCGTGAATTCATCCAGCTCCGCCGTACTTTCAGGCTCTCCCAGAGCGGACCGCCACGCATCAACGGTAGTGATCCCCGTTTGGATGCCGTACAGGTTGATCCTGTCAGCCCGGATACCCAACACCAGGGACTGATCGTAGCTTTCTGTCAGCGCGTCGGTCAGCAGCCATACGCCGCGGAATTGCGGGGCTTCCACCTCAAAGAACCGGCCGCCGGGATAATAGTCCGGGTCCACAAGCAGGCGGTATTCGTTGAGCCTGTCCATCAGGCTGTCGCCGAGCTTCGCGCCTATGCCGGGCAGTGTCCCCGCGGCCGCAGCTTCCCCAACACGGGCGGCGGTATCGTCAGCAATATCCAGATAATCGCCCGCGCCAAGGGTATGAAGGACGCTGCCTTCAGACACCAGGAGGTAGTCCTTCAATTCATAATAGGAAAAGGTGCACCCGCCGCTGTAGCCCGACAGCATGGAAAACTGATCCTGGGGGTAATAGAAGGTAATGGAATCGGGCGTCAGGAAAAAGCTGTCCCGGGGTACGGGCGTCAGCGTATCGTTCTCCAGATAGCCCGAAAGCTGGGGCCGCACCTCATCCTCCAGCTTTTGCTCCATCAGGGCGAAGGCGCCTTCCACGTCTGCAAACAGGTCCGCAACCGTAATGGGCTTCCCGTCCGCCAGGTTGTAGTTCACGGTGGTGTAATTCTGCCCCATCCGGCCGTTCGGCATCTCCCCGTAAGCGGAAACTACCACCGACAGAATACCGTTTTTGAGCGCATCCTGATACGAAACGTTCAGGCCCCAGCCACCGGCCGCAAGGCTGTTCAATGTGTTCAGATGGCTTTGCACCTGCGCCTTTTCAAAGATGGCACGGTTGACATCCTCCTGCACGGATGGATCGCCGTATCCTTCCAGAACCGGATAGGTCACGCTGCCATATTCATTCTGCGCCGCAACGGGCGTCAAACGCGCTTCGTCAGGATTGGTTTGCCCGGCCAGTGCGCTTGAACCCAAAAGCAGCAGCATGGCGCTCAGCAGAAAAGCCATGCTGCGGTGTATACGTTTCATGACCGCACCTCCTTTATAGATTCTTATTTTACAGCATTTGGCCCCCGCGCGCAAGGTTTGGGGCCAAGAGGCATGTTGCCACTTGCTCCCAGATATAGTATACTGGGCATACAAAGCGAATGTTTTACAAAACCACATATTTGAATCGCCCAAGGAGCGGTGAGCCATGTACACATTTCATTATCAGCTAACTTTGGATGATCATTTTGATCACAGACTATGTCTCAATTACACTTTACCGGCATTCCGGAAGAAGATCATGATGCAAAAATACCTCAACCCTTTGCTATTTATTGTCTGGGCCATTTTGCTAGGGTTTATTTTTGGTCACTTTCCTAACGTCTACATATTTTCGGGTGCCATATCCATCGGATGGATTCTCATTTTCAGAAAGCGCGTTGTACGGAATATACACAAATCGCTCAAAATAACAAGTGAATCCGGGAAATCGCCATTCAACAGTAGCGATGTCGTGACGGTATTTGATGAAGAAAAAATCAGAACAGATACAGTGGATTCCGAAGCGTCATTCAACTATTCGGCCATTGAAAAAATAGTAACAGGCCCAAATGCGCTATATTTGTACATAAACGCAACTACAGCATTCATCCTGCCATACCGCATATTCGCCTCCGAAGAAGAGAAGGATTCGTTTTTGCAGTTTATCAAGGAAAAGACGAACGCCCCCGTGATCGCCGGTGTTACGAAATGAAGCGCCGCAATGTTGACGGACAAGCGTCTCCCGTGCTAAAATATTACGTTTCATGGAAATCACGCGCCTTGGGAGGGGTATTATGTCCGGGCATTCCAAGTGGGCCAACATCAAGCATAAAAAGGGCAAGGCGGACGCGGAGCGCGGCAAGATTTTTACCAAGATCGGCCGGGAAATTGCCATTGCGGTGAAGGAAGGCGGCAGCGACCCGGGCGTTAACGGAAAGCTGCGGGACATCGTGGCCAAGGCCAAGGCCAGCAACGTACCCAACGACAACATCGCCCGCTCCATCAAAAAGGCGGCCGGCGAGCTGGGCAGCGTCAACTATGAAGAAATCACCTACGAAGGCTACGCCCCCGGCGGCGTGGCGGTGATCGTGGAAGTCATCACCGACAGCCGCAACCGCTCCGCCAGCGATATCCGCCACTGCTTTGCCAAAAACGGCGGCAATCTGGGCACCACGGGCAGCGTGGGCTTCATGTTCGACGAAAAAGGCATCATCGCTCTGGAGCGCACTCCGGGGCTTTCCGAGGATGACCTGATGATGATGGCGCTGGACGCCGGGGCCGAGGACATGAAGGCGGAGGAAGACGCCTTTGTCATCTATACAGCGCCCAATGATTTCCACAACGTGCGGGAAACGCTGGAGAAGCAGAATCTTTCCTTCCTCTCCGCCGAGGTACAAAAAATCCCCCAAAACACCGTGGCGGTGGACGACCCGGAGACGCTGGAGAAAATTCAAAAGCTGCTGGAAATGCTGGACGACAACGATGACGTTCAAAACGTGTTCCACAACGCCGAGCTTCCGGAAGAAGAGGAAGAGGACGACTGAGAACTTAAAGAAAGCCCTCCCGCATTCACCAAGCGGGAGGGCTTCACCATATAGACAAGGATAGTTTAGCCTTCCCCTGGAGGGGAAGGTGGCGCGAAGCGCCGGATGAGGTGTAAGGATGAACAACATGTGTAATCCAAGATTGACCTCCAATGCCAAAGAGCTGCGAAAAAATATGACCAAGGAAGAGCGGCATCTCTGGTATGATTTTTTGAAAGAATTTCCGTTTGCATTCCACCGCCAAAAAACAGTCGGAAACTATATTGTTGATTTCTATTGTGCCAGCGCAAAGTTGGTAATTGAGCTTGACGGCTCGCAACACTACGATGAAAAGGGCATAGAAGCCGATGCAAAGCGCGATGAATCCTTGCGCAGCATTGGGCTCACTGTTAAGCGATACTCCAATGCTGATATCAACAATAGATTTGGCAGCGTATGTGAAGATATATATCACTTCGTTCAGTCAATGCTTGACACCTCATCCGGCGCTCCGCGCCACCTTCCCCTCTAGGGGAAGGCTTTATAGTTCCCTTTTCTAATGGTTTGAAGCCCTCCCGCATTCACCAAGCGGGAGGGCGGTTGTTTGTATTGACCTTTTGTCCGATACTTACGCTATGGCAGACAGAAAACACCGAATGAGCCTTTTTCCACGGCTTATTTTAGCTTCACCTCAAAAGCGCAGGCCTCGTTGTACACCCTAAACGGCAAGATGGTTTTCCCGTCCACAGGCTCCGGTGTAACCATGCCGGCCGCCTCCTCTTTTGTGGGTTCCCTGTATTCCGTGGTAAACGGCACGAAGGTGACATCATCGGGCAGGCCGCCGGGACAGCCGAATTCGCCTGCATAGGTATAATGGGCCGGGTCTTTGTCATCGCTTGGACCGTCGCCATAATAACCGCCGCCGCCAAGCGTGAAGGCATCACTGCCGCCTACGCGGGGCTCAAATTCTAAACCGGCTTCTTTCCCCGTCCCGTTTTTGAAGTACACGTCAAAGGCCCAGGTGACTTTCATAAAGGAGGTTGTGATTTTGCCCATGATAATGGTGTAATCGTCAAACTCCAGCCTGTCGCCGGTGTTTGTCACCGTATAGCTTGCGGGCACGGAAGCCGTCCAGGTGCATTCAATGGTCTCCGTCAATGTGAAGGCTTCCGACTGGGCAAGCTGCGGGCCCAGCCGCTGCAACTGGTATTCCTCAATGGCCATGCCTTCGGGGGCGGGCAGGATGCTGCTGAACTCAACCAATGAATACCCGTCGGCCAGCAGGATTTTCTGTTGCGCATAAGCGTCACGATAGCGCCGCATGTATTCATCCATTGGGGGATCACTTTGATCCCCGTGAAGGACTGTCTGATCGTAGGCCAGCTCCCAATTGGGCTTGAGCACCATAAAGGTCAGCGCCCACTGTACATCGCCGTCCGCTTCCTCCTCATAGATGCAGGCGTCCACGCCGTATTTGCCTTGAAGTTCCACCTCCTTGTCCGGCACCCAGAAGCCGGAGAAGAAGTCGCCCCGGCAGCCTTCAATATCCACCGGCAAATCCCGCCCGCCGCAGGCAGCGGTGACCATGGGGTACAGGTACACGGGCTCGGCGCCTTCTTTAGGCAGAATATCCATGGCAATGGAAATGCTGCTGCCGTCAAACACGGCGTCGGTCACATACAGGGAAAAGAATTCGTTCTCATAGCTTTTGTCTATGAAGGTAATGCTTTTTTGGTATTCCTCGCTGCTGTTTCTTTTATAGTCTTTCACGCTGTAGTGGGTCGCAATGGCCAAGGCGGTGCCGGCCAGCAGCATAAGGATCAACACCGCAATCAGCACGGTGCGCAATGTGAAGCGTTTCATGGGTACATCCTCCTTGCACTTTAGGAGCGCGCATTCCATGCGTTTATGAAAGCTGCCGGACGTTGGTTCAAATGCACGGTCCAGATCAAATTCATTCAAAGCCAAGCGCCTCCTCTCCCGTCAAAATCTGTTTCAGTTTGGTTCGCGCCCGGTACAGGCGCGTGGTGACGGTGCCGGAAGGCAAACGCAAAATACGGGCGATCTCATCCACGGAATAGCCGTCCCGGTACTTTAAGGTAAGCGGCAGGCGGTATTTGATTTCCAGGGCATACAGCGCGTCATGCAGCATCCTGTCAAAGCCCGCGTCCTCCCCCGTGAAAACAGGCATCTGATTTTCCGGGATTTGGGCCACCGGCAGCATGCGCCTGTTTTTCTTTAGCATCCGCTTGCATTCATTGATGAGGATGCGCGTAGCCCAGGTCTTGAAATAGGCCTTTTGCCTAAGCTGCCCCCTGTACTGCCAGGCTTTTAAGGCGGATTCCTGCAATACGTCGTCGCAGTCTGAATAGGACAAGGCAAAGCTGCGGGCGATGCAAAACAGGGACCGTTCCATTTCCAAAAAGGCCTCAACGAATTCCTCTCTTGAGATGACTTCCGTTTTTCTCATTCCTTCCGCGTTCATCAGATCTGATTTCACTTATTAGATATCCGGGCATACTGCTGCATTTCGTTCATTGTATCATTTTTACAATTTATTTTCCCGCACAAAAAAACGGGCGCGCTATAAACGCCCGTATCGGTTTGATTCACACAAACACTTGCATTGGGTTTTCCGTTATTCTATCTCCTCGCCACTTGCCAGCTTCTCCAGCATATCCAGGCGGCACTGGTGCCTCTCCTCATACGTGGCGCCCAGCCATTCGTCCACCAGCATCTTGGCCACCTCGCTGCCCACCACCCTGGCGCCAAAGGCCAGCATGTTGCAGTTGTTGTGGGCTTTGGCCATCCGTGCCGAATAGGGGTCGGAGCAGGTGGCGCAGCGGATGCCGGGAACACGGTTGGCCGCAAGGCCGATGCCTATGCCCGTGCCGCAGATCACAATGCCGCAATCCACCTTCCCATTCGCCACAGCTCTGGCCACCCGAGCCCCATAAATGGGATAGTTGGCCGTATCCCTGGCCGCCGTGCCAAAATCCGTTACCGTATGCCCCTTGCTTTCCAGATAAGCTTTGATAAGCAGCTTCATATCCACAGCCACATGGTCGTTGCCAATGCCGATATGCATATTTTTCCTCCCCGCCTGTATTCAAATAAAAATTGCTCGTTCCCCTTGTAGTATAAGGCTGCGAAGCGGCGGTGTCAATGAAAGGCATGGCATGGCGTGTTGCATTCCCGTGCATCATGAAGTATACTGAGGTGAAAGATACTTGGTGATGCTGTCTGTTTGCGCCATGTTTCAATACGGCAAGTGGGAGGGAACATCATGCGTTTGACCATGATCAGCATCGGTTCGACAGGTGATGTGCGGCCCTATGTGATCCTGGGCCAGGAATTGAAAAGGCGCGGCCATACGGTACGCATCGCTTCTTTCAGCCCATTTGAGCAGATGATCAGAGACGCGGGGCTGGATTTTTATCCCCTTGCCGGCGATGTGGTAAAGTTCATGGCCAGCATCATGAAGCCCGGCACCAACGGCATCAATTATCTGCAGCGGGTGCAAAACGCCATCCGGGAAGTGGCGGGGCCGCTGCTTACAAACATGCAGACCGCATGCAAGGACGCCGAGGCCATCATCACCACCTTTTTCGGCTCCAGCATGTATTCCATCGCAGAAAAGAACAACGTGCCGTGCATACAGACACAGTACTACCCCATGGATTACAACGACGTGGTGCCCATTTCCTCCGCGCCGGGATTAAAGGCAGGCAAGGCCTGGAACAAAATGACCTACAAGGTGGGGTATCTGCTCATCAATTCCCTGGAGCACAGATACTTAACCGGCTGGCGCAAGGAGCAGGGCATGCGGGTGCGCAAAATCCGCCCCAAACCCGATTATACGGTGAACGGCCATCAAATTCCGGTGCTGTATGCCGTCAGCCCCCTTTTGATGCCGCGGCCCCTTTCCTGGAACGAGCACATCCACATGACCGGCTTCTGGATGGATCCGAAACCAACGGCTTACACGCCCGACCCGGCCCTTAACGCATTCCTTACCGCGGGGGAAAAGCCCGTGTACATCGGCTTTGGCTCCATGGTATCCGGGGATATGGGCAAAACGCTTTCCATTGTACTGGAGGCGGTGGAGCAATCGGGCGTCCGGGCCATTTTGCAAAAGGGCTGGGGTGGCGCGGAGGTCACTGCTCCCTCCAAACGCGTCCATGTGGCCGACTATATCCCCCACGAGTGGCTGTTTGAGCAGGTGGCGGCGGTTGTGCACCACGGCGGCGCGGGCACCACGGCTGCGGGGCTGAAAGCGGGCAAGCCCACGCTGGTCATCCCCTTCGGAGGCGACCAACCCTTCTGGGGCATGCGGGTGCGGGCGCTGGGGCTGGGGCCCAAGCCCATCCGCCGGGAATTTTTGACGGCGGAACGGCTGACAAAGGCCCTGATTGACCTGACGCAAACCAAATCCTACTGCGTGGCCGCCAGGGAGCTGGGCATGCGCCTGCGGGAGGAGAAAGGCACCGAGATCGCCGCCGACATCATTGAGGAGGAAATCCAGCGCTGGCTGCATGAAGATAAGGCTGCAGCGCTGTAATGCCGCGCGATACCGCCATGTGTCCGCCACTGGAATCAAATGTTTGACCGGAGTGCCCCCAGCTTTGGCAGGGCACTTTTTTCGTTGACACGGCCATCCCGCCATGGTAAAATTTTCATATCCTAAAAGTGATCCATCCGGAGGGCAGAATAAGGAAGGCAGGCAGCAGCCTGTCCGGGTTTGTATGCTATGAATGGGGCACAATAAAAAACGCGGGAGGCATTTTGATGAAAAAGAGAATTCTTCTTTTCGCGGCGGCTATGCTGATCCTATGGACCGCTCTTTTGCCAATGGGTGCGGGTGCCTCCAATTTTTATATCATTCCCGACAGCGACAGGCGCTATCTCACGGAGGAAGAATTGTGGGAGTGGCAGTATACCGCTCTGGGCTTCATCCTCAACGAGATTTTTGCCCGCCACGGCTTTCCCTTTGATCCGGACGGAAACTACTATGACTATTTCAACGCCCAATCCTGGTATCAGGAGGACCCCGATTTCACCTACAGCCGCGTAAACAGCATCGAGTGGCACAACGAGCGCCTGGTCAAGCAGGTGCGCCAGCAGATGCGGGATTTGGACACAAAAAATCCCGATGGAAAGCCTTTGCCCAATGTTGAGCCTGCCCTGTACAATATTCCGGATGAGTTTGTGGAATATGTGTTCACGCCGGGGCAAAGGCTGAACGTCTATACGGGTCCGGGCGCGGAATATGTGCGGGCTGCAAACGGGAAGGCCATGGCAAGCACCAACGGCACCGTGTACGTGTACGGCTGGGAAAACGGCTGGCTGATGGTGCTGTACAGGGTCAGCAAAGGCGGTGCCCGCATAGGCTTCGTGAAAGGAACGCAAATCAAGGGGGATGTGTACGCAGACTATTTGCAGTTCGGCTACCAAAGCGCCACAGTCCTAAGGAACTGTTCCATCACCGACGATCCGGTCAGTGCCTACACTCCTTTGGCCCCGCTTCGCAAAGGGGATATCGTAACATACCTTTGCACGCTTCACAACAGCAACGGCTGGGCCTACGTGGAGGCCGAGACAAACGCCGGGCTGGTGCGCGGCTGTATTCCCCTGGATGCCCTGGCGATGGAAGAGTAACTGTGCGGGAGCGCCCTTGACAAACGGGCGCTCCCGGTTTATGATGCGATCAAAGGAATACAAACGTTTGCATAATATAAAGGAGCAGAATTCATGGGTTTGTTGATACATCCCTGGCGCGTGGTGGAACAAAAGTGGGAACCGGGCAAAATGCGGCTGGGAGAAAGCCTGTGCTCCCTTGGCAACGGATACATGGGCCTTCGGGGCAATTTTGAGGAGCAGTATTCCGGCGACACCCACCGGGGTACGTATCTGGGCGGCGTCTGGTTCCCCGACAAAACCAGGGTGGGCTGGTGGAAAAACGGCTATCCCCAATACTTCGGCAAAGTCATCAACGCGGTGAACCTCATCGGCATCGATGTGGCGGTGGACGGTGAGCCGCTGGATTTGCACCGCTATCCCGTGGTGAAATTCCTGAGGGAAGTGGATATGCAAAGGGGAATTCTCCACCGGGTGGCGCTGGTGGAAATGGACAAGGGCACCGTGCGCTTGGAAAGCCAGCGGTTTGTGTCCGTAGCGAAAAAAGAGCTGCTGGCCATCCGCTACACGGTCACGCCCTCTTTTCCGGCCCATATTGTTTTAAAGCCCTATCTTAACGGCAATGTGAAAAACCTCGACGCCAACTACGACGAAACCTTCTGGGACATGCTTTCGGAGGTGCAGCAGGGCAATGTGCTTGGGCTGCTTACAAAAACAAAGGAAAATCCCTTCGGCGCGCCAAGGTTTGCTGTGGCCGCCGCCATGGCCGTTTACGCCCCCAATATGACGCTGGCCCGGCAGGAAACTTTAAAAGGCCGCTGCCAGGCGGTGTACGGCGCAAGGGCGGCCGCCGGGGAGGCGGTGTCGCTGGACAAATTCTCCCTGGTGGTCACAAGCCGCGACCATGAGGAGGAAAAATTGCTGCCCCTGGCCCTTTCCATGGCGGAAAACGCCGCAGCGGAAGGATACGATGATGCTCTTGCCACCCACGAAGCCGGATGGAAGCGCCGGTGGGAGATGGCGGATGTGCAAATCCACGGCGACGACGCGGCCCAGCAGGGCATCCGCTTCAATCTGTTCCATCTGCTGTCCACCTATTCCGGGGAGGATGAGCGCCTGAACATAGGCCCCAAGGGCTTCACCGGCGAAAAGTACGGCGGAGCCACCTACTGGGATACGGAGGCCTACTGCCTGCCGGTGTACATGGCCGTGGCCGGGGAAAACGTGGCGCGGCAGCTTCTGCTGTACCGTCACAGGCAGCTTCCCGGCGCGTTTTACAACGCCAGGCAGCAGGGGCTTAACGGTGCGCTGTATCCCATGGTCACCTTCACCGGCATCGAGTGCCACAACGAGTGGGAAATCACCTTTGAGGAAATCCACCGCAACGGCGCCATCGTCCACGGTATTTTCAACTACGTCACCTATACGGGTGATGCCGACTATCTGAAAAACGAAGGGCTTGACGTATTATCCGGCATCGGAAAATTCTGGCTTAGCCGCGTGCATTTCTCCAAACGGGCCGGCAAGTACATGATCCACGGCGTCACCGGCCCCAACGAGTACGAAAACAACGTCAACAACAACTGGTACACCAACCGCATTGCAGCCTGGTGCCTTGATTACACGCTGGAAGCCGCAAAGATGGCGGGACCCAGGCGGGTAAAGGAGGCCGGCCTCACCGAGGACGACCTAGGCCGCATGCGGGAAGTTTCTCAAAATATGTACTACCCCGAGGATGCGGATTTGCGCATCTTCGTGCAGCACGATACCTTCCTGGACAAGGATATCCGCCCTGCATCGGACATCGATCCTAACGACAGGCCCATCAACCAGCACTGGTCCTGGGACCGCATTCTGCGCTCCTGCTACATCAAGCAGGCGGATGTGCTACAGGGTCTGTATTTCCTGGGCCATCTGTATGACAGGGAAACCAAAAAGCGAAACTTCGATTTTTACGAGCCTATCACCGTGCACGAAAGCAGCCTGTCCCCCTGCGTGCACAGCATTTTGGCATCGGAGATCGGCTACTCAGAAAAGGCAGTGGAAATGTACCGCCGCACCGCAAGGCTGGACCTTGACAACATCAATCACGACACGGAGGATGGCCTGCACGTGACCAGCATGGCGGGAAGCTGGCTCTCCATCGCCCAGGGCTTTGCCGGGATGCGGACTGCGCAAGGCCTGTCCTTCGCCCCCTTCCTGCCCGAATGCTGGCAGGGCTACGCCTTCAATGTAAATTACCGGGGCAGATTGTTGCGGGTTTCCGTGGATGAAAAAGGCACCACCCTGACCCTTAATGAAGGGGAACCCCTGGCACTTTCGCTGTACAGACAAGACATTACTGTGGAGAAGGAAGCGTTTCTGCCTTTCCCCGAGGGGAGCAGCCATGCAGGGTTATAACATCGTTATGGTCTACAGCCATGACAAGAGCCGTTTGCTGATGTGCAAGCGCCTGAAAGACCCCTATATGGGCCTGAATAACCTGGTGGGCGGAAAAATCGAGCCGGGCGAGCCGGGCATCGATGCCGCCTACAGGGAATTGGGCGAGGAGACCGGCATAGCAAAAGAAGACATCACCCTTCACCACCTAATGGATTTTACGTACTATTTTCAAAACTGCTATGTACAAGTGTATGCAGGCAGATTGAAACAGGATGTGGTTGTTTCCGGGGACGAAAACGAGTTGTTCTGGTCAGACCTTCATCACAACTTTTTTGATATGGCGCTGTACGCCGGCGAAGGCAACATCGGCCACATGCTGGAGCAGGTGAAAATGAGCGGCATCCTGGAAGACTGAATGATTTTGATTCTGCAAAAAGCGGGCTCTCATTGTAAAAAATGAGGGCCTGCTTTGTATTGTTCAGCGCGCATCAGGCTTGTCACCCTGAATTCTATCCCTTCCGCTTGGCCCCTTTTCATCTTTCTTTGAAGACAGCAATTTGTTGGCATACCCCGCAAAGGCAAGACTATAATATGGATTTAGTAACACCACAAATAGCATTATTGTCGCTTGCCGCATCAGTTGACCGGACACGGATGTATTCACCAAAGCCAATGAAGGAAAAAGTAGCAAAGCACCAATAAGCAACGCAAATGCCCACCAATATACCGTTATACCATACCAAATAAGGTACCTCACCTGCCCTTTCATCATTCGAAAGGACGTTCTTATCATCTCCGGCACGCTTTCCTTGGAATTCGTTACAAACAGGTACGGAAGCAAAAAGAGGCGCAGCATGATCCATAAGTACAACAGGACGGCCACAATCGTCACAACCGATACGAATATGGCCAGTTCCAGTTGATGTATCGTTGGCATACCAAACAAGATTGAATAATACACAATTGTGAAAGGCAACTGCCAAATCAGGCCGACTGTAAGAACCTTTGGCAGCAATTTAGGGGATTTGACAAATTCAAAGAGCATGGGCCATCGTGCTTCTTTGCCCCTTGTCAGGTGCAGCAGCAGATGAAGTAACCCCAGTGTCATGACAGGCGTCGTCATGAGCTGATAAATGATTTGCGGCAGATCATTCCCTATCAGATATGTCTTAACCATATACCAAAGCAAATTGACTACGGCGAACAGCAGAAAGATAATCCACAGCATACCCCGGTGCTTAAAGTACAGGTGCCAGGCCTTCTTGCGCAACATCGCGTTTGTCTGCATGAAATCACACCGTTTCCTTATCATTCTCACAATCTATTCCTGTATACAGTGTATAACTTTTCCTCTTCCATGTCTACCGTATTTTCCCATACCGTGATACAAGCTTCCCATCCTCCCATTTCCGCACCCCCTCCCCTTTGCGGCATAGGATAAAGCAGGATGCGTAAGGAGGAAAACAGGATGCGTGTTTGCGTGGTGGGCGGCGATGAGCGCCTGCGCCTCTTGGCGGAGCTGTTTCAAAAGCAGGGCTATGAAACCGGTACATGGGGCCAGGGCGGCGACGATATGCCCAGGTGGCTTACCCGCGCCCAGGCGGTGGTGCTGCCCTTTCCCAGGGCCGGCCGGGATGGGTTCATTCCCGCGCCCCGGGGAAAGCGGCCGATACCCGTACATGAAGTGGCTTCCCTGATCGGGGAGGGCGTTTGGGTGATGGCCGGATCACTGGACGAGGAGCTTGCCCACACCGCCTCCCAAAAGGACTGGCGGCTGCTGCTCCCCAGCTCCGACCCGAACTTTGAGGAGCAAAACGCCATGCCCTCGGCGGAAGGCGCCATCTATGCCGCCATGCAAAAGGCCGATTACACCATCTGCGGAAGTTGCTGCCTCATCATCGGCCCGGGCCGGATAGGGCGCGAACTGGCCCGGATGCTTCAAGGGATCGGGGCCAAAGTGTTCATGGCCGCCCGCCGGGAGGAAGCGCTGAAGCAGGCGGCGGACATGGGCTGTGTGCCCGTGCCCATTCAGGCGCTGCCCATCGCGGCCAGGGAGGCCGACATCCTGTTCAACACCGCGCCGGCCATGGTGGCAGGGGAGGCCGTGATGGCGGCATTGCCCGCTCACGCCCTAGCCATCGACCTGGCCAGCGCGCCCTATGGCATCGATCTGGAGGCCGCCCAGCGCCATGGCATAAACGCCTGGCGGGAGGGGGGCATCCCCGGCAAGTACGCGCCGCTGACGGCGGCCCGGCTGCTATTTGACTATTTTGAGGCGCACACGAAGGAGTGATTCATGTGAACGCAACCCGCGTAGGCTTTGCCTTAACGGGCTCTTTTTGCACCTTTGAAAAGGTTTTTGAACAGATGCAGGAACTGGTAAACAGGGGGTATGATGTGATCCCTATCCTGTCCTACAATGCGGGCCGGGAGGAAAACCGTTTCTTTTCCCCGGCGCAAATCCATCAAAAGCTGGAGGAGATCACGGGGAAAAAGCCTCTGGAGACGCTTCATGAGGTGGAACCCATCGGCCCCAAAAAGATGACGGATGTCTATGTCATCGCCCCGGCTACGGGCAATACCCTGGGCAAGCTGGCCAACTGCATTTACGATACGCCGGTGCTGCTTGGCGCAAAGTCCCACCTGCGCAACGGGCGGCCCGTGGTCGTCGCCGTGTCCACCAACGATGGCCTGTCCATGAGTGCTTCCAACATTGGCCGGCTGCTGTCCATGGATCATTTTTTCTTCGTGCCCTACGGCCAGGATGATCCCTACAACAAGCCCCGTTCGCTGGTGGCCCACTTTGACAAGATTCCCCAAACCGTGGCCTCGGCCCTGGCCGGCATGCAAATACAGCCGATGCTGCTTATGGCTGAAACAAAATAAATGCACTAGGTCTTGACGAAACTACAAACCTTTGGTATACTAACCCTTGCACAAAGAAGAAGCTGCCCGCTTCTCACCCTGCGAAGCGCATTTGCACGGGTCATGGCAATTCGTACATGCGATTTGGTGTGTATTTTGCGGCGGGTGGTTTACCCCGCCGCTTTTTGTGCGTTTCCCTGTCGGAGCGGCTTATCTGGACAAATAAACTGGAGGTGTATGGACATCGACACAGAACTGATGATCAATGAGGAGATTCGCGACAAGGAAGTACGCCTGATCGACCAGAATGGCGGGCAGCTGGGCATCATGCCCACGCGCAGGGCCATGGAGCTGGCGGAGGAAGCGCAGTTGGATCTGGTGAAAATCGTTCCCAACGCGCAGCCGCCTGTATGCAAGCTTATCGACTACGACAAGCACCGCTTTGAGCAGGCCAAACGCGAGCGCGAGCTTCGCAAAAATCAAAAGATCGTCTCCCTGAAGGAGGTTCAATTGTCTGCCACCATCGAGGAAAACGATGTGCAGACCAAGGCGAAAAGCGCCATTGGCTTCCTGAAGGAAGGGGATAAGGTGAAAGTGTCGATCCGCTTCCGGGGCCGCCAGATTACCCATTCCGAAATCGGCATGAAGGTCATGGCCGACTTTATCGAGCGCACCAAGGATTACTGCACCGTGGAACGCCGCCCCCTCTTGGATGGCCGCCACATGATCATGATCCTTGCGCCCAAAGCGGAAAAGGAAAGCTTTGCCGAGCGCAGCGCCAAGGCCCGCGCCAGTGCCCAGCAAACCGCCAGCCAGGCAAATCAGTAACCTTTGGAGAGGAGGATCATCATGCCCAAGCAAAAAACCCACCGTGGCGCCGCCAAGCGTTTCTCCATCACCAAGAACGGTGTCGTGCGGCATAAACAGCAGAACGCCAACCACCAGGTGCATCTGAAGACCACCAAGCGCACCCGCCACCTGCGCGCAGCCGGCGTCGTGGACAACAAGGCGGAGGCCCGCACCATCAAAATTCTGCTGCCGTACAAATAAGCCGTCCGGGCTGAAGGAGGAAAAACCATGGCACGTATCAAAAGGGCTGTCAGCTCCCTGAAAAACCGCCGCAAGGTGATGAAGCTGGCCAAAGGTTATTTTGGCGCCAAATCCAAGCAATATCATGCCGCCAGTGAACAGGTCGCCCGTTCCCTGCGCTATGCCTTCACCGGCCGCAAGCTGCGCAAGCGCGACTTCCGCCGCCTGTGGATTACCCGTATCAACGCCGCCGCACGCTTAAGCGGCATGAGCTACTCCACCTTCATCTCCGGTTTAAAGAAGAAGAACGTGGAAGTCAACCGCAAGATGCTGGCCGACCTGGCCGTCAACGATGCCCAGGGGTTTGCCCAGCTCGTGGAATTGGCGAAACACGCTTAAGCGTTTGCTTTATCCATAAAAACCAGCCGTGCCGGTAGGACAGGCTGGTTTTTTTGTACCTGCAAAACACAAACAAAAATAAAACAGACAACAGGAGACTTTTCCTGTTGCATGTTTGGTATAGCCGGTCTGCTTATTGTTCCTGCTTCGTCATGCCCAGCGTGACCACTGTTTCACAAAGCCCCGGCGCAGAAAGATACAATTCCGCCTTCCCCGCCGTGCGGCCCGCCCGCACATACACAATGGCGCGGCCATGACAGGTGGGGCGCGTGGCGCTATGATAGCTGGTCAAATCGGTCGGGCTTCCGTTTTCCAGGCCAAGGAACTGCGCATCGCCCAATATGCGGCAGGTGATCATTTTGTCATCGGTTGCAGCCAGATGGCCGGTAGCAGCCTTTAGCGCCACTTCCACCTGATATACGGCCTGCCCATCTGCGGGCAGCGATTTCACATCGGGAACCGCTTCAATCTTCACCGCATCACCAGGCGCAGTCAATGAGGCGGAAGCTGTCTCCTCTCCCCGTGTGCAGGTAACGGTCAGCGTGCCGGGTTCATAAGACACCTCAAAGGATGCCGTGCAGGTTTCATTCACCTTCGCCGTGCCTACCACTGTGCCGTTTAGGGAGAGCGTCACGCTTTCACCATTGGTAAACACAAGCACAGGTATTGTTTCGCCTATCTTACCTGCCCACACAAAATTGGCTTTCCAAAGCTCATCCTTTTTGCCGATTGCAAGACTGGCGCAAAGCTCATCAGTCCACAGCGCCTTTCTAAGCGCAAACCTTGGCTTTTCAAAGCCCGCCGTATCGATCAGCCCTGCCTGGGAGATGCGGATGGGCCAGCCGCGGGCCTCGCCCAGATAGTCGATGCCCGTCCATAAAAACTGGGCGCTGATGTAGTCGTTATGCTTGACGCAAAGCCATGCCTCCGGGTCATGGCCGTTTTCGCTGCCCAGAAGGATATGCTCCGGATATTTATCATGGTCCTCCCGATAAAGATGCTCCTTATAGTTATATCCAACCACATCCAGCGCCTTTGCGTAGCCGGTCAGGTTGCTCAGCTCCGGCAAGGCCAGAGCGCTGGTCACCGGACGTGTGGCATCATGGCGCTTGACGATGGCACAAAGCTCCCGGGAGATGGTAGCCAGGCGCCGGGCATCCGGCCTGTTGGGATCATAAATCCGCTCCTGCTCCGGTTTGTTGGCATCATTGTTCCCCGCAACCGTCTGAAACAGAGGATGTACATAGGGGTCGTTGGGATAGTCGATCTCGTTGCCGATGCTCCACATAATGATGCTGGGGTGGTTGCGGTCGCGCCTTATCAAGTCGGCAAGGTCCTTTTCGTGCCATTGGGGAAAATCGTCGGCATAGCCATAGTGCTTGGGCGGATACACATTGTGGCCTTGCCACCATTTGTTCTTGCAGCCCTCCCACTCGTCAAAGGCCTCATCCATGGCCAGAAAGCCCATTTCGTCGCACAGGTCAATTAGATCGGGGGAAGGCGGGTTGTGGCTGAAGCGGATGGCGTTGCAGCCCGCCTCCTTCAGCTTTTTCAGCCGCCGTGCCCACACGGTTTTCGGAACAGCCGCACCCAGCACCCCGGCGTCGTGGTGGATGCACACGCCCCGCATCTTCGTAAATACACCGTTTAAGAAAAACCCTTCATTGGGATCGAAACGGAAGGTGCGGATACCGACGGGAATCCTTAATTCATCGGTTTCTTCGCCGTCTTTATGCAAGGTTCCTACCAGCGTATACAGATAAGGCGTTTCCGGTGACCAGAGACGCGGTTTTTTCACAGTGAGATTGGTTTCGCCTTTGGCAACGGTACGCCCCTTAGCATCGATCAGCGCAAAGGTAGCCGCGCCATCCGTCACTTCCGCCGATATATGAAGCACCGCTTCTTTTTCTGTCGCGGAAACCGTATGCGCAAATACGCCGTCCATAACAAAATGTGCGGGCGATGTCAGCGTCAGCGTTACATCCCTATAGATGCCGTTGCCCGTAAACCATCTTGAATCGGCAAGGTCGTTATGCTCACAGCGCACGCTTACCACATTGTGACCCGCCTGCACAAATTCCGTAATGTCATAAGTGAAGGTGCTGTACCCATTGGCACGCATGCCAAGATAATTGGAGTTGACCCAGACCCGGGCATGCTTGTACACGCCGCCAAAGGTAATGAATGCCTTCCGGCCGTTCAGTTCCGGCAGATGGAAATGTCTGCGGTACCAGCCGATACCGCCAGGGAGGTATCCTGTACCGCTGGAGCAGCTTTCATCAAAGGGCAGCGTTACCGCCCAGTCGTGGGGCAGCGTTACGCTCTCCCAGGCGCTGTCGTCATAGCCCTTGTAAGAAGCCCTTTCGCATTCACCCAGATGAAACCGCCAGTTAAGATTAAAGGGAAGGATTGTACGCATGCAGCGCGCTCCTTTCAAAAAGGGAGGGCTCACAAGCATGTTGCGAGCCCTCCGCGTTAGGAAAGCCGGTAATCAGTTCCCGTACACCGCGGCCATCTGCGCTTCGATCTCGGCCATGCACTTTTCAATGCCGGCGGCCTTCAAAGCGGCGCGGAATTCGGCCACGTAGGCTTCGGGATCGGGGGCCTTGCCAAAGGCAATCTGCGGAATGTAGGTGTTGTACACGTTGGACAGGTTGTCAAGCTCCGTTTGGATGGGATCGCGGTTGAACACCACCTGGCCATAGGGATAGGCGATGGCAACCTTGGCGTACTCCTCCATCAGGGCGTCATAAGCGGGCCAATCAACGATCGCGCTGCGCAGCTCAAGGTTGTCGTTGCGGCCCCACCAGAAGTTGAGGTCCACGCCGTCCACTGCCTGCTCCTTGAAGGTTTCGGGTCGGGCCATGAAGCCGTTCTCGTCGAGGATGTACTGCTGGCCTTCGATGCCATAGTTGAACAGGCGGTAGAAGGTCGGGTCGTTGCGGATGAGGTCATAGGTCATCAGCGCGCGCTCGGGATTCTTGGAGGTGGCGGCAATCGCCATGGCGCCATGGGTGATGTTCATGCCAACCAGGTTGCCTTTTTCTTCGCCCCACCAGAAGAAGCCCATATCACTGCCGGGAATCCGCTGATTCAGCTGATAGCGCTCGCCCTTCCAGGTCTGGGTGTGGTGCTGGTCAGCGCCGGTGACGCCTTCCCGCATCTCGACCCTGGTGTCGCCGGTGTAGTTCAGCACGTCCTCACGCCAGTAGCCGGCGTCGGCCCACTGCTTCATGAGCTTGGCGAAGTTGACCAGTTCGTCGCCTTCCAGGAAGAACTTCGACAGGGTGTAGGGGTTGTCCTTGCTCTCGCCGAAGAACAGGGCCACGGGCAGGCCTTCGATGCCGATGCCGTCGGTCTTGCTGAACAGCCAGCCGCTGGTCATCTGCCCGGCCAGGGAACCGCCGCTGGCGGCGGCATCCCACGGGATCACATCAGGCATATTGTCCTTGATGTACTGGAAGTATGCGCCCATGTCTTCCCAGGAATGTACGCCGTTTTCGAAGCCGGCTGCCTTGGCCCAGTCGCCCCGGTACATCCAGCCATGGTTGATCCACTGGGCATAGTTGTCTTCGGGCATGAGGTAGATGTCGCCGTTGAATTTGCACATATCCCAATGCTCGGCGGGTACGGACGCCCAGGTCTTGGGGGCGTAGGTCTTGAGCATGTCTTCGCTCAGGGGCAGGAAAGCGCCTTTTTCGGAGTTTTCCCAGGCATTCAGCCAGTCGGTAGCGGTGCCGACCAGGTCGAAGGAACCATCCTGCATGGCCAGGCCCAGGTTGTACTTGGTTTGCCAGTCGGCCCACTCGATCCATTGGATCTGGAGCTCGGCGTTGATGGCGGCGGTCAGTTTTTCGTTGAAGGCAGCCAGAACGTCATTGGTCTTGTTGGTGGGAACATTGCCGGTGACGTAATACGTCAGCACGACATGCTCGCTGGTATCCACTCCCGGGAACCACTCGGCATAATCCGTCGCGGCAGTTTCCGCCATGGCAGGCATCAGGCCTAGTACCATGATCAAACCTAGGAACAGGGCTACGAGCTTCTTCATGCGTTTCTCCTCCTATAAATTTGGGTTATGATCCAGCACTGTGCTTACACAGCGCACAAATCCACAAGGATAGGGGCTTTTACCCTTTTACGGCACCCACGGTGAGGCCCGACACAAAATACTTTTGTACAAAGGGGTAAATCAAAATGACAGGGCCGGTGGCCAGCGTGGCGGTGGCCATTTTGAGCGTTTCTGTGGGCAGATCGGGAATGACGATGTTGTTGCCGGCCAGGGAGTTTTTAAGGCTTTGCACCGTATTGATAATGTTGTACAGGTGGTACTGCAAGGGCCGGTACGTTACTTTGGAGGTTAAAAACAGCGAGGAATAGTACCATTCGTTCCAATACCCCAGGGCCAGGAACAGGCCGATGGTGGCCAGGGCCGGAGTCATGGAAGGGAGTATCAGCTTATAGAAGATGGCAAAGTCGCCTGCGCCGTCGATTTTGCCCGACTCGGTAATCTCATGGGGGATCGCCTTGACAAAGTTCTTCATGAGGATGATGAGCCAGGGGTTCATAAGCAGCGGCAGCAGTATCGCCAGATAACTGTCTTTCAGCCCGTATATTTTCACGATGATGTAATAGAAGGGGACAAGTCCGGCGGAAAACAGCGAGGTAAAATAGATGTAGAACGAGATGACGTTGCGGAAGTGGAAATCCTTCCGCTGCAGCGCATACCCCGTCATGGAGATGATGGAAAGCCCGACAAGGGTGCCGACGACCGTCAGAAGGATGGTCACCACATAAGAGCCGATCAATTGGTCGGGGGATTTCAGGATCAGGCTGTAGGAATACAAGGAAAAATCCGAAGGCCAGAGTGTAAAGCCCGATTTGCGGATAGCCGCCTCCGTACTGAAGGAGGAGGCGATAATCAGCCAGAAGGGAATGATGCAGCATATGGCAAAAATGGTGACGACCACATACGTGAATCCACGGATGGTGCGGTCGGTCCAATCCAGCTTGACCTTGTTGCTGCGCCTGATGATATTGGACATACGCCTTTCCTCCTTTCTTAAAACAGTGAGTAGTCCGGCTCGATTTTCCTGACCACGCCGTTGGCGATCATGACGATGGCAAAGCCCACCACGGATTGGAACAAACCTACCGCGCTGCCCTGGGAAAAGTTGAAGTTGTTCATCAGCGCGCGGTATACATACGTTTCAACGATGTCGGTGGTTTTATAAAGCACGGAGTTTGCGCCTACCAGGTTGTAGAACAGGCCGAAGTTGCCCTTGACGATGCCGCCCATGGCAAACAGCAGCAGGATGACCACCGTGGGCTTCAAACAGGGAAGCAGAATGTAGCGGATGCGCTGGAACCCGTTGGCCCCGTCCACCCTGGCGGCCTCCAGCATGGATTCGTCGATCCCTGTGATGGCCGCAAAGTAGACCACCGTGCCGTAGCCCGTTGTCTGCCAAAGGTTCACCAGCACAATGATGAAGGGCCATGCCCCGGCCTGGGAGTAGAATTTGGACATTGTGCCGCCGGATGAACGCACAAGTGCAGAAATAAAGCCGTAATCGTAATTGATTAAGTTGTATACCAGCAGGCTTACCAGCACGGCGGAGATGAAATACGGCAGGAACATCATCGACTGGGTCAGCTTCTTGAACATCTTGCTCTTGACTTCGTTGAGCAGTATGGCAAAGGTTAGCTGCAAAAAATTGCCCAGCAAAATAAAGGCCAGGTTGTACAGCACCGTATTGCGAAGAAGGAGTGTCAGCTGGCCGGAAGTAAACAAAAATTCAAAATTCTTGAATCCGATAAATTCGCTGCCGAATATCCCTTTGTTATAGAAGAATTTCGTAAAGGCAATATAGGCACCAGGCATGGGAATATACGAAAACGCAAGAAAAAACAATATGGCCGGCAGGCACATCATAAGGAGCGTACCATTCTGGCTAAGTTTCCGTAGCAAGGGTGTTTTTCTGTACGTCAGCGGTGATGTATTCACCACCTGATTACGGGCAGCAACTGCTTTCCCCGGCAATCCAACCACCTCATTTTGTAAACGCTTTCTCTATATTTTCACTATATACTAAGTTTTTTTACTTGTCAACAGGAATTTTAGAGATTATTCCAGTTAATTCAAAGCCATTATTGACATAATGCTGCACATACGCCTGATTACCGTTTATCACCAATATAAATTGAATGTGTTATAATTATTTTAATCAACCATTATTTCCATTGAAAATCCTTGATATTCGGCGTTTTGAGGCCGAATCATTCTTTTTTCATACCAGTATTGTATACGCTTTCACGATGTGTTATACTTTCCTCATCCACCGGACGGAGGCGAAAGCCTTGCCGGTGACATGGGAGGAAAACATATGGGCAGCGTGACCCTGGACAGGGACGGCTTCGTCATAAACGGGAAAAGACAGGTGCTTATGGTTGGCTCCCTGTTTTATTTCCGTATCCCCCGCGCCGCATGGCGCAGCCGGATGGAAACGATGAAGCTGGCGGGCTACCATGCCCTGGACGTTTACTTTCCGTGGAATCATCACGAATTGGCTCCGGATGTATGGGATTTTTCCGGCGAGCGGGATGCGGAAGCCTTCCTTTCCCTGGCGGAGGAGGTTGGTCTGTATGTGGTGGCCCGGCCCGGGCCTTACATCTGCTCGGAATGGGACGGGGGCGGCCTGCCCGCTTACCTGTTCGCCAGGGACATGCGCATCCGGGACAACGACCCGGCATACCTTACGCGTGTGTCGCAGTGGTTTGACCGCATCCTGCCTGTATTGCGCGCCCACAGCATTACGAACAACGGCTGCATCATTGCCCTGCAGTTGGAAAACGAACTGGATTTCTTTTCCGACACCCTGGACCGTCTGGGCTATATCAGCGAACTGCGCAAGATGGCACTTTTAAGCGGTATAGACGTGCCCCTGTTCTGCTGCTCGGGCCAGTCCGGGCTTACCGCCTCCGGGGGCCTTACGCCGGGGCTTTCCCCCGCCATGAACTTTTATCCCGCCCCCGATGACGTACACTT
This sequence comes from Bacillota bacterium, assembly GCA_023411395.1. Lineage (GTDB taxonomy): Bacteria > Bacillota > Clostridia > Christensenellales > Aristaeellaceae > JAEWAH01. Next base: position 57,870 of record JAEYOV010000073.1, read on the forward strand.
CGGGGAAAAGGTGCTCTTTTACCAAAAATGGCTGCGGGACCACGGCTTCCCCCTGCTGATAACGGAGACCCACCGGGACCATCACTTCCTGCGCTTTTTGCTGCTGCTGGGGGCCAAGCTGCTGGGTCCTTACAATCAGGCGGGCGGCACGGACTTCGGCTTCACCAACGCCGTGAACAACTGGGGAGCGCCCTTGTCGTTCCAGACAAGCGATTATACCTTTGCCTCCATGATCTCCCCTTCCGGGGAACTGGACAGGAAAATGGTGCTGGAATCCCGTATCCTGCGCGGACTTCTTAACGCGCTGCCCGGCCTTGCATCTGCCCAGCCCACGGCGCTCCCGGATGGGCTTGCCATGCCGGAAGGCGTCTTCGCCACGGCCCTGCATCTTCCGGAGGGCGGCCTTGTGGCAGGTATCATGAATTATTTGAAAGGCCCGGCGGAAATCGTCTGGCCCGAAAACGGCCGTGTCATTCCCCTTCTTCCCAGGCGCTGCACCCTGATCATGAGCCATGTATCCCTTTCGCCTTTGGGGCTTGAAGGCGAAATCACCTTTTCGGACGCGGTGCCGGTGAAAGCATCAAAGGCCGGGCTGGTTTTCGCGGCAGAGCTTGACAGCAGCATGATCCAAATCAATGGCAGGCCGCTTTCCTTCCCGGACGGCGCACCCGTCCATGCGGATGGCTTGGAGGTATCCCTTTTGCCCTGGGAGGAAGCCGCCGCCTGGCCCGTTGCGGATAAGGAAAGCGTTCCGGATCCCATCATCCTTCAATACAGAACGGTTGAGGATGGGGAACTGGTCAAAGCGCTCCCTGCCCAAAAGGCGGAAAACGGCCGTCTTTCTCTGGAGCAAAACAACATTTACCGGGGCATGGGCTTTTATGAGGCCGCACTCCCCTGTGACGGGACCAAAGGCCTCCTGCTTGCAGATGCCGCCGATCTTGTGACGGTAACCGTCGGGGAAAAGCATCTGGGCACCTTCAGCCCCGGGGGCCATCCCTTGTTCCTGCCCGTCAGCGGCCTTCACGGAACGCAGCCCCTTTGCGTGCGCGGGGAAATCTGGGGCCACTGCAATTTTGACGACCACCGCACGCCCAGCCTTCGCATCAAGTCCTTAAAAGGCGTGAAAAGCATCGTTTCCTTAACGTCGGTGACGAAGCTTCCCCTTTGGCAAAGAACCGACGAAACTGCCGGGCCGGCGCCCCAGCTTACGGCCCTTGGCTCCTGGCAGACGACCGCAACGCCTGCGGCGGGCGTGTTCCATACCCGGCAAAGCGCGCTGGGTAGCGTGCGTTTCCTTCACTTTGACGACCTTCTGGGCCAGGCGGACGTATATGTAGGCGGCCGCCTGGCCGGCAGGGCGGACCGCTTCCGCCCCTGGCTGGATATCAGTGCCATCCCCTCAGCGGAAGGCGTGCTGCACATAGCATGCCATATAACAAAGCTTGATTTTTCCGAGCCCTGCGGCGTTCCTGTGCTGTATCAGGGCGAGCTTTTGCAAAATGTGGCCATCCGGGCCATGGGCGAAACGGAGCTTCAAGGAGCATTGGCTGCCTGCCAAAACAACTTGTCGGCCCTTGATTTGCCGCTTTATTTCAGGGATGGTCAAAGCATAGCGCTTTATGGTATAATCAGGAAAGGCGACTGCGAACTGACCGTTCAGGGGACTGGTATACAGGCCACGGTCCTCAGGGGCGGCCGGGTGTGTGGGCGTATTCTTTTGCATGGAGGGGAATTCCCCGTCATGGCGGGCGGCAGAAAGGATACGGCGTATCTTCCCGCCTGCTGGGGAGAGGATCTGCAAATTCTTGTTCGCGCCGTGACGGGAGACGCGGCGCTGCATGACATCCGCTGCCGCACGGTGGGAACGGTCATCCCCTACCTCCAGGAACAGGTTGCCCTCTTCTAAAATCTGCCGATTGAAGGATGATAAAGTGGCCAGCAACAACATCAACATCTACGACATAGCCAGGGAGGCGGGCGTTTCCATCGCCACCGTTTCCCGCGCCATGAGCGAGTCGCCCAACCCCCACTCAGCCAAACAAAAACGGGTGCTGGAAGTAGTGCGCAAGTACAACTACAAGCCCAGCGTGGCGGCCAGGGGGCTCAACTGCGGCCAGTCGCGCCTGATCAGCATCGGGCTGCCCGAAATCGCCAACCCCTTTTACAGCGAGCTGTTCAGTGCCGCCGATGAGGAGGCCAGCGCCCAGGGCTATTCTTTGGTGTTGAGCCGCGTTCCCGATAGCCCCAGCGGCTACCAGTCGTTTTTGGACCAGTTGATCGAGCGCAGGCCCGACGGCGTGATCCTGGCCGGCGGCATGGTGGAGGACCCCAAGGCGTCAGAAAAGCTGAGCGTTTTGAACCATCTTCGCAATTATATGCCCATCGTGCTCGTCGGCGAGCCGGTGGAAAATTTTCCCTGCGTATGCATCAACGGCGACATGGCGGACGGCGCCCGCATCACCGTGCGCCATCTTCACGCGCTGGGCCATGAGCGCATCGCGCTCCTGGGCGGCAGCCACCAAAAGCGCGGCTCCAGCAGCCGGGAGCACGGGTATCAGGATGAGATGCATACCCTGGGCCTTGAAAACGGCCTGCGCTACCGCCAGGAGCTAGGCTACAACCTGGAGGACGGCGCCACGGGCGTATTGAAGCTTTTGTCGGGCCTCTCGCGGGCCGCCTGGCCCACGGCCATCATTGCCATCAACGACCTGGTGGCCATGGGCGCGCTGCGTCAGTTGCACCGCATGAACATCCGCGTGCCGGAGGACATGGCGGTGGTGGGCTGCGACAACCAGTTCTTTTCCGCCTATACCCATCCGCCGCTGACGACGCTGGACCTGCACATCAGCGAGCTGGGCAGGCTTGCCGTGTCCTATCTTCTGAACTGGCAGGAGGGGCAAAGCTTTCTGCACCTGATGGAAAACACGCTCATCGTGCGGGAATCCTGCGGCGCAAAGCTGGGAAGACGGCATTTTTAACGGAATACAATCAAATGCAAGCCCCGCCCCGGCGCTTTCATCCGCGCCGGACGGGGTCTTTTTCTGTTTCAATCCCTGCAACGAAAGTTCCGAAAACGATTGAAGCGGCTTTCCGCATCCAGTATAATGGAGAAAAGAAGCGTGTGCCGTTCATTCAACCCGTTGTAAGGAGGGACAAAACCTATGCCTGGGAGAGTATGCCATGTAAGGCGCCTGCTGGCTGCATTGTTCCTGGCGTCATTCTGCCTGTTCTTCACACCGCCTGCCTTCGCCCAGGAAAAAAGCCTCCTGCCCAACGGCGATTTTTCCAGGGGGCAAGCCGGCTGGGGCGTCTATACGGAATCGGGCGGCTCGGGCACATTGACAATCTCCGGTCAAAAAGGCGTTCTTGCCGTAAAGAAGTCCGGAACCCTTGACTACGCGGTGCAATTGTATTACGACGGGTTCAAGCTTGAAACGGGCGGGCTGTACCGTTTCGCCTTCACCGTGACTTCTTCCATCTCCCGGCAGATAACGGCCCGCATCCAGTTGAATGGGGGCGATTACAGGGGGTACTGCCAGCGGGAAATTGTACTGGCCGCCGGGGAAAGAACGCGGATAGATATCGATTTTGAGATGACGGAAAAAAGCGATCCCGCGCCCCGGCTGTGCTTTAATTGCGGCACGCCGAAAGAATCACAGCCCCCTGACCCCCATACCTTGACCTTTGAAAACGTGGAGGTTGTATTGTTGGACGGTACAAATGTGAAACAGACGGAAAAACCGCAGACAGCCCCGGCGATCCTTTTCAACCAGGTTGGCTACCTGCCGTCAGGCGGAAAGGTGGCGTTCTTCCGGGATCAGGCGCTGGGCAATGCCTTTGAGGTGATCGATGAAAAGGGAAAGGCCGTGTTCGCGGGCACGCTTTCCAGCCCCAGGGCCGATCCGGCTTCCGGCGACACGGTATCCTTCGGCGACTTTTCCGCAATCACAAAACCCGGCACCTACCGCCTGCGTGCAAACGGGCAGGAATCCGCCCCCTTTGTAATCGGCGAAAACATCTACTCAGACTGTTTCCGGGATGTTGTGCGCTTCCTCTATTACCAACGCTGCGGCACGGAACTGAACAAGGAACTGGCTGGAGCATTTGCCCATCCCGACTGCCATATGGGCCCGGCGACAATATACGGAACCAATGAAACGAAGGACGTATCCGGCGGCTGGCATGACGCCGGCGACTACGGCCGCTATGTGGTACCCGCGGCCAAAACTGCCGCCGACCTTTTGCTGGCCTACGAAGCAAATCCCGCCCTGTTCGGCGATGACTTCAACCTTCCCGAAAGCGGGAACGGTATCTCCGATGTCCTGAACGAAGTCCGCTATGCGCTTGACTGGCTCCTGAAAATGCAGGAGGAACAGACGGGCGGCGTATACCACAAGGTCACATGCGCCCATTTCCCCGGCGCGGTGATGCCGGAAAAGGAAACGGCGCCGCTGATGTTAAGCCCCGTTTCCACCGCAGCCACAGGCGATTTTGCCGCCATCACGGCGCTGGCCTCACGGGTCTACATGGATATAGACCCCTCCTTCGCGGATACGTGCCTCGCCGCCGCGGAAAAAGCCTGGGAATACCTCATGGCTCATCCGGACGCGAACGGCGGCTTCCGCAACCCGCCCGGCATCGTCACCGGAGAATACGGCGATCAAACCGATACGGACGAGCGCTACTGGGCTGCCTGCGAGCTGTACCGAGCCACAGGCAAGGACGCATACAAATCCTTTGCCGACGGCCTGATCTTAACCGAAAAGCTCTCCGGCCTGGGCTGGGCGGACGTGGGCACCTACGGCCACATGGCGTATCTTGCAATGAAAGACACGGCGGCGGCTTCTTCCCTGGAGCGGGTCAAAGCCGCCGTGCTTCAGGAGGCGGAGGAACTGCTGTCGCTTTCCCTGGCCGACGGCTACGGGATCAGCCTTCAAATGGATTACCCCTGGGGCAGCAACATGACGGTGGCCAACCACGCCATGCACCTGCTGCTGGCCGCGGAGCTGGCTCCCGAAAAGGCGGAGCCGTACCGCAATGCCGCGTGGCAGCACCTTAATTACCTGATGGGCGCCAACCCCATGGGCTACTGCTACATCACCGGCCACGGAACCCTTTCCCCCGTCAGCACCCACCACCGGCCCAGCCAGGCCGCCGGCCAAACGGTGCCCGGCATGCTGGCGGGCGGCCCCAACGCAGGCTTGCACGACCCATACGCGAAAGCCGTATTGGCCGGCCGGCCTCCCGCCAAGTGCTATGTGGACAACGATCAAAGCTATGCCACCAACGAGGTGGCCATCTACTGGAACTCACCATTGGCCTATATCATGGCAGGCTTACTCAAATGATTCAGTGCTGCCGATGCGGTTTGGCACGGTGGTTCCGATTGCCCGGGAAGCACACATTTCCGGGCATTTTTTTACGTTCTCCCCGTTTCTTAAGGTGGTTCTTTCTGGTATAATAGGAGTGTTTGGATTTCATCCCCAAAACAGCATGAAAAGAGGTCCTCGGTGCTTGAAACTGGACTACAGGGAAATAACGCTTGATGACAGGGAGTGGATGGACCGGCTCTTTGCCATGAGCGAGCGGGGCTCGCTGGAATACAGCTTTACCACCAGCTTTTTATGGCGGCACATTTACCAGTTCCGCGTCGCCCGCATGGACGATTACCTGATCCTCCTATCCGAACCGAAGAACCCCACCTACCTGTTCCCCGCCGGGCAGGGGCCGCTGGATCAGGTGATCGGGGCGCTCAAGGAGGAAACCCGGCAACTGGGCATCCCCCTCGTCTTCAATGTGGTGCTTCCCGGCGACAAGGTCCGGCTGGAGGCCATGTACCCGGGAGAGTTTGAATTCACCCTTTGGCGTGACGGGGCCGACTACATCTACGATACGCAAAGCCTGGCCACGCTGTCGGGCAAAAAGCTCAGCGCCAAGCGCAACCACATCCACCGCTTTGTGGATAACCATCCATCCTGGCAGTACGAGGCGCTGACGGACGCGAACATGGACGAGGCGCGGCAGATGAACATGGCCTGGTGCCTGCAGGCCGGCTGCATGGACGACAGCGGCCTCAACGACGAATACTGCGCGGTGGAGCAGGCGTTCCGCCATTTTTCGCAATTGCGCCTCTCCGGCGGGCTGCTAAGGGCGGAAGGCCGGGTGGTGGCCTTCTCCATCGGCGACCCGCTGAACGAGGATACGTATCTGGTCCACTTTGAAAAGGCGTACGCCGATATGCAGGGCGCCTATCCCATGATCAACCAGCAGTTTGTGCTGCACAACTGCATGAACTACCCCTATGTCAACCGGGAGGAGGATGCCGGCGTGCCGGGCCTGCGCCACGCCAAGCTGTCCTACCAACCGTCAAGGCTGGTGGAAAAGTACATCGCGAAGCTGAAGGAGACAGATTCGAAATCATGATCCGGTTTGCAACCCCCGGCGATCACATGAAGCTCAAATCGCTGTGGCAAGACATTTTTGGCGACTCCAGGGAGGCGGTGGAGGATTACTTTGCCCGCCGCCACCATGACGGAAACATGCTGGTGGAAGCGCAGGGGGATGACATTGCCGGCATGCTTTCCATGCTCCCCCTCCGCCTTACGTCCCCCGGCCAATCCTTTCCCGCCCGGTATATCTACGCGGTGGCCACCGATGTGAAATACCGGAACCAGGGAATCAGCACACGCCTTTTGGATTATGCCCACGCGTATATGCAAAGCCGGGGCGAGGCGGCGGCCGTTCTGGTGCCCGCTTCCCCCAGCCTTTTTGATTTTTACGGCAAGCGGGGATATCAAACCGCTTTTTTGCTGGATATCATCCGCTTTAATGCCGGTGATCTGCCGCCTTGTCCCAAAGACGGCCGGTTTTCGCCCTGTTCCCCCGGCGCGTACGCGCGCCTTCGGGACAGGGCTTTTCTGTCCAGCCGCCTGTACGCCTGCTGGGATGAAAAGGCTGTGGCCTATGCCGTTTGGGCCCTTGGCCCGGAAGGAGGCGTGACGCGCCTTTTCGCCGGGAGCGGGGAAGGCTGCGCCGCCTGGGAATGGCGGGAGGGCACCGTGCTGGTCCGGGAGCTGGCCCTTGTGAACATGGATGTACCCGCCGCCCTGGCGGTATTGCATCAAGCGCTGAAAGCGCCCGCCTATCAGGTGCGCCTTCCCGCAAGCAGCCTTCCCGGCGCGAACACCCTGCCCTTCGGCATGATCCGCTGGCTGAACCCGGAGCCCGCGCTTTTGGGCGAACCCCCCTATCTGTCCTTGGCGCTGGATTGACCCGTTTCCCTTTTCAAGGGGTACTGGGAGGAATTCCCCGGCGTGAAACGTTATTCTGGCAGACAGGGTTCCCGCGCCAGATGCCCCCGACGACAGACCGAAAGGAAGGAAGGCCCATGAAACGTTCTGCCCGTTTCCTGCTCTCCCTGCTTGCCTGCCTGTGCTTGCTTGCACCCCTGAATGCCACTGCCGGCGAGGTCAGCATCACGCCGCTTGAAGGTTCGGACTACAATTGCTATTGGTACTACTTTCCGGGCGTGGATGTGTCGATCCCGCTTCTTCTTAATTCCCAGACCCAGGTATTGCTGGATAACGCATACCAGCAAGCGCTGGGCATCGGCATGCCCGATTTCCCCGATACGTATTTCGCCTTCTTCGCCCTGAAAAACGAGGATCTCACCGGCCTTAACCTCAAGGATATGGATGAAGACGGCATCAAAAATGTGCTCGGCACGATCTCCTCAAACGGCGCGTCCCTAGATTATGAGGCGGTGGATGATCTGATCCCCGGCCAGCGGGCACTCCGGGTGAAGGAGACGGCTCAGGGCATGTACTCCGAGCATCTGCTGGCCCTCAAAGACGGATGGGTGCTCAACGCCATGGCCTCCCGCATGGACGGCGGCACTTCCATTTCCAGGGAGGCCGCCGCCGCCCAGGAAGACCTGATGCTGGACGCCGCGGCGCCGGAGGGAATAGCCAAACACTACCAAAGCTATACCCTCCCGTTCAGCACCGTCACCTTGACCGCCCCCGGTTCCATGTATATCACGCTGCTCACCGAATCCCCCGGTTTCCTGCATCTTTCCCTGTGCCCCAAACGGCCCGGCGCACGGTTTTCCGTGCTGCAGCTTTTCGCCGTCAGGGACGCGGCTTACAAAGATAACACAGTCCTGACCCTCTCCCGGGAGGAAAAGGAAGCGGCGCTGAATACGCCCGCCGCCGGCGCCCCATACGACGCGGACTCCCTTGCCGTGCTGGAAGGCTTTTCGGGGGATACGCCCGTCCTTTCGTATACCAGCGGCGGAACTATGAACCATCTGCTGGCGCTGCGTGACGGCTGGGCGCTGTACGCCAGCGTTTTCCCCTACGCCGATTTCATTCATCCCAGCTTTGTGGAGGATTTGCAAAAGACGGCAATGCGCCAGCTTCTTGATGGAAAGAGCGCCCTGCCGGACTGGCTTCCCGCCGTGCCTGTCGCCTGGGAGGAAAACATCCTGCATTTCCCCCTCACCACAAGGATCATGGATATCCGCATCCCCGAGGGCTACGGGGTAGATGTCACCGGGGACACAGCCATCGGCCGGAATGTATACCTGTATGCCCTGGACGGCTCCTATAAATACTTCAACATCTCCAGCACCGCTTTTCCCAAAATCACCGATGAAGTGACCCTTACCCAGGGATACACCAGGGAGGAATTGCAGGAAATATGCGACAGCGTGGCTGAGGGCATCAACAGCCAGGGCCTGAGCGGCTCAAGCGTCATCGCCCAAGGGCCCCTTGGCCTGCCCACCGTGCACAGCACCACAAAGGAACAGATTTATGAACAGTATTACTGGTTCATGGACTCCTATTCCGTATCCATCTCCTTTGTCTCGGAGGACAGCCCCATCACCAGGGAGGAATCGGAGCAGCTTTTGAACCTGGCTGTGGGACTTATATAGCGAAGATTCGCGCGGCGAATGGATGAAGCTGATAACATTCCCCCATCCGGGGGATTTTTTTTGCGCCATTTTCAAAAAAGGGGTATTGACATCACGGCGGGAGATGATATAATACCTTCAATTCCTAGTATTCATGTATGATTAAAGTTATTAGAAAGGGGATGTCCTCATGTCCGATCCGAAAAGCACCTGGCGGTTTGAAACGCTGCAGGTCCACGTGGGCCAGGAGACACCCGATTCCGCCACCGACGCCCGTGCTGTGCCCATTTACCAGACCACTTCCTACGTGTTCCCCAGCGCCGAAAGCGCCCAAGCCCGCTTCAGCCTTGCGGAAACCGGCAACATCTACACCCGCATCATGAACCCTACCACCGACGTATTTGAAAAACGCATCGCGGCGCTGGAAGGCGGCGCGGCAGCGCTGGCGACGGCCTCCGGGTCGGCGGCCACCACCTACGCCATATTGAATATCGCCTTCGCGGGGGACCATATCGTCTCCGCCACCACCATCTACGGCGGCACCTATAACCTGTTTGCCCATACCCTCAAAGATTACGGCATCGAGGTGAGCTTTGTCCACCCGGACGGGGAAGGGATAGAGGGGTTCGAAAAAGCCATCCGGCCCAATACGAAAGCCATCTTCATTGAATCATTGGGCAACCCCAACTCCAATGTGGCGGACATTGAGGCTTATGCCGATTTGGCCCACAGGCACGGCATTCCCCTCATCGTGGACAACACCTTTGCCACGCCGTATTTGCTGCGCCCCATTGCGTTCGGCGCGGACATCGTGGTGCACTCCGCCACCAAGTTCATCGGCGGCCACGGCACGGCCATCGGCGGCGTCATCGTGGACGGCGGCAGGTTCAACTGGGCAGCCTCCGGCAAGTTTCCCAAATTCCTCACCCCCGACCCCAGCTACCACGGCCTGAAGCTGTGGGACGCGGTGGGTTACCTTTCCTACATCATCCGGGCCCGGGTGATCCTACTTCGGGATACGGGCGCCGCGCTGGCACCGCTGAATTCTTTTTTATTCCTGCAGGGGCTGGAAACGCTGTCGCTCCGTGTGGAGCGCCATGTGTACAATGCCTTGAAGATCGTGGACTTTTTGAAGAACCACCCCAGGATCACCCGCGTGAACCACCCCTCCTTACCGGAAAACGGCTGCAAAGCGCTGTACGACAAGTATTTCCCCAAGGGTGCGGGCTCCATTTTCACCTTTGAATTGGAAGGCGGCGCGGAGGACGCCAAGGCTTTTATTAACAGGCTGCAAATCTTCTCCCTGCTGGCCAACGTGGCGGATGTGAAATCCCTGGTCATCCACCCCGCCAGCACCACCCATTCCCAGTTGACGGAAGCCGAACTATTCATAAGCGGCATCAAGCCCGGCACCATCCGCCTGTCCGTGGGCATTGAGCATGCGGATGATTTGATCGAAGACCTTGCAAAGGCCCTTGACGCCATCTGCTGATTTTCATCAAGCGGAAACCATCCTTTGGGCAAACTCCTTGGCATGGCGGATATCCTCATCATTGGGCCGGTCCTTGTTCATGCCGCCGAAGTATTTCAGAAAACTGTTTGTGTTATAACCCTTGCAACTGAATTCCCCAACGATCAGGTATCCTTTTGACCGCAATATCTCTCTCAGGGCTGCGTGATCTTTTTTGACTTTCTCTTCGCCCTGCACGGCGCTTGTGGAAAAGAGAAAGCATTTTCTTCCCTGAACAGGCGGCAGGCTTTGCGCAAAATCCAGCAGCGGCCGGTAATGCCTCCCGCTGTCGATGCCGGCGCCGAAGCCGACAAGGTCATATTGATTAAGCTCCTCCGCTTTTGTTTCCGCCGGGCTTTTGACAACTGCGCCGGTTATGCCGGACATCGCGCCGGCTACCTTTTGGGTATTGTGATGATGGTATGAATACACCACGATCAGGCATTTCATACAGGCTCCTTCCTTTCATAGCCGAACACCTCGCCGATCGCCACCCCGAAGGCGTCGGCGATCCGAAACGCCAGTTCCAGAGACGGAGAATATTTTCCCGCCTCCACCGCGATAATGGTCTGCCTGGAGACTCCCGCTTTCTCCGCCAGCTCCTGCTGCGTCATCTCATTTGCAAAAAAGCGCAGCTTCCTGATGTTGTTTGTAATCTCAAGCTTATCGGCCATGCGCAACCCCTCTTCTGTAGTAATACATCTGCAGGATGCCCTCACAGATGGAGCCCGCGAAGAAAGCCACGAACAGGATATTGAGCATCACCGCGGGCATATAGCCCAGCGCCAGTGCCGCGAGCGCGGCCACAAAGCCGAAGCCCGCCACGCAGAAGGAGGCCCGCATGGATTTAAGCGAGATCAGCTTGTCCATCTCGTCCTCCACCATTTCCTGCTTGATTTCCTTTTCCACTTCCTTATCGTCAACCTTGCCTGTGCGTATTTGCTTTTTCACGGCAATCCCGACGGACAAAAGAATGTGAAACACAATCTGGATGACGATGGTCGCGGCAACCCCGATGCCGATGAAAGTAAGCATCGCGCCGGCCCAGAACCGCAAATCATCCGCAGCGGCCATGCCCGCCTGGACCTTGTCAAGTGCCCAGATGCCATAAGCCGCCAAAAGCAAAACCCCCGTACATACCGATACCATCGATCTCTTTTCCTGATAAGACACTTCAGGCACACTCCTTTTTACAATTTGTCAATGGAAACAAGCTTAATATAGCATCCATTTTACATTATGTCAAGTTCTTTTAACACAATGTTGAAAATTTTTATCATCCAAAGCAGTTACCCCATCAGATTCGCCCTGCCCCTTCCCCCTGCCGGCCCGGGCGGAAACTTTAAAATTGCTTTTTGCCTGCATACAATCTCCATAATCGGCTGTTATCCTTTCGGTCATATGAACGGATGCTGTATTGGCATCCCAGAAAGGAGTGACACCATGTCACAAACCCTCGCCGTAAAAAAGCTGCTGGTAAAGGGCATGACCTGTACCGGCTGCGAAACGAGGATCGAGGGGGCACTGCTTGCCCTGCCTGGCGTTATAAAAGCACGCGCCCAGGTAAAGTCAGGGTCGGTGGAAATCACCTATGACCCTGCCCAAGCATCCGTTGAAGCGTTCAAAAAAGCCATTGAGGCGCAAGGCTACCAGGTGGGAGCAAACGAAAAGCAGGAAGCGAAGAGATCGGGATACATAAGGGCCATCGGCCTTATCGCGCTTATGCTGGTCTTTATCCTAATGGGTTCCCGCTTTGGCTGGTTCCAGGTGTTCAATTTCTTTCCCCTGGCCACGGCTGACACAAGCTACGGCATGTTGTTTGTCATCGGGCTTTTGACCTCCGTCCACTGCGTGGCCATGTGCGGGGGCATCAACCTGTCCCAGTGCATTTCCGGCGCAGGCGGCCAGGGCCGTTTTGCAGGATTGTTCCCCAGCCTGAAATACAACCTGGGCCGCGTAATCTCCTACACCGTCATCGGCGGAATCGTGGGGGCCATCGGCTCCGTGGTGCAGTTTTCCGGCGCGGCCCGTGGGTTCGTGCAGCTTCTGGCCGGTGTGTTCATGGTGTTCATGGGCTTGAACCTATCGGGGATGTTTCCGGCTCTTGCCCGCTTCACGCCGCACCTGCCCAAGGCGCTGGGCCTGAAAATCGCCAAGGAAAAAAAGCGCAGCAACAGCCCGCTGTATGTGGGGCTGTTAAACGGCCTTATGCCCTGCGGTCCCCTACAGGCCATGCAACTGTACGCCCTGTCCACCGGCAGCGTATGGGGCGGCGCGCTTTCGATGCTGCTGTTCAGCCTGGGCACGGTGCCGCTGATGTTCCTGCTGGGCGCGCTGTCCTCCATCCTGAGCCGCAAGTTCACCAGGCATATGGTTACCGTGGGGGCGGTGCTGGTGGTGGTCATGGGCATATCGATGTTCCAGAACGGGCTGGCGCTGTCGGGCATGGGCTCAAGCACCGGCACGGCGCAGAGTGAACCCGCTTCTTCTGTTACAATAGCGGAAAAGGCGGTTGAAACACCGCCCCCGGCGGCCGGGACGCAGGAAGCGGTGCAGGAAATCACCTCCGAGCTTACCGGCTACGGCTATCCGGCCATCACGGTCAAGGCGGGCATCCCGGTGAAGTGGACCATCAAAGCCTCCAAGGGAAGCCTCAACGGCTGCAACTATGCCCTGGTCATACCCGAATACCAGATCCAAAAAACACTGAAGGAAGGCGACAACGTCATCGAGTTCACTCCGGCCCGAACAGGCACGTTCACCTACTCCTGCTGGATGGGCATGATCCGCTCGACGATCAAGGTCGTGGAAAACGAAGGCGTGGTCACTCCCGCGCCTTCCGGTTCCGCCGGGCAGAGCACCGCTTCCCCGGCCGTTGATTTTTCCGCCTTTGCACCGGAACCTGAAACGGCCGAAGACCCGGATGCCTTTCCTTTGCTCCCCGGCGGCTGCTGCAATTGAAAAAAAACGAAACAATTATTAACCCGGCGGGAAAGCTATCTTTCATGAAGCGGCGGACCATGGCCCGCCCTCCTGAAAGGAAGCCTGCACATGCAAAGAAAACTGCTTCTCGCCTTTGGGATTCTGTCCTTGATGGCGCTTCCCGCCTGCCAGTCCCCGGGCGTGGTGGCACGCGATTCGGCCGCGTCTTTTGATGCGCTGGTCAGGGCTGTGCCGGACCGCGTGACGCCCGATGAATCCATCGGCGGCTATGCTTTAACAGCCCCCGACGGCAGCGCAAGGTTTCTGTGGAGCAAGGATTACAGCCAGGGTTCCGTGTACGATGCCTGGCTGGAAACGGATGTCATGCCCTTTGTGGAGGCCGGGCTCAATACCGGCAAGCTGCCGGAGGGCATGGTGCATGAAGGCACGCTGGTAGTGGGCGCCGATTTTGGCAATCAGCCGCCCGGCTATTCAGGTGAACCTACGCCGCAAAAGGCCTATGAGCAGATCGTGAAATACAGCGGGGACAGCATCGGCTATTACGCGGCGCCGGACCATTATGGGATCGATCTTGGCGGCGGCCACATGTTCAAGTGGGCGAAGGACCTTCAAACCAACGACAAGGATATCGTATTTGTGCTGGACCCGAAGCCTTTTTTAGACGCCGGTGTTGACCCGGACAAAATTCCCGGGTGGCTGCATACCAAGGTGGAAATCATAGACCCAAAGGGTATCAAGGTTCAGGCCGACAAGCTGCTCAAACCCTTCAACTTAAAATAAACTGATTTAATATGGAATAGCCCATGCCCTCATGCGCGGCAGCCATGTCGCTTATGAGGGCATAATTTTACCTTTTGGGGGCAGTTTTCCGGGAACATATGCCAGGGCTCTCTCGTCTACATGGATGAGCGGAAGGCGCTCAGCGCCCGCTCCAGAAAAGGAGGTCAACCAATGTCCGGCAAACCTTCCCTTTTTTACAAAAGCATTCTACTGCTGCTGGTGCTGGCGCTCATGCTGCCGGCAGGCGCTTGGGCCGCGCAGGACACAGGCGTCGTCAAGGGCGGCAAGCTCAATTTGCGGCAAGCACCCAGCTATACGGCAAAAATCCTTGCCCAATATCCTACAGGTACCCGGGTGGAAATTCTGGAGCGCGGCGGAGACTGGCACAAGGTTCGTGTGGATGGCAAAACGGGTTACATGGCAGCCAAGTATGTAGTCCTGTCCGACGTATGCTCCGAGCTTTACGGCGTTGTGCGCAATCCCAGCGCCAGCGGCAAGCTGAACCTTCGGGAAGAGCCCAACACCTCCTCAAAGGTTATCAGCCAGTACGCCTCAGGCGTATGGGTTCAAATTCTCTCCCGCGGGGGCTCCTGGCACAAGGTGCGCACCGAGGATGGAAATACAGGCTATATGAGCGCCAATTTCGTTGTGATCGATAACCTGACCACCGTCACCTACGCCACGGTGCACACCGCCAATGGCGGAACGCTGAACCTTCGGGAAGAGCCCAGCTTTTCGGCCAAGGTGCTTGCCGCCTACAAGCCGGGCACCCAGGTGCAGGTACTGCTTGACGGCACGGACTGGGACCGGGTGAAGGCGGGCAGCAAAACGGGCTATATGCACACGGACTTTTTGTCTACAGGCGGCACATCCACCTCCCAGGCTACCGTGACAAGCTCCGGCGGCAAGGTGAACCTTCGGGAGGACGCCTCCTATACCGCCCGGGTCCTGGGCCAGTACGCGCCGGGCACGAAGCTTGAAATCCTTCAGGCATACGCCAAAAACGGCTGGCACAAGGTACGGGTGGACGGCAAGACGGGCTACATGGATGCCGCTTTCGTTCGGCTGCCCAACCGCACCGCGACGGTCAACAACCCCAATACCGGCCGCCTGAACCTGCGCGACGGCCCCTCCTTTGATGATACGATCCTGAAGACCTTCAAAAACGGCACGCAGGTGGAGATCCTCAACTATGGCGCCGCCTGGTGTTACGTCAAGGTGAACGGCCTGACGGGTTACATGGTGACAATGTACCTTTCAATCCCGCTTTGATGCCGGCGGATTTCCCCTCCAGGCACGCCGTTCAACAAAACGCATGGTTTTTCCATCCTCGTCCGGGCAGCGCCTGCGCCCGGACGCTTTTTTGCAGTGGCTTATCAAATGATCCAAACCGCCTGCCATGACCGGCAGAGAACCGGGTCACAAATTTTTCCTCCCGGCTTGCAGTGTTTTCCAATCTGCCGCGTTCTATTTCTATAGAAGGCGGTACGCGCCATTGCGAGGACCGGTATATTGTTGGGAGGAGTCCACATGAAAAAAACTGTGCTGATGCTTGCGGCTTTGCTGCTGTTTATCCCCACTGCATTGGCCGGCGCGGTGGGTGAGCCTGCGCTGCCAAAATCCGCGGCCGAGTTCATGGCAAAAGGGAATGAGAACGCGGAGCGGGACAGCCTTGACGGCATATACGGACACTACGCGTTTGAAAAGCAGCTTTACATGAACCCCCTCAGTTCCTTTTGCGCCTTTGACGGATTTGAGGAGTACTATACCTTTTCAGACAACACCTTCATCATAACGGATTGGGCGGGCAACCGCCGGGAAATCGAGGTTTCCTATCAAGAGGCCCCGGTGGATGAGAAGGCTTTCCGTGAAAGCTTCATGATGGAGTGGCCGGCCGTCCCCGATCTTTCGGGATACAAAGAAAAACGCCAGTACACACTGACCGGCGCCATGGAAAATGTGGCATACCGCCTCTACCTGCTGGATGACGACATATGGCTGGCGCGGGTCCATCAGGACAGCGCCAATATCCAAAAAAATGAATACATGTGGAGCATCTTCAAGATCGCGCGGCTTGAAGGGGCTATTCCGCTTAGGGTTTCCATCTTTGGCACAAAGATTGGCGTGGAGGATTTTCTCGCGCTCAACAGGGATTTTCAATCAAGCTATAAGGAAGACACTTGCTATAATATTACACCGAGCGATATTTTGGAAAACTCCGGGTACAAGGTTTTCAAATATGTAAACTCCTGCAGGTCTTTCCTTGTGTACGAAAGCGAAATCTATGAGCTAGGCCTGTCGGCCGGCGGGTTTGGCGTGGCAAGCATAGCTCTGGCCGATTTAAACCAAGACGAAAAGCAGGAGCTGTATTTCACTTTTTCCTTTGGCTACGGGCTGCACCGTTCCCACATAGCCTATTTTGACCCCATCTTGAAGCAGGTTGTGCCGATCGAATATATGCATATCAACCATGACATGATCGTCGCCCAAAACAGCAATGGAACGCTTTCCCTGTATGAAGCCAGCTTCCCGTTCATGGACAGCTTCGTGCGGTATACAATGGAAAGCACAGGTTATATCTCAGACATCGTCTATGAAGACGGCCAAATCAGCTTACGCCCTGTCCCCCACGAATAGAAGCATCATCAAGCAGGCTTAGCTGCTGGCGCTCTGATAATGCTTCAGCCCCCTGTAAAACAAAAAGCTGGAAAGGGCGAGCCAGGCAAAGGGCCCCACAATGCCCCACACGGCATACAGGGGCTCCATTTTTTTGAGGATGAACAGCGCCGGGAAATTGGTGATCACAAAGATGGGCAGCACAAACGCGCCGATCTGTTGAATAAGCCGGCTGTAGATGCCCATGGGCATGTTGTTAAAATCCCAGGAGGAATCCACCAGCCCGGCCAGTGCGTGGGTCTTCACCAGCTTGAAGGCCAGCACCTGGGGCAAAAGGAACATGGCATAGGCAATCAGGGAGCCGGTGATCATGTATCCCACATATCCAAGCACATCCAGAATCCCGACAGGCACGGCCATGCGGGCAAGGCCCACGATCACCGCCGCGATGCCCAGCAGCACATCCGTCGTGAACAGGGCAATATCGCTGCGGCGCAGGGTCAGCAGAAACTGCAGCGACACAGGCTTGACCAGAAGCAGGTCCAATTCCCCCGTCTGCACCTGGCGGCCGATACCGAACAGGTTCATCATGTACAGGCCGGCATAGGGGCCGGTGGCGATCATGTACGAGCCGAAAAACACCAGCACCTCGTCCGGCGTCAGGCCGTGAATGGGCACGCCGGTTTTGTACACCACGATCATGTATACGATCTTGGCCAGGAAGTAGCCCAGCTCCATGGCGATACCGGTAAAAAAGTTCATGCGGTATTCCAGTTGGCCCATGAGGCTGTTTTTCATGAGGATGCCCCAAAGCGCCAGATGCTTTTTGATTTCTTTCATGCGTCAGCCCCCCGCCGCCAGGAATTTCTTCGAGCCCAGGTTCCACAAAACCCCGCTGAGCAGCAGCATCAGCCCGATCCATACCGCTTGCGATAGGAGCCCTGTGATCACCGCTGGGCCTGTCACCGCACCAATGAGCACATCCACCGGGAAGCCCACGGCATAGGCAAAGGGCAGGTACTTTAGCAGCCCGCACACGGTATCGCCGAAAATATCCAAGGGAAAGATGCCGCCGCTGAGTACCACGATCACAATGCGCACCGCCTCGAACATAAACCCGATCTCCGACAGCCAGAAGGCCCACATGCCCACGCAAAAGAAGACTAAAAAGTTCAAAACCAGCGCGCCTAGCAGCGTGGGGATAAACATCAATATGCCAGAAATGTTCGCCGGCGAGGCGTGAAAATACAACCCGACGCCTAAAAGCGCCAGCGCCATCAACGAAAGCCCGCCTATCATGACCCCGATCTTTTGCCCCAGAAAGCAGCTAAGCCTATAGGGAAGATAGCCAACAGGCCGTATCACATACTTGCTCAGGCCCCCATTTTTGATGTCATCGTTGATCTCGTATTCAAAGCCGGTGCGAAGTAGCCGCCAGAAAATGGCCGCCGACACCGAATAGGCCAGCATTTGCCCATAGCTGCGGCCGTACAGCTCCTCCGTGCCAGCGCCCGCGTACAGCGCCTGCCACATGAAAATTTGAATGATGATGGGGAAGGCGGCGCTGACTAGCCCCAGCCAGAAATCCGCCCGGTAGGCCATGGTCTCCTTGACCCCAAGGCCCAGGGAGTACATGTATTTTCTCAGGGTCATTGCCCATTCCCCCCTGTATACAGCCGGGCAATGCCCTCCTCCACGGGGATGTCGCCGATGTTGAAATCCGTCACCGGCAGCGTTTCAAGCATCGCCTTGGACACTTCCCGCACCTGGTCGCGGTTCACCTCGATCACCGCCTGCATGTTATCCCGGCTGCACAAAATGCCAAATCGGCTCAAATCCATCCGTGCCGCCTCTTCTGTTTCAAAGGTGACCTGAATCCGCTTGCGCTCGCCGAACAGGCTATTGATCCTTTTCAGCTCCCCGTCATAGGCGATTTTCCCGTCGTTAACGACGATGGTGCGGCGGCACAGGTCCTCGATGTCGCTTAGCGAATGGCTGGTCAATAGCACCGTTGTCTGCTTTTCACGGTTGTAGCGGCGCAAAAACTCCCGGATGCGCTTTTGGGAGATGATATCCAGGCCGATGGTGGGCTCATCCAGGAACATCACCTCCGGCTTGTGCAAAAGCGAGGCGATCAGTTCCATCTTCATCCGCTCGCCCAGGGACAGCCGCCTTACCTGCACGCCCATAAGGCGCTTAACGTCCAACAGCTCCGTCAGTTCCCCCAGGGTGCTTCTGTAATCCGCCTCATTCAGCTCATAGATGTGGCGGTTTAAAGCAAATGATTCCACAGCCGGCAGGTCCCACCACAACTGGCTCTTTTGCCCCATGACGATGGCAAAGCGCATTTTAAAATCCTTTTTCCGCTCCCAGGGCACATAGCCCATGACGCGGGCTTCGCCGCCCGTGGGAAAGAGGATGCCCGAGAGCATCTTCAGCGTGGTGGTTTTCCCCGCGCCGTTGGGGCCCAAAAAGCCCACCATCTCCCCTTTTTCCAGGGAAAAATCGATGCCGCGCACGGCCTCCTTGTGCAGCTTTTCCCTATGGAAAAGACTTCTAAAGGAGGCCTTCATGCCTTCTTCCTTTTTGGTGTACTCAAAGGTTTTGCGCAGGTTTTTTACTTCAATCAGCGCCATTTGATTCATCCTCTTTTGTTCTGTAAATGCTGATGTTTGACATTATAGTCTTGCATGAGTCTTTTGTACAGGCCAAACGCAAGTTTATGTATGATATAATATGTGAAGTGAATTGGATAATAAGGAGGACCGGATATGTTCGTCATCCATGAAAGCGAGCGGGAGTACCGCATGGGCGACAGCGGCCCCAAGTATCTGATGAGGGGTCCCCGCATGAATTTTGCCGTGATGCAGTTGCAGGCGGGGCAGGATTTTAAGGCTCACTATCATCAGGTCATGGAAGAAAACTTCTTTGTTCTGGAAGGCGAAGTGGATGTGGTGGTGGACGGTACCGTGCATCACCTGATACCGGGGCATTTCATCCACATCGAACCGGGGGAAATCCACTACATCGTCAACAACACCACAAGCCCGTTGAAAATGATCGCCGCCCTGGCTCCCTACCGGGATGCGGATAAAGTGGACGTGGAGAACTTCCTCATATAGACGATGGCACGATCCACTAAAAGCGCCGCCCCCGCGGCACGGGAGCGGCGTTTGCATATGCTCTGTTTATGTACGGCGAAGGCTACGCCTCAATTTTCACGCCGCGCTCCAGTATGTTGTGAATCATCACGGTAACGATGCCGGGGTCAAACTGGGTGCCGGCATTCCTTTTCAGCTCGTCCATGGCCTCCTCCGCGCTCATTGCCTTGCGGTACGTCCTGTCCTTAGTCATGGCATCATAGGAGTCGGCCACGTTGACGATCCTCGCCTCCAGGGGAATGGCTTCGCCCCGCAAGCCCTTGGGGTATCCATTGCCATCCCACCGTTCATGGTGGCACAGCACAAACTCAGCCAATTCCGAAAACTCGCTGGCGGAAGTCAGTATACGCCAGCCCACCTCCGGGTGCTTTTTCATCTCCGCCCATTCGGCCTCATCCAGCCTGGCCGGCTTGTTAAGAATCTTCTCGTCAATGCCGATCTTGCCGATGTCATGCACCAGGCCAAACATGCGGATGCGGTTGATTTCATGCTCCTTGAGGCCAAGCTCCGCCGCGATGGCGGCGCCCAAAGCGCTCACACGCCTGGAGTGCAGCATCTCCCGGTTGCTCTTTTCGAAAAGGGCGTTGAGGATGATATCCACCGTCTTGTTGCGCATGCTGGCGCTTTCGTAGACCTTATGCCGGTACATGCTGTTTTCCGCCTCGGCCAGCACATCCTGCATACAAACGGAGTCCGAATCGCGCGTGGCATAGCCTAAGGATATGGAAAGCACGGCGTTTCCGCACCTTATATCCTGCGCCTTTGATTGGATCCGGGCGATGACCGCCCCGGCCTCCGCCTCCCCGGCATTGGGCAGGATGGCGGCAAATTCGTCGCCGCCGATCCTGGCAACGGTATCGCCGTGCCGTAACTCCCGGGTCAGGATCGCCGCCGCCTGCGCAAGCAGCTCGTCGCCCTTCCTATGGCCAAAGGAGTCGTTGATCATCTTCAGGCCGTTCACATCGCTGAGGATAATGGTCACGGGCGATATCCCCGCCTTATCCAGCCGCGCAAGCTCTTCTTCAAAATAACGCCTGTTGTACAAGTCTGTTAGCTGGTCATGATAGCTGATGTGGATCAGCTTCTCTTCATATTCCTTGCGCTTGGTGATATCGGTTACAATGAACTGCACGGCATCTTCATGGTTATAGGTGAGCAGGGAAGCCATCACCTCCACAGGAACGGGCGTGCCATCCATGGTGACGAATACGTCCTCTACGGGATACAGTTCCTTTTCCCCCGCCATCATCTTGTGATAGCGCGTGCAGGACGTTTGCAGATGATCGGGATGTACGATGTCGCACATGGGCCTACCCAGCACTTCCTCCGGGCAGGCTGCCCGCAAAAGCTTCAGCAGAGCCGGGTTGGCAAAAGCGATGCGGCCTTGCGCATGCACAATAACGCCTACCGGCGCCAGTTCCAGAATGCTGCGGTAGCGCTCCTCGCTTTCCTTCAAAGCGTCAAGGGCAGATTTCCGCTCGCGGCGCAGCCTGCTTTGCTCCAGGCTGTTTAAGACCGCCGGGCCCAGGCGCTTCAAATGCTCCTTGATCACATAATCCCAGGCTCCGCCCTTCATGCATTCCACAGCCGTATCCTCATTCATGGAGCCTGTGATGATGATGAAAGGCACTTCCGGCACATGCCTTATGGCCAGGCGCAGCGCCGCCAGCCCGTCAAACCGGGGCAGCTTGTAATCCGAAAGGATCAGGCCGGGAGAAAAAGTCTCAAGCGCCTTCAAAAAATCTTCCCGCGTTTCCACGCGCAGGAACCGGCTCTCCGGCAGCACCTTTCGGACTTCCCGTTCTATCAGCTCCGCATCGGTGAAAAAATCCTCCACCATCAATACGCGCATGACTTCGCCCAAGAAATTCACCCCACTTACCAGAAGCAGAATATCACCGGGGCCGCTGGTTTACCAGCAGCCAATAGAAGCCGAGGTTTTTCATCTGTTCGATGAAATCTTCAAACCCTACGGGTTTCACAACATAGCTGTTGGCCCCCAACCCGTAGGCCGTTTTGATGTCCGGGTCCTCCTGGGAGGAGGTGACAATAACCACCGGCGTTTTTCGGGTGCGCTCATCGGATTTGATGGCTTTGAGCACTTCCAGGCCGCTTACCTTGGGCAATTTCAGATCCAGCAGGATCACCTTGGGCATCGGTTCAAAATTCCGGTCCGCAAATTCGCCGCGGCAGAAAATGAAGTCCAGGGCGGCCGCGCCGTCCTCCACCACATGCAAGGTGTTGGCAATGTTATGCTTCTTGATCGCTCGGATGGTCAGCTCCGCGTCCTGCGGGTTGTCCTCCACCAGCAAAATATCAACTGCCTCATAGTGCCCCACGGTCATCCTCCTTTTTCAGGCTGAAGTAAAAGGTTGCCCCCTCGCCGGGTTGGCCCTGGGCCCACACGCTGCCGCCATGGCGGTTGATAATGCGCTGCACAATGGCCAGCCCCACGCCGGTGCCCTCGAACTCCCTAACGCTGTGCAGCCGCTGGAACACGCCAAAAAGCTTGCCGGCGTACTGCTGGTCAAAGCCCGCCCCATAATCCTTTACCGAATAGACGATATCGCCGTCCTGTGCCTTGGCACTCACACGGATCACGGTTTTTTCTTTTTTGGAGGAGAATTTGATGGCATTGCCCAAAAGATTCATCCAGACCTGGCGCATCAGCGTGGGATCGGCCAGCGCGGCGGGCAGCGGCCCAATGCTTATATCAATGGCCGCCCGTTCCTCCTCCGTCGTCAGTTCGTGAAAAATGGCGCGGGCCATCCCGCCCATATCCACAGGCACCCGCTTCATCTCCGTGCGGCCAACGCGGGAAAGGGACAAAAGATCGTCGATGAGCCTGCCCATTTGCCTGGCGCTGTTGCTGATGACTCCGCAGATGCGTTTCCCGTTGTCGTCCAGATGGCCGCTGTAGTCCTCCAGCAATATCTGCACATAGCCGTCCACCGAACGGAGCGGCGCGCGCAGGTCGTGGGACACGGAATAGGAGAATGCTTCCAATTCCTTGTTGGCCGCCTCGTACTGGGCGGTCCGCTCCTTCACGCGCTGCTCCAGTTCCGCCGCGTGAACAGCCAATTCATGGCGCATGTGCGATTGCTCGACCGCCAGCGCCAATTGGGAGGCAACCTCCTGGGCAATGGCCTTTTCTTCCGATGCAAACGCCCCGAGTGTTTCCCAGCCCAGGTTCAAAGCACCGATCAGCTTACCGGAGGCGGTCAGCGGCATGAGCATGAAGGAGCAAACGTTCTCCTCCCCGAGCGTTTCCGCCATATGAAAAGGCAGCGCCGCTTTTGAAATGCTTTCAGTACCGTCCTTCTTTCCGTTCCTAAGCGTTTCAAAGTTGCCGTAAAGCTGCCTCACACGCTGCTTTTGCTCCGTCACCACAGTCCTGCCGTCCACATCCATCGCCTGCACCCGCATATCCGTTTCACCCGGCCCGAAAATATCAAGAACGACCCGCTTTGTATGAAGCAGATCGTTCATGCGCCTTAAAGCCGCGCCGGCAATGGTGCTGGGCGAGTCGACACCTTTTAGAACCGCCTGGTCGATCTCATGCAAAAGCTTCAGCCGCCTGGCGTTTTTCAGCAGCGCTTTCTCCATTTCCTTGCGCTTTGTAATATCCTGAACCTGCACGATGAAATGAACGGGCTGCCCGCCGCCGTCCCGTAGCAAGGCGAAGGAAACGCTGGCCCAGAATACTTCCTTGCCGCAGCGGAGATATCGCTTTTCAATTAAGACCGTATGCACCTCTCCCAAAAGCATTCTCCGCATTGCGCCGGCGCCTGTTTCCTGGTCCTTCGGATAGGTGAAGTCACTGAGCTTTTTCCCTTCCATCTGCTCCCTGAAGCAGCGGAATATGCCGCACATGGCCTGGTTGACGCTCAAAAACGTTCCGTCGGTCCCCAACAGGCACATGCCGGAAGCCGAGTGCTCAAAAGCCACCCGGAAGCGCTCCGTGCTTTCCCTCAGTTTCTGCTCGGCAATTTTTCTCTCCGTCGTGTCCCGCACAAATACCAGCGCCCCATGCTTTCCCTCGAACTCAATCAGCTCGGCTTTGGTTTCCACCCAGACTTCGCCGCCATCCACCCGGAGGAACCTTTGCTCAAACAGCTCTCTGGCGGGCTTTTTGAGAACATTCAGCCGGTGCAGCCTTTCCAATGCCATCTTCCTGTTGTCCGGATGGACGCGGTCGATGACCGGCGTTCCAAGCAGCTCCCCGGGCGCTGCGATGCCAAACAGGCGGCAGGCGGCCGGATTGATGTAGGCCAGCTTGCCTTCCGTTTGGATAAAGACGGGGTCCGGCGCGCCTTCCACCATCCGCCGGAACTTTTCCTCGGCTTGCCTGCGCTCCGTGATGTCGCGCGCCATGCCCAGAAAGAGCCTCTCCCCGCGCCATATGGTGCAGCCGAAGCGCACCTCTACAGGAAACAGCGTGCCATCCTTGCGCCTTTGGTGGCCATACAGCGTAAAATCCACGCCCGGCTCAATTTTCGACCATTGCGCCTGGGCGCTTTGCAAATCAAAATCCTGCTCCACGTCGGTCACCGACATATTCAGAAGCTCTTCCCTGCTGTATCCAAGGCTCATGCAGGCTCGGCCGTTGACTTCCACAAACCGGCCGTTGAAGTCATGCACAAAAAAAGCGTCGCCGGCCTGCTCCGCCAGCGCCTGGTAGCGCAGCTCCCTGTCGACTCTTTCCTGCTTCTCCCGGATCAGGCTTTCAATGCTGTGAAGATGCAGCGCAAACAGCGCCCCGCCTCCCGGATGCGCGTGGGTCCGGGCGCGTATCTCAAAGGCCTCCCATTCCCCGGAAAAAAGCGCAAGCTGACAGCTTAAAATGAAGCCGGATGAGCCGGCCTTTGGGCATGCGGAAAGCTGGCGCATGAAACTTGCCGCATCTTTCTCCCGCATCAAGGGCAGAAAGGGCCGGGCCGGTTCCCCGGCAGGGCCGTGCCCGAATATTTCTTCATAAGCCGGGTTCGCGTATTGCACGGCACACGCCGCGTTTATCACCAAAACAGGGTCATCCAGCCCATCCAGGAGATCGCGAAACAGCAGCCCGTGCTCGTCAGCCGGGAATGGCGCTGCCAAACTGCTCGCGCTTTTCATTTGTCCACCTCCTGCGGGTGATTGCAGCCGGGATGACAGGTGGATAAGTTCAACTGAATTGTGAAATTGCACCTATACGATCTATTATTACCACCGCCAGTATAACATGAAACGACATATAGCACAATATTTTTGCTTTTGGTATTGTATCATTTCCGCGCACGGCAAAGCGCCTCCCCCATCGCTATGCCGGGGAAGGCGCTTTCTTTGTCATGGAAAGACGGCTATTTTGCAAGCAGATCCTTATAAATGCCGGGAACGGAATCGGGGATCACCGTAGCGCCTACCGTCTTCTCATAAAAACCCACGGGCCCCGCGCCGCCGATGACGGCATAGGCGTAGCCCATCTCCCGCATGCCGTGCAGGCAAGCGATGAGCAGGCCCTTGCCGATGCCAAGCATGCGGCTGTTTTCCGCAACGCCCATGGGACCAAAAAAGTCTTTGCCTGTGGTTTCATAGCAGGAAAAGCCCAGGATTTCATCATCCTTCACGGCGATGAAGCAGCTTACCGGCTGGCGGGAAAAGCAGATTTCACATTCGCTGGCCCAGCGCGGCCCAAAGTGCTTTTCCACCCAGGCGGTGATCCGGCGCATATCCGGCACCATGGCGCGCCGGATGGAAACCCCCTTTTCCCCGTAGTCTTTCATCAGGGGGGCAAGCTCGGGCAGCTTTAACAGGTGCACCAGCATATCGGGCATGAATACTCATCCTTTCAACGGCGAATAAAGGCTACGTATCCATTCCACCCGGATAACGCTATTTCCTCTTTCTGGACAGATTCCATGTGGCCAGCAGGAAGAACACCACCGCCGTGCCCACAAGCACCCACAGGCTGACGGCAGCGGAAGCCTCCGTGCCTCCAAAGCTGAAAGAAACGCCCATCATCTGCCTGAATTCCCGGGAAGCCATAGCCTGCGCGCCGGCGAAGGCGGTCTGAAGGGGATTTTCCATCATCACCTGCCTAAACAGCACGCTGGCGTGGGATACCGGGAAGTATTTGATTACGGACTGCACGGCTTCCGGCAATTGCCCCACAGGGATGTATACGCCCGTCAAAAAACCGATCAGCGTACCCAGGATGGTGGCGGCCGTGGCAAAGGCGTTGTTGCTTTTGAAGAAGGTCACAATAAAAAGCACCAGCGCGGTACTGGAAGCAACCGACAGGAGCATCACGCCCAACAGCTTTGCAAGGCTGGCCATGCCCAATATCCTGCCGCCGTAGGCCACGATGTAGACCTCCGCCAGCACAAAGGTGATGAGGGTCATGATCAGGCCAATGGCAAAGGAGCTTAAAATATACCCGCTGGCCAGGGAGGACCGCTTGATGGGGGAGGCGGAGAAATCCTTGCTGATTTTCTTTGCCGTATCCTCCACCATAATGCCGAACGCGCCCATGGTGGTGGTGATGGAGGTAACGCTGAGCAGCCCCGCCATGATCCAGCTGTCGATCAGAAACCGCGAACCGGGGATGCTTTTCATGCCGCCGGTGAGCATATCCCCCAGGAACAGCACATACAGGCCTATAATGATGAAGGCGGACAGAAGGGAAAAGAACACGGAGGCACGGTCGCGAAAGAAAATCTTGAGGTTGCGCGCGGCGAATTTTACCGTAATCATTCTCTGATCCCCTTTCCGGTGATGGCGATAAACGCATCATCCATGCTGCCGCTTAATACTTCGAACACGGAGATCATCTCCTCGCAGCCCTTCAAAATGGGCAGCGCGTCCACCGTGCGCTTTAAGGGCACAGAAACCATGCCCCCCGCCGCCTCGTAGGATATGTTCAGGCTTTCAAGATACGACTGAAGCGCGGCCATATCGCTGGGCTTGATCTTCAACTGGTCGGTTGAGTACCTGTCCTTCAGCTCCGCGGGCGTGCCCTTGGCGGTAATGAGCCCTTTGTCGATCACCGCCACATAGTCCGCCCCGGCCGCCTCCTCCATGTAGTGGGTGGTCAAAAACACCGTCACACCCTCCTGCTTTTGCAGGCTGCGGATGGTGTTCCAAACGCTTTGGCGGGTTTGCGGGTCAAGGCCCGTGGTAGGCTCATCCAGAAATAAAATCTTCGGGGTGTTCACAAGCGCCCTGGCGATATCGGCCCTCCGGCGCTGCCCGCCGGAGAGCTTGCCGTAGGGCCGGTCAAGAAATGCTTCCGCCTCGGCCGCCTGCGAGGCCTTTTTCACGGCCTGTTTGAGCTTATCTCCCCGCAGGCCGTAAAAGGCGGCGCGTGTTATAAGGTTCTCCCGTACGGTGAGCAGGCCGTCCAGGATGCTGTCCTGAAACACCACGCCGATGCTTTCACGGATTTTGGCGTCATCCTTTGAAAGCCTGTGCCCGTTTACCGTCACTTCGCCCGCGTCGGGTTTGAGTAGCGTGCAGATCACATCGATGGTGGTGGACTTGCCCGCCCCGTTGGGGCCAAGGAAGGCGAACAACGTTCCCGCGTCCACATAAAAGTCGATACCCCGCACAGCCTGAACATCGCGGTAGCTTTTCTTCAGCCCCGTTACCTCAATGATCTTCTCCATCCGTTTCCCTCCATACCGTCGGTCAGCCAATGCCACAGCGTCCATTTTACCAGTTAAGTGCCATTTTGTCATGGGTACATGAAAAGAAACAGATGAAAATTCCATGAGAATGCTTTCGGATACACATGCTGCTTTTACGCTGTGATCACGACTTTGCACATGTCGGCTTCCATCAGTGTGCTTTGCACGTCGATCTGATCCTTGCCGGTTTTGCCGTCCGTAAGGTCGGCAATCATGGCGGTCATGGGGTCCAGGCACCAGCCGCGGCAGACGTTAGCCCCGCCCATTTTTTTGCTGAGCGCGCACAGCTTGCAGGCCGTAGCCGTGGCTGCATAGCCATCCGCCGTTTTTTCCACCTGCCAGTTGGCACAGCCGAATATATCGGCCAATGTGGTGAATACCTCCTCAACGGAGGTAATGCCCATCATCCTGTTCATGGCACCCGCTGTTTGGCTTTGCCTCTCCGCCTTTTTCTCCACAACGTAGTCCAGCACTTTCAGCCTGTCGTAGGTGTTGACCGTCTCGGCCACAGAGGCCGCATAGGTGTTTTGCATCAAAGCCAGCTTCTTTTCGGTATCCATATGTCTCCATCTCCTTTATTTATCGTTCGTTAGGTATTGCAGAAAAAAATTACTGCCTGGAAAACAGGATGACCGCCAACTCTTCCCTGATTTCATCCTTTTCAAGGGTGCGGTTTTTCACTACAATGCTTTCCACCAGGTTTTCCAAAAGGTGGACCAGCGTACGCACCAGAACCGCGCCATTTTTCACGCCCGCAAGATGCGGCATGACCAATTGATAATGCCGTGGAAGAATGGACCTTTCCCACTTATCCATGATTTCCATCAACTCCTCGTCCCCGTCAAAGGACAGGTAAACCTTCACCCCCAGCCGGTACACCCTTTTGTCGTGTTCGCTGAGGAAGTGGAGCTGATGCACATACTCAGTGTAAAAATCCAGTATGTTTTCCGTGCTGCTGTTCACCGCCTGGCGCTTGAGCAGCTCAAAGTAGTCCTTTTTGATGATCTCGTGGAACAACTCCTGCTTGCTTTTGTAGTAGTAGTAGACCATGGGCAGCGAGCAGTCCACCGCCTTGGCAATGTTGCGGATGGTGGTGCCATGGTATCCATCCCGGTCGAACTGTTCCACGGCGGCCTGCTTGATGCGTTCTTTCAGGTCTTGCTCCGACACGTTATTCCGCGCACCTCCTTTTCCTAACGTTCGTTAGAATTATACGCCGGGTCCTTTCCAAATGCAATAGCCTTTTTCAATTTTCCAATATTTTTGTTTGAGGAAGTATTCTTTGCTGCCTGAATACATTGACAAGCGGCAAACTCCTTTTTATAGTAGGTGCATGCATCCTTATCATGCTGCGCATCACCCGGAGGGATACAATGACGTACGACAGCGGCCAGATCCTTTGCAGAAAATGCCTCATGGAAGATATAGACGAAGGCAATCTCCGGGAATACCTGGACGGCTACGCCGCCTCCCTGCCGCCGGATGTACGGGCCTCGGAAACGGTATATGCCCAGCGCCTTTCCCTTTGCGAGGAATGCCCTCACCGCATACGCTTCACCTGCACGCTGTGCGGCTGTTACATCCAGGCCCGCGCCGCCAAAAAGCTGCAAAAGTGCCCCATCCCCGGTACGCCCCGGTGGAGTGCCGCAGCGGACGAAGCGGACGAATAGTCAGGAGGCATCTATGGATCAGCAGAATACCATCCTTGGCAGAATATTGTCCCAAACCGGCGATATGGGCCTGCTGGACAAGCTGGACGCCATGCAGCCTTCCGACGTTCAGTCGCTGCTGCTTGAGGTATTTGGCAGGCTCTCCGTGAAGATACCCCCCGCCGGCCTCCTTCGGGAATACAGGCAAAACAGGTTCGTAAAGCCCGCCCGGCTTGATGCCGTAAGCTATTTGAGGCTGGAGCTGGAACTGTTGACGCTGGCTGAGAAGATGGGCGCAGTGCCCGTTTTGCTGTCCCCCGCCGGGCTCTTTGGTTGCTGCTCCGCCCTGGCCACAGTCAGCCAGAACAAGGTGCTGTCGGCATTGCGGGGAACGGAAATCATGGCCGATCCCACCAACATGCTGGCGTTGCATATGGCCGACAAGCTCCATAGCCGGGAATGGTCCAATGCAGATAGCGCGGTCCACCTTTGTGCCACAAGCAGGGTGGCCCGCGCCCAGGGCTTTACAAAACCTGGCCAATACGCCCATTTCGGCTTGTTCTGCATGGTTTCTTCTCTAAAGGACAGCGGCTCCTACCACAGCGAAAAAAGTTTGCTGCATACCCATCTCGCCTTTTACGACAGCCTCTTCCGTCAAATTCCGAACGCGCAGATGGAGATCATCCTTCGCGGGCGCGGGGGGTATACCGACAGCGCGGGCTTTATGGAACGGATGGGCGAATCCATCAAACAAACGCTTCCCCAAACCCCGCTTACAATCGACACAGCGGAAGAGGCCAACAGCTATTATAAGGGCCTGAACTTCAAACTGATGCTTACCGTAAACGGGCAACATATAGAAATAGGCGACGGCGGCTTTGTGGACTGGACGCAAAAGCTTCTGAATAACAAAAAGGAGCGCCTTTTGATAGGCGCTATCGGTCTGGACAGGCTGCTGGGGATTTAAACCAATCTTATCATAACGCGGCTCCCATGGCTCGCTCCTTTCCAAATCTGATCCATTGGATACCACTACGCTTTTTCGATTGTCAAAAAGGAGACGGCGTGGGTAGGCAGGGCAAAACGCTTTTCCAGCCTGCCGTCATGCACAAGCACGCTTTGGGGCGCTTCGCAGAATTCAATGCCCTCCCTGGCCTTGATGGCCGCGTACTGGCCGGCGTTGGGATAGTTGGGCTTGCCCTGACGCACCCACTCGGCGTAGGCGTTGGAATGGCTTTCGTCGATTCGGCAATGCTTCACCAGAACCTTCCCGTCAAAGGGCAGGTTCTCCAGCACCAGATCAATATCAAAGGCTTCCTTCACATCCCAGTCATCGTGGTGGCAGTACAATAGAATCTGCACCGCGTTTTCCCCCGTGACGGTGGCCCAGCCGTCCACCTCCGGGCCTTCCTTATAGCCGTTCAAATCCTCAAACTTGCAGGGGTCCACATCCCGGCTGCTGGTTAAGCCGATGCGCTGATAGCCGAGCCTCGCGTACAGCTTGAACAGGTTGAACACGGCCTTGTCGATGCCCTGGGTGGAAAAGGTGCGGGTGCCCTCGAAGCAGCGCTCGCCCTCGAACATGAACGCCCAGGCCAGGGGCCTGATATCCATGCCCAGCTCCTCCGCCAGGTCGTACAGGTTTTTGTAGGAGGAAGCCACGTAGGAAGCGTAATACTCCGTGTTGCGGAAATTGAGATTGAAGTTGTCATACCTTCCGCCGGCGGCCCAGCCGTCGGGATCGGCCTCGCTCAATACGCACTCCAGCCCGCCGTAGCCGAATTCCCTGATGATTCCCGCCTGGGTGCGCACGTTTTCCACCAGCGCCTTCACGGAAGGAATCTGTTTTTTCGCCAGGGTGTCGAAGCGGTAGCCGCCGCCCTTGGTGTGGAAGGAGGTGTAGTCGATGCGGGTGCCGCGTTTTCCGGTCACATAGTTGGTTCCTTCCTTGATGTGCGCGAGGAACGCGCGCAGGAACCGGCTGGCCCGGCCGTCGGGATTCATTTCGCCGCAGGTAGCGGGGCCGCCGAAGCGGGCCGTGGGCAGCGCGGCGTGAACGGCGGCCTCGGTGTAATCGTACAGCTTGCAAAATTCCTCCACCGTGCCCCGCCAATAGAAGATGTCCGGCTCGTTCCACATTTCAAAGTACCAGGTTTCTACTTCCTTCGCGCCGTAGCGTTTGACGCAATGGTCAACCAATGCGTAGATCAGGTCGTACCATTTTTGATAGTCCTTGGGGGGCATGGCCCAGCCCACCCGCTGGTATTCGCTGATGCCGTAGGCCACCTGATAGCTCTGCCCGTTTTCCGCGTCCCTGGGGTCGGCCAGGTCCCTTGGCATAAAGCCCAGCTCAAAAAACGGCTTGCAATTGTTGTTCAGCCAGATGCCGATCATTTCGTCGATGAGGTCAAAGTTGTATACGGGCTTGCCATTCTCATCCTCGATGTAGGCGTTGGTGGAGCCCCACTTGTAAAACCCGTGGAGGATGCCGGTGCACAGCATGTGATGTGCCCGCATGTAATAGGGCTTTTCCAGCTTGCCGAATTTTTCGATCAGCGCCATGCCGCCGGGCGAATGGGTGTAATTGCACTCGTCGTAACCGATATAGTTCCAGGTATGGTCAAGCTTCCCCAGCCATTTTCCCGCGTCCACGCGTACGGATACCTTTTCCGCCATAAAAATGCCCTCCTATGATGGATCAGTTGAATCATTGACACCCGCAAGGGTAAGCTCCTGGGCACGGTGGCAGGCCACATAATGGCCCGTGGATACCTCCTGCCATTGGGGGACCTCGTCTTTGCATTGCTGCGTGCAGTAGCGGCACCGGGGATGGAAGCAGCAGCCCGTGGGCAAATCGGCGGCGTTGGCCACCTCGCCGGGGAGCAGGATGCGCTTTTTGCGCTGCTGCCCATCGGTGCGGGGAATGGCGGAAAGCAGCGCCTCGGTATACGGATGCCTGGGGGTCAGATAGATTTCATCTGTGGGCGCCAGCTCCACCAGCCTTCCCACATACATCACCCCCACCCGGTCGCTGACATGCTCGATCACCGACAGGTCGTGGGCGATAAACAGGAATGTGGGCTTTACCGTTTCCTTCAAGTCCTGCAACAGGTTCAGGATTTGGGCCTGCACCGACACGTCCAGTGCCGACACCGCCTCATCCGCTACCACGAACTGAGGCTTTAACGAAAGCGCCCTGGCAATGCCGATGCGCTGGCGCTGCCCGCCGGAAAAGGCGTGGGGATAACGGTTTAAGTGCTTGACCTCCAGGCCCACCATCTCCATCAGTTCTTTCACCCGCTCCTTTGCTTCCTCCATGGGGATGCCGCCAAGCAGCATGGGTTCCGCTATGATTTGCAGCACCGTCATCCGGGGGTCCAGGGAGGAATAGGGGTTTTGAAACACCAGCGCCAGATGCCGGCGGATATTTTGGAGCTCAGCTTTGCCAAGCCCAACCATCTCCACCGGCGGCTTGCCCTTTTCCATATGAAAATAGATTTCGCCGCCGGTAGGTTCCACCGCCCGCAAAATGCAGCGGCCCAGGGTCGTCTTGCCGCAGCCGGATTCCCCCACCAGGCCCAAGGTTTCGTTCCGGTTGATGTACAGGCTGATATCGTCCACCGCCCGGACAAGCCCCACCTGCTTTTTCAGAAGGCCGGCCTCGATAGGGTAGTACTTTTTGAGGTTTTTCACCTCCAGCAGCACTTCGCCGGTGTTGACGAATTTTTCAACGGGCACAGCTTCCGCCCCCTTCCTTCAGGCACACGCAGCGGGCAAAATGGCCGGGCTCCACTTCTACCATTTCCGGCACCGCCGCGTCGCACACGCCTTTTTCCGCCTGAAGGCAGCGGGAGTAAAAGCCGCATTCCGGTTTCAAATCCATCGGCATGGGCACATTGCCCCGGATGGCGTCCAGGCGCGCGCCGGGCGCCTTGCGCCCAAGCTTCGGGATCGAGCGCAAAAGCCGCACCGTATACGGA
Organism: Bacillota bacterium; assembly: GCA_023411395.1. Lineage (GTDB taxonomy): Bacteria > Bacillota > Clostridia > Christensenellales > Aristaeellaceae > JAEWAH01. Next base: position 91,090 of record JAEYOV010000073.1, read on the forward strand.
TGGGCGGGGCTCTCAAAAATCTGGCGGTTGGAGCCGTACTCCACCACCTTTCCCAGGTACATGACGCAGATGTCCGTGGCTACTTCAGCGATGACGCCCATGTCATGGGTGATATAGATCATGGACATGCCCGTGGTTTCCTGAAGGTCGAGCATCAAATCGGTGATCTGCGCCTGCACGGTCACGTCCAGGGCAGTGGTGGGCTCGTCGGCGATGAGTATGGCCGGGTTCAGGATCAGCGCCATGGCGATCATGGCCCGCTGGCACATGCCCCCGGACAGTTGATGGGGGTAATCCTTCATCCGCTATTTGGGATTCATCATGCCCACCTTGTTCAGCATCTCAAAGGCCCGCTCCTCCGCCTCCCGGCGGGCGGTCCGGTCTGCCCTTGGCTGGTGGGTCAAAAACGCTTCGGTGATCTGATGGCCGATGGTGTACACCGGCGACATGCTGCTCATGGGCTCCTGAAAGATCATGGAGATTTCCCGGCCCCGGATGTTGCGTATTTGAGGGCTGTTGGGGTTCAGCGCCGTCAGGTCCTTCTCCTCCCCGGCCCTTAAGCGGTACATCACGCTGCCGGCGTGGATCTTCCCCGGTGTCTGTACGGTATTCAATATGGAATGGGCCGTTACGCTCTTTCCGCAGCCGGATTCGCCGATAATGCCCAGCGTTCTGCCCGCCTTGACATCCATGTCCACGTCATCCACGGCCTTCAAAACGCCCTCGGGCAGCCTGAAATACGTTTTCAGGCCACGGACTTCCAAAATGTTTTCCTGTTTCATGTGCGCCCTCCTTTCCCTGCACCCAAACTACTTGTAAGGGTCGGCGGCGTCCCGCAGGCCGTCCCCCAGGAAGTTGAAGGCCATAACGGTGATGACAATGAACAGGCCCGGAATCATCAGCCAGGGGCTTGTGGCGATGGCGCTGATATTCTACGCATCCTTAAGCAAAACCCCAAGGGATACCGCCGGGGAGCGCAGGCCGATGCCAAGAAACGACAGCGCCGTTTCCCCCAGGATCATGCCCGGCACCGACAGGGTGATGCTCACGATCAGGTAGCTGCCAAAGCCCGGCAGCAGGTGCCTGACGATGACATACCAGTCGGAGGCCCCTGAAAGCTTTGCCGCCGTCACGTAATCCTCGCCCCGCATTTGCAGAATCTTGCCCCGGACCGTTCGTGCCAGGGAGCACCAGCCGATCAGCGACAGGATGATGGTGATGGCAAAGTACACCTGCACCGTGGTCCATTCCTTGGGCATGGCCGCGGCCAACGCCATCCAGAGCGGAATGGAAGGCATGGAGGACAGAAACTCGATCACCCGCTGAATGATGATGTCGGCCATACCGCCGTAGAAGCCCGAGACGCCCCCCAGCACACACCCCAGGATGAAGGTGAAGAAAACGCCCACCAGGCCCACCGTCAGCGACAGCCGCAGCCCCTGCATGGTGCGGGAGAAAAGGCAGCGGCCCGAATCGTCGGTGCCGAAGGGGTAAAAAGCCGCGCCGTCCACCGTGCCGATAAAGTGCACATCCCAGGAGATCAGGCCCCAGAGCTTGTAGCTGTCGCCCTTTTGGAACAGCCCCAGCGGATGGACGCCGGCCTTGTTTTCCGTATAGGTGCGCTGCAGGGTAACAGGGTTGTTGCCCCGGTCGTAGGTATACACAAAAGGCCCGATGAATTTCCCCTCATGAAAGAAATGGATGGCCATGGGTTGGTGGAGAATGTGCTTTGTTTCGCGCCTGGTAAAATCCTGTATGGCAAAAAATTCGCTGAACAATACAATGGTATACAATATCACAAGCACCGCAAGGCCCGCCTGCGCCAGCTTATGGCGGCGGAATTTCCTGATCATCAGCTGCCACTGGGTGGACATATACAGCTTTTCCTGGGCAGATTGTTTTTCTTTCTTCCTTTTGAGCCATTGTTTAAGCACCGCAAAACCCCCTTTCATCGTTCCAGCCTCTATTGGTCAACGCGGATGCGGGGGTCAATGAGCATCAAAAGCATATCGGACAGGAACATGCCGATCACGGTCAAAAACGACAGGATCATAATGCACGCGCCCGCCAGGTACATATCCTGGGAAAGCAGGGCGTTGTACAAAAGCGTGCCGACGGTGGGAATATTCAAAACGATGCCTGTCACCGTCATGCCGGATACGATGCTGGGCAGCATCCAGCCCAGGGAGGACATGATGGGGTTCAACGCCACGCGGACGGGATAGCGGCGGATCATCCGCCCTTCCTCCAGGCCCCTGGCCCGGGCAGCCACCACATAAGGGCGCTTCAATTCATCCAGCAGCGTGGAGCGCATAATGCGCATGGTGCTGGCGATGCCCGCAAAGCCGATTACAAACACCGGAATGGGCAGATGCTTCAATATGTCCACGAATTTGGCCCAGCTCATGGGGGCGTTGATAAACTGTGTGGAGGTGATGCCGCCCACGCTGACGCCGAACACCGTGCTGGAGATGAACATGAACACAAGGGCCACAAAAAAGCTGGGCGTGGCAAGGCCGATAAACCCCAGCACCGTAAACAGGTAGTCCCGGATGGAATATTGCTTGCGGGCGGAAAAAATGCCCACCGGAATGGCGATCAGATACGTGACCAGCGTCGTCAGAATCGACAGGACCAGGGTGATGGGCAGCCGGTCGCGTATGAGGTCCGCCACGGGCCGCCGCCATTCAAAGGACCGGCCGAGATCGCCCCTTAGCATGTTGCCGATCCACAGGAAATATTGCTCCACAGGCGTCTTGTTCAGCCCCATGGATACCCTCAGGTTCTGGATGGTGGCCGGGTCCACCGTGCCCATCTCCGCCTCCAGCCTGGCGATGTAGGTGGTCAGGTAATCCCCCGGCGGAAGCTGGATCACGATAAAGGCAAACACGGAGACCACCGCCAGCAGCACCACCATATAAAACAGCCGCCGGGCGATATACGCTTTCATGCGGGCTACACCCCCTTCGTCGTGAAAAGCGCTTACGCGCTTTTCACGAGCTTTTGCAGAATTTCCTTGTCATGTCATGCCCGGTGCTTCGCTATGCTCGCCCGGTGCATGACATGACGGCCAGGAAATTCTGTAAGGAATGGATTTCTTCGAAATCCTTCCGAAAGCAACGCACATGTCGTTGCTTTCGGTTTGCAAACGAGGGGGCTTCGGCCCCCTCGTTGCTCCCCTGGAGTTTACTGATGATTCATGCAGGGGGAGGGGCCCCCGGCCCCCACTGGCTGAATAAGTTGGGAAGGCGGCTTTGGGGATACAGGGGCTGTTGTGTTGGTTGCATAATTGTATAACTACTCATAGAGATGGCGTCCGAAGGTTTCCAAAGGCTCCGCAGCCTAGCCGCCGCCAGTGGCGGCAATAGGCTAGGTGGAGGAGGCTTGCGAAAAGGAGCAGTGCAAGCGGCAGCGCAGCAATGCGACTATTGAGAAAGCTGGACCGACCGGAAAGCCCTTTGGTCGCGTCCGCAGACGCGAAATCCTTTCCCTCTGAATAAACTTATACATTATTTGCACTCAGCAAGCCACCTCAAAGCGCGCCAGCGCTTTTCTCGTAAGCCCGTCAGGGCTTAAAATACCACGCGTCGCAGTTGAAGGGATACCAGAAGTTGTAGTCGTTGGCAAAGATGCCTTCCGTGGGGGCGTTGCCAAGGTCACGGTTCAGGATGATGACACGGGGAGCCACCGTGATGCCGATGAAGTACAGTTGACTGGTGAAGTAGGTGAGGATCTCCTTGCCCAAAGCCATGTATTCCTCACTGCCCTGCTTCAGGGTAACCACCTTGTCGATGTCGGTGCGCAGCTTCTTGATATCCTCAGGAGGCTCCATGCCGCTTTGCCCCTTGGTGTTGAACCATTCGGCCCACAGGGGCGCCTGGCCGATTTCGGAATTCTCGGAGAAGGGGGGGTAAATCTTGTCAAAGTACTGGGCATACAGGCTGGGCTCGGCCACGTTGTCGAAGGTGAACACCTGGGCTTCCCGCTCGTTGGAAGCGAACCGTTCCCTGGCGTAGGAGCGTTCCTGCTGCTTGAAGGTGGTCTTGACGCCCACAGCGGTCCACATCTCCGCCACCATTTCACCCACGGGGGCAAACTCCTCGGTGGATTCCAGAATGATGTTGAAGGGTTTCCCATTGGGCATCAGGCGCACGGTATGTCCGGCATCCCATACGCAGCCAAGCTGATCCAGCCTTTGGGCCGCGCCGTCGGGATCAAACTGCACCATGTATTCGCCCATCCAATCCTCATAGAAGCTGGTATTGGCCGGGGGCACGGCCTGCCTGACGGTGGCCAGGCCAAAGTACAGCGTCTCGTTGATGGCATCCCGGTCGATGGCCAGGGACATGGCCTCCCTGAAGGTCACGTTTGTAAACAGGCCGTGCAGCGTCTCATCCTTCAGTGTCTGGGTGAACGTGAAGGCGGCGTCGGAACCGCGGCTGTTGTCAAACAGGTACACATTGTAGTTGCCGTTGTTCTCGTTTTCCTTGTACAGGGTGTAATCCTTCACGGGCAGGGGGTTTTCGCCCGCCGCGTCCAGCTCGCCGTTGATCAGCTTCAGCGTGCGGGTCTGGGCGTCGGCCACGATCACGCACATCTGCTCGTCAATGTAGGGGAGCTGGTTGCCGGCGGTATCCACTACGAAGTAATAGGGGTTGCGGGCAAAATATTTGTTGCCGTTGGTGTCGATGTTGTACTTCACCCAGGGCGTGATGTCCGGGCCTACATCGGTGCCGGTCTGCCCGCGGTCGGCGTGGGCCTTGAAGCAGAGCGCCCAGGTCTCATAGTTTTCTTCCTTCGCCAGCTTGTCGGCGTCGGGGTTGTACTTGATGTGCCACTTTTTAAGGTAATGCTTGGCCGCGAAAATGCGGTTGCCGGGATCGCCCTTCTGCATCTTCACCACAAAGGAAGGCATGGGTGAGGAGAACGCGACGCGGACCGTCACATCATCCACCTTTTCGATGCGGCCCGTCTGCCATAGGACAGGCACGGCGGCGGTCACTTCGGGATTGAGCATGACATCCTCGTACCAGAACACGAAATCGTCCGCCGTGAACGGCTCACCGTCGGACCACTTCATCCCTTCCCTCAGGTGCAGGATGTATTCGCTGAAGTCTTCATTGACTTCATAGCCCTTGATAATAAAGGGCTCGGTGGTGGAAGCGTCGGGCAGCACGCGCAAAAGACCCGTAAAGCGCATGCCTTCCGTGTCCAGCTGTCCATGGGTGGGGCCGAAGCCGGCGCCGCGGAACGTTCCGCCGTACACACCGATTTGATCCGCCTTGGACACATACGGCTCCAGGGGCAAACGGTCTTTCACGGGGGGCAGTTCGCCTGCCGCCACCTTCTGGGCAAGCTGCGGCGCCTCGCCATATACGGTTTCCGCCAGGGTGCCCATGGGGGCAAGGCCAAGGATCATGACTGCCGCCAACGCAAGAGAGATGAGCTTTTTCACCTGTGGTTCCTCCTTTTTCGGTGTATTTCAATCCAGCCGTGCTGCGGCGTGGAATACCGAATCAGTTCGGGCCCGCAATGCGTTTATCTCTCCCAGGTTATGGGCAGGCCATGCCTTCGGAACAGGACGCGGCCTATTCCGTGATGTCTCCGCCCGCTTCCCTGGGCACAGTATATTGATGACCTACAAACAGGTCCAAATATTTTACTTCATTGGGCACCGAGACGATGCCGTGCTTTTGCAGCCCGTCAAAATACAGGCTGTCGCCCTGGCGCAAAAGGTATGTTTCCTCCCCCACCTTGAAGTTCATTTCGCCCTCAAAGATGAACAGGAATTCATCTCCCTGGTGGGATACCAGGTGGCGCTTGACCTCGCCCTTCCTGGCGCAGATCATGATGGGCTGCATCCTTTTGTCCATCTTCCCCGCCGCCGGGCTGAAGATGCTGTACCCCAGCACCGTCATCACAAACCGGCCGGGATCGGTAAAGGGGTTGATGGTCATCACCGTGCCGTTGCCGCCCTCCGCCTCCATGAGGGTGGCAACCTTTACATTCAACACCGCCGCGATGCGGGTCAGCGTTCCCAACGCCGGCACCACGACGCCGTTTTCCACCTTGGAGATCATACCCTTGGTCAGCCCGCAGCCGTTTGCCAGATCCTGCTGGGTAAGCCCCGCTTGAAGCCGGATCCTGCGGATGTTGCCGCCTATTTCCATCGTCATTCTCCTATCGTTTGGTTTTAGCCTTTTCAGCATAGAACCGGATAGGGATTTTTGTCAACATCCCCCTGCCCAAAGGGGTGATTTCCTTTTCTCCATCGCGTTTATATCTCGTGGTTATTATAATTCAACCTTGTTGAATTGTCAATTCCCTGTCAAATAATTTTTTTCGATGCCTCCCGATACCGCTTTTGCGTTTTCCGTATGCGGGCCAAAACATGCCACCCATAAAGGCGGTTCAGTCCATCTCCAGCAGCATCTGCCGCGCCCGCTCAAAGCCGGTGCGCCCGCTGTTGTACACAGGCACCAGCGTGTTTTTCAATTCCTTTTCCAGCACGGACATGGATACCTGGGCGAGCACAATGGCGTCCACCTTACGGGACAGAACATCGATTTCCTCCAGCAGCATGGCGTTGTGCCGCGCCGCGTCACCGGCCCGAAGGGCTGTAAAGGCCTGCGCGCACAAAACCGGGAACACCTCCACCTCCCGGCCCGCATCCCTGGCCGCCTGCCTCAAAAGCCGTTCCGAGGAGGGCATGGTCGAGGGCAGCGTGCCCAAAAGACCCACCCGTTTCCCGTCGCGAACGGCCAGATCCATCATGGGGCGGTCGATGTTCATAAGGGGCGTATTGATCAAAGGGCGGCCGTGTTCCACCGCCTGGTTGAATGTCGAGCAACCAAGCATGATCAAATCGCAGCCCGCTTCCTCCAAAAACCGGCAATATGTGGCAAATTTAAAAAAATTCACCTTGGGAATCGTCCCGACCGGCGCGGCAAAATTATCCCGCTGGATGGTGTCATCGCCCAGGTGCACAATTTCCACTTCCGGCAATATTTCCTGTGCATATGGCTGCACAGTCTGCGCCGTAAATACCGCTGCATGAATAATACCCAAGGTTTTCCCCGAAAGATTTTTTGCCATGTACTCCACTTCCCAGCTTGCTTATTGAGGTCTCCGCCATCCGCCAGGCGGCGGCCCTTTTTCTTTTTTGGCATTATAGCATACCGTATGCGATTTGCAAATAGAAAATGAAACTTTGTTGACAAAAATTCAACTTTGCAATAATCTGTATGCGAGAATGTTTCCTCTCACCTAACGGATGGCAACCTGTGGTATAATGACACCATATGGAGGTGCACAACATGAAATTTGGCTATTGCGTAAGCATGGGGGCTTCGGATGCGGCCGGCACCGGCTACGAGCGCATCCCCGTTTTGAAGAAGCTTGGGTTTGATTATGTGGAGCTGCCTGTCGCCCAGATCATGAGTATGGGCGAGCATGCCTTCCGCTCCGGCCCTATGGAAATGGTGAAGCGGTGCGGGCTTCCCTGTTTGCGCATGAACAACTTCTTTCCCGCAAGCTACCGGCTCACCGGCCCCGAAGCCGACCATGACAGCGCGCTGAGCTATGCCCAGGCCGCCATGGAGCGGGCCGCCCGGCTTGGAGTGGAAGTGATCGTGTTCGGTTCCTCCGGCGCCAGGAACAAGCCCTGCGGCACGGCGCTTCAAAGCGGCCTTGACCAGCTTGCTTCCCTTCTGACCCACCTGGCTCCCCTGGCTGAAAGCTTTCATATCACCATTGCCATCGAGCATTTGAACAAGCTGGAATCCAACCTTATCAACCGTTTTTCGGAAGGCTGCGCCCTGGCCCGGCAGGTAAACCACAAAAGCGTGGGCGTGCTGCTGGATACCTATCACATGAATTTGGCAGGCGAGCCCCTCACCAGCGTTCTGGACGGCGGCGGCCTTTTGCGCCATGTGCATGTGGCAAGGACGCTGGGAAGAACGCTGCCCTGTCCCGGCGACGAGGAAGACTACGGCCTTGTGTTTGAAACGCTTAAAAGGATCGGCTATGACGGCTGCGTCAGCCTGGAAGCCTTTGCGCCCAAGGATTTTGAAAGTGAAACCGGGACCGCGCTTGCCCTTTTGCGCTCCCTGGCAAAACATGATTGATTCATGGATCACACAGCGAAAGCAGGCGATACCGTATGTCCCTGTCCGGTTTGAAAGACATCTCCTCCCTGGCGAGCCGCATCATCAAGTGTTCCTGCGGCCACACACACCGCATCCCCATCCGGAGCATCCATACCGGCAGGGGCGCGCTTGATCATCTTGGTGAAATGCTTTCACCCTTCCTAAGCAAAAGCATCTACCTTGTGGGTGACGATAACACCATGGCGCTGGGCCGGGATGCAGTGCTCGCGCACCTTGACAAGGCAGGATGCCAGGTGGCGGAGTACACCTTCCCCTGCCCGCCTGGGAGCCACCTTGTCACGGATGAAAGGCTCATCGGCGCCATGCTGGTGCATATGCCGGCGGATACGGGCCTCATCATCGCCATCGGCTCGGGTACCATGAACGACACGGCCAGGGTGGTAAGCGCCCGCTGCAATATTCCCTACATCATTGTGGCCACTGCGCCCTCCATGGACGGCTATGCCTCCGTAACCTCCGCGGTGGTGATGGACGGGGGTAAAAAGTCGGTGCCCCTTACAGTGCCCTGTGGCATCATTGGGGATACGCAGCTAATAAAAACCGCCCCGGACCATATGCTGGCCGCCGGGGCGGGGGACATGCTGGGCAAGTATGTGGCGCTTCGGGACTGGGTGCTTGCCCAGAGGGAAACAGGTGAATATTTTTGCCCGATGATCGCGGAGATGGTGCGGTCCGCCACCGATGCATGTGCCGGTTCTCTTCCCCGGCTGTTTGACCGGGAAGATACGAAGCTCAAGGAAATGACGGATGCCCTGATCCTGTCCGGCCTGGCCATCTGTATGTACGGCACCTCCCGGCCCGCCGCCGGGCTGGAGCATCAAATCGCCCATTTCTGGGAAGTGGACGCCATCGCCTCCCACGAAAACGCGTACCTCCACGGCAACTATGTGGGGCTGGGCGCGCTCTCCGCCTGCCGCCTGTATGAACTGGCGCAGGAGGAATGGGCTTTGCCCGGCGGGGATGCTTTCCCCTCCCATGCAATGATGGCGGAGCATATGCGCTTCCTGAAAGGCTTAAGCAGCCCAAAGGCGCTGAACATCACCCCGCAAACCTTCCGGGAGGGCATCCTTCACGCCGCCCGCCCGGAAATACGCTACACCCTGGCCAGCTTCCTTTCCCGGGCCGGCCGGCTTGAAGCCTACGCAAGCCGGCTGACGGAAGAGTTCTTCTAAGGGGCACAGGGGACGGCAGACTGTGTTCCTATTTGCGGGAAGGGGAATTTTTGAAAAGGTCACGTCAAGAATTTTTCGCACATTTGTCAAGGAAGCACGAGCACCTGCCAAAGGACATCAATGATATTTCCAGATTTTCCGAGCCAAAGAGCTACGATGCCGCTCAAGCAGCCACCATCGCGTG
>JAEYOV010000003.1 GCA_023411395.1 Bacillota bacterium
CTGGAGCACCTTGTGCATGCCCGGATAGCGGTAGGCGTAAGCGAAGCCGTCGCCCAGGGTTTTTTCATAGTGCCGGCGCAGCGCCTCCTGCTCCGGGCAGACCATGGGCAGGCCCACACCCACCACCATCACGCCAAGCAGGCGCTCGCCGGGCAGGTCGATGCCCTCGGCAAATACGCCCCCCAGCACGCACAGGCCCAGCAAGGGCTTTGCATCGGCGGTGAACCTTGCAAGAAACGCCTCCCGCGCGGCCTCCTCCATGCCGTTTTCCTGGACAAGAAGGGGCAAACCGGGATCAAATTGTAAAAGCTCCGCCCCCACCAGCTTCAAATAGGCATAGCTTGGGAAAAAGGCGATGTATTTGCCGGGCCTGGCGGCAAACGCCCGCAGGATGGCGCCCGCCGCCTGCGGGGCCGTTTCCCGCCTCAAGCCATACCGCGTATCCACCCGGTGGCGTATCACCAGTAAATTTTCCGGCGGGAAGGGCGAGGGCAGCGCGAAGCACGCGTCCTCCTCCGTGCCGCCCAGCAGCTTGCGCATGGCGGACAGGGGCGAGAGCGTGGCGGAAAAACAGACCACCCCGGACAGCTTCCTTGTAACCTCGTGAAGGTGCTCCGCCACGGAAAGGCACAAAAGCCGCACCGACCGCTCCTTGCCCCGGCGCTTTAGCAGCAGCGCGTAATTGGCAAGCCCCCGGTCCTCCGCGGCGCAGAAGCTGATTGCCATCTGGTACAGCTCTCCCAGCATCTGCCCCGCCTCCCCCGCCGGGGGATTCCCAAAGGCCTCCGTCACCTGCTCCAGCAAACCCTGCATGGCGGGAACCAATGCCTCCGGCAGCGCGGATATTTCTTTTTCCTCCCCTTCTTCCTCATAGGGGATGGACCTAAGCTGCGCCAGCGCACAGGACAGCGCCTTGTACAGCGGCCCCTTGCGCCCTGCGGCCTTGGAAAGCGCCGTGCGGTACGCCCGGATGTACGGCCCGTCCGCATGCCCGGAGAGCATGTCCCGCGTTCTTGAAGCCAGGTTGTGGCTCTCATCCGCCAATAAAGTCAAATCCGTGCGCCATTCGAAGATGCGCTTGATCCTGGCTGCCGGGTCAAAGGCGTAATTGTAGTCGCAGATCACCACATCGGCAATCTCGCAAAGGGACAGCGCAAATTCAAAGGGGCATAATGCATGCTTGTCCGCCATACCGGTCACCGCCTGCCCGTTCCAGTCGGTGAAGCGCATCATCTCCTCCAGCGCGTATGGCAGGCGTACAAAGTGCCCCTTGGCCCGTTCACAAAAGTCGGGATGGCAGCGGGTGAACCTGGGGCACTGCTTTTCCTTGGCGTTTAACGTCAGGCTGCGCAGATGCATGCCCTTTTCCCGCATCAGTTGGGTGGCCTGCAGGGCAGCCTGGCGCGCGGTGGTTCTGGCGGTCAGGTAAAAAATCTGCCCGGTGAGCCCCTGGCCCAATGCCTTTACAGCCGAGAACAGCACCGCGGCGGATTTGCCCGTGCCCGTGGGCATGCTGGCAAACAGCCGCTTCTTTTTCTGGATGGCGGTGAACACCTGCACGGCCATTTCCCGCTGGCCGGGGCGGTAGCTTTCAAAAGGAAAGGGCAGCGCCTGAAGGCTTTCATCCCGCGCCGCCCTGTGCGCCCGCTGCATGGCCTCCCATCCGGCATAGGCTAAAAGCAGCGCCTCAAACTCCGCCTTCAGCTCCCCGGCGGTCAATTCCTCCTCAAAGGCCGCCCTTTGCACCCCCGCTTCGGTCACGTACACCACCCGCAGGCGCACGGCCTCCTTGCCCCTTTCCAAGCATACCATATGCCCGTATACCACAGCCTGGGCCCGGTGGGCCGGCCACGCCGCCTCCGGCGGCCGCGGGTAAGAAGACAGCTTCAGTTCCTCTATAACGGGCACATCCGCGTCGAAATACGCGTCCATCCGCCCGGCGATCAAAAAATCGATACCCTCCGCCGATACGGCAAGGCTCACCGGCACCTCCGCCTGCCAGCCTTCCCCAAGCAATCCCTGCCAGGCCTTGTGCCCTTTCATCCCCGCCTGCAAATCCGACTTCCCGGTAGCGGGCAGTATGTCCTCCCCGTGGATGGAAAATTCCACAAGCTCCCGCACCGGTACCCGCTTCGGCCCTTCCATGCGCCACCTCACGCAAACATTTGTTTCCATTATGCCACACGCAAAGGGAAGACGCAAGGGGGGGACGGGGAAACGGATGGCGAGGCTTGGCGGGAAGGGGAATTTTTGAAAAAATTCCCCTTCCCGTACCCATCCCCAAAAACTTCAAATCTAGGCTTAATGAACACTTTCGTCTTCTATCCATATTCCCGGGCCGCCGTTCGCCCAATTTCAAGCCCTCCCATTTTTACAGCACCAAAAAAGCGGTATTCATACCGCTTCTATTGACAAATCGGTTTTCAACGCTATACTTTCTACTTGTCGCTTTTCATTGAAAAGCGTCTTAATATATTCTTTATACGGAACACCTCACTTTAAACGCCGCGTTAATGTCCGGGCTGATATACTGAAGCCCGGAGGTGAAAGGCATGCCGGCCTGGGTGGTGATCCTGCTCTTTGTAGGGGCGCTTGTGTTCGGCTTTCTGGGCATGGATGGCCTTGACCGCATGCTTATGCGCCAAACGGAGGAAACTACCCCCGCAAAAAATGCCAAAACGCTTCTTTTCGGGCAGGAGGAAGACATTTTTTCCGCCAGGGAGTGGCTCAAAAAGTCGCACTTGAACTATGATGAAGTGGACGCGCCCGCGCTGCCCGATGCGGGCGGTTATCATTTTTTGATGGCGCTGTCCAAGAGCGACATGGATAACCTGCTTTTATGCGCAGCCGCCAGGCAGCGCTGCCGTGGCGTTATAACCGCCGCCAGGCTATGTGACACGGTATACCTGCCGGTGTTCCGCGAAGCGGGCATCGATTACATTCTCCCCGGCAGCGGGGATACTGAAATTATGGAGTTGTTGAATCATGTCCATCCGCGTGCTTGACAGGCGGAAAATCAACGAAAGCCAGGTGCTGGCGCTGGGCTTTTTGACGGTAATCCTCCTGGGCGCAACGCTTTTGCGCCTGCCCATCGCCTCCCGCAGCCGCGTGTCCATCCCCTGGATCGACGCCATTTTTACCGCCTCCTCCGCCACCTGCGTCACGGGGCTGGTGATGTATGACACCTACACCCAGTTCTCCCTGTTCGGGCAGACGGTGATCCTGATGATGATCCAGGTGGGCGGCCTGGGCTTCATGACGGTGGCCACCATGTTTTCCATGTTCATGGGCCGCAGGATCGGGCTGATGGAGCGCGGGCTGATGAAGGAATCCATCGGCACCTTGCAGGTGGGCGGCATCGTGCGCATTTTGAAGCACGTGCTCATCGGCACCGCCGTACTGGAGATCACCGGCGCCATTGTGCTGTCCATACGCTTTATTCCGCAGCTTGGCTGGATACCGGGCATTTATTACGGCATCTTCCATTCCGTATCGGCGTTTTGCAACGCGGGCTTTGACCTGATGGGCCGTTTCGGCCCCTACTCCTCCCTTACGCACTACCAGGGCGATGTGCTGGTGAACGTCACGGTCATGTCCCTGATCATCATCGGCGGCCTGGGCTTTGTGGTATGGGAAGATTTGTATCAAAAGCGGCTCCGCTTTTCCCGCATGAGCCTGCACGCCAGGGCCGTACTGATGTTCACCGCCGTGCTCATCCTTTTGGGCGCGGGGCTGTTCCTGCTTCTGGAACGGGAGAATACACTGTCCGGGCTGCCCACCGGCACGAAAATCATGGCCAGCCTCTTCCACTCCATCACGCCGCGCACCGCGGGCTTCAACACGGTGGACACCGGCGCGCTCACGGGCGGCGGCAAGCTGCTGACCATGTTTTTGATGATCATTGGCGGCAGCCCCGGCTCCACCGCCGGCGGCATCAAAACCACCACCTTCCTGATGCTGCTCCTGTCGGCCTTCGCCTACATCAGGGGCCGGGAGGATGTAAACATCATGGGCCGGCGGCTGGAGCCGGGCGGGCTTCGCAAGGCCTTCATCATCACCACCGTCTACCTGATGGCCGCCTTCCTGGCCACGCTGGTGTTGGTTTCCATGCATCCTGTTTTGATGGAGGACATGGCCTTTGAGGTGGTGTCGGCCATCAGCACCGTGGGGCTGACCACGGGCATCACGCCGTCGCTGAACCCAGCATCGCGGATCATCGTATCGCTGCTTGTGTTCCTGGGCCGGGTGGGAAGCCTGTCCGTACTGATGGCCATTACCCATCAGCAAAACGGCTTGAACACCAAAAAACCCGTAGATAAATTGATCGTAGGATAAGGAGAAGGAATCATGAAATCCATTCTGGTGATTGGCCTTGGGCGGTTCGGCAGGCATTTGGCCACGAAGTTCGCGGAGCTGCGCGACGAAGTCATGGTGGTGGATATAGACGAAAACCGTGTGAACGCCCTGGCGCCCATCGCCACCTCCGCCCAGATCGGCGACTGCACCGACGAGCGGGTGCTTCAAACCCTGGGCGTCAGGAACTTCGATATCTGCTTCGTGTGCATCGGCAGCCACTTCCAGTCGTCCCTGGAGATCACCTCCCTTTTGAAGGAAATGGGCGCGGAACGGGTCATTGCCAAGGCAGACAGGGACATTCACGCCAAGTTCCTTCTGCGCAACGGCGCGGATGAGGTGATTTACCCCGAAAAGGAAGTGGCCCACCGCACCGCCATCAAGCACAGCGCAGGCCATGCCTTCGATTACATCGAGTGGGCCGAGGATTATTGCATCGCCGAGGTATCGCCCCTTCGAAGCTGGCTGGGCAAAAGCATCCGCGAGGTGGCCGTCCGCACCGAATACAGGGTTGGCATCATCGCCATCAAGGGCCGCAGCGGCTTTTCCCAGGCGCCTGACGCCAACTATGTCTTTTCCGAAGGCGACCACCTTGTCGTCGCCGGCGGCAAAAAAGACGTGGTCAAGCTGCTGAGCAAAACGTAACGCAAACGGAAACAGAATAACAGATCCATTTCCGGGGAGGGTTTCTTATAAAAAAGAAGCCCTCCCCGGACTTCTCTTTAGAAAACTTTTCTGCCCTGAAAACAGGGTGCGGGTACGCTACTGCCGCTTCCACACCGCCGGGTGGAACAATACGAAGATAGGGAACAGCTCCAGCCGCCCCGCCAGCATGATCAAAGACAGCACGATTTTCGAAAAACTGCCGTATCCCGAAAAATTGCCCACCGGGCCGACCGCGCCAAGGCCGGGGCCTATGTTGGAAATGCAGCTCAATACGGCGGTAAAGTTGGTCTCCAGGTCATACTTGTTGTCCAGGGAAATCACCAGCGTCCCCAGCAGCAGCAGCAGCACATAGGCAAAGAAGAACACGGCAACCTGGCCCAGCATGTCCTCCTCCACGGCCTTGCCCTCCAGGCGCACCACTTTCACCTTCCGGGGCTGAAATGTCTGGCGTATCTGCCTCAGGCCCAGCTTGCCCAGCAATATGGCGCGAGCCACCTTGATACCGCCGCCCGTAGACCCGGCGCTGGCGCCAACGAACATCAAAAGTACCAGCATGACCCGGCTGAACTGCGGCCACAGGTTGAAATCCGCCGTCACATACCCCGTGGTGCTCATGATGCTGGCGGCATGAAAGCCGCCGTAGCGCAGCGCCTGAAAAAAGTTGCCGTATACGGGCATCAGGTTGACCGTTATCAGCAGGATCGCCGATACCGCTATGATCAGGTATACCCGCAGCTCCTCGCTTTTGACCGCTTCCTTCAGCGAACCGCGGATCAGCTTGTAGTACAGAGCGAAGTTCACGCCGAAAACCAGCATGAACACGGTGATGATGCCGTCGATGAGGGGGCTTGAAAATGCACCCACGCTGGCGCCGTAATTGCTGAACCCGCCGGTGCCGGCGGTGCCGAAGGCGTGTATCACCGCGTCGTACAGGTCCATGCCGGCAAGCATCAAAAGCCCCGTCAGCGCAAGGGTGAGAACCGTATAGATCAGGTACAGCAGCTTGGCCGTATTGCCCATTTTGGGTACCAGCCTGGCAAGGCTCGGGCCCGGGCTTTCGGCCCGCGCCAGGTGCGCTGTCCTGCCCGACATGGTGGGCAGTATGGCCAATGTAAGCACCAGCACGCCCATCCCGCCGATCCAGTGGGTGAAGCTGCGCCAGAAGAAAACGCCCCGGTGCGAATCTTTGGGGAAATCGTTCAAAACCGAAGCGCCGGTGGTGGTAAAGCCGCTGACACATTCAAAGACCGCGTCGACCGGATCGGGGATGAGGCCTGAAAACACAAAGGGCAGGCTGCCGAAAAAGCCCAGAAGCACCCAGGCTGAGCCCACCGCCACAAAGCCTTCCCTGGCGCGCATGTCCCTGTTTATGGGCTTGGACAGGCGCCACATGGGCAGCCCGAAAAGCAAAAGCAGCAGGATCGTCTTCACAAAGGCCGGGGTATCCCCGTCCCTGTAATACAGGGAAACGGCCAGGCTCAAGGCCATGGCCCCGGCCTCAATGAGCAGTATCTTGCCCAGTACGTTCATCAGCAGGCGCCTGTTCATACTTGGGCCTCCTGATAACTGAGCACCTCATCAAGGCTGCTGACGCCGTTCTCCTTGGCTACGACAACAACGCTGTCGCCGCCCTCGATATGATCGTTGCCAAAGGGCACAATCACCTTGCCTTCCCGGAAGATCACCGCCACAAGGGCGTTGTCCCTTATGGTGAGCAGCCGGATGGGCACATTCACATAAGGCGCGCCGGGCTCGGCGATAAACTCCAGCGCCTCGGCCTTGCCGTCCATGATACGGAAAACCTTTTCCACCGCCGTGCCCTGGCCGCTGGCCCTGGCCCTTACATAGCGCAGGATGGTGTTGCATGTGATGAGCTTAGGGCTGACGATGGATCCAAGCCCCATCGTCTTGATGATGTCGGTATAATTCACACGGTTGTTTTTCACAATCACCTTGCCTACGCCATGGGTCACGGCGTACAGCCCGGCCATCAGGTTTTCCTCGTCCCGGTCGCACAGCGCCACAAATGCGTCCATCTGGAACAGGCCCTCCTGCGTCAGCAGGTCCTGGTCGGTGCCGTCGCCGCAGACGATGGTCGCCCCCGGCAGAAGCTCGCTGAGAAGGCGCGCCTTTTCCGGCTTGATTTCAATGATCGTCACCTGCATGCCCATGGGAATGAGCATTTTCGCCAGGTAATAGCTGATGCGCCCGCCGCCCAGCATCATCACATTTTTGACCGAAAGCGTGTTCTTGCCCAGGTATTTGAAAAACGCGGTGATGGTCACCAAATCGGAGGCCACGTACACCTCGTCGCCGGGCTTGATGACAAAGTCGCCATTGGGGATCAGCACCTCGCCGCCTCGCTCCACGGCGCAATAGAGCACCTGGGGCATGCTGCGCAGCTTGCGGGGCATATCCTTGATCGGGCAGCCCACCACAGCGTCGCCTTCCTGGGCGCGGAATTCCACCATCTCCACCCGGCCCCTGGCAAAGCTTTCAATGTTGTCGGCAAAGGGATAGCGCAAAAGCCGGCTGATCTCCAGGGCCGTGTTCCGCTCCGGGTTGATGGCCAGGTCAATGCCCAGCACCCCCTGCATCAAAAGCAGGCTTTCGTTGTATTCAGGGTCCCGGATGCGGGCGATGGTATATTTGGCCCCCAGGTGCTTGGCCGAAAGGCAGCAAAGCATGTTGATTTCGTCCGTGGCCGTGGCGGCGATCACAATGTCCGCCCGGCCCACATCCGCTTCCATCAGCGTGTGTATGTTGGCGCCGTTGCCTTTGACACACATCACGTCCAGCGTGTCCATGCTTTTTTGCAGCACGTTGTCGCTGCGGTCAACGATGGTTACATCGTGCCCCTCCCTGGCCAGGCTTTCCGCCAGGGTATGGCCCACTTTGCCATCGCCCACCACCATGATACGCATACGGAGTGCCTCCGTTTCTATATCCAAAAAAGATACCAGCTTATTATAGCACAGTCTTACGGAATGAAAAGGCCCGTATTTGATGGAAACGTAGCGAAAAACCCAATTTACTCCCACCGTATGCGGTTTTTTCGCCTGCAGTGCAATAAAGCCCTGCCCCAAAGCTCCTTCCCGCTTAACAACCCGCCGAAACTGTGGTATAGTCATGGGAAAGGAGGCCGGCCTATGGCGCGTTTTAAAAGAATCCCGCCCCATGTATCTTTCTCGCTAAAAAGCGCTGCCATCCTTTTCGCCGCGCTGGGCTTTTCGCTGCTGGCTTCCCGGATGGGGCTGAACAAGGAAAGCATCGTCATGATCTTTCTGCTGGGCACGGTGCTGATCACCATCGTTACGCCCGGCTATTGGTACGGGCTCGCCTCCTCCATGATCCACGTATTCCTGTTCAATTACCTGTTCACCCAGCCGCTGCACACCTTTTTGATTTCCAGCTCCAGCGATGTCACGCTGCTCATCGCCTTCTTCATCACATCCATCCTTTGCGGCACCATCACATCCAGGCTGAACCGACAGCGGGAGATCTCCGAGGGGAACGCCCGCACCGCCCAGCTTTTGCAAAAGATTACGGAAGGCTTTTCGCAGGTCACGGGGGAGCGGGCCATCGTCCTGCAGGGCATACGCTACCTGAAGGACCACGCCGGCCTTGACTGCGCCGTCACCCTGTCGTCCGGCGCGGTTTACCCGCAGGCCGCCGCCCCGGCGGGCGCTTTCCATACCGTGCCCATCACCGGCGCGCAAAAAACACTGGGCGTTCTTGATGCCCATTGCGCCCATCCCCCCACCTTCCAGCAGGAGCTGCTCTTAAAGGCCGTGGCGGCACAGATGGCCACCGCCCTGGACAGGGATGCCTTTTCCATCGAGCAGGAGAAGATCCGCCTGGCCATGGAACGGGAGCGGCTGCGCAGCACGCTTCTGCGCGCCGTGGCCCACGATCTTAGAAGCCCTTTGACCGTGCTGGCGGGGGCCAGCGGGCTATTAAGCGAAAACATGCAGTCACTGACCGATTCGGAAAAAACAAAGCTGGCCAGGGATATCAACGAAGAGGTAACCTGGCTGACCGACCTTGTGGAAAACATACTCAGCATGACGCAGATTCAGGAAAGCCGCCTCTTTATGCGCCGGGAGGAGGAGGTGGTGGACGACGTGGTGAACGAAGCCGTCAAGCACGTCACCCCCCTCATGCAGGGCAGGCAGCTTACCGTGAAGCTGCCGGAGGACGTGGTCACCGCGCCCATGGATATCAAGCTCATCGCCCAGGTCATCATCAACCTTCTTGACAACGCCGTGCGCCACACGCCCCCCTCATGCGCCGTTTCCCTCACCGTGACCCCCATGGAAAAAGAGGTGGTGTTTGAGGTGTGCGACGACGGCCCCGGCATCGATCCCTCGATTTTGGATACGCTGTTTGACGGCTTTGTGCAAAAAACCGGCCGGGTGTCGGACGGCAGGCGCGGCCTGGGCCTGGGCCTTGCCATCTGCCAGGCTGTGGTCACCGCCCACTCTGGCGCCATCAAGGCCGAAAACCGATTAGGGGGCGGGGCATGCTTTACCTTCACCCTGCCCAGGGGGGAATAATCACGCCATCATCATAGTTTGATTGACGCGGCAAGATGGCATCCGAAGGTCCAGGGCGACCGGAAAGCCCTGGTCGCGTCCAGAGACGCGAAACCTCTCTTGTTATTTCGTTTTGAAAAAAGGGAATGATGATCATGGACCAGGAATGGACGATCCTCATCATCGAGGATGACCGCTACATCGCCAATTTCATGGCGCTGTCGCTGAAAAAGGAGCAGTACCACGCCGTCACCGCCTCCACCGCGCAGGAAGGGCTGGCCCTTTGCTATGCCAATCATCCCGGCCTCATCCTCCTGGACCTGGGCCTGCCGGACATGGATGGCCTCACCGTGATCAAAACCATCCGCTCCTTTTCCCAGGTGCCCATCCTGGTAGTCTCCGCGCGGGGCCAGGAGCAGGAGAAGATCGACGCCCTGGACAGCGGCGCGGACGATTACATCGTCAAGCCCTTCCACATGGGCGAAATGATGGCCCGCATCCGCGTGATCAGGCGCAGGGCGCTCAAGCCGGCCCCGGGCGCGGTGTTCACCTTCGGCCCCCTCACCGTGGACCAGGAAAAGCGCCGCGTCACCGTGGACGGCGCGGAGGTCCACCTCACGCCCATGGAATACCGCCTTTTGCAACTGCTTATCGCCAACAAGGGCAAGGTGCTCACCCATAACTACATCATCAAGGAAATCTGGGGCTACGGCGAAACCGGCGACCCCAAGGCCGTCCGCGTCTTCATGGCCAACCTCCGCCGCAAAATTGAAAGGGATACCCTCCACCCCCGCTTCATCCTCACCGAAATCGGCGTGGGCTACAGGTTTGCCGAGGAGTAGGCACGATACTATATCCCCCGGGAGGCATCGGAGGGCCGATGTCCTCCGATTGGGTATCCGAAATCAGCGACATGTGCGGTGATTTCGGAAGGAATTTCAAAGAAATTCCTACCTTGCCCGAGCAAACGGCCGCAAAAACCGCAGGTTTTTGCAGCGCAGCGAGGGAAAAACCTCGACAAAGTGGCGCATGCCACTTTGTCGACACCCTGCGGGGGGGGGGGGGGTTTTTTTTGGCCCCCCCCCCGCCCC